>CAZOMP010000026.1:0-6031 GCA_964581085.1 uncultured Gaiellales bacterium | reverse complement strand
CTAGGCCGCCGCTGCTCCTCCGCAGGGATGATTACGGGGCCTCCCCGGTCCGGTGCGATCAGTCGGTCCAGCGCCGGAAGACGAGACAGGCGTTGTGCCCGCCGAAGCCGAAGGAGTTCGACACCGCCACCTCGATCTCCTGGCGTCGCGCCTCGTTGGGGATGAAGTCGAGGTCGCAGGTCGGATCGGGCGTCGTCTGGTTGATCGTCGGCGGCAGGATGCCGCGCTGGAGGGCGAGCACCGTGAAGATCGCCTCCACTGCACCCGCAGCGCCGAGGCAGTGCCCGGTCGCCCCCTTCGTCGACGAGATCGGCGTCCGGTACGCCTTGTCCTCCCCGAGGGCGAGTTTCAGCACCCGGACCTCGCCGGTGTCGCCGGCCGGTGTCGAGGTGCCGTGTGCGTTGATGTAGTCGATCTGCTCCGGTTCGATGCCCGCGTCGGTGAACGCCATCCTCAGTGCCCGGGCCGGATTCTCGCCGGTCGGATCGGGGTCGGAGACGTGGTTCGCGTCGGCCGAGACTCCGTAGCCGAGCAGCTCGGCGTAGATCTTCGCGCCGCGCGCCCGCGCGTGCCCGAGCTCCTCGATCACGACCATTGCTGCAGCCTCGCCCATCACGAAGCCGTCGCGTTCGAGGTCGAAGGGACGCGAGGCAGCCTGCGGATCGTCGTTGCGCCGCGAGATGGCACGCATCGCGCCGAAGCCGGCGATGCTGACGCGGGTCACGGGCGCCTCCGTGCCTCCGCAGATCATCACGTCGGCGCGGCCGAGACGAATTGCGTCGAGACCGTCGCCGATCGCCATGTTCGAGGCTGCGCACGCCGTGCACTCGGCCAGCAGCGGCCCGCGCGTCCCGAGCTCCATCGAGACCCAGCCGGCGGCGAGGTTCGGGATGATCTGCACGATCGAGAACGGGTTGACGCGGTCGGGCCCTCGCTCATTGAGCTGGTCGACGCACGACTCGAACGACTTGAGCCCGCCGATCCCGGTCGCGACGGCAGCGCCGACACGCTCCGCGATCGGCGCGATCTCGAGACCCGAATCGGCTTCGGCCTGCCGCGCGGCTGCCAGCGCGAGGTGGGTGAAGCGGTCCATGCGCCGGGAGGCCTTGTAGTCGACGTACTGCGTCACCTCGAGGTCGCTGACCTCGCACGCGAAGTGGACCGGGTAGTCCGACGAGTCGAACTGGGTGATCGGTCCCGCCCCCGACTTGCCGGCGACGAGGGCCTCCCACGTGCTCTCGATCGTATTGCCGAGCGACGTTACCCCACCGATTCCGGTGATCACGACCCGACGTCTGCCGTTCGCCTCGCTCACGGGAATCCAGGCTACATCCCGAGGCCGCCGTCGACGAGGAGCACCTCGCCGGTGACGAACGAGGCCTCGTCCGAGCAGAGGAAGCGGACGGCGCCCGCCACGTCGGCTGTGTCACCGAGCCTGCCGAGCGGGGTCTGATCGAGCATCGTCTGCGTCGCTTCCTGCGGCAGCACATCTGTGAGCTGCGTCTTGACGTAACCGGGTGCGACGACGTTGGCCCGCACGTTCCGGCTGCCGAGCTCTCGCGCCAACGACTTCGTGAAGCCGATGATCCCGGCCTTCGAGGCCGCGTAGTTCGTCTGCCCCCAGTTGCCGTGGATCCCCACGATCGAGGAGACGTTGACGATCGCGCCGCCACGCTTCTTCATCATCGGCCGCGCCACGGCACGGCAGGTGTAGAAGACCGAGGAAAGGTTCGTGTCGATGACGGTGCGCCAGTCCTCGTCGCTCATCCGCGCGAGCAGGCCGTCTCGGGTGACACCCGCGTTGTTGACGAGGATGTCGATGTCGCCGGCCGCCTCGACGAGCGTCCTGGCCGATTCGCCGTCGGACACGTCAGATTCAACCGCCCGGCCGCCGATCGCGGCGGCGAGCGACTCCGCCTCGTCGCGTCCGGTGCGGTAGCCGATCACGACCTCGGCGCCTGCCGCCGCAAGCTCCTCCGCGATCGCGCGGCCGATCCCCTTCGAGGCACCGGTGACGAGCGCGAGCTTCCCCTCCAGCGAGCAGAACCCGCTCACGCGGCGAGCGCCTCCCGTGCCTTCTCGAGGCTCGCCAGGTCGTTGACGGAGACCGCCCGTACCCCTCGATCGATCCGCTTGATCAGACCGGAGAGCACGTTGCCAGGCCCGACCTCGACGAAGGTGGTGACGCCTTCGTGCATGAGGCCGCGCGCTGCCTGCGTGAACTTCACGGGTGCCGTCAGCTGGTCGACGAGCAGAGAACCGAGCCGCGTGGCCGGTTCGATCCTGGCCGTCACGGTCGACATGAACGGAGCGATCGGATCGTGGAAGCGGATCGTCTCGATCGCGGGCTTGAGCCGGTCGGCTGCCCGGGCGACGAGCGGGCTGTGGAAGGCCCCCGACACCTTCAGCCTGATGGCTCTTCGCGCGCCGAGGCTCTCGGCCTCGGCGCACAACTCCTCGACGGCCCCGTTCTCGCCGGAGATCACGATCTGGCCGGGACAGTTGTAGTTCGCCGGCCAGACGCCGACGATCTTGCGGCAGAGCGTCTCGACCGCCTCGTCCTCGAGGCCGAGGATGGCGGCCATGGAGCCGGGATGACGCCTCGCGGCTTCGGCCATCGCGAGCCCTCGCTCGCGGACGAGGCCGATCGCCTCACCGGTGCCGAGCGCGTTGACCGCGGCGAGCGCCGAGAACTCGCCCACCGAGTGCCCCACGACGAGATCGGGCTCGATGCCCTGCCCGCGGATCGCGGCGAGGATCGCGAGACACGTCGCGACGAGCGCCGGCTGCTGCACCTCGGTGTCGACGAGGGCCTCGACGGGTGAGTCGAAGCAGAGTTTCTGAAGATCGAGGCCCGACGCCTCGCTGCCGATCCGGTACACGTCCATCGCCGCGGGAATCGCCTCGGCGATCTCGCGGCCCATGCCCGGCTCGAGCGAGCCCTGCCCCGGGAAGCAAAACGCGACCTTGCCCATCGGTTCCTCCTCCAGCTCCTTACGTCTGACTGCCGGAGGCCGCAGAGCCTCCCCATTCGATCAACGCCGACCCCCACGTGAGGCCGGCGCCCATTCCCGTCATCAGTACGAGGGCGCCATCCTGAAGCCTTCCTTCTGCGCGTGCCTCGGCAAGTGCGAGCGGGATCGACCCGGATGACGTGTTCCCGTACCGGTCCACATTCATGACCGTCTTCTCCGGCGGGATGCCAAGCTTACCGGCGGCGTAGTCGATGATCCGCTTGTTCGCCTGGTGCGGTACGTAGACATCGACGTCGTCGATCGTCTTCCCGCACTGCTCCAGCACCGCGGCCGCGGACGAGACGAGCACCCGCGTCGCGAACTTGAACACCTCGCGACCGTTCATCTTGAGGATCGAGTGCGGGTCGTCGAAGTGCCGCGAACCGCTGCCGGGGTAGCAGAGGTGGATACCGCCACCGCCGTCGGCTCCGAGCTCGAAGCCGAGGAAGCCGCCATGGTCGACCCGTTCGAGCACGACGGCACCCGCGCCGTCGCCGAAGAGAACGAGCGTGGAGCGGTCTTCCCAGTCGAGGATCTTCGAGAGCAGGTCACCGCCGATCACGAGCGCCTTGCGCGAGAGCCCGGAGGCAAGCATCCCGTACGCCTGGCTGATCCCGTACATGAAGCCCGTACAGCCCGCGAGGAGGTCGTAGGCGGCAGCGTTCCGCAGCTCGAGGACGTCGGCGATGATGGCCGACGCCGTCGGGAACAGCATGTCCGGCGTCACCGTGGCACAGATCACGAGGTCGATCTCGGACGGGTCCGCCTCCGCCTCGGCAAGCGCGTCGCGTACCGCCGGCAGCGCGACGTCGCTGAGCGCCTCTTCCTGGGAGGCAATGCGCCGCTCGCGGATTCCCGTCCGTTCGCGGATCCACTCGTCCGAGGTGTCGACGATCTGTGCCAGGTCGTCGTTCGTCATCACCCTGGCGGGTACGTTGACGCCGAGGCCGGTGATTCCGATCGGTGGGCCGACGGCCGAGCCGATCATCGCTCCACCGCGAAGGTCAGCGTGGCGCGGCACGCGAGCTTGCCATCGACCGTCGCGGTCGCCTTGCCGCGTCCCACCGGGCCGCGCAGCGCATCGATCTCGCACGTCAGGGTCAGCGTCTCGCCGGGCGAGACGACCCGCTTGAAACGACAGTCGTCGATGCCGGCGAAGAAGGCGATCTTGCCGCGGTTCTCCTCCTCGACGAGCACGGCGACGGCCCCGGCCTGTGCCATCGCCTCCACGATCAGGACGCCTGGCATCACCGGCCGAGCCGGGAAGTGGCCGGGGAACCACCAGTCGTCTTCGCGGACGAGTCTGGTTGCCACCACCTTGCGGCCGGGATCGAGCTCCAGCACCTCGTCGAGCAGGAGGAACGGGTCGCGGTGAGGGAGGATGCCCTCGATCGCTTCTTTGCCGAACGGCGCGGCAGGGATCACGCGGGAACCTCCACCTCGAGTAGCTCGCGCATGGCGGCGCGCCCTCGATGGGCATAGCACTTGGCCGTGCCGACCGGCATCCCCGACGCCGCCGAGATCTCCTCGAACGAGAACCCGAGCGCGTCCTTCAGCACCAGTACGCGCGCCTGCGCGGCCGGTAGCTCGGCGAGCCCCACGCGCAGGTCTGCCCGCAGCTCCGAAAGTTCCGCCTCGCGCCCGGAACCGGCGTCGCCGACCGCGGCGAGATCGTCGGCGAGGGCGTCGTGTCGGCGGACGTCGCGCCGCTTCGCATGGTCGCGACAGACGTTCACCGTGAGGCGATGCAACCACGTCGTGAAGGCGGCTTCGCCCCGGAACTGGTCGAGCTTGAGGCAGACCTTCGCCAGCGACTCCTGGGCGGCGTCGCGGGCGTCTTCCGGGTCGCGGAGCAGGTGGAGCGCGAGCCGCTGCACCCGGGGGGCGTGCCGCTCACACAGTGTGGCGAGCGCGAGCTCGTCTCCGTCCTTGGCGCGTGTCACGAGAATGGGATCGCTGAGCCGTTCGTGGATCACGGACTGCGAGGGCCGCAGCGCCGTGCCTGTTGGACGCTGCTTGCGCAAGGAGGGTTGCATCGGCGCCGAGTCTACTCGGCCCGGTGCTGCTCACCGCAGAGGGCCCCGTCCAGCGTGACGCCGGCGGTTCGCGCCGCTACGCCTACGGGAAGACTCCGCCAGGATCGGTTCTGTCCGTAGGATCGAAGCACACCCATCGAGAGGACAGGAAACCGTGGACATCGCGCTGATCGCCGTCGCCGTCGTCGCCCTGCTCGTCATCCTGCTGCTCTTCGCGGCGGTGAAGATCGCCCGCGAGTACGAACGGGCTGTCGTCTTCCGGCTGGGGCGCCTGCTCCCGGAGCCGAAGGGCCCGGGGTTGTTCCTGATCATCCCGATCGTCGACAAGATCGTGAAGGTCGATCTTCGCACCGTGACGCTGAACGTGCCGCCGCAGGAGGTGATCACGAAGGACAACGTCCCCGTGCGGGTGAACGCCGTTGCGTACTTCAGGATCGTTGAGCCGAAGGCCGCGATCGTGCAGGTCGAGAACTACATGGCAGCGACGTCCCAGATCTCGCAGACCACGCTGCGCTCGGTGCTCGGTCAGCACGTCCTCGACGAACTGCTCTCGGAGCGCGACAAGATCAACTCGATCCTCCAGTCGATCATCGACGACGCCACCTCCCCGTGGGGGATCAAGGTCTCGATCGTCGAGATGAAGGACGTCGAGATCCCGGGCGACATGCAGCGCGCGATGGCGCGCCAGGCAGAAGCGGAGCGTGAGCGGCGGGCAAAGGTGATCTCCGCCGAGGGTGAGTTCCAGGCCTCCGAGCGGCTCAAGGATGCGGCCGCGGTGATGGCGAAGGAGCCGATCACCGTGCAGCTGCGCTACCTGCAGACGCTGCTCGAGATCGGGTCGAACAACAACTCGACGATCGTCTTCCCGATTCCGATCGATCTCCTGACGGCGCTCGCCAATGTCGCCAGGGGAGCGGAGCCTCCGGCCTAGATGAGTGATTCCGTCCGAGCGTTGGGGTCAGTGGTCGTAGGCGATGAGGT
>CAZOMP010000025.1:0-6578 GCA_964581085.1 uncultured Gaiellales bacterium | reverse complement strand
AGCCCAGACGAACGCACCGCCCGCGCAGATCGGTGGATCCGGGCTCAGCCCGGATGTCAGTCGGTGGCGGTCTTCTTGGTGTCGCTCGCGCCCGTGCTCGGGGTCGAGCTCGGGGTCGACTCCGTCTTCGCGGTTCCGGGGCTCGACTCCGACGATCCGCCGGCGCCGCCCTCCCCATCGCGGGACGCCTTCCGCGAGCCGCGCCCGTAGTCGGTCGTGTAGAACCCGGACCCCTTGTAATGCACCGCCACCGGGAACAACACTTTCTCCACCGGGCTCGCCCCGCAGACCTCACATGTCCGAGCGGGCGGATCGCTCATCTTCTGGAACAGCTCGAAGGTGTGCCCGTTCGGACAGCGGTACTCGTAGATCGGCATCAGGCGGCCAATCTACCAGCGACCATGCAGGCCGAAAGCCGATGACTGAGACGATCGACGCCCGCGAGAGACCCCGCACCCAGATCGATTCGGCGTGGGCATTCGTCAGCGTCCACCGCTTCTGGTTCGCCATCGCCGCGATCTCCGTCGCGGCAGCCGCGTTCCTCCAACACCAGCTGATGGCGTGGGCGCCGCACGAGGACGAGACGCTCGCGCTCTTCGTCGGCCGGGACAGCCTCGGCGGCGTGATCGAGCACGTCACCCGTGACCGCGGGGGCGCTCCGCTCCACTTCCTGATCGCGTTCGCGGTCGCTCATCTCGGGCTCGGGCTCGGGAGCCTACGCGTCGTCTCGGCCGCGTTTGCGGTCGCGAGTCTGCCGCTCGTCGCGCTGCTCGCCCGCCGCCTCACCGACCGGGCGAGCGCCGTCGTCGCCACTGCACTCGTCGCCGGAAGCTGGGTGTTCCTCTTCCACGGCGTCTATGCGCGGATGTACAGCCTTTTCCTCTTCCTCTCGCTCGCGTGCTTCCTCTGCCTCCTCCGAGCTCTCGACCGCGGAGACAACCGTTCTTGGCTCGGCTGGGGAGCGGCCGCGCTGCTCACGGTCGCCGCCCACCCCTACGGCGCACTCGTCCTCGCCGCACAAGCGGTCTTCATCGTCGTTTCTCGCCGTGACCGGATCCGCCAGGCGGTCGTGGCCTTCGTCGTCGTGGCCGTCGCGGGCATCCCGTTCTGGCTGACCGACCTCGTCCTCGCGGGGCGCTTCGACGTCGGCGTCGGCGGCGGTGGTGCAAAGCTCGGTGGACCGTGGGCGATCGTCAGATACCTCTGGACGACCGCCGGTGACTTCAGCAGCGGCCGCTGGCCCGTCCTCGTGGTCGTCCTGTTGCTCGCCACGCTCGGACTGCTCGTCGTCGGTAGGGAGTCACGGGCGCTCTCCCTCTGCACGATCGGCGTCCCGGTGGTCGCGTTCCTTGCGGCTCGCCTCGGCGGGTCGACCTCACCCGAGTCCCGTCATCTGATCTTCGTCCTGCCGTTCTTCGCGACACTCGTCGCCGCCGGGATCCTCAAAGCGACGCGGCGGCGAGGGGTGCTCGTGGCACTCGCGACCACCGTCCTCGTCGCTTTCGAGGTCGGCTGGGCCTCCCAGAGAACGCCGCAGCTGTTCAACTGGGAGCCGGTCAAGCGGCAGGCGACCCGAGCGGAGGCGGAGCATTACCTCGCCGCGACGAGCCGTCCCGATGACCTCCTCTTCGGTTACGACCCGCTCTTCCTCGGTGCCTGGGAGTTGAACCGCTCCTTCTCCGACATCGTTCTCCCAAGAGCCGACTCGACGCTCGCACTCCGCGTGCTCGACCGGCAGCGAAAGCCGCTCGGCCGCGGCGTCTGGGTGCTCGATGCGAGCGAGCACAACAACCTCCATCCCCGGCTCGAGATCGAAAACCGCAATCCAGGACCCCCAGGCGAGTTCACCACGCGGGTCTTCGGGCCGTTCCTCGTGATCCGCACCGTGAAGCCCGTTCGCACGGAGGACGCCTATCTCACCGCTGCCGCGAAGGCGATGCTCGTGGGGCGCTCGCTCGGGATCGGCGACGCCGATATCAACCTGCAGACGATCGAGCGCGCCGACCGCGCCTTGCGCGGCTACGAGCCGTCGCTGCGTCTCCGCTCGGATACCTCCCGATAGCACGGCGCGCTCTCGAAGGCGCCGAGCCCCGCGGGTCGCTCACGCCTCCGCGCCCGCGGTCTGAGCCGCCGTGCGGCTGCTGCGGCCGCCGAGGCGCCGAGCACACCCCCGATCAGCAGCGACCGCATCGTACGTCCGCTGCCCTGCTTGCTCCCGTCCTCCTCCTTCCGTGCCATCAGCAGCCCCGGGTTGGCGAGTCTGCTGCGACAGCGGTGGCGGACATGGAAGGATCGTAGGCGATGACCGTCTGCTGTCTCGGTGACCTCGTCCTCGACGTGATCGTGCGGCTGGAGCAGCCGCTCGCACCGGGCGCCGACGCGACCTCGCGGATCGTGCTCCGGCCCGGCGGGCAAGCTGCGAACGTAGCCGCCTGGGTAGCGACCCTCGGGGGCAGCGCCCGCTTTCTCGGCAAGCGCGGTCGGGACGACGCCGGCGAGCTCGCCGCGCGCCACCTGCGTGAGCTCGGGGTCGAGGTCGTCGGCCCCCTCGAGCCGGAGGGAAACGGCGTCATCGTCTCGCTCGTCGAGCCGGGAGGCGACCGGACGATGTGCAGTGACAGAGGCGTCGCGCCGGACCTTCGTCCCGAGGAGGTCGATCCGTCCTGGCTCAGCGGCTGCGAGCTCCTCCACGTCTCCGGCTACGCCCTCCTCCGAGAGCCGGTCCGGTTCGCTGCCGCTCGCGCCGTCGAGCTGGCGCGCGAGAACGGCGCCCGGATCAGCATCGATCTCTCATCCTGGAGCGCCATCCGCGACTACGGTCCCGAGCGATTCCGCGCCGACCTCGTACGGCTTGCCCCCGAGATCGTGTTCGCGAACGAGGACGAGGACGGGATCATCGGCGGCGCCTGGCCCGGGGCCTTCTGGATCCTCAAGCGGGGCGCCGCCGGGGCATCGTTCGGCGGCGTCGAGCGAGCCGTTGTCGCCGTCGAGGCGCTCGACACAACGGGCGCGGGGGACGCCTTCGCAGCCGGGTATCTCGTCGGCGGCCCCGACCTCGCGCTCGAGGCGGGCGTGCGCTGCGTACGCCAGGCCGGTTCGATGCCGGGCGCGGTTCGCTAGTGTCGGCCGGGTGACCATGGAGCTACTCGAGGTCGGCGAGGAAGTACGGACGGCGCTCGCCGAGGGCCGCGCCGTCGTCGCCCTCGAGACCACCCTCGTCGCGCACGGATTCCCGGCTCCGCACGGAGTCGAGACGGGCCTCGCCAGCGAGGCAGCCGTACGGGCGAGCGGCGCCGTTCCGGCGACGATCGGCGTCCTCGACGGGAAGATCCGGATTGGCCTCGACCGCGACGACCTCGAGCGGTTCACGCCCGAGGCTCGGAAGCTCGGCCCCCGCGACCTCGCGGCCTGCGCGGTGCAGCGTACGGTCGGCGCGACGACCGTCGGTGGCACGCTGACGGCTGCAGCCGCAGTCGGGATCCGCTTCATGGGCACCGGAGGGCTCGGCGGCGTCCACCGCGGCTTCCCCGATCCGCCGGACGTGTCGGCCGACCTCGGTGCGGTCGCCCGTCACACTGCGCTCGTCGTATCGTCGGGCGTGAAGTCGCTGCTCGACGTTCCGGCGACGGCGGAGGTGCTCGAGACACTCGGGATCCCGGTGATCGGCTACCGAACGGACACGCTGCCGCTCTTCTACGACGCCCTTGGTGGCCCGGCGGTCTCGACCCGCTCCGATGACGCGACCGAGATCGCCCGTATCGCGGACGCGCACTGGCGCCTCGGCGGCAAGGCGCTTCTCGTCGGACGCGCTCCCTCGGAAAGCCTCGACGTGACCCCGCTGATCGAGGAGGCGCTTGCGATCGCGGAGCGTGAAGGTGTCCGCGGGCAGGCGGTGACGCCCTTCGTCCTCTCCTACCTGCACGACCATTCGGGGGGCGAGACGCGTCGCGTCAATCGCGACCTGATCGTCGAGAACGCGGGGCTCGCCGGGGCGATCGCAGCGGCAGAGGCGGCACTGGGAGCGCCGGCATGAGCCTCTACGACTCGGTTTCGGGGCTTTCCCTCGTCGTCGACGGGTACGCCCTCGAGGGGCTCGAGCAGCACGTCTCGAGCGGATTCCTTCGCAAGACGACCGTGATCCGCCTCAGCGGCGCCGGCGAGGAAGGACTCGGCGAGGACGTCACCTACGACGCAGTCGAGCACGACCGTCAGCAGGAGCGCGGCCCGATACTGCCCCTCGCCGGCACCTGGACGCTCGCGACGTTCTCCCGACATCTCGCCACCCAGCCGCTGTTCGACGACGCGCCCGAGCAGCACGCGTATCTCGACTACCGCCGTTGGGCGTTCGAGAGCGCCGCCCTCGATCTCGCCCTCCGACAGTCGGGGCGCTCCCTCGGCGACGCGGTCGGGCGGGCCACGGTACCGCTCGAGTTCGTCGTCTCGATGCGCCTCGGTGAACCGGCCACCACTGCCCGCCTCGACTCCTGGCGCACGCTCTATCCCGGGCTCCGCTTCAAGCTCGACGCGACCCGGCACTGGACGGACGCTCTCATTTCCGAGCTTGCCGCGACCGGCGCCGTCGACTCGGTCGACTTCAAGGGGCAGTACCACGGCACCTCGGTCGACACGGTCCCGGACGCGGACCTGTACCGGCGTGTCGTCGAGGGCCTGCCCGACGCCTGGCTCGAGGATCCGGCGTTGACGCCGGAGACGATCGAGGTGCTCGAGCCGCACTCCGGCCGGGTCACCTGGGATGCGGTCATCCATTCGGTCGAGGACATAGAGGCGCTGCGCTGGCCGCCGCGGACCGTGAACGTGAAGCCGTCCCGCTTCGGGTCCGTCGAACGCCTCTTCGCCGCGTACGACTACTGCGATGCAAACGGAATCGGGGCCTACGGAGGCGGACAGTTCGAGCTGGGAGTCGGTCGCGACCAGATCCAGTTGCTCGCAGCCCTCTTCCACCCCTCGACGCCGAACGACGTCGCTCCTGGTGGCTTCAACCTCGACCCCGCACCCGACCTGCCGTCGAGCCCGCTCCTGCTCGAGCCGCGCTCCACGGGTTTCGCGGTGGAGAACGACCGCTAGAAGAGCCTTTTCGCCTGCACTACCGGTCGAGCGAGGAGAGGAGATCCTCTACGGGGACGAGGGTCAGCGACTCGATCTTGGAGCTGCCGCGGGCCCCGAGCGCGACCGAGACGCGGGCGATCGTGAGATCGTCGGGCGCCTCGACGACGTTGACGAAGTCGTAGGCGCCGAGCGAGGCCCACTGGTGGAGGATGTGGGCGCCGAGCTCCTCGACGTCGCGGTTCACCTCGCGCAGCCGGTTCGGGTTCGAGTTCAGCGTCTGCACACCCTTCTCGGTCAACGTCGTCAACAGCAGGTACAGCGGCACGGCGGGCCTCCTCGACTCGAGCTCTGCGACGGGTACGTCGTGCGCGACTCTACTGCGCGGAGTCGGGTCGCGCGGAGTCGGGTGGGGCGAGCCGGGCGGCGCGCCGCTCTTCCCGCGTCGTCCCCACGCGCGCTGCGAGGTCGAGATAGAGCAGCGCCGCCCCGAGGAAGAGGATCGGCCCGAGAACGGCGTCGGCGAGGAAGATGGAGACCCGCAGCGTGTTGTCGCCCTGGGAGCGGAGCACGAACCCCATCATCAGGCGCGTGATCCCGAACATGATCACGAGCGTCGCCAGGCCCGCGACGGCGTGGACGAGGTCGGCGCGTGCCAGGACGACCGAGCGCACGGCGGCAGCTCGGATGCCGAGCCCTTCCGCGACGGCCGCTGGGACGGCGAAGCCGAGGAGGGCGAGAATCACCACCGCCGCAAGTGCGAACCAGGGGAAGAAGAACGCCGCCGGCAGAAAGACGAGCGTGCCGACGACGACCGCCCTGAGCCACGCACCACGCTCCGGATTCGTTTCGAGGACGAGGGCGGTCGCGGCTGCATAGGCGGCGCTGAAGAACGGCGCCGCCGCGAGCAGGACGACGACCCTGCCCCCGAGCGCGAGCCCGAGTGAGGCCTGATCCGCGACGGCCACGACGAGTCCGAGCGGGAGCGCGCGGAGGAAGTGGTTGCCGTAGAGGTGGAGCGTCTCTGCGACGAGCTGCCCCACGGTGCGAGCGACGGGCGGCAGCGGCGGCGGCGGAGGGCCGCTCGACCTGGGATAGCGGGGACGGGCCATCGCCGGGACGGTAGCGCCCCGCTGAGCTCCGACGTTAGGCTGTCGCGCCAGCAGCGAGGGGCCAGGCGAAAGGAGCACGGTGGAGTTCCAGCGACCGGTCAGCGGCGCCGAAGTCGCAGCCGGGTCCGGCGACGGCCTGACCGTCGGCTACGACCTCGGAAGGTTCTTCGACGAGATGTTTGCCGCACCCGGGGTTGCGCGACCGCATTACACGCTGCTCGAGGAACGGCTCGCCGCGCTGAGCCCGGCGCAGCTCGAGGAACGCGTGCGGGTCGCAAACGCGTTCTTCCTGACCCAGGGGATCGGCTTCACGGTCTACGGCGACGAGGAAGGCACGGACCGGATCTTCGGTAGTGCGCGGGTTTCTGTGTATCTGACTGGTTCGTCCGGTGGGGTCGGGAC
>CAZOMP010000024.1:0-8456 GCA_964581085.1 uncultured Gaiellales bacterium | reverse complement strand
TCATGTTCTTGATGTAGTCGGCGTGGCCCGGGCAGTCGACGTGCGCGTAGTGGCGGTTCGCGGTCTCGTACTCGACGTGCGCGGTGTTGATCGTGATCCCGCGCTGCCGCTCCTCCGGCGCCTTGTCGATGTCCTCGAACGCGACCGCCTCGCCGCCTCCCTGCTCGGCGAGGATCTTCGTGATCGCTGCCGTGAGGGTCGTCTTGCCATGGTCGATGTGGCCGATCGTCCCGACATTGACGTGCGGCTTCGACCGCTCGAACTTCTGCTTCGCCATATTTTTTACCTCCGGTAAAAAATAAATGTGGAAATTAACAGGGGCATTTTATTCCTTATTGCTAACCACAATTGCTTCTGCAATTGTGGTTGGTACTTCCTCGTACCGGTCGAACTGCATGGTGAAGGTCGCCCGGCCCTGCGACATCGACCGGAGGTCGGTCGCGTAGCCGAACATCTCCGAGAGCGGCACGCTCGCCTTGATCGACTGCGAGTTGCCGACCGGCTCGAGCGACTCGACCCGGCCCCGGCGGCTGTTCAGGTTGCCCATCACATCACCGAGGTAGTCGTCCGGCGTGACGACCTCGACGGCCATGATCGGCTCGAGCAGCTTCGGCTTGGCGCGCTTGAGCGCCTCCTTGAAGGCCATCGAGCCGGCGATCTTGAACGCTCGCTCGCTCGAGTCGACCTCGTGGTAGGAGCCTTCGACCAGCTCGATCTTGACGTCGACGACCGGGTAGCCGGCGAGCACGCCCGCGTTCATCGCCTCCTGGATGCCCTCGTCGACAGGCTTGATGTACTCCCGCGGGATCTTGCCGCCGACGATCTTGTCGACGAACTCGTAGCCGGCGCCCGGCGCCTGCGGGATCAGGTTGATGATCACGTCGCCGTACTGACCGGAGCCGCCCGTCTGACGCACGAACTTGCCCTGGACGCGGTCGACTTGCTTACCCGCCGTCTCACGGTAGGCGACCTGAGGCCGACCGACGTTGGCGTCGACCTTGAACTCGCGCATGAGCCGGTCGACGATGATCTCGAGGTGCAGTTCGCCCATGCCGGCGATCAGGGTCTGGCCCGTCTCCTCGTCGGAGGTGACGCGGAAGGTCGGATCCTCCTCGGCAAGGCGCTGCAGGCCCTGACCGAGCTTGTCCTGGTCGCCCTTCGTCTTCGGCTCGATCGCCACCGAGATGACCGGATCGGGAAACGACATCTGCTCGAGCACGATCGGGGCGTTGTCGGCCGCGAGCGTGTCACCGGTCGTCGACTGCTTCAGGCCGACGGCTGCTGCGATCTCGCCGGCGCCGATCTCCTCGCGCTCCTCCCGGTGGTTCGCATGCATCTGCAGGATGCGGCTGATCCGCTCGGTGCGGCCGTTCGTCGTGTTGAGCACCCGGTCGCCCGACTTGACCTGCCCCGAGTAGACCCTGAAATACGTCAGCTTGCCGACGAACGGGTCGGACATCACCTTGAAGACGAGAGCCGAGAAGGGCGCGTCGAGCGCCGCCGGACGCGTGAGCTCCTCATCCGTCTTCGGATCGACACCCTGGACAGCCGGCACGTCGAGCGGGCTCGGGAGGTAGTCGATGACGCCGTCGAGCAGTGGCTGCACGCCCTTGTTCTTGAAGGCGGAGCCGAGCAGGACCGGCGTGATCGCGCTCGCGAGGGTGCCCGCGCGCAGCGCGCGGCGGATCAACTCCGGCGTGACCGACTCCTCGTCGAGGAGGTAGCTCTCCATCAGCTCGTCGTCGAACTCCGCGATCGCGTCGATCAGCGCGTGGTGGTACTCGTGCGCCTGCTCGACGAGCTCGGCCGGGATCTCCCCGACGGTGAACGTCTGTCCGAGGTCGTCCTCGTAGACGACGGCTTGCATCTCGACGAGGTCGACGACGCCCCGGTGGTGCTCCTCCTGCCCGATCGGAATCTGGACCGGTACCGGGTTGGCGCCGAGGCGGTCGCGCATCGACTGTACCGCGGCGAAGAAATCGGCGCCCGTGCGGTCCATCTTGTTGATGAACGAGATCCGGGGTACGCCGTAGCGGTCGGCCTGGCGCCACACCGTCTCCGACTGGGGCTGCACTCCGGCGACCGAGTCGAACACGGCGACGGCGCCGTCGAGGACGCGCAGCGATCGCTCGACCTCCACGGTAAAGTCCACGTGCCCGGGCGTATCGATAATGTTGATTCGATGATCGCGCCACTCGGCCGTCGTCGCCGCCGACGTGATCGTGATCCCACGCTCCTGCTCCTGCGCCATCCAGTCCATCGTCGCGGCGCCCTCGTGCACCTCACCGAGCTTGTGGGTGCGACCGGTGTAGTAGAGGATCCGCTCCGTCGTCGTCGTCTTGCCGGCGTCGATGTGCGCCATGATCCCGATGTTGCGGACGTGATCGAGCCCGGTCCGTGCTGCCCCGCTCTTCGACGTTACTGCGCTCATGGTTCCTTCCGCCTCTACCAGCGATAGTGGGCGAAGGCCTTGTTCGCCTGCGCCATGCGGTAGATGTCGTCCTTCTTCTTGTACGCGCCGCCCTGCTGGTTCAGCGCGTCCATCAACTCGCCGGCGAGCTTGTCGCCCATGTGCTTCTCGCGGCGCTCACGGGCGTACTGCACGAGCCAGCGGATCGCCAGCGTGCGAGCACGGCTCTGCGGCACCTCGACGGGAACCTGATAGTTGGCGCCGCCGACACGGCGCGACCGTACCTCGAGCACCGGTGTCACGGACTTGACCGCACCCTCGAGCACCTCCAGGGCCGGCTTGCCCGTCTTCTCCGACGCGAGCGCGAGCGCGTCGTAGACGATGCGCTCCGCCGTCGACTTCTTGCCGTCGAGCATGACGCAGTTCACGACCTGGGTGACGAGCGTCGAGCCGTAGACGGAGTCCGCCTCGAGCCGGCGCGGCTGGATCTCTGCGCGACGCGGCACTACGAGCCCCTCTTGGCGCCGTACTTCGAGCGTGCCTGCCGGCGATCCGAGACACCGGAGGTATCGAGGCCGCCGCGGATCACCTTGTAGCGGAAGCCCGGGAGATCCTTGACGCGGCCGCCGCGGATGAGCACGACCGAATGCTCCTGGAGGTTGTGCCCTTCCCCGGGGATGTAGGCGCCGACCTCCATCCCGTTCGTGAGCCGGACGCGCGCGACCTTGCGCAGCGCCGAGTTCGGCTTCTTCGGCGTCGTCGTGTAGACACGCGTACAGACACCGCGCTTCTGCGGCGCACCGCGAAGGGCCGGGGTCTTCGTCTTGGCCACGGGGGCCTTGCGACCTTTGCGGATGAGCTGATTGACGGTGGGCACGCGACTCCTGACGCTCCTGGGTTGAATCTCGTCGAGGTTTGAAACTCGTTGCTTCACCGGCAGGCGGAACGCCCGCCAGTGCGGAGAAGGAGTGTAGCGAACATCGGCCGGGGGCGGTGCCCGTATACAACATCCTCCCTCCCGCTTAGAGTTCGCCCAGGGGAAGGAGAAGGCATTACTGCGGTCGTTGCGGCTCTCGTCGGTCTAGTCGTTCTGCTCGGCGTTCTCGTCGTGCTCCGCCGTGAGCAACGGGCCCAGGAGGCCCGGCTGCGGCCGAAGCTCGAGGGGATCGAGGACGCGCTCTCGGGGATCAGCGGACAGATCGACGACGTCCTCTCCTCCCGACATGGCAGCGCTAGCTCCTGGGACACGATCTACCGCACGCTCGACCTCGACGAGGTGCTCGAGCGCACGCTCGAGGCGGCCGGGGCGCTCTCGTCCCTCGACGGCGCCCGGATCCACGCGCCCCGACCCGATCAGGGGCCTGCGACGAAGACCCGCGGACGTGTGAGCGCCGATCCTCCCCTCCTCTCGGGCCCGCCGGACGGGTCCAGCTACGCACACGCGATCGTCTCGTGGCTCGCACCCGAGCCGGGAGCACTCCGCTCCGGTCTTGCGGTTCCCTTTGCGGGAGGCTCGCTCGAGGTCTTCTCGTCCGTCCCCCACGCCTTCTCCGACGAGGACGCCGAGTTGCTCGCGCAGATCGCTGCGCGGGCCGAGCCGGCCGTTGCAAATGCGATGGAGCACCTGCGCGTCATCGCCGAGGCGGCCACCGATCCACTGACGGGGCTCGGTAGCGCCCGAGCGTTCGCGGATGCGCTGCCGCGCGCGATCAACACCGCGCGCCGCACCGGCCGGCCCCTCTCGGTGATCCAGATCGACCTCGACGACTTCGGCGAGATCAACAAGCATCACCCGCGGCTCAACGCCGCCGGCGACGACGCGCTCGCCGGCTTCGGCGCGGTCGTGCGGTCATCGCTGCGCGACCCCGTCTTCCGACACTCGGGCGGCGCCGACGAGTTCTTCGTCATCCTCGAGGAGACGCGCCTCGACGATGCCCGCCGCGTCTATCGGCGGCTGGCGGGCGATCTCGAAGATCTCCGCTTCGGGCCCGACGAGGACGTCGGCCCGATCACGATGTCGAGCGGTCTGGCGCTCCTGCGAGCCGATGACACGGGGACCTCGCTGCTCGCCCGCGTCAGCCACCTCGCCCGGGTCGCAAAGGAGACGGGGAAGAATAGGCTCGTCGGCGAGGACGACGCATGACCCTGCGCCAGTAGGCTCTCCTTCGTGACGACGGCCACCGCCGCCCTTGTCGCAGCCCTTGCAGCGCTCACGGCAGTCGCGTTCGTCACGGTCGCCGTGGCGCGTAGCCGCCGCAGGTCGGACAGGCTGCTGCAAGACGGGCTCCGACTGCTCGGCGCCCGCATGGACGAGCTCTCGGTCGACCTCTCGACCGCGGTCGACCGTCTCCACGCAGACGCGGTGCGCGCGCGCATCGTCGAGTCGCTCGCTCAGGCGCTCGACCTCGACGAGTTGCTGACGCGCGGGGCGGAGGCTGCTGCCCTGCTCTCCGGGGCCACTGCTGCGAGTGCCACCGCGGATCTCGACGGCGAACGGCATGCGGGTTGTGCCGGCATCGACCGCTACGCCTCGGTGGCGCCACCGCCTGACGACGGCCCGGTCCGGGCGATCGCCGTCTCCTACCACTACGCAGCTGAGTGGGCCGACGGACGGCTGCGTTCGGCGATCGCCGTTCCGCTCGTGGTCGGCAAGGCGCGGGCGGGGTTCCTGACGGTCTTCGGGCTCGGAGAGGAGCCCCCTGTCACGGGCGCAGAGTTCACGACCCTCGAGGAGATTGCGCGCCAGCTGGGCGAGGCGCTCGGCCGTGCGCAGGGGCGCGAGAGCTTCGATTCCCCGCCGGGGGCCGGCGATCCGCTCACGGAACTGCCCGCCCGCCGGGCGCTCCACGAGACGCTGACGGTCGAGGTGGCACGCGCCCGCCGGCACGGACGGCGACTCGCCGTCTGTCTCGTCGAGATCGCGGATTTAGCCCGGATCACACGGATGTCCGGAGCGGCGAAGGGGGATGCGGTCGTCGCGGCGGTTGCCGACGGGCTGCGTGCGGTCGCGGGCCCAGGGCTGCAGGTCTTTCGCTGTGGCGTGGACGAGTTCGCAGCCGTCCTCCGCGACGCCGGTCGGATGGAGGCAGACGCGTTCGCCGCTCGCCTGCAGGCCGCGCTCCAGAATGGGCGGCCGGGCGCCGTCCGGGTGGCGCTCCACCACGGCGTCTCGGAGCTGACCCCCGACGACGACGCCGTCTCGCTCTACGAGCGGGCCGAGCGGTCACTACGCCGCCGCGGCAGCACAGGGACCGCTGCCTGATCCGGAACGGAGAGAGGGCGCCCGTCGGCACCCTCTCTCCATCCGCACCGAGCCTCGCTTACGCCTCGTCGGTCGCCTCCGGTGGGGCGTCCTCGAGCGGGAGCTCATCCTCGAGCCCGAGCCCGAGCGCCGTCAGATCGATCTCCCCGTCACCGATCTCCTCGAGCGCTGCAAGCAACTCCTGCGCCTCGGCGGCGAACATGGAGGACGGCAGCGGCTCGGAGGGCTCGATCGTGATTCCCCGGTACTTCTTCAGGCCGGTGGCGGCCGGAATCAGTTTGCCGATGATCACGTTCTCCTTGAGGCCTAGCAGGCGGTCGATCTTGCCCTCGATCGCCGCGTCCGTGAGCACCTTCGTCGTCTCCTGGAACGAGGCGGCCGAGAGGAACGACTCGGTCGCGAGCGAGGCCTTCGTGATCCCGAGGATCAGGGGCTCGAAGGTCGCCTCCTCCTGCTTCGCCTTGCGGGCCGTGTCGTTGGCACGCGCCAGTACCGCCTTGTCGACGAGCTGGCCCGGGAGCAGCGGCGTATCGCCGGCGCTCTCGATCCGCACCTTCTTCAGCATCTGACGCACGATCAGCTCGATGTGCTTGTCGTGGATGTCGACGCCCTGCGACTTGTACACCTTCTGCACCTCGCCGACGAGGTACAGCTCCGTAGCCGTCGAGCCCTTCAGCGCGAGCAGCTCCGCCGGGGCGATCGAACCGTCGTTGAGCGGGTCGCCGGCCTCGACGGTGTCGCCATGGGAGACGAGGAAACGCGTCCGCCGTGGGAAGCTGTACTCCTTCGCCGGGATCGGCTCGCCGTTCTCGTCGAGTGTCGAGGGGACGACCGTCACCTTGATCGTCCGCTCGGCGTCCTCGACCTCGACCTTGCCGGAGACCTCGGCGACCGTGGCCGCTCCCTTCGGGTTCCGTGCCTCGAAGATCTCGACCACGCGCGGCAGACCGTGCGTGATGTCGGCTCCGGCGACACCGCCCGTGTGGAACGTCCGCATCGTCAGCTGCGTGCCCGGCTCGCCGATCGACTGCGCTGCGATGATCCCGACGGCGTCACCGACCTCCGCGATGTAGCCGGTCGCGAGGAACGTGCCGTAGCAGGCCCGGCAGACACCGTGCTCGCTCTTGCACTTGAGCACCGACCGCACCGGCACCCTGTAGCCCTCCGCGTGCTCCTCGAGCTCGTCCAGCAGATCCCGCAGCACCGGCAGGGTCACCTCGCTGCCCGCCTCGAGAATCAGCGTCTTGCCCGGCTTGCCGTCCTTGAGCGGCTTGAAGACGTCGACCGCGAGGATCCGCCCGGCAACGCTGGAGTTGAGCTTGCCGTCGAGAGTCGCCTCGAGCTCGACGTACTCGTCGGTGCCGCAGTCGAGATCGCGGATGATCACATCCTGCGAGACGTCCACGAGTCGCCGTGTCAGGTAGCCCGAGTCCGCCGTACGCAGGGCGGTGTCGGCGAGACCCTTGCGGGCGCCGTGCGTCGAGATGAAGTACTCGAGCACCGACAGGCCTTCCATGAAGTTGGCCTTGATCGGGCGCTCGATGATCTCGCCCTTCGGATTGGCCATCAGGCCGCGCATGCCGGCGAGCTGACGGATCTGGTTGAACGATCCGCGGGCGCCGGAGTTGGCCATCATGAAGATCGAGTTCGTCTGGTGGAGGTTGTCCTTCATGGCGTTGGCGACGTGCTCGGTCGCCTCCGTCCAGACCGCCACGATCCGCTCGTGCCGTTCGTCCTCGGTCATCAGGCCGCGCTGGTACTCGAGCTCGAGCTTGCGCACCTGGGCCTCGTACTCGGCGAGGATCTCTTCCTTGGTGGGCGGGATCACGATGTCGTTCTTCGACACGGTGATCCCCGCCTGGGTGGCGAAGCGGAAGGCGAGCTGCTTGATCGTGTCGAGCACCGTGGCGACCGCGTGCGCGCCGTAGGCGTCGACGAGACCGGCGATGAAGACGTCGATCTCCCGCTTCGAGAGCGCGCCGTTGATGAACGTGTGCGTGACCGGCTCGTCGCCGTGGACGGCCTCCCTGAGCGAGCGCTGGATCTCCGCGTTGAAGATCACGCGGCCGGGCGTCGTCAGCAGCAGCTCGCCATCCCAGCGGTACTCGACGGGATCCTGCAGGGAGATCTCCCGCGACTCGACCGCGAACTCGACCTCGTCCTCGCTGCGGAACCGCTTCAGCCCCTTCTTGCCGAGCTGTGCTGCGAGCTCCGGAGCGGTCGTGGCCGACAGGTCGTGGTCGCAGTAGGTGAGATAGTACGCACCGAGCACCATGTCCTGGGTCGGGGTCGCGAGCGGGCGCCCGTGGGCCGGCGAGAGGATGTTGTTCGCCGACAGCATCAGGATCCGCGCCTCCGCCTGTGCTTCCGCCGAGAGCGGCAGGTGGACGGCCATCTGGTCGCCGTCGAAGTCGGCGTTGAACGCATGACAGACGAGCGGATGCACCTGGATCGCCTTGCCCTCGACGAGGATCGGCTCGAAGGCCTGGATCCCGAGCCGGTGCAGCGTCGGTGCCCGGTTCAGGAGCACGGGATGTTCGGCGATGACCTCCTCGAGCACGTCCCAGACGTCCAGCGACATCGACTCGACGTGCTTCTTCGCCGCCTTGATGTTCTGGACTGCCTTCCGCTCCACGAGCCTGCTCATGATGAACGGCTTGAACAGCTCGAGCGCCATCAGCTTGGGCAGGCCACACTGGTGCAGCTTCAGGTTGGGGCCTGCCACGATCACCGAACGGCCGGAGTAGTCGACGCGCTTGCCGAGCAGGTTCTGGCGGAAGCGGC
>CAZOMP010000023.1:0-16016 GCA_964581085.1 uncultured Gaiellales bacterium | reverse complement strand
CGCATCCCCGACCAGACCTAACCACCCACCGATACACAGAAAAACGCGCAGGCTCACGGCCTCGTTCTCGATCTCGACCATCTGCTTCGCGAACTCGGGCTGGCGCATCGCGACTTGCGAGAAGCCCGCCATCTCAACGAAGTGCCTCACTTCGTCGGGCCTATACGTGTTGCCGTCTGGGGGGAAGTTCGCAACGAGTGACGCGATGCCCTCGACAATGTCCTGGGCGCCATCGTTCCAGTACTTCTCCCGGCCGCGGAAGAACTCGTCCGCGGACGCCGTATCGAGGACACGGGCGAGATCCATGCCTTCGCCTCCCAGCAACGAGAAGCCGAGCAACGTGGGGTCGATGCCCGAGGGATCGGGGTAGCAGCGGACTTCGTCATCCAACAGCTGCTCGTGACTCTTCACGAGCATGCAGGGCATTACCCGGAACAACTCCTTGAAGCGTCCGTACACATCGGGACGCCCGCGCATCTCAAGGACGCTGAAGAGCGAGAAGCACGGGACGAACATCGGTTCCGCGCTCGACCACGCCAGGAAGTGACGGAAGCTGTCGCCTTGCTTCGCGAACTCACTCAGCGCGTTCGTGTCGAGGAGGACGAGGCGATAGTCGTTGCCGTTGATCGTGACCACCGCTCCGAAAGTACCGGCAGCCGTGGACGAGTCAGCTAGATCACTTTGGCCTGCCCCCGGATCTTCGGATACGTCTTCATCACACCTTTGCGGTCGACTCCGAGGACGTGAACCTCCCCGCCGAGCGGGGCGGGCGACTTCGTATAGATGCCGTGCTTCTTGCTCGACAGGCGCTTCAAGAACTCCATCCGTTGCCGAGCGAAGTACGCAAGGTCGTCCAGCGAGCCGACCGGCTCGAAGCCGTCGACGCCATGGGTGTAGAGCATCGCCAGGATCTGACCGAACGCGTCGAAGATGGGCGCCGCTGGGAGCAAGACGCCCTGCCGGAACGAGTACGTCCGCTCACGAAGAAGCTCCTCCTTCGTCTGGCCTGGCTGAAGATCCCTCGGCATGTACCGCCCGTCCAAGTCGTCCACGACGTCGAAGTCCGGCTTCGGCGCCTTGTACGTCCAGTCGTGGTCGTTGAGGCCCTGGCTATTCCGCACGTACCAGAAGCGCACATCGCCGTTCTCTACTCCGCTGATCAGAATCTCCAGCACCGATCGGAGACCGAGGGCCTTCCACACCGCAGTCAGCTCCCGCCCGAGCGCAGCGGCGTAGTCGGCGAGGCTGACACCGGCGTGCTGCGACCCGAACGCAGTAAGCCAATCCCGGGTCGGGCTACCGTCGATCTCCTCCGTGCCGACGTACCCCGTGAACCCGGCGAACCCGCCCTCGTTGCGGATCACGATCGGGCATCTCGTCAGACCTCCCTGCTGCGTGAGCACGCGCGACTGCCCTCCGAGCGCTTCGATCGGCTGGCTGTCGGCGCTCATCACGACGCCGAAACCGGACACATCAACCGCGAGGAGCCCCACGAGGCCAGCGTAGCCGCGCGGCCGCGAGCTTCCCTGCGCCGAAAGAGCGTGTCCGGTGCCATCACCGAGGCTCGCAGTAGCGGCGCATAGGCTGTTGCTGTGGCCGAGAGTGGCGTTCCTCAGACGCGCGCAGCGTGCGATCACGTGCAGGAGTTGGAGCGGGCGCAGACGTGCCCGCATCTCGCTGGGCCGCTGGAATGGGGAGTTGCGTATTACCGCTGGCTAACGGGCGTTGGGCTCGAGGCGGACCTCCTGTGCGCGGAGTGCGCATCGCGCCGCGAGGCCGGTAAAACGATCGAGATCGTCTCGATCTGCGACGCCTGCCGCGCAGTGCTTGAGGAAGATCTAGGCGACTTGCGTGGCGTCCGCGGGTCGCCCGAGGTCCTGGTGAGGCTCGAATCGATTGACAGAAGCATCAGCGAGACGCGATTCCCCTGGCCGCCGGGCGAGGTCCTGGACTTCGCACCCATCAAGAGCGAGCAGGCTGCCTGGCTCATCGTTCGTCGGGAAGGTTCAGTCAGTCGACTCGACGCTGACTCCAGCGGCGTGGATCAGGTGTGCTCCGTCGAGCTACCCCCGGCGGAGCCTGACCACGAGCCTTGGGCCGGCCACCTGCTGACGCCACGCTTACACGTGTCGGTCGACGCGACGTTTGCGGCGATCGTCCACGACTACGGCAAGCACGGGAGCGTGTACGACCTCAGGACCGGGTGCCGCACGATCGAACTCCACGGCGGCGACTACCACCCCGAGACGGTGCCGTTCTCATTCGCCTTTGTCGAACACGAAGGGCGTACGGTCGCGATCCACCGAACCGCGTGGAATCGGCTCGACGCCTCGGACGCAGAAACGGGTCAGCTGCTGACCGAGCGTGGCCCGACGAGCTACAGCCGTGGCGAGGAGCGACCGGAGCACTACCTCGACTATTTCCATGGCCGGCTGATCGTGAGCCCGGATGGGCGGCGCATCCTCGACGATGGCTGGGTCTGGCACCCGGTCGGCATTCCAACGGTCTGGGATCTCGCGCGATGGCTCGAGTCGAACGTCTGGGAATCGGAAGACGGCCTGAGCCAGATGTCGCTGGCCTACCGTGACTACTACTGGAATCACGGCATGTGCTGGCTCGACTCGAGCAACATCGCCATCAGCGGCATCGGGGATGACGATGACCGGATGATCGACGGCGCTCGAATCTTCACCGCCGAGGAGCGTGACGCATCCAGCGGCGCCTGGAGGCTCGCCCGCGAACTGGCCGCGTTCGCCGGCCCGAGCGGTTCCTTCTTCAGCGACGGCCGCCGCCTATTCGCTGCCGGGGTCGAGGGACTTACGATCTGGGATATCGAGGCAGGAGCACTGGTGGGGCGCATCGAAGGCTTCACGCCGACCCGGCAGCACCCGAACGGCCGCGAACTTGTGGAGCTCTCGGGCCAGCGCCTGTTGCGCTGGAACTACTGAGACGCACGCAGCTTCAGCAGCTCGTCGTAGAGGGACGCCGTGCGTCGCGACCCTGCGCACTGTCAGCGAACTGTCAGCCGACTGTGAGATCGACAGAGCAGTCTTCGGGTCGTAGCGCTCCTCCGCTGGCCCCGACAACCTGAGCGATCAGACTGGCCGCCCACCAGGGCACACGACATCGTCTATCCCCTGCGAGCAACCACGGCTTGGACAGCCGCGCTTGGTCCGGATCACCCACGAACAGGAGCACGAGGCGGTCCGGCTCTTGGCCGAGCTGCTCCTGGACGCCGCTGCTCGAAAGCGCCGAGCGTCTTCTCCAGGCGGTTTCGGCAGCGTTATCGACGGCGGTTCCGTCAGCGTCGTTCCGCTTCCGGAGAGACGCGGAAACGCGCGTGAGGCCGCGTGATCCGGCAGACCGGCAACCCCGACAAACAAGGGCCGACCCGTAATACCTGGAAGTCCGCTCGCGCTCCGCGCGTGAGCGCGGAGCGCCTGGCCGAGCTCGCCTGGCACGTGACAGAGCGCGATCGGGAGATCGCGCTCTGCCTCTACGAGCAGCAGCTGCTGGCGACCGATCAGCTGACGCTGCTCTTCTTCTCCTCGAAGCGGCGAGCGCAGGACCGGCTGCTCTTCCTCTATCGCGAGCGGGTGCTCGATCGCTTCTACCCGCCGTCGCGCTTCGGTGCTGGCAAGCCGCAGGCGCACTGGTTGCTCGACGAGGCTGGCGCCCACCTCGTCGCCGCCCTGCTCGGCGTGGAGCGCAAGCGGCTCGGCTGGCAACGCCGCGACGACTGGGGCTCCCACCGGCAGCTGGCGCACCGGCTGGAGGCGAACCGCTTCGTCACCGACCTCATCGCCGCCACGCTCAACGACGGGCCGCTGGTGGTGAGGGCGTGGTCCGGGCCGCGGGCGGCGGCCGAGCGGCTCGAGCGGCGCGTCCGTCCTGACGCCGGGCTGCTTCTACAGACGGCGGCGGGCGCCGTGATCGAGTGTCTCGTCGAGTGGGATCGCGCGACTGAGCCCGGAGAGCGCCTCGCCGAGAAGCTCCGCCGCTACCGGATCGCCGAGCGCAAGCTCCGCTACCACGACCGCGAACCGCGCAGCGTCCTGTTCGTCGTCCCCGGCGATGGGCGCCTCGAGACACTCCGCCGCCTCCCGGCATCGGGTAGCGATGAGGGCTCCCTCGCTTTCGGGCGCTGGCCGATCTTCGCGACCACCGTGCGTGCCCTGCTCTGCGATGGCCCGCTCGCGCGCATCTGGCAGCCGATCAACTGGCCCGGCGAGCCACCACGAGCACTGAGCGAACTGCCAGCTCGCTCGCAGTTCCGCACGGCCGACCTGAGGCTCGCGCTCGGCCGCCGCTGGCGCCACGAGCAACGCGACTTCTGGGAGCGCCTCTCCCCGCTCGGCGTCACCAAGAGGGACTTGCGTTCGTCCCCGGTCGATGGCTCCATGGACGACCGCGAGAACGACGTCGAGGAGGAGCCATGGCCGTGACACACGTCTGCCTCTACACCCGCATATCGACTGACGAGGAAAACCAGCCCACCTCGCTCCACTCGCAGCGCGAACGGTTGGAGGCGTTCTGCGCCGCGCAGGAGGACTGGCAGATCGTCGCCCATGAGCAGGACCAGACAACGGGGACGAAGCTCGACCGGCCCGGCCTCCAAGCCGCACTCGACCTCGCGCGCTCGGGCGCGATCGACCTGCTGCTTGTCTATCGCGTCGATCGGCTCTCCCGGAAGGTGCGGCAGCTTGCCCAGCTCGCCGAAGAGCTCGACACAGCCGGCGTGACGCTGCGCTCCGCGACGGAGCCCTTCGACACCGGCTCGGCGGCGGGCCGGATGATGCTGCAGATGCTCGCGGTGTTCGCCGAGTTCGAGCACGCCACCATCGTCGACCGCGTCACCGCTGGCATCGAGCGGCGCGCCAAGGAAGGCCGCTGGCCCACCGGACGGCTCCCGTTCGGCTACCGCCGCGACGAGCACAAGCACGTCGTCCCCGACCCGCGGACAGCCCCGGTCGTGAGACGGATCTTCGAGCTGTACACGCGAGGCCGGCTCGGGACCACCGCGATCGCGCGCACGCTCACTGCCGAGCAGGCGCCCGCGCCTTCCGCTGGGTGGCAGCCCGCGGTCGTGCAGCTGATTCTCCACAACGAGGCCTACCTGGGCCGCGTGATCTGGCGCCGCCAGAGCCTTCCCGGACTTCACGAACCACTGATCGACGACGTCACCTTCCACCGTGCCCGCAGGCTGCTTCGAGAGCGCGGCGAGGACATGGCGCTGCGCCGCAGCAACCCCGGCGACTACCTGCTCACCGGGCTGATCCGCTGCGGCCGCTGCCGCCGTGCGTACGTCGGCATGTCCGCCCGCGGCAACGGCGGCACATACCACTACTACGCCTGCTCCGGCAGGCAGAAGCTCGGCCGCGCTGGCTGCGACGGCGAGCGCATCGCACGCGACAAGCTCGAAGACGCGGTGCTCACACAGCTCGCCTCGCTCTACCGCGACGGAGCACTCATCCGCACAGCCGTCGACGAGGCTGTCGCCAGGCAACAAGCCGACCGTCCACAGCTCGAAGCGCGGCGGCGTTCCCTCGCCGAGGAGATCCGCCGCGGCGAGCGCGCCCTCGACCGCTACTACCACGCCTTCGAATGCGGCGACCTCGACAGCGGCCGCTTCCAAGCACGCGTATCCGCCCTCGAGACGCGCCTCGACGCCCTCCGCGAGCAAGACGCCGACCTCGCCCAGCAACTCGCCCGAGAAGCCGACACGGCGCCCGACCGCGCCGACCTCCAAGCCGTCGCCAACCAGCTCGAGCACACCATCGCCGAAGCAGACCCAAAGCAGGCGAAAGCCCTCCTCCGACTGCTGATCAAAGACCTCCGCGTCAACGGCAGGTCGGAGATCCTCCCGACCTACCGCATCGTCACGCCCGAGGTTTGCGCACTGCCAAGTTCAGTGGGCGGTACTGGGCTCGAACCAGTGACCCCCAGCTTGTCGAGCTGGTGCTCTCCCAACTGAGCTAACCGCCCACGAGGAACGGAGTCTAGCCGAGTTTCAGGGTCGTCGGGTCGGGACGGGATACCCGTCTCCGGACGCAGTCAGAAGATCTCGGGGCACCAGGGCTTCGCCGCGACCCGGAACGCCGCATCCGTCCTGGCGATGCCACCGCGTGCGACCTCCTCCACGCGTCCGGCCCGCGCCAGCTCGGCAAACGTGAAGCCGCCGAGGTAGGCGGACGCAAGCGCCTGCACGTCGAGGCGGACGTCCGCACGGCGGCGCGTCCGCCGCACTGCCCCGTCCGCGAGCGTAAAGGTGCCGATGTTCTCGGGTACGAGCGGGTCGGAGCAGACGTCGATCGTCACCTGCCCGTCGACCGCGAGCGACCGTCCCGCCAGAGCCGCCTCGACGTCGACGATACGGAGCCAGAGGCCGTCGAAGACCTTCCAGTTGAGCCGGTTCGGGCGCTGGACAAGGAGGAAGAGCGGATGGTCCGCCGGAAGCACGTCGCAGACGATCTCATGCACCCAGTCGATCGAGAGCAGAAAGCGCCAGATCTCGCGAGTCGCCTCCGGCGTCTCCCCAAACGCCTCGAGCACGCGGACCTCGCTCATGTTGGTCGCATCCGAGAACGCGAACTTCACGCGGTAGAGCGCATAGCCGACAGGGCGGCCTCCGATCTCGAGGACGGCACGGTTCAGCTCGCCGGCCCCGGCTCGGCGCTCCGGCCTGTCGTCGAGCTTGCGCAACTCCCACCAGTCCCGGGAACGCGAGAGCGACCCTGGCGTCCGGCGTCGGATCCGGTCGTAGAGCGGGGGCAACACCCGCAACGCCTCGTCGTGTTCGACGAGGCGGACGCTGCCCAGACGCGGCAGATCGGCGTGGAGCTCCGAGGCATCCCGGTCGATGCGGATCATCACATCCTGCGATGCGAGGCCGTACCCATAGCGACGGTAGATCGTCTCCTCGGACGCCCAGAGAGCGGCGAGAGGCTCTCCCCGCGAGCGGATGTCCTCGAGCTGTGCTCGCATCAAGCGCCCGAGAATCCCACGGCGTCGGTGGGTCGGCAGGACGCCCACCGCGGTGACTCCGGCGCAGGGCAGCACGCCGCCTGGCACCGCGAGCTCGAACGCGACCGAGCCCGCACCGGCGACGACGTCGTCTCCGTCGTGCGCAGCGAACATGCGCTCGTGGGTCGTCAGCCGCGCGAACTCCTCCGCTCTCTCGCCGCTCCAGGCACCGCCGAAGTAGTGACCGATACCTGCGAGCGCGCGCACGTACTCGCCCTGGTCGCGGGGCTTCCGGATGCGGATCGCCATCAGCCGATCCTCTCGAGCGGCGCATACTCGAGCATCAGCTTCCGCTCGCTGCCGTCCTTCGCGAAGCGAACCGTCACGAGCCCGCCTGCCTCGATCCGCGTTACGACGCCCTCGCCGAGCGAGCCGTGGCGGACGTTGTCTCCGGTCTGGAGCGACGGGATCTCGGACGCGTCGCGACCCGGGGCGGACGGACGTGTCTGGCGGTCGCTGCCGTAGCCCGACCAGGAGGCGGGCCGCAGCCGCTCCCGCTCGACCTCGTGCGGAAGCTCGTCCAGGAAGCGCGAGGGGAGGTTGTACTCACGCCGGCCATAGAGCGCCCGCGCCATCGCGTGCGTCAGCGTCAGGCGCTCCATGGCGCGGGTCATGCCGACGTAGGCGAGCCGCCGCTCCTCCTCGATCTCGTTGTCCTCGATCGAGCGGGAGTGCGGGAAGATCCCCTCCTCCATCCCGATCAGGAAGACGCAGCGGAACTCGAGCCCCTTGGCGTTGTGGATCGTCATCAACGTCACGAGCGACTCACGGTCGGCGAGCGTGTCCTGGTCGGAGACGAGCGAGATCTCCTGCAGGAACGCCGCCAGGGTGGGCTCCTCACGCTCGGCCCGGAACTCGCGGGCGACGCCGACGAGCTCCTCCAGGTTCTCGAGCCGGCCGCGCGCCTCGATCGTCCGCTCCGCCTCGTAGGCGGCGAGCGTGCCGCTCCGTTGCAGCACCGCCTCGACGAGCTCGTCGACCTCGAGCTCCTGCGCCGAGGCCCGGAGCGACAGCATCAGGGTGTGAAACCCGCGCACCGCCTTCACCGCGGCGGTCGCGAGTCCGGCCGCCTCCGGGTCGCCCATCGCCTCGAAGAGGCTGATCCCGAGCGCATCCGCGTGGGTGACGAGCTTCCGCAGCGAGGTGTCGCCGATGGCGCGCCGGGGACGATTCGCGATCCGCAGCAGCGAGACGGCGTCGGCCGGGTTGTGGATCGCCGACAGGTAGGCCACCGCATCCTTGATCTCGGCGCGCTCGTAGAAGCGCGGGCCGCCGATCACCTGATAGGGAATCTGCTGGCGCACGAGCACGTCCTCGAGCACACGGCTCTGCGCGTTCGTGCGGTAGAAGACCGCGATCTCGCTCGCCGACCAGCCTCCCTCGACGAGGCGGGCGATCTCCGCGGCGACGAAGCGCGCCTCCGTGTGCTCGTCCTCGACCTCGACGACCTGCACCGGATCGCCGTCGCCGAGGTCGGAGAAGAGCCGCTTCGGCTTGCGGTCGCGGTTGTTCTCGATCACCGCGTTCGCGGCGCCGAGGATCGCGTTGGTGGAGCGGTAGTTCTGCTCTAGCGCGATCGAGCGCGCGCCCGCGAAGTCACGCTCGAAGTCGAGGATGTTCGAGATGTCGGCGCCACGGAAGCCGTAGATCGAGTTGTGCGTGACGATGCCGTTCGCGACGAAGTTGTGGGTACGCTCGACGTCGAGGTCGTAGACCGGTCGATCGAGCTCGACGCGCTCGACGTGCTCGACGACGTCGAACGTCCCCTCCTCGGTGAACATCAGCATGCCCGGCCGAATCGCCGATGCAGGCATGAAGGGGAGCGAGCTCCGGTCTTTCGTGGGCGAGTCGCTCTGTCCAGCGAGTCTCGCCGTGAAGCGCACCGAGACGTCCAGCGCGGCCTCGATGTCCTCCACCCGATCGACAAGGTGCGCGAAACTCGCAAACGAGGACTCGTGCCGCCAGCCAGTCGAGCCCTTGTACCCAGACCGGAGCGGTAGACCGATACTCTCGAGCGCCTTGCGTCCCTCCTCGTCAGAGCCGAAGAGCGAGATTCGGTGCTGCGGGCCCGAGCCTCGCGGATCTCCGCACAACGACACGGTCAGCCGCCGCCGCACCCGCGAGCCTTCGGTCGTCGTCGCCGCCGTGAAATGGGGGTGATCGAAGCTCAACCCTTCCTCACGCAGGAGTCGACGGCCGCCGGTCTCGGTGTCGAGTGAGGCGAAGACGTCACTGAGGAGCCGCTGATCTCCGACGAGGCTGCGATCCGCGCGTCGAGCCGTCGGGCGTGCGACGAACGGCAGCGTCGGGAGCCCGAACTGCGCAGAGAGGATCGTCTCGGCGGCGCGTGCCGCTGCATCCGTCTCGTGGACAGAGACGACCCACGTCGCGTCGGCGTGCTCGCCGTTCATTCGCAGCTGAGGGCCAGGAAGCGCTCCGGTTCGTGCGTCCGTATAGGTCCGAGAGGTGCCTACGTGGAAGCCGACCCCGCGCTTCCACATCAGGTACGTCATGTGTAGCTGAGGTGTCCAGCCCGTCTTGAAGCCCGCGAAATGTGTGTGCTCGGCCGTCGAGACGATTCTCCTTCCGGATCCAGTGGCGATCGCGATTCCGGATCGCCTCCGCGAGCGATGCACGTTGACGACGCGCGCCGGGCCGAACCTGCCACTCCCCAGACAGGACATCACCTGCTCGCCCGGTCGGATGTCCTCGACGGGCCGCAATCCGCCGTCCGCCATGGTCACGAGCGTGCCCTCGACTACGCACTGGTCGGGATCGCCCACTGCGAACACGTTCCCGTGCTCTCCGGCGAGCAGCTGCAGGAGCCGGTACTGGGCGTGGTTCGTGTCCTGATACTCGTCCACGAGCACGTAGCGGAACGTGTGCTGCCAGTGCCGGAGCGCGTCCGGGAAGCGCTCCAGAACCTCCACCGTCAGCATCAGGATGTCGTCGAAGTCGACCGCGTTCGAGGCGGCGAGCCGCCGCTGGTAGCGGTCGTAGACCTCGGCCACCGTCTTGTCGTAGAACGAGGCGACCCGGCTCATGTACTCCTCGGGCCCGACGAGCTGGTTCTTCGCGTTCGAGATCTGCGAATGGATCCCCCGTGGCGTGAACCGCTTCGGGTCGACCCCGAGATCCTCGAGGCAGGCGCGCACGAGCCGCACCTGGTCGGCCTGGTCGTAGATCGTGAAGCTCGGCGTATAGCCGATCCGTTCGGCCTCGCGGCGCAGCATCCGGCCGCAGGCGGCGTGGAAGGTGAGGATCCAGGCGGCGCGCGCCTGCCGGCCGAGCATCCGCTCGAGCCGCTCGCGCATCTCCCCCGCGGCCTTGTTCGTGAACGTGATCGCGAGGATCTCGTTCGGCTTGACGCCGTGCGCGCGGATCAGGTGGGCGACGCGATGCGTGAGCACGCGCGTCTTGCCGGAGCCCGCACCCGCGACGACGAGCAGCGGACCGTCCACGTGCAGGACCGCCTCGCGTTGCGCCGGATTGAGCCCGGCGAGGAGCTCGTCGTGAGGTGCGACCGCCACCACCCGATGCTAGCGGCGGCCCGGCCCTGCTCCCGACGCTCCTACCAGCGGAGCGTCAGCACGAGATCGCCGGGATTCTGCGGCACGCTAGAGGTGAAGACGACCCTGAACGTGTACGTCCCGGCGGAGAGCCGCTCGAAGGCGCCCTTGCAATACCACGACCCGGCGGTGCCGTCGCAGTCGTAGGTCTTCGTGTCGATCAGCGGCCCGCCCTTCGGGGCATGGGCGCCGAGCAGGTAGAGCCGGGTGCGGCCGAGCGTCGACGTCCGCATCAGCACCCTGAACGCGGCCGCCCGGTGCACCGTGACCGACACCTGCGTGGTGCCGTTGCGCGGCAGGGCGTCGCTGAACGTCAGCTTCCCCGCCGCGCCCGCGGCCGCGGGAAGGACGAGGGCTGCGGCGGCGGCGAAGACGGCGAGGCGGATCACGCGCCGTATCGTATCCCCGTTAGCGGAGGGGAAACGGCTTCCCCGCGAGCGCCGGAACGACCTGCGCCGTCACCCACACGGGCGTCGTCGCGTAGCGCACCGAATAGCGGTAGCTCCCGTCGGGGCGGCGCAGCCGGGCGAGGAAGCGGAAGGCCGGCTTGCCCGGAGCGAAGCCGGCGGCGAGCAGCCCCTGGATCGCCCAGGCCGTCGACTGCGCGTCGGGATCACGCCCTCGTAGGAGCGAAAAGCCGCCGCTCTTCACCTGGAAGCCGCGCAACGCAAGTGCGGCCCGGCGGATGGGCGCCCCGGAGATGCCGGCGGCGCGGAGCGCCTGGATCGCAGCGGCCGTGTCGTTCGAGTCGGGTTTGCCGCCCTTCGACCACGGAAAGCCGCCGCCCCGTGCCTGCGCTGCCAGCACCGCTCGCACGAGGCCCGCCGGTGCGGGCTCTCCGGCAGCCCGGAGCGCGAGCAGGCTCCAGATCGTCTCGTTCACGAGTACGCCCGGCTTGTGGTTGCTCAGACGCGTGAGCAGCGCAGCGTCGACCGTGCGGCCGAGGGCCGACAGCGCCACGACACGCAAGGCGAGATCGGCGTCCGTCGGTGACTGGGCGATTCCGTTCTCGAGGAAGGCCGCGGCCCGTGCCCGCTCGTCGGCATACCCGCCGGCCGCCGCGAGTGCGAGTGCGCCCCAGGCGGTGAGCGTCGAGTCGGGCTGCCTGCCCTGCTCCGCGAAACCCCCGTTCGCGCTCTGGCCGGCGGCAAGGTAGGCGGCCGGCGCAGCCGTCGGCGTCGGCGCAGCGACAGCGGACGCCGCCGCGAAGGCCACCGCCGAGACGAGAACGAGCAGGAGCTTCACGCCCACACCACCTCGGTGTGGATCCGTCGCTGGTGGCGGTCGAGCACGCGTCTCAACTCCGGTCCGGCCACGAGGGCGAGCACGAAGTTGCCGAGCGCATGTGCGATGTTGAAGGCGACCCCGGCGCCGAGAACGGTCAGAAGCGCGGCGGTCGTGTGTGGGTAGAAGGCGAACCAGAGCCAGAGGTCCATCACAGTGCCGAAGGCGATCCCGAGCGCGGCGCAGAAGAGCGCAAACGGCAGCCTGCGGCGCAGCAGCACGCGAAAGAGCCCTGCGAGGACGCCGCAGCCGCCCCAGGCCAGCATCTGCCACGGCGTGTGGGCGCCCTGGCCGAGGAACATGTTCGAGGCGAGTGCGGCGAGCGCACCGACCGCGAAGCCGCGCCGCGGCCCGAGCGCAACACCGGCGGCGGCGACGATCACTGTCACCGGCTGCACGTCGGGAAGAGGAGCGAAGAGAACGCGCCCGGCGGCGGCGATGCCCGCGAGCGTCGCGATCAGCGTCAGGTCGCGGGCGTTGTCGCGGCCGCTCTCGAGCCAGGCGAAGCCGCCGGCGACGAGCGCGAACGCCGCGAGGAGTGTCGCAAGACCGCCGTCGGCCGGGTCGACGACGGCCCAGGAGAGCCCGGCGAGCCCGAGCGAGACGAATCCTGCGAGCGCGAGCCTAGGCCGCAAGCGGAACCTCCACGGCGGCGTCGAGCCGGATCCGGCGGTGCGCGGGAAGCAGCGGATCGTGCGTGGCGACGAGGACGGCCGTACCCGCCTGCGCCCGCTGCACGAGCCAGTCGGCGAGAGCCGCCTTCCGGTCGGGATCGACGCCGCGCGTCGGCTCGTCGAGCACGAGCAGGTCGGGCTCGGAGACCGTCACGGCCGCGATCCCGAGACGTTCCCGCTCGCCGCTCGAGAGATCACGCGGGTGGCGGTGGGTCGCGAACTCGAGACCGAACTCGCCAAGCGCAGCTGCCGCTCGTGTCTCGTCGCCGTGGACGCCGAGGGCGACCTCCTCGAGCGCCGTCTCGCGGACGAGGTAGCGCCCCGGATCCTGTGACAGATAGGTGGCTCGACCCACACGGCGCACGATGCCCGCCCGCGGCTCGAGCAGCCCGGCAGCGATCTTCGCGAGCGTGCTCTTGCCGCTGCCGTTTCGGCCCTCGAGCGCGACGATCTCGCCGCGGCGCACCGCGAGGCTCTGCCCGTCCAGGACCTCGGGGCCGTCGCCGTAGGCATGCCGGATCCCCTCGAGGCGCAGCACCTCGTCTCCGTCGCCGGAATACGACGGCGGATCGGCGGGTTCGATGCCACCCGCGTAACGAGGCCGGTTGCGTGCCAGCCAGGCTCGTGCCTCGGCCACCGGCGCGTCCAGCACGAGCCGGCCCTCCTCGAGCAGGAGCACCCGATCCGCGACCGCGAGCGCACGCTCGACGCGCTGCTCCGAGAGCACGACCGCACAGCCTGTTCGCCCCACCGCCTGCAGGAACGCCTCCGCTCCGTCCGGATCGAGCTGCGAGGTCGGCTCGTCGAGGAGCAGGAGCTGCGGCGCGAGCGCCAGGGCCGAGGCGAGGCAGACGCGCTGCAGCTCGCCGCCGGAGAGCTCGATCGTGCGCCGCTGTCCGAGATGGCCGGCGCCGACCTGGTCGAGCGCGGCGTCGACGGCAGGCCAGATTCGGGACGGCTCGGTGCCGACGTTCTCGAGCCCGAAGGCCACCTCGTTCTCGACGCGGGTCATCACGACCTGGTTCTCGGGATCCTGGAAGACCGTCGCGACCGTGCCGACCAGCTCCGAGGGGCCGTGGAGGCGGGTATCGAGGCCGTCCACCTCCACCCGACCTGAGAAACGGCCCCCGTGGAAATGCGGCACGAGGCCCGCGAGCGCACGCAGAAGCGTCGACTTGCCGCTACCCGAGGCTCCAAGCAGGGCCACGATCTCGCCCGCCCGCAGCTCGAGCGAGACGTCGCGGACGGCCACGACACCACCGGGATAGGCGAACGAGAGCCCCTCGACCCGCGCCGGTGTCATCGCAGCACCACCGCCGCAACCAGGAGGACGACCGCACCGGCGAGCGCGCCGTAGTCGAGTGCTCGCCAGGGCGACCGGGGAGCTCGAGTCGCGCCGGGACGGCCGAAGCCGCGCGCCTCCATCGCCTCGGCGAGGCCGGCGGCGCGCTCCAGCGATCCCGCCACGAGGGGTGAGAGCAGTGACGCGTAGCCACGGACGCCTTCGAGCTCGACACCACGCCCCCGCACGGACTCGCCGAACCCGGCTGCGTCCCGCTCGAGGCTCGGCACGAGCCGTGTCGCGAGCGCGACCGCGAGCGCCGACCGGCGCGCGAAGCCGGCCGCGGAGACGAGCCGGTCGTGGTCGATGCGGAGCGTGTAGGCGCTGAAGGCGAGGCCGACGACGAGGAGCCGGAGCCCGTTGACGACAGCGATCTGAATCTCGTCGGTCGACACGTCGAGCGGCCCGATCACCGGCAGCGTCGGCCCTTCCCAGAGGAGCGTGCCGCCGCCCGACGACCAGGTGAAGGGAGAGATCACGATCACCATCGCCGCGCTGATCAGGACGCCGCCGACGTAGAGCCAGCGACGCTGCACCGGCGCACGGAGGCAGACCAGGAGGAGGACTGCCGCCATCGCCGTGAGGGCCACGATCCCGTCGACGAGGAACGCTGCGATCGCAGCGGCAGCGAGAAGCGCGGTGGCGGGGCCGGGGCTCACGGGCTCGCGAACCTCCGGTCGAAGTCGCCGGCGAGAAGTCTGTCGACCGAGCCTGCGAAGGAGAAGCGCACGGCGCCGGAGGGCCCCGACCCGGGCGATCGCATCGCGGCCGCGAGATGCGGCTGCCCACCGACGAGCTCGAAGACGTCTGCCCGCGATGGCGCGGGGGTCGCAAGCGGTGCCAGATCCGTCGTCTGGAGCGCCCGGGCGACCCGGCCCGCAGCCGCCTTCAGGCCCGGGGCGAAACGCACCGCCACGGGGCGCGTGTGGCCGTCGTAGCCGTGCAGGAAGGGCTCCGGGAAGGCGCCCGCGACGACCTCGAGCGTGTCTGCGTCAGCGGCCCAGTCGCGGTAGTCCCACCAGGCCACGTCTCCGGCCCGGAGCCGGTACGAGGTCGCCGAGCGGTCGCCGGCAAGCCCGTTGACGAACCAGAACCAGTCCCGCTGTCGGCTCGCGCTGCCGGCGAGACCGTCGATCGACTGGACGAAACCACCGCCGTAGCGTGTCGACACCTTCGCCTTCGAACGCAGGGCGCGAAGCAGGGTCTGGCCCGCGGGCACCGTCGTGTCGAGCAGCACGGTGGAGCCACGGTCCCGCGTCACCCACAGCGTGGCGGTGCCGTCGGCCGCCGACGGCCCCGCCCCGCCGCACCCGCCGAGCGCGAGTGCGGCAAGGAGCAGGCCGATGAGGCCGGCGAGCCTCACTTCACGGCGTTCGAGCGAACGGCGCCGACGGCGTAGGCGCGCACGAGCCCCCGGTGCCGACCGACGCACGCCTGCCCGTCAGCGCGGGCCCGCACGGTGCGCCCGTCGACCTTCACCTGGGCGCCGACGGCGGGCGTTGCCTTGCCCGCGTCGTCCTGCGAGCTGACCGCGTAGCAGTTGCCGGTCGTCGCCTTCAGCGCCAGTGTCGGAGGCCCACCCGTGGCAGAGAACGTCGCGTAGTACCAGAGCACCTGATCGCCGTCCTTCAGCACGACCTGGTCGGCACCCACGGGCGGCGAGGCCCCGTTCACCTTGAAGACCCAGCCGGCGGCTCCGCCACCCGGATAGCGGCCGATCTGGCTCACGTAGGTCCCGAACGAGGTCTGGGTGAGCCCGTAGTAGAACTCGCCCAGGATGCTCGCCTGGTCGAGCGCGACCATGGCATTCGGAGCCGAGACCTTCACCGGGACGGCCCCGAAGATGTTTCGCGTCTTGCCTTCCACCCGGACGGTCACGGACGCGGCCGTGGCAGCCGCAGTGAGCACGAGAGCGAGGCCGATCACGGCCCCGAGAACGATCGAACGTCGAACCACGAATCCTCCTTCCACGAGGGGTTCGGTGTGGAGGAGCGCGGCAGGTCTTCTGACTCGGGGCTCCCTCTCCACCGCCTTCCCGGCCGCGGCCAGTGGCGTGTCGGTGGAGAGCATCTCCCCTCACAGCGGCGGGACCGTCCCGGACTTGCACCGGGTTCCCTCACCGTG
>CAZOMP010000022.1:0-17166 GCA_964581085.1 uncultured Gaiellales bacterium | reverse complement strand
GTCCCGACCCCACCGGACGAACCAGTCAGATACACAGAAACCCGCGCACTACCGAGGCCGTAGGCATCGCCGCTTTCCCGTCGGTGAAGGCGACCACGTATGCGGTCTGGCACAAGTTCTACGCCGATCGAACTCGCAAGTGGACGCGCTCGGACGCCTTCGACATCATCATCGCGTCGGCGCTCCCTTTCGTGGACGCAGTCGTCACCGAGAGCCATCTCGCAGAGAGCCTGCGCAAGACGAAGCGGCTGGACGACTTCATCGAGCATCTGACGATCCACACGCTGCGCGATTTCCGGCACTCCCCGCCCGCGGCCGCGCCGCTCGAAGCGGCGCGGTAGACACGACAGCGCCGCTATGCGTTCCAGTGAGCCGTGGCCTGTCGCGCTACGTCACCGAGATCGGCTCGGTGCCAACGAGCAACTGGTTTGCGCCTGACCGTCTGACGCGCCGCCACCCAACGTACCCTGGTGCGCATGAGCACCGAGGATCCCCGCGAGCGTCGCGCCGCCGAGGCCGTCGGTCGTGCGCTCGGGCGGGCGCTCCGTCGTTACGACACCGAGCCAGGCGGCGACGACAGCCTCGACTACATCGACGATGAGAACGAGGCCTACGAGATGAAGTCGGTGACGCCGCAGGAGTACGAGGAGCTTCGCGCACAACGGTCGCCCTGGCATGGCTTCCGCCAGCTTGCGATGCATTGGTCGATCCTGCTTCTGGCGCCAACGATGGACGACAAGTTCAGACCGATGCCGGACTTCCCCGACGACGACACCGGGACAATCGTGGCCATCGAAGCCGACGGCTTCTTCACCGTCACCCGCAAGGAAGCGCGAAGCCGAATGGAGAAAGCGGTACTCCGGCGCTCGCGTTCCCATCGCAAGGATCGGCAAGCGAGAGGCCAAGCTCCTCGAGCAGCACCTACTCGTCCTCGAGCAGGGCGGTATTTCCGGTACGCGCGGCGCGGTCGCACGGACGGACGAGGAGCGCAGGGCGCTCGCCGAGGTTCACCGTCTGACCCGTGGCGCGATCTGCATGGCTCGTCCCGCTCCGCCCGGTGGAGGCGGGATCAGGATCAGGGTCGGTTGGGGCTATACGCGCGAGGGAGATCCCAACGTCCTTGCCTTCCGCATCCAGGCCTGGCTCGACTCCCCGTTGGGAGCCAACCTCGCCCTCTCGCTTCGGCAGTCACGATTCGCGCGCAGGCACGGAGTTCTGACCTTCGAGTCTTCAGAGCCCGAGTACTGGAGCGCGGCTGAGGCGGGGTTGGCGTTTGCCCCCACGGTCGACCTGACGTTGCCGCCCGAGATCGATGTTCTTTGGTGCCTCATCGGTTCAGCGCTTCTCCGGTACGAGCGCGAGCAGGGGTGGCGTAGCTTTGAAGCCGTGCCCGACATAGCACCGGTGAGGGCATAGTCGACATCGGCATGAGCACCCCGCCCAGAGCCAAGTCAGCGCAAGTCGAGCGGGGGTGCCTCTAACTTGCGGTTTGCGCACTGACAAGTTCCGCCCATTTAGACCCTAGTCGCCCGCATAGAACGCGGCCGCCTTCTCCGCGCTCGCGTCGGCTCGCGGGGGTGTCACCGGCGATCACGAAGCCCCCGATCGCGACACGCGAAGACGACGCCGCTCAGGGGCAGCAGTCGCTGCAGGCGCATCAGCTCACCGGCTCTGCCACCGCCACCCGCGACGTGCTCGTCGTCCGGGAAGCCGGGCTCAGCCGGGTCGCGGCGTACGTCGCTGCCGAGAAGAGCGCTAGCGCGTTGACCGCGTGCAGGACGGCGAGACCCGCGACGGCGAGCGTGGCGAATCCCAGCACCCCTTGCAGCACCATCAGCCCGAGCACGATCCCCGCCCAGCGGAGCCCGTGCTCGACGTCGCGTCGTGTGAGGATCGCCACGATCAGGAAGGCGAGCGCGAGGAGTTGCAGCCAGAGCGTGCCGAGCTCGCCGTGCAGCTGGAAGCCGGTCTTGCCGCCGTAGTCGATCGTGCTGTGCTCCTCGAACGTCGCCCGGGTGGCGGTGTTGCGGTCGTCGTAGATCCAGTGGCTCAAGCCGGCGATGCCGTAGGCGATCAGCGCTGCCTGGACGACGACGCCGAGCGCGACGAGCGATGCGAGCACACGGTATGCCTTCATGCGGTCTCCTTCCGGATGGGCGGGCGGCCGGGGTCGCGCTCGCACGCTGCGAGGACGGCGGCGCATGTCACGAGGACGACGAGCCAGGCGAGGGCGGTCGCGCGGGGATAGGTCGGCGCTTCGAGGGGTGCCAGGGATACCCAGGCATGCAGAGGCTCGATCGCGACCACGAGCACGACCAGGCCGAACGCCAGCGCGCTCGCGAGGTCGCCTGGCGCGAAACGGCCCGTCCGGCGCAACCCGGACGCGAGCGCAACCCCGGCAGCGACGCTCCCGGCCGCCACCGGCACGAGCCTGTCCCACCCGCCGCCGCCGAGCCCGTCGAGGAGGAGCACGGCCGCGACGCCCACGGCGAGGGGAAGCAGGGCGATCAGGAGCCGCCAGCCGACCCGGGCCGGGCGTCCGATGGGGGTGGCGTCCTCGACCTCGGCGGAGGCCTCGTCGAGGACGAAGGCCGCGGTGGCGCCGCACAGCCCGAGCCCGAGCAGGGAGAGCGGGAACGCCAGCGAGCCGTGACGCAGCGCCGCAGCGATCCCGAACAGCGTCGCCGCGGCGACGCAGCCGCCGAGGAGGACCGGCCACGGGGCGGCCCGCAGAACCGCCCTGCCGACGGCAGCGCTCACGGGTGCGAAGGAATTGGCGTCCGAGAGTCGGCCACCACGGTGTCCTTACTCGTGCTGTCGTGGACGACGGAGTAGCCGCTGATGACCGCGAGCGTCAACGAGGTCACGGCGACGGCGCCGGCGGCCCATGCCGCCCGCTTCACGGCCCGTCTCGTTGGCCCTTCGGCGCCGTGCAGGAGCGCGGCGCATGCGGCCAGGGCGCAGAGCGCGAGCGTCCAGACCGCGAACCAGGCCGGTGACCCGGTGAGAGACCGGAACACGGTGGGCACCCACACCGAGCCGTCGCCGTTGGTCTCGATCCAGGCCGTGTAGGGCGTCAGCATGTGCAGGATCCGGGCCGGCCAGGTGCTCGCGTCCAGGCCCTGGGAGGGCAGGTAGCCGCAGAGGGCGCTCCAGAGGATCAGCGCGACCGCGACGAGCAGCGCCGCGCCCGGGAAGCGGAGCCAGCGACCGACCGCCGCCCCGAGCAGCGGCGCCCCGAGGCACGCGATCACGGGCAGGACGAGCACGATCACGTAGCGCTCGCCGGTCGTGAACACCCCGTACGTGTACGCGGGTCGCGGGTCGTTGAGCGCCAGCGCGAGCTGGTAGAAGACCGCAACGATCAACCCGGCCGCGGCCGGCACCAGGCATGCCAGACAGAGCGCGGCCGTGCGCGTCGTCTCGGTGATCGGCGCGGCGTCGACGACCGCCTCGCAACCGCCCGTCGAGGCGGCGAGACGCGCGGCCACGACCAGCCCGAAGATCCCGACGAAGAACGCCGGCACGACCTGGTGGTCGAGCTCCGCCGGGCCGTACTCGCCGCCGCTCGCAGCAAGGGCCAGCAGGAAGCCCGTCAGGAACAGCGGGTGCCGGGCGAAGCGCTTCGCCTCGATCCACGCGAGCGGCCCGAGCACCGAGCGGCGGGCGACCGGCATCGGCAGCGCAACCCTCGCGGTGCTCACGCCGCCACCGCGTCCGTCTCGGGCTCGGTGGCGCCGCGGAGCAGGAGGTAGGCGTCCTCGAGCGTGGGCTCGACGAGCTCTGCCCCCGAGGGAGCCTCGCCGAGGTTCCGGTACCGCCCGGTCGCGGTGCGCCAGGAGACCCGGGCGCGCGGGTCGGCGGCGTCGGCGAGCCAGACCCGCCCCTGCGCCTCCCGAACGAGCGAGGAGACGGAGCCCTGAAAGCTCACCGAGCCCCGGTCGAGCACGACCACGTGCTCGCAGAGCGCGGCGACGTCCTCGGTCTGGTGCGTCGCGATCAGCACCGTCGACGCGCGGCCCCGCTCGGCCAGCACGTGACGCAGCGAAACCCGCTGCTCGGGGTCGAGCCCGGTGGTGGGCTCGTCGAGTACGAGCAGCTCCGGCGACCCCAAGAGCGCCTGCGCCAGCCCGACGCGCCGGCGCTGGCCGCCCGAGAGGGTGCGGATCGACTTCGCCGCCCGGTCGGCGAGGTCGACGTCCTCGAGCACGCGTCGCACCTCCGCCCGGCGGGCAGCCGGCTCCTCGATCTCCTTCAGCACTGCCATGTAGTCGACAAACCGGTAGGCCGTGAAGCCTCGGGGGTAGGAGAGCTCCTGCGGGAGGTAGCCGAGCCGCCGGCGGATCTCGGTGCGCCCGGCCGTGTCGGCGGGATCACGGCCGAGGATGCGCACGCTCCCGCCGTCGGCGCTGAGCACGGTGGCGAGGATGCGAAGCAGCGTCGTCTTGCCGGCGCCGTTCGGCCCGAGCAGCCCGACGACGCCGGGCATCACCTCGAGCTCGAGACCGTCGAGCACCGTAACCCCGCGGAACCGCCGCGACACCCCTCGCAGCTCGATTGCAGGTGCCGTCATGTTCGCTCCCTTCCCGGTTGCACAGGTGACCACTGCCCGTCGAGCCGCCAGGCGGGCGTGCCGAGCACGAGCACCAGCACACCGGCGACCATCAACACGACGTAGCCGACGAGTGCCGACGGCGCCACCACGGCGAGGACGTCGCCGAGCCGCGCGCTCACCGCGACCGCGACGACCCAGGCGGTGCCGACCGCCACCGCCGCAGCCCACGGATCGACCCACGACCCCGCGCCGAGCACGAGGAGCGTGAACGCCAGCGCCGGCAGCACCCACAAGACCCCTGTGCCGCCGTCGAACGGCAGCAGGACGCCCGCCGCGACCGTGATCGGCACCGCCGCCAGCAGCACCGCCACGCTTCGCAACAGAACCAGCCTGATCAGGCGGTACGGCGCCGCAAGCCCGAGCTCGTAGCTCGGATCCACCGACCGGCCATACGCGGCGGCCACCCCGGCGACCGGCAGGAGCGGCGCGAGCGCGAGGAACAGGGCCTGGCCACCGTCGTGGCCGAGCAAAGACGCCACGAGGATGAAGCCCAGCACCGCGGCGAGCCCGGCGGCCCACGCAACCCGGAGCACTGGGGCGGCGCCGACCACGACCGCATCCCCGGCCCCGAGCCCGAGCCGCGTCAACGCGCGCTCGACCCGACCCGACCGGCCCGCAGAGACCTCCGCGAGGACGCCGTCCCAGCTACCCGGAACGTCCTCGATCCGCACGAGCCCGGCGACGGCCGCACGACACTGCTCGCAGCGCACCAGATGCTGCTCGACCGACGCGCTCACGATCGGCCCCGACGTGCCCTCGATCCATGCGCCCAGCGTCGCCGCGTCTACGTGCCAGGTGGTCATAGCGCTCCCTCCACGAGCTCGCGGCGCAGCTGTGCCTTGGCGCGGAACAGCCGCGTCTTCACGGTGTTGGTCGGGATTCCCAGAAGGCGCGCGGCCTCGCGGGCCGTGAGCCCGTCGAGCACGGTCGCCTGCACGACCGCCCGCATCTCGGGGGACAGCCGCGCGAGCGCGCTGCCGAGATCGCCGTGCTCTACCCCGGCGAGCACCTGCTCCTCGACGCTCTCCTCGAGGCCGCCGCGCACGTCCTCGAACGGCACCTCGGCGTGGGCGCTGCGGCGCCGCAGCTGCGAGACGAGCCTGCGTACGGCGACCCCCCACAGCCAGCCGGCGACCTCGCCCTCACCGCGGTACGAGCCTGCCCCGCGCCAGACCGCGACGAACGTGTCCTGCAGGACCTCGGCCACCACGCCGTCGTCGTTGCAGCGCCGGGTCAGGCGGATCGAGAGCCATGGCGCGTGGCGCTCGTAGAGATCCTTGAGCGCGCCGGTGTCGCCGTCTGCGACGGCCTTCAGCAGTTCGCTGTCCGGAGGCTGTAGATGTCCGTCCACGACCACCCTGTCGCCATGCGGGCGGCAAATGGTTCCCGCCTCGGGGAAATCATGTCAGGCCTCGCGCTGATCCCAGTCCTGTGGCCGCAGTCTCGCGCCGGCCGGGCTCCGGAGCCTGGAGCTCCAGAGCCCGTGGCTGGTCTAGAACTCAGAAGTTCGCCGTGGCGCGGAGTTGGGCGACGACGTAGTTGAGCTTGAACCGTTGCGCGCAGTGGCCGGTCGCCGTGCGGGCGCCGATCGCGGCGCCGGTCTCGAGGTAGTGGCCGCGGCCGGTGATCCCGTGGTAGCTGCCGGTTCCGCGTGTGATCGTGAACGGGCCGGTGCCGTGCCGGGTGGCGGTGCAGGTCGCGAGGTCGGGAACCCAGTTGAAATGGGCGCGGACGGTGGCATAGATCTTCCCCTTCGGGAAGGTGAAGACGAGCGGGACGGTGGAGCCCTTGGCGTCGTCGTTGGAGGTTGCGCTGCCGATCGCGTTCACGGCCCCGGTTGCGCGGATGAGCAGGGGCGTGTCCTTGTTGTCGACGTTGGCGGAGTACAGCGTAAAGCGCACCGCGTGGCCGGTCGATCCGGCCGCCGGCAGTGCGGCGGCGGCCACGACGAGGACGGAGGCGAGCAGGGTGAGGCGGAGGCGCATCTGGTGCTCCTTTCCAGCGGGTTGGCGTTCGCTTCACGCTAGGTCCTGCGTGTCTCGGTGTCGTCTGCCGCGAGCACGATCTTCTGTCTGCCCGAAGGCTGATTTGCGGTTCTGTCTTCCGGGAGACGCCACCGCGAGCGCGGTGGGTTACCGTCTGCCCGTGGAGATGACGGCGGCGAGGACGATCCGGTTCGACCGGCGCGCCGGGGATGTGGCGCTCGGGGTCGGAGTCGCGCTCGCGGGCGTGGTCGAGGTGTGGGCGAACGCGGCGGTCGCGCCGAGGGCGGTGGCGTTGCCGTGCGCGCTCGGCCTCGGTGCCGCGCTCGCCTTTCGGCGGCGCTTCCCGCTCTGGACGCTCGCGGCTGTCCTCGCGCTCGGGACCGTGGAGGCCCTCGCCGGCGTCCCGGTACAGGCGCCGTGGGTGCCGCTCGCCGCGTACATGATCGCGTCGTATTCGCTCGTCACCTACGCGACCAGGGAGCAGGTGCTGGCGGGGGCAGGGTTGACGGTCGCCGCGATCTCCGTCCAGGTCCTCGACCAGCACAAGGGTCTCGGCAACTTCGCCTTCGCGCTGGTCTTCCTGGTACCGATCTATCTGGCGGGGCGGACGATCCGCGCGCGGACGGAGCGCGCCGATGAGCTCGAGCGCGAGCAGACCGAGCTCGCGGAGGCGAGCGCGGAGGCCGAGCGGCGCCGGATCGCGCGCGAGCTGCACGACGTGATCTCGCACAGCCTCGGCGTCCTCGTCCTCCAGGCCGGTGCGGCGGAGCAGGTGCTCGACCGGGATCCGGGGCGGGCGCGGGAGGTGCTGCGCTCGATCCGCGCCACCGGCCAGGAGGCGATCGGCGAGCTCGGCACGCTGCTCGCGGTCGCGCGCGGGGAGGTCGAATCCTCGCGCGAGCCGAGTCCCTCGCTCGCCGACCTGGCTCGGCTCGTCGCCAATACACGGCAGGCCGGTTTGGAGGTCGAGCTCGTCGTCGAGGGCACGGCCCGCGAGCTTCCGCCCGCGGTCGAGCTGTCGGCGTACCGCATCGTCCAGGAGGGCCTGACCAACGCGCTCAAGCACGCCCAGGCGCGGTCGGCGCGGGTGCGAGTCGTCTACGGGGAGCGCGATCTCGAGATCGAGGTGAGCGACGACGGCGCCGACGGCGCCGACGGCCACGGCAGCCGTTCCGGGCTTGCGGGTATCTCCGAACGAGTCTCCGTCTTCGGTGGGCGGTTCGACGCAGGCCCGCATGCCGGAGGCGGCTGGACGCTGCGCGCGGTGCTGCCGCTGCTGCGATGATCGGTGTCCTGATCGCAGACGACCAGGCGGTCGTGCGCGCCGGACTGCGCATGATCATCGAGGCCCAGGACGACCTGGCGGTCGTCGCCGAGGCGGCGAACGGAGTGGAGGCCGTCGAACTGGTCGCAGCCGGCCGGCCGGATGTCGCGCTGATGGACATCCGGATGCCCGACCTCGACGGGATCGAAGCGACCCGCCGGATCGTGCAGAGCGGGTCGACGACCCGGGTGCTCGTCTTGACCACCTACGGCCTCGACGAGAACGTCTACGACGCGCTCCGCGCCGGCGCCTCCGGGTTCCTCGTCAAGACCGATTCCCCTGAACGGCTCGTCGACGCGATCCGCGTCGTCGCCGCCGGCGAGGCGCTGCTCGCGCCCGAGGTGACACAGCGCCTGATCGATCGCTTCGTCGCCGCCGCCCGGCCCGGCGAGCCACCGCCCGAGCTCGCGACCCTGACCGCGCGCGAACTCGACGTCCTCAAGCTCCTCGCGCGCGGCCACAGCAACGCCGAGATCGCCGCCGACCTCTACGTCGGCGAAGGCACCGTCAAGACACACGTCAGCCGCATCCTCACCAAACTCGACCTGCGCGACCGAACACAGGCGGTCGTCTACGCCTACGAGCACCGCATCGTGCAGGCAGGGCAACCCGAATCCCCTTCTCGCTAGAGAGCCAGCGCGCCACAGACGGTGCCCGCGGGGTCGCCGTGGCGCCCCGGCCAAGGTTTGGCCGCGGGGTCCCCGCGAGATGGGATGACGGCCGTTGTCTGCCATCGGGTTATCGCGGTTGAGCCGTGCGGGGTCTCGATGCCACTCCTGGCGCTGCTGGCACTGGAAGATGGCAGCCGCCACGACGAGCGGGACGAGGCGCGAGGGCACGCGGACGGCCCCGTCTGGTCTGGGGATCGTCATGGCGGGGAACGCCAGCAGCACCGTCGGCGAGTCGAAGGCAGGATTCCCACGCGACCTCACTTCACACGGATCGCCCGGGCGAACGGGACAACTGCCCCTTGCGCCCGGGATGTCCGGCAACCGACGGTTGCCGCAACGGAAAACCGCCTGAGAGGAGTGAGGGATGAGAGATGTTCGTGGACTGCAGCGGCGTGTGTTCGCCTGGTGCCTGGTCGTCGGGCCGGCCGCGCTCGCGGCGACGTTCGCGGCGTGGCCGAGCTACAGCGCCGACACGGCGGCCGAGGCCGTCCGGTCTGCCGCCAGCCATCCGACGGCGCTGGACGTGAGCACCTGGCTCACGGTCCCGGTGATCATCTGCATGATTCCCGCGATGCTCGCCGCCGGCCGGGTCGCGCGGCGAGGAGCGCCGCTCCTCTCCCTGTGCGGCACGGCGCTCGCGGTGCTCGGGTGGGCCGCGGTCTACGCTCCGATCGCGATCGACTCTGTCGCGCGCCAGGCCGCTTCAGAGCCGGGACAGCCGGCCGCGGTGATCCACCTCTACGATCGCTTCGAGAACGCCGATCTCGGACTCTCGCTCGCGTTCGGCTTCTTCATCGTCGGCCATGTGGTCGGGACGGCTCTCGTCGGGGTTGCGCTCTGGCGCAGCCGGTCGGTCCAGCGGTGGGGAGCGGCACTCGTCATCGCGGGGGCGCTCCTGCATCCTGTCGCGCGCGTCGCCCTGGACTCACGGCCGCTCGACGTACTCGGCGCTCTGCTGCTCACGGCGGGGCTCGCGGCCGTTGCACGTGTCGTCTGGGCCCTTCCCGACGACGACTGGGACCTGGCTCCGCGAGGCGTCGGTTGACCGACGCCTGCGATGTACGAGAATCAGCCGGTGAGCCTGACTGCGGACATCCTCGTCGCCCGGCTCGGGCGGTGGCCGTACCTCGCCCTCGGAGTCGCCGTGGTGATGACGGGATTCGCGGAGGCCGTTGCTTGGGGGGCCGGGGTCGCGACCACCGACGCCGCGCTCCTCGGCTTTCTCGTCACCGCCCCGTTCTTCCTCGCCGTGCCGCTCCTCGGCGGTACCCTCGTCGGCCGCCATCCGGGCAACCCGGTCGGCTGGATCTTCTCCGCTGCGGGCGTGGCCTTCGCCCTGCTCGCGCTCTCGACCGCCTACACGTACGTCGATCTGAGCGCGCACCACGACGTGCCGGCGGGTCACTGGGCCGGGCTCGTGAGCAGCGTGATCTGGATCTACTCGATCCCGCTGATCGGCACCTACGGCGCGCTCTTGTATCCCGACGGGCGGCTCCCGTCGCGCCGGTGGCGCCTGCTCGGGTGGACGGTCGCGGCAATGCTGATCGGACTGCCGCTCGGGTTTCTCTTCAGCCGCGAGCTTCTCGACCCGCTGCCCTATCGAAGCCCACTCGCGCTGCCGGGTGCGAGCGGGACGGCCGCGTCGGTGCTCCTCGTCTTCCTCGTCTTTCTGCCTCTCACGACCTGCGCGTCGGCCGTCTCCCTCGTGCAACGGGCGCGCCGCAACCCGTCGCTACAGCTGCCGGCCGCCGCCGCGGTTCTGGTCGGGCTCTCCTTCGTCGGTTGCATCGCGTGGCCGGGTGGAGAGCCGGGGGTCTTCGTGCCTCCCGAGGCGGCTGCGGTGGTCGCGATCGTCGGCGCGACCGTGATCGCGGTCCGACGCTACGGGCTCTTCGACGTTCGCCAGGTCGTCGGGCGCGCGCTGATCTATCTCTTGCTGTCCGCTGCGGTGCTTGCCGTCTCGATCCTGGCAGCCGTCGGCTTCGGGGCGCTCGTGGGCGGACGGCTCCCGCTCTTCCTGGCAGCGGCGACGGCCGCGCTCGCCGCGCAGCCGCTGCTGCGCTTCCTGCAGGCGCACGTCGAGCGACACGTGTGGGGAGCGAGAGATCGGCCGTACGAGGCGCTTGCGACCCTCGGCGAGCAGATCGCATCGGCTCCGACGCCCTCGGATCTCATGCCCGCCATCGCAGAGAGCATCGCGCGAGCCCTGCGCGCGCCGTACGTCGAGATCGACGTTCCCGACGTTCCAACGGCGACGGCGTCGTTCGGATCGAGCGGCGGCGGACAGCCGTTCGTGATCCCGCTGGTCGCGCAGGGGGAGACCGTGGGACGACTCATCGTCGAGTCACGCGACGCCGACGACCGCTTCACCCGGGCTGACCGCAATCTCCTCGCGACGCTTGCACGAAACGTCGCCGTCGCGGTGCGTACCGTCGAGCTCACGGCGCGACTCCAGGCTTCACGGTGGCGGCTTGTCTCGGCGCTCGAGGCCGAGCGGCGGCGGCTCCGCCGCGATCTGCACGACGGTCTCGGCCCGACGCTCGCAGGTCTCGGCCTGGGCCTCGACGCGGCTCGCAGCGCCGTCCCCGAGGGCCGCACCCGAACGATCCTCGACGACGCACGCCGCGATCTCGACGCCGCACTCCTCGACATCCGCCGGCTCGTCTACAGCCTGCGGCCTCCCTCGCTCGACCAACTGGGACTCGTCGGCGCGCTCCGCCAGGAAGCCGCGCGCCCGTTCCCGCCCGGACCGCGCGTCGAGGTGGAAGCGCCGGCGCTTCCCGACCTCCCCGCCGCAGCCGAGGTCGCCGCCTATCGAATCGCGCTCGAGGCGATCACCAACGTGCGCCGCCACAGCCGGGCCGGCCGCTGCACGGTCACGGTAGCCGTGAACGGGGACCTCGAGCTCGAGATCCGCGACGACGGATGCGGGATCGCGCCCGACGAACGCCCGGGCATCGGCCTGACTTCCATGCGGGAACGCGCCGAGGAACTCGGCGGAAGGCTCTCGATCCTCCCACTCGCCCCGGGCACGCTCGTCCACGCCGTCATCCCGCTTGCAGCCTCGTGAGCGATCCGTCGATCTCCGTTCTTGCGGTCGACGATCATCCGCTGTTTCTCGGTGGCCTCCGCACGACGCTCGCCGACGTCGAGAACATCGACCTCGTCGCGACTGCCGAGACGGGCTCCGAGGGCGTCGACGCCGCCGGCCGGCTGAAGCCCGACGTCGCCCTGATGGACATCCAGCTTCCGGATCTCAACGGCATCGAGGCGACGCGACGGGTGATCGCGGCGAGCCCGGCGACCGCCGTCGTCGTGCTGACGATGTTCGACGAGGACGACTCCGTCCTCGCCGCGATTCGCGCCGGCGCGCGCGGCTACCTCCTCAAAGGCGCCCGCCAGGACGAGATCCTCCGTGCCATCCGCTCGGCCGCCGCCGGCGAGGCGCTCTTCGGCGCCCCGATCGCCACGCGACTCGCGCAGTACTTCGCCGACAGCACGGCCGCCCGGGCTGCCTTCCCGGAGCTCAGCCCGAGAGAGCGCGAGATCCTCGAGCACATCGCCACGGGCGCCAACAACGTCGCGATCGCGCGCCGCCTCGGCGTCGCCGAGAAGACCGTCCGGAACTCCGCGTCGACAATCTTCGCGAAGCTGCGAGTCGCCGACCGGAGCGAGGCGATCGTCCGCGCGCGCGAGGCGGGGCTGGGTCGCGTGCACGACCCACGTACGCCGGAAACGTGAGGTCGTCGTGGCCGCAGATCGATGCCTGCGCGATCCAGTCAGGTTCCTGTCACGTCGTCGGCGGTGCGGCACCCCATCGAGGCGTTACCTTTCCAGTATGGTTTCGCGGACGCTTGTGAGGGGGTGAGCCAGTGGACTCTGGCAGTGCGAGTTCGATGCTCGTGCCCTTACCGGCGGTCGTGGCTGCTGCTCTCGCCTGAGTCGTAGCCCGGCGGCCGCGGGGCTGCCGGTCGTGGCGACGAGATGCGGTGGTTGAGACGGATAGGTTCGCGTCCGCGGGGCGTCGACCGTCGGGTTCGGCGCGGGTTCGGCGTGCCGTGGCGGGTGCAGCTGCCGAAGCTGGCGTTCCTGGCGGTGCTGGGCCCCGGCCTCGTGAGCGGCTTCGCCGACAACGATGCCGGCGGGATCACGACGTACTCGGTGGTCGGCGCCCAGTTCGGGTACGCGCTCCTGTGGGTGGTGCTCGCGAGCATGGCGGCGCTCGCCGTCACGCAGGAGACGGGAGCAAGGCTCGGGCTCGCGACCGGACAGGGCCTGCTGGGGCTGATCCGCGAGGGCTTCGGGATTCGCTGGGCGGGGTTCGCGATCGTGACGATGCTCGTCGCCAACCTGGGGACGACGCTGGCCGAGTTCGCCGGGATCGGAGCGGCGCTGTCGCTGTTCAGTGTCCCCGTCCCGGTATCGGTCGGCGTCTCGCTCGTCGTCGTCGCGGTCCTGCTCGCCCGCGCCGGGTTCATGCAGGTGCAGTTCGTCTTCCTCGCAGTCGGCGCCGGGGTCTCGGTCGCCTACGGCATCTCCGCCTTCCTCGCCCGCCCGGACTGGGGAACCGGTGCCGAGTACCTCGTCGCTCCGCACGGCCAGATCACCTCGGCCTACCTGCTCGCCGTCGTCGGCACCGTGGGGACGACGATCACGCCGTGGGGACAGGCGTTCATCCAGTCCTACTGCGCCGACAAGCGCCTTGGACCCGAGCACCTGCGGACCGCCCGCTTCGACGTCGGCCTGGGAGCCTTCCTGACCAACACGATCGCGGCCTTCATCGTGATCGCCGCGGCAGCGACGCTGTGGGAGCACGGCGACCGGCACATCACCGACGCCGCCGAGGCAGCCAGGGCGCTCGGCCCGCTCGCCGGCCACTTCGCCGAGATCGTCTTCGCCCTCGGACTCCTGGGGGCGGCGTTCCTCGGCCTGGGGGTCGTGCCCCTGACGAGCTCGTACGCGACGACCGAGGCCCTCGGACTGGAGCGCGGCCTCGACCTTCGTCCCCGCCAGGCACCTGCGTTCTACGGGCTGCTGGCGTTCTTCCTCGGCGCCGCCGCCGTGTTCGTGCTCATCCCGGGGCTGCCCCTGATCGAGGTGATGTTCCTGGCCCAGGTCGTGAACGGCCTCCTGCTTCCGATCATCCTCGTGTTCGTGATGCTGCTCAGCCGCCGGCGGGAGCTGCTCGGCGAGCTGACGAGCGGGCCGCTCCTGTACGGGCTCGGCTGGCTCGTCACACTCGCCGTCAGCGTCATGTCCGTCGCCCTCGTCCTCTCCTATCTCCTCTCATGAGCGTGACGCCCGACATCCTCCATCTCTCGCTCGTGATCGGCGGCGAGCTCACCGACCCGGAAGGGCAGCGCCTCGGGCGGATCGACGACCTGATCGTCCGGCTCGGCGAGGACGACTATCCGCCGCTCAGCGCCGCCGTGGCCCGGGTCGCCGGCCGCAGGGTGTTCGTGCCCGCAGAGCAGATCGGCGCGATCGAGCACGGCCGCGTCTCGACGAGCAGCGCCCGCCTCGACCTGCAGCCGTTCGACCGCCGACCGGACGAGCTGCTGCTCGGCCAGGACATGCTCGACCGTCAGCTGATCAACATCGACGGCGCCCGCCTCGTGCGGGCCAACGAGATCGAGATCGCCCGGATCGAGGGCTGGTGGCGTGTCGTCGGCGTCGACACGAGCCCGAAGAGCCTGATGCGCCGCCTGCTGCCGCGCTCTCTCGCTCCGCGTCTTGCCGCAACCGCATTTCTCGACTGGGCCAGCCTGGAGCCGTTCGTCGGGCACGTGCCGACGATCCGGCTGCGCGTCCCGCATCCGAAGCTCGCGCGCCTGCACCCGGCCGAGATCGCCGACCTCGTCGAGGCCGCACCCCACGGGCAGGGCGAGGAGATCCTGACCTCGCTGCACACGTCCCCCGAGCTGGAGGCCGATGTCTTCGAGGAGCTCGGAGACGAGCACCAGCTCGAGTTCGCGGGCGACCGCGACGACAGGGAGCTCGCCGGCCTGCTTGCCCGCATGGAGTCAGACGACGCAGCAGACCTGCTCACGCAACTCGACGAGACCCGTCAGGAGACGGTGCTCGAGCTGCTGCCGCCGGTACAGCGGCGGCGGCTGCGTACGCTCCTCGGCTACGGGCCGATGACCGCCGGCAGCCTCATGAGTCCCGAGTTCGTCGTCGTCGAGCAACACGCTCACCAGGCCGAGGCGCTCGACCGCGTCCGCCGTGCCGTTGCACCCTCCGATGCGCTCGCCTGGATCTTCGTCCTGAACACCCACCATCGCTACCGCGGCGCCGTCTCGCTGCCCGACCTCGTCCGCGCCCCGGCCGACGCGGCGGTGATCGACCTCGTCAGCCACCGCAGGAGCGTCACTCCCGAGGCCGACCTCGTCACGGTCGTGCGGACGATGACGGACTACGACCTGACGGTGCTTCCCGTCGTCGATGCGGAGGAGCGGCCGATGGGCGTGATCACGGTCGACGACCTGCTCGAGCTGATCGCTCCTCCCGAGGGCCGCGGGTTCGGCGTCTTCGGAGGCGTGTGAACCGCAACAGGGCTGCGATGAAACACGCAGAAACACGCACGAACACGCTATAATCGGCAGTGATGCTGGCAGCCGAGCGCAAGCAGGAGATCCTCGCCCGGCTCGGACGCGACGGCCGCGTCGTCGTCGCCGACCTCGTGTCCGGCCTGACCGTCTCGGAGGACACCATCCGCCGGGACCTGCAGGAGCTCGCCGCCCGCGGCCTCCTGCGACGGGTGCACGGCGGGGCCCTGCCGACGGGTTCGGAGATGCTGCCGTTCGACCGCCGGCTCGAGCTCGACCGGGAGCAGAAGGCCGTACTCGCCGAGGCCGCCCTCGCGTTCGTCGAGCCGGCCCGGACCCTCGTCGTCGACGGTGGCACCACCACGCTCGAGGTGGTACGGCGGCTGCCCCCGAGCTGGGACGGCGTCGTCGTCACGAACGCGCCGCCCGTGGCAGCGGCACTCGCCGTCCATCCGAGGGCGGAGGTCGTCCTCGTCGGCGGCCGGTTGCTCAAGGACGCCCAGGTCGCGGTGGGCTCGGCGGCCGTCGACGCCTTCCGGACGATTCATGCCGACGTGTGCCTGCTCGGCGTCTGCTCGTTCGACCCGGTGGTCGGCGTCACGACCGAGGACGCCGAGGAGGCACGTGTGAAGCGCGCGATGGTCGCCTGCTCCGACGACGTGGTCGCGCTCGCGACGGCGGCCAAGCTCCACACGGCGAGCCCCTGGGTCGTTGCCGCCCTCGACGAGATCGACCATCTCGTCACGGACGCAGGCGCGGGGCTGGTCCGTGACTTCGCCTCTGCCGGCGTGGATGTCGTCGCGGCATGAGCCCGCGCGCCGCGACGTTCCTCGTGTTCGGCGTCAACGGCGCCATGATCGGAACCTGGATCGCCCACATCCCGTGGCTGCAGGAGCACGTCGGCGTCTCGAAGTCGACACTCGGCCTCTGCCTGCTCTGCATGGCGGCAGGCGCACTCGTCTCGATGCCGCTCACCGGTCACGTTCTTGCCACGCGCCCGAGCGCCGGGGTCACCCGGCTGGCGGCTCTCGTGTTCTGCCTCCTGCTGCCGCTGCCACTCCTCGCCACGAACGCCTACATGCTCGGGGCGATCCTCTTCGTCTTCGGGGCCGTCAACGGCGCCATGGACGTCGCCATGAACGCGCACGGAGTGGGGATCCAGGAACGGCTCGGCCGGCCGGTGATGTCGTCGCTGCACGGCGGCTGGAGCGTCGGCGGCTTCGCGGCTTCGGGGGTCGTCGTCGTCGCGGCCGCGGCCGGGATCGACCCGCGGCTCGAGAGTCTCGCCGTCGCGCTCACCCTGTTCGCGCTCACGTTCTGGGTCACGACCCGGCTGGGCAGGTCTTCCGCGCACTCCGACGCGGGGCACGGGCTCGCCCTGCCGACGCGACCGGTGCTCCTGATCGGCGGTCTCTGCATCCTCGTGATGATGGCCGAGGGCGCGATCGGGGACTGGAGCGGGATCTATCTGCGCCACGACACCGGCGCGAGCCCCGCGGCGGCAGCGATGGCGTTCACCGGCTTCTCGCTCGGGATGGCGATCGCACGGCTCAGCGGGGACGCCGTCAACAGAAAGATCGGTGCCGGCGCGCTGCTCCGCGCGGGAACCGCGCTCGTGGCGATCACGCTCGGGGGAGTGCTCCTGATCGGTCACACGATTCCCGCCGTCGTCGGGTTCATCCTCTGCGGCCTCGGGATCGCGAACGCCGTGCCGCTCCTCTTCAGTGCCGCCGGACGGATCGACCCGCCGGGGCCGTCGCTCGCTGCGGCGTTCACGCTCGGCTACACGGGCTTCATCGTCGGCCCGCCGCTGATCGGCGTGCTCGCGGACCGCATCGGCCTCCCGCAGACGCTCGCCTTCGTCATCCTCGCTCTCGTCGCGGTCACGGTGCTCGGCGGCAGAGCGGTCGGCGGCACGACGCGCGGCGCCCTGCCCGAGGCACACGGCGCCGTCGAGGAGATCCCCGCCTAGACCCTATGGAGGCTGAGTAGCCGCGGGCGGTTGAAGGCCGGACACTTCGTG
>CAZOMP010000021.1:0-19314 GCA_964581085.1 uncultured Gaiellales bacterium | reverse complement strand
ACGGTGAACACGGGGTTCAGCGAGGTCATCGGCTCCTGGAAGATCATCGAGATGTCGTTGCCGCGGATCCGCTCCATCTCGCTCTCGGGGAGCGTCGCGAGGTCGCGGCCTTCGAAGAGGATCCTGGAGACAGGCTCGACCCGGCCCGGACGCTCGACGAGGTGCATGATCGAGAGGGCGGTGACGGACTTGCCCGAGCCCGACTCGCCGACGATTCCGAGCGTGCCGCCGCGGGGGATCGAGAAGTCGACGCCGTCGACTGCCCGGATCAGTCCGTTGTGGGTGTGGAAGCCCGTATGCAGGCTCGTCACGTCGAGCAGCGGTTCGCTCATCGCGTCCCCCCGGGCTTGCGTATCCGACGAGGCTTTGCAGCCGCTTCCGGTTCGCCGGCGACGGGTACGGGGACCTCGATGTGGCGCCGCAGCAGAGCGAGTACCGCGTCCGCATCGCGCGACTGCAGCGCGGCCAGCAACACCCTGTGCTCCTCCACCATCGTCATCAGGTCCTGGCCACGACCGTAGCGAAAGAAGTACGCCCTGATGCGGGGCCAGATCGAGCGCCAGATCTGCTCGGTGTGCGTCTGGCCCGACGCGGTGATCACGATCTCGTGGAAACGGAGGTCGGCCTCGACGTGGCGGGCGAGGTCGTTCGCCGTGGCCGCCTGTTCCATCAGCCAGATCTGCTTGCCGAGCTCGGCGAAGTCGTCGTCGGTCATCCGGGGCAGTGCGTGGAGGAAGCTGAAGCGCTCGAGCGTGACCCGGATCGGGATCAGCACCTCCTGGACCTCGTCGTCGGAGACGCCGAGCACGACCGCGCCGCGGTAGGGGTACGACATCACGAGCCCCTCGTTCTCGAGCTGGCGCAGCGCCTCGCGCACCGGCCCGCGACTCGTGCCGAGCTCGGTCGAGAGCGTCGCCTCGACGAGACGCTCGCCGGGCTCGTAGTTGCCCATGATGATCGCGCTGCGCAGGATCTCGACGACCTGCTGCCCGCGCGGTCCGCTTCTACCGGCCCCGCCCTCGAGAACGGCCGCTGGCGTGCGATCGGCAGCGGAGGCCATGGCGCGCGATTCTAACAAATTGTCGACAATCAGCAAATGGTTGACAATCTTGGGCGCTCGCCCTACGCTGTCGGCCTCCGGTGCGGATCACGAGCATCCATACGACCCCTGTGCGCACACCGATGCGCGAGCCGCTCGTGTGGCCGGGCGGCACCCGGCTCTCGGCGTCCGGGCTGCTCGTCGAGATCGAGACCGACGAGGGCATCACAGGGGTGGGAGAGGCGCCGGGTCCGACGCTGCCCACGATCCGCACGATCATCGAGGCGGAGCTGAGCCAGTTCCTCGTGGGCCAGGACCCGTTCCGCACCGAGTGGCTCGTCCACCGGATGGAGGAGTTCTCCCGCAACTGGAGCCGGATCGCCAACTACGCGATCGCGGGCCTCGAGATCGCGCTGCTCGATCTCAAGGGCAAGGCCCTCGGCGTGCCGGTAGCGGAGCTCCTCGGCGGCGTCTGCCGCTCGCGGGTGCCGGTGGTCGGCTACCTGTTCATCGACGAGCCCGAGGCGAACGCCCGTAAGGCGGCGGCGTTCGTCGACGCCGGCTTCGACGAGCTCAAGCTCAAGGTCGGCCGCGACTTCGGTCAGGATCACGACACGATTGCCGCGATCCGCGACGCCGTCGGCTCGCAGCCGAAGCTCCGGATCGACGCCAACATGATCTGGAGCGTGCCGGCGGCGATCAAGTGGATCCGCGGCCTCGAGAAGTTCGACCTGCAGTACGTGGAGCAGCCGGTGCCCGACTTCGACCTTGCCGGGATGGCGACCGTCCGGCGTGCGGTCGGCGTGCCGATCGCAGCCGACGAGGGCTGCACCGATGTCCGTTCGGCGATCGAGTTGATCAAGGCGGAGGCGTGCGACGTCTTCGTCGTCTATCCCTCCGAGGCGGGGGGGCTGACGCGGGCCCGGCAGATCGCGGCGCTCGCGGATGCCACCGGCAAGTGGTGTGCGATCGGTAGCTGGGCCGAGCTCGGCCCAGCGACGATGGCGAATGCGCACCTCGTCGCGTCGTCGGCGAACTTCCCCTTCGCAAGCGATACGCACTATCCGTTGCAGGAGCTCGACGTACTCGCAGAGCCCGTCGAGATGAGCAGCGGGGCAATCGAAGTAGGCCGCGCACCCGGCCTGGGTATCGAGCTCGACCGCGAAGCCGTCGCGAGGCTCGCAAACCTTCAGGTGCGTGAAAGCGTCTTCTATGACGACGTCCACGACGAGGCGCCACGGGTCGGCCAGATCCTCTGACCGGCCACGAAAGGAGGAGTACGTTGTCCGAGAACCATGAGACAGAGATCGCGGGGGGCGGGGTCACCCGACGCGACGCGCTGAAGAAGGCTGCTGTCGCCGCCGCCGGTGTCGCTGCTGCGGGGAGCGTCGTCGGCAGCGCGGAGGCATCGCGCAAGTCGTCCAAGTACTCCTTCGCGACGCCGAAAGTCAAGTACGGCGGCCATATCACCTGGGCGCTCGAGCAGGACCCGGTGCACGTGGCCCCGTTCGGGGCGATCCTCACCTCGAACCACTGGGGCAAGCAGGCGGCCTACGACTCGCTCGTCGAGTGGGACAAGAACCTGATCATGCATCCGGCGCTCGCGACGTCCTGGAAGATCGCACCCGATCAGAAGTCGATCACGTTCAACTTGCGCAAGGGCGTCAAGTTCCACAACGGCAAGGAGCTCGACGCCGGGGACGTGAAGTACTCCGTCGAGAAGATGCTGAACCCGCCCTTGCCCGGCAGCGTCTCGACGTTGAGCCAGATCCCGTCGTTCCTCGGGGTCGACGTCGTCTCCAAGTACGTGGCGCGGCTCAACCTGAAAGCGCGGGATGCGCGCGTGTTCGGCTTCTTCGCGTGGGGTCGCTACTCGCCGATCGTGCCCGCGGGCCTCTACGACATGATCAACGTCTCACGTCAAGCGATCGGCACCGGTCCCTACCAGATGGTCGGGTTCACCCCGAACGACCGGGTCGAGTACGTGGCCAACAAGCACTTCTGGAAGAAGGGCCAGCCGTACATGAACGCGATGACGCTGAAGACGCTCACCGACGAGCAGGCGCGGATCGCGGCCCTGCGCGCCGGCGCGATCGACGGCGCCACCGTCTCCGGCGACGGGGCCAACGCCCTCAAGAGCGACAGCGGCCTCGTCGTCCTGCAGGGCGGCACGGCGGCGTTCCGGGAGTTGCAGTTCACGATCAAGGGCGATCCGCAGCCGTGGCACGACGTCCGCGTGCGACAGGCGGTGAACCTCGCGATCAACCGCCAGGCGATCATCAACACCGTCTACAACGGCAGCGGCAAGTTCTCCGGGATCGTGCCGCCCGGCTACGGCTCGTGGCCGCTGACCCAGGCGGAGCTGAAGGCCAAGTACCAGAAGGTCAACCTGGTCAAGGCGAAGGCGCTGATGGCCGCAGCCGGCCAGTCGAAGGGCTTCTCGGTCGACCTCTCGACGTTCTCGACGCCGCTCGACTTCCAGCAGGTGGCATCGGTGATCAAGTCACAGCTGAAGGCGATCAACATCGACGTCAACATCGTCGCCCAGGAGCCGGGCACGTTCGCCGCCAACAACGGCACCGGCAACTTCCAGTGGGACCTGACGGCGCGCGGTATGCGCGGCGACGTCGACGGGTATCTCAACGAGTACAACCCCGCGAACGCGGTCTACAAGGCGTGGTATCCGCTCTGGAAGAACGTCAAGGTTTGGCGGGACGTCGGAAACGGGAAGATCACGCTCGACCCGGCCAAGCGGGCACCGCTCTACAGGGACGCGCAGTTGCGACTTCAGAACGACCTACCCCAGATCGGCATCGTCCAGGTGAACAAGTTCCAGGTCGTGCGCAAGCGCGTCCAGGGGATGTACGTCGCCTTCGACGACTTCAACACCGGCCTGCGCAACACGGTGTGGCTCAACTCGTAACGCGAACGGCCGGCATCGGCGGGGGAGCGAACCGACGCTCCCCCGCCTGCCCGGCAGCACGGTAGCCAGTGGGAACCTACGTCCTCCGCCGCATACTCGTAGCGATCCCGACCCTGTTCGGGATCTCGGTCATCATCTTCCTGATGGTGCGCCTGCTGCCGGGCGACATCATCGACGTCCTGGGCGGCGCCGATATCGCGAGCGATCCGGCTGCGAAGGAGCGGGCTCGTGAACAGCTCGGCCTGACCGGCTCCTATGCCGAGCAGTACTGGCGCTGGATCAGCGGCGTCCTGCACGGCGACTTCGGCTTCTCGCTGCGCAACACGGAGCCGGTCTCGACCGTGCTCCTCAACGCGACCCCGATCACGTTCGAGATCGTCTTCCTCGGGCTCCTGATCGCTGTCGTGATCGGCCTGCCGCTCGGCATCCTCTCCGCCGTCAAGCGCGACAGCGCACACGACTATACGGCGCGGGTGGCGGGCCTGATCGGAGTCTCGATCCCGAACTTCTGGCTGGCGACGCTTCTGCTCCTCTTCACCTCGCGCGTGTTCGGCTGGGTGCCGCCGCTCGACTACACGCCCTTCTACGAGGATCCGATCAAGAACCTGCAGCAGTTCATCCTGCCCGCGATCGCGATCTCGGTCTTCACGCTCGCGATCGTGATGCGGATGGTGCGCGCGACGATGCTCGAGGTGCTGGGGCAGGACTACGTCCGTACCGCGCGCGCCAAGGGCGTCAAGCGCAAGGTCGTGATCTCGCGGCATGCTCTCCGCAATGCGCTGATCCCGGTCGTCACCATCGTCGGCTTCGAGATCGGGATCCTGATGGGAGGCTCGGCGATCGTGGAGATCATCTTCGGCCTGCCGGGGCTCGGGAACACGCTGATCAACGCGATCTTCAACCGCGACTATCCCGTCGTCCAGGGTGCGACGATGCTGCTCGCCTTCATCTTCATCCTCGCCAATCTGCTCGTCGATCTGCTCTACGGCGTGCTCGACCCGAGGATCTCCCAGGAATGAGCGGCGACTTCGAAGCACCGATCATGGCGCCGGAAGGCCCGAGCGAGGTCGGCAAGGACGTGTGGGGTTATGCCCCGGTCCGCAAGCGCGTCCGGTTCGCCAAGTGGCGCAACCCGATCGGGATCGCCGGCGCGATCATCGTCGGCTTCAACGCCTTCGTCGCCGTGTTCGGGCGTTTCATCTGGACGGTCGACCCGAACGAGCTCGTCGCGATGCGCCTGCAGCCGCCGACCTGGGCCCACCCGATGGGGACGGACGAGCTCGGCCGCGACACCCTCGCCCGCATCATCCACGGCGCCCAGGTCTCGCTTCAGGTCGGGGCGATCTCGATCACGATTGCGTTCGTCCTCGGGGTGACGCTCGGTCTTCTGTCAGGGTTCTTCGGCGGCTGGCTCGACAGCGCCCTGATGCGGTTCGTCGATCTCATGTTCGCGCTTCCCGGCCTCGTGCTCGCGATCGTGATCGCCGGCCTGCTCGGACCGAGCCGCCGTAACGCGATGATCGCGATCGGGATCGTGATCGCGCCCGCCTTTGCACGCGTGGTGCGTGGCGCCGTACTCGAGGTGATGGGCTTCCCCTACGTCGAGTCGTCCCGCGCCCTCGGCTCGTCGCACCTGCGGCTGATGGGTCGACATGTGCTGCCGAACATCGGCGCGCCCCTGATCGTGCTCGTCACCGTCTACGTCTCGGTGGCGATTCTCAGCGAGGCGGGGCTCAGCTTCCTCGGGCTCGGCACCCAGCCCCCCGAGGCCTCCTGGGGCGGGATGCTGAACAGCGCCCGGGCCTACCTCGACATCGACCCGTGGCTCTCGATCTTCCCGGGTCTCGCGATCATGATCGTCGTCCTCGGTTTCAACTTCCTCGGCGACGGCCTGCGCGACATCCTCGACCCGCGACTCGGGCCGCACGTCGGCTCCGGCAAGTAGGAGGCGTCGTGCTCGACGTGCTGATCCGCAACGGCTGGGTGGTCGACGGCACGGGCAGCCCGCCCTTCGTCGGCGACGTTGCGATCGAGGACGGCAAGGTGGTCGAGGTGGGGCGGCTCGGCGAGGAGGCGAGCGCCGACCGCGTGCTCGATGCGTCGGGCAAGATCGTCTGCCCCGGCTTCGTCGATCCGCACAGCCACAGCGACTTCTCGCTGCTCGCCAACCCGACCGCCGAGAGCACGATCCGGCAGGGCGTCACGACCGAGATCGTCGGCAACTGCGGCTCGAGCTACGCGCCCGTGACCGACTTCTCGCGCGTCTACCAGACGGAGCGCCTGCACACGTTCGGGTTCGACGGGCCGCTGATCCCGTGGAACAGCTTCGGCGAGCACCTGGACTTCATCTCGCAGGTCGGCCATTCGCCGAACCTCGCCTGGTTCGTCGGCCACAACGCGCTCCGGCTCGCGGCGGGGGCAGTCGGCCCCGACGTCGGTGACCAGCAGGCGGCGCAGATGGACGCCTTCATGTACGAGGCGATGGAGTCCGGCGCGCTCGGCATGTCGACCGGGCTCGAGTTCGAGCCGGGGCGGGCGGCCTCGATCGAGGAGCTGAAGCGGCTGAATGCGATCGCCGGTGAGTACGACGGCATCTACACGAGCCACGTCCGCAACCGCGACGCCGGGATCCTCCACGCGATCGCCGAGTTCCTCGAGGTGGCGCGCGCCGGCGGCATCCGGGCGGAGATCTCGCACCTGAACGTCCGCCACAACACGGGCGCGCCGGACCGCGGCTGGGAACGGGCCGTCGAGATGATGGCGGCGGCGCGCGAGGAAGGGATGGACGTCCTCGCCGACACGACCCCGTTCGTCGACGGACTCGGTCAGCTGGCGGGGATCCTGCCGCCGTGGGTGGGCGCGGACGGAATCGAGAAGGCGCTCGAGCGGCTCCGCGACCGCGACACCCGGAAGCGGCTGCGCACCGAGTGCGACCGCTACTGGCGCTTCATCCACAAGGGAGAGTGGGAGCGCGTCCGCCTGCAGACGAGCGAACAGCACCCAGACTGGGACGGGAAGACGTTCGCCGAGATCGCGGACCTGACGCGGCGTGATCCATGGGACTGCTTCTTCGACGTGCTCGCCGATGCGGACGAGGCCTACGAGAGCATCCTCGTCGTCGGCCGCCTCTTCACCGACGCCCACATGGCGGAGATGATCTCCCATCCGCTCTTCTGTCTCGGCGTCGACACGTTCACGGTCACAGACGAAGGCCCGCTCGCCGACATCCTGCGCCACCCGCTCGGCTATTCCGGGCACATCCACTACCTCGCCCACCACGTTCGCGAGCAGGGGACGCTGCGACTCGAGGAGGCGATCAGGAAGATGACGAGCATGCCTGCGACGCACTTCGGCCTCTGGGATCGCGGACTCGTCCGCGCCGGCTACGCAGCCGACGTCGTCGTGTTCGACTTCGACGACCTCGAGGAGGTGTCGACCGTCGAGGATCCGCACCACTACGCGCGCGGGGTCGAGCACGTGCTCGTCAACGGCGTCCTCGTCGTCGACGGCGGCGAGCATACGGGCGCCCGCCCGGGCCGCCACCTGCGGCGCGTGTGACCTCGATCGACCTCCGCTCCGACCTCTGCTCGGTTCCGACCGGGGAGATGTGGGAGGCCATGCGTGCCGCCGAGCTCGGCTGGCCGCGGTTTCGCGAGGACGCGGCCGTGAACGAGCTCTGCCGCCGTGGCGCCGAGCTGCTCGGCAAGGAGGCCGCCATCTGGATCCCGACCTGCGGGGTCGGCAATCTCGCGGCCCTGCTTACCTTCTGCGCTGAGGGTGACAGAGTCGTCCTCGAGGCGGCATCGCACGTGCTCACGTCCGAGTCGTCCGGGATCTCGCAGATCGCGCGACTCGAGCCGGCACCGCTGTGGGCGCCCGAGGGCCGGCTCGAGCCGGCGTCGGTCGCGTCACACCTCGAGGAGACCGGTGCGACCCTGCTCGTGCTCGAGAACACGCACACACGTGCAGGCGGTACGACGCTGTCGGTCGGTCAGACGCAGCAGCTCGCAAAGGCAGCGAAACGGAACGGCGCCCGCGTCCATCTCGACGGCGCCCGGCTCGTGAATGCCGCGATCGCACTCGGCGTGCCGCTCGCCGACCTCGCGCGTCCTGCCGATTCCGTCGTCTTCGCGCTGAACAAGGGTCTCTCCGCCCCCTTCGGGGCTCTGCTCGCGTCCACGTCGGACTCGATCCGCGAGCTGGAGGCGGTCGTGCACCGTCTCGGAGCGGGGACGGTGCACCGAGCCGGCATCGCAGCCGCTGCGGGACTTGTCGCACTCGACACGATGGTCGATCGGATCGCGGACGACCATCGCCGGGCGCAGCGACTGGGCGCCCTCCTGGCGGAGATCCCGGGTCTGCGGCTGCGGCCGGAGAAGGTCGAGACGAACATCGTGATGGTGGACTGCGGCGACACCGGCCTCGAGCCGGCAGCGCTCGTTCGACTGCTCGACGAGCAGGGAGTGCGGACGCTGTCGCTCGACTCCGCCCGCGTGCGCTTCACCACCCATCGACTGATCACGGACGCCGACATCGAGGAGGCCGTCGCCGTCGTCGCAGCGGTGGTCGAACGCCATGCGGTGCCTGCGCCGGAGCTTCAGGCGTTCGAGCTCGACGACTACCTGTACGTGGATCGCGACCGGCTGGAGGGGTGACGGCGGTCGAGCCGGAGCCGCGGTCAGCTGCGAACACCGAGCAGCTCGAGCGAGGGCCGCTCGATGATCCCCTCGATCGCGTCGGGGTCGATCGCCGGCAGGTCGCGGCCAAACGGGTGCCCTGCGAGGCCACGAAGCCCCGCCAGCGTCTGGCGTGCGGTGAAGAAGGGGTAGTCGCTACCGAACAGGAGCTTGTGCTCGACGCGATATTCGAGCGCCTGCACGAGCGCGTTGTAGAGGAGCCAGCGGCGCCCCACGAGCGCGGATACGTCCGCGTACACGTGCGGGTGGCGTCGGATCACGGCGATGCACTCCTCGAACCACGGGTGGCCCATGTGTGCGATCACGATCCGCAGGGCCGGGAACTGCAACGCGATCTCGTCGAGCAGGATCGGGCGCGCCCGCAGGAGCGAGGAGGCACGGGAGAACGTCGTCCCCTGATGGATCAGCACCGGCAGCTCGCGCCGCTCCAGCTCGCGGCAGACGGCGAGGAACCCGGGTCCGAGCGGGTCGACGGCCTGGTAGATGGGAGCGAGCTTGCAGCCGGCGAGACGGAGGTCCTCGTGCATGCGTCCGAGCTCGTCCAGCGCGTCGGGCCGCGACGGGTCGACCGAGCCGAAGCCGACCAGGTGCTCGGGATCCCGCGCGACGTACTCGGCGACGTAGTCGTTTGGCACGACGAACCCGGCCGCGGCGGCGTCGAAGCCGAGCACGACGGCGCGGTCGACGTCCTCGAGGGCCTCTGCGTGGTGCTCTGCGAGCGTCCGGCCGAGGCGCACCTCGGCCCATGCGGCCCGAGCCTCCTCCGCGAATCGCTCGCCGATGTGGGCGGGATACTCGCCCACATGGGTGTGGATATCGACGATCACAGGAGGCTGTGAGCGATGAAGATCACCGGTATCGAGACGCTACCTGTGAGCGTCGGCGGCGGCTACGACTTCGCGGTCGTGCTCGTCCTCGTCCGTACCGACGAGGGACTGACGGGCATCGGCGAAGCGAGCCTCGCGGGGCGGGCCCGCGGCGTGATCGGGGTGATCGACCATTTCGCCGACCTGCTCGTGGGCAAGGATGCGGGCAGGATCGAGCACTGGTGGGGTGAGCTGACCCGGGGCTCGTTCTGGTCGAACGGCCAGATCGCGATGAGCGCGGTCGCCGGGATCGACATCGCGCTCTGGGACCTCAAGGGCAAGGCTCTCGGCGTGCCCGTGTACGAGCTGCTCGGCGGGCCGACGCGTGAGAGGGTGCGCGTGTACCGGCATCTGGCGGGCGCCTCGGCGGAGGAGTTACTCGAGAGCGCGCGCGGCTTCGTCGAGCAGGGCTTCACGGCGCTCCGATACGCACCGCTTGCCGCCTTCGACGAGCGCGGGCTCACGGAATGGGACCCCCAGCGTTCGATCGTGGAGACGATCGCCGCGACCGCCCGGCTGCGCGACGCCCTCGGTGACAGCGTCGACCTGCTCATCGACGTCCACACCGCGTTCTCCCCGGCGGAGTCTGCATACCTCGGCCACGCACTCGAGCCCTTCCGCCTCTACTTCTACGAGGACCCGATCCGGCCGCTGAACCCCGGTTCGCTGCGCCTCGTGCGCGAGAAGGTGAATCTGCCGATCGCGACGGGCGAGCAGCTCGCGCACAAATGGGAGTTCCAGCCGCTGATCGAGGGCGAGCTCCTCGACTACCTGCGGGTCGACATGGTGCATGCGGGCGGGATCACGGAGACGAAGAAGATCCTCGCGATGGGCGAGGCGCACGGCCAGCGATCGGCGCTCCACCACGCGAGCTCGCCCGTCAACGGCGTCGCCTGCCTCCACCTCGACATGGCGGTGCCGAACTTCGGTATTCAGGAGTGGATGGAGCTCGAGCCGCTGGGCGAGCTGTTCCCGAACGCGCCGCGTGCGACCGCCGGCTACGTCGTGCCGCCGGACGGCCCCGGGCTCGGACTCGAGCTCGACGAGGCGGAGGCGCGCCGGAGACCCTCACGGGACGCGCCGCTGCCGTCGCGCAGGTGGCCGGACGGCGGGGTGGCCGACTTCTGAGTCGAGGCCGACCGAGCCGAGGTCGACGCGTCGCTTCGACGACGCCGAGGAGGTGCAGGCGACGGCACATCTGCGACGGCCTGCAGATGCCTGACATTATCGCAGCATGGGTGCATCTCTCACGAGACTCGACGCGGCCCGTTCGTTCCTCGTCTTCCCCGGCGACGACGCGCGCAAGTGCGCACGCGCGCTGGAGAGCGGGGCGGACGCCGTCGTGCTCGACCTCGAGGACGGCGTTGCGCCGGCGGCGAAGGATGCAGCACGTACACGGGCGGCGGCCTTCAGCCGCAGCGACTCGGGTGCCGTTCTGCTCGTCCGGGTGAACGACCCGCTCGGCGACACGGGCCGCCGTGACCTCGATGCTCTGACAGGTGCGGCCGAGCTTGCCGTCGTCGTCCCGAAGGCGTCCATCGCCTCCGTCGCGCTCGCAGCACGCTCGGGTCTGCCGCTCGTGGCACTCGTCGAGGATGCACGCGGCATCCTCGACGCGGTAGAGCTTGCAGCGCATCCGGCCGTCACTGCGCTCGCTCTCGGCAGCGTCGATCTCGCGGCGGCGCTCTCGCTCTCTCCTTCGCCCGACGGCGTCGAGCTGCTCTACGCTCGCTCGCAGCTCGTCGTCGCCTCGGCCGCCGCCGGGCTCCGCCCACCGATCGACGGCCCCTGCCTCGCCGTGCGGGACGAGGCGGCCGTCGAACGAGAGACGCGCGCCGCGTGCGCTCTCGGCCTGCGCGGCAAGCTCTGCATCCATCCGGCCCAGGTCGCGACGGTCCACCGTGCGCTCGCCCCGACCGCCGAGGAGCTCGAGCACGCGCGGCGGGTGGTGGCGGTGTGGGACGAGATGGAGGCAGGCGGTGGGGCCGTGGGAATCGTGGACGGAGCGCTCGTCGACCTCCCGGTCGTGACGCGGGCGAGGGCGGTCATCGAAGCCGTCGGAGAGGACGAGCCGGAGGAGGGCGGATCGTGAAAGGCGTCGTCGTCGCACCCGAGCCGCGAGCGGCCGAGATCGGAGCGGACGTGCTCGGCCAGGGCGGCAATGCGTTCGACGCCACCATTGCGACGGCGTTCGCGCAGACGGTTCTCAACCCCTTCCAGTGCGGCCTTGGCGGTTGGGGTGGCGCGACGCTCTACGACGCCCGTTCGGGCGAGGTCGCAGATCTCGCCTTCCCCGCCCGCATCGGCTCGCGGATGCGCCCCGACATCTGGGTCGACGATCTCGAGGGCTACACGGACGTCTGGAACTACGCTCTTTTTCGCGACAGCCGCAACCTGATCGGGTACACGGCCGTGATGACGCCCGGCACCGTCGTCGGCCTCGGGGCACTCCACGCGCGTCACGCATCGAAGCCATGGTCGGAGCTCCTGCAACCGGCCATCGCCTGCGCGGAGGACGGCTTCGCCTGGCCCGAGTACATCGCGATGTATTGCCGGATGCCCTACCTCCCGGGCCTCCCTCACCCGATCGACAAGTACTGCGCGACGCCCGAGGCTCGGCGGTTGTTCATGCGTCCGGGCGGTCACGGAATGCTCGAACGGGGCGATGCCTACAGCAACCCCGACCTGGCCGAGACGCTGAGGGCGATCGCGCGGAACGGGGCCGAAGAGCTCCGGACGGGGGCGCTCGCCGAGACGGTGGCCGAGGACTTCGGACGCAACGGCGCCTTCGTCACGGGCGAGGACCTTGCCGGCTACCGGGAGCGTTGGTCGGCCCCGCTCGAGGCGTCGTACCGGGGTCTCCGTGTTGCAACCACGAACCTCCCTGCAGGGGGAATCATCCTCCTGCAGATGTTGAAGGTGCTCGAGCGGTTCGAGCCTTCGAGCCTCGAGCACAACGGCCCCGAGCACGGGTTCCTGCTCTCGGCGGTCCTCGCCTGGGGCGGCGTTACGCGGTTCCGGTATCTGGGCGACCCGGAGCAGACGGAGGTGCCAGTGGAGGAGCTCCTCTCGGATGCCCGTGCCGACGCGATCGCGAACCGGATCCGGGCCGGAGAGCTGCCCGACAGCGTCGAGCTCGGCAAGCCCGGCGGTACGACGCAGCTCATCGCGGTCGACGAAGCCGGAAACTGCGTCAGCCTGACGCACACCCTCACGAGCTGCAGCGGAGTCGTCGTCCCCGGTACGGGCTTCACGTGGAACGACTGCGTGGCGTTGATGGATCCCGTGCCCGGTCGGCCGAACTCGTACGTCCCCGGGCGGGCGCGGGCGAGCGCGCTCGCAACGACGGTCGTCTTCCGGGACGGCACGCCGTGGCTCGTACTCGGTGCCCCCGGTGGCTGGTCGATCACCTCGGGGGTCCTGCAGTCGATCTCGAATATCGTCGACTTCGGGATGAGCCCCGTCGAGGCCGTCGTGGCGCCCCGCTTCCACAGTGAGGGCACACCGGTGTTCTGCGAACAGCGGATTCCGTTGCGGACGGTGCGGGCGGTACAGGACCGCGGCGTACCGCTCCAGCCGAGCCTTCACAACTACCATGCGTCGTTCGCGCGACCGCAGGTCGTGCAGGTGAACGGGCAGGGTTGGGACGCTGCCTGTGACCCCCGCTCGGACGGCGGCACGGCGGTGTACGCCGCGTCGTGACGGCGTTGCCGCGCGCGGAGCGGCAGGTCGAGAGCGAGGCCCGCAACGCCCCAGAGGTCGCTCCGGGCTAGCGGGAGGGCCGGATCGACCCGAGCGTGGCGGCTGCGACCTCGATCACCTCCTCGAGGCACCCCGCGGCGTAGGGAGACTGCTGCTCCTGGTAGCGGCCCGTACCGTAGGTCTCGCGGGGCGGCAGGTAACCGACGCCGCCGTTCGTCGTCATCAGCACCAGCACGGGTGTGCCGGCGAAGCGACGACGCAGCTCGCGCTGGAAGACCGAGTACGGCTCGTTTGGAACGGCGACGAGAAGCGCTTCCCCGAGCCGCCAGGCCCAGAGCGGCATCCGGTGCTCGGGCTCGTCGCCGATCGCGCGCCGCAGCAGCTCCCGTCGCCGTGCCTTCTCCTGTTCCTGGGGCGAGTCGGGTGCTGAACCGGCGAGGCTGTCGACGACGCCGAGATCCTCCTTCACCGCGAGGGGGACGTCGACCTGCGTGCTGCTCAGCACCGACGCGCGCCCGATCTGAGCCGGGGCGCACGGCTCGTAGGCCCAGGTGCCGAGGTTGGCGCCTGAGGCGACGATCCCGGTGTAGGCGAAGCGTGTCCCCGGGGGCGGGAGCGCCTCCACCGCGGCCGCAGCGGCGTACCCGAGCTGCCGGCCGTTGCGATCGGCCACCGCTGCGTCGCCGACATAGTCGTCGCGAGGCGCGAGCTCGCCGGACGCACCCTGCAGGAACAGGGCGGGTGCAGCGAACGCCGTCTCGAGAACCTCCCGCGCAGCGCCGACGAAGTCCGGTGAGAGGAGCCGGTTCTCCCAGGCGAGCGTCGTCGGATGACAGGCGTAGTTGAATAGCGTCGCGACCGTCGCCCCGCCCTCGCTCGTGACGCGCGCGACGAGCACGGTGTCGTCGGCGTCGCCTTCCGGGTTGTAGCCGCAGGCAAAACGGCCTGCTGCGCTGTCCCAGAGGTCGCGGTTGGCAGCGAGCGAGCAGCGGCCCGCGCCCCAGACGATGTGGGCCGGTGCGAGCCCCGCGCGAGCCTCGACGATCGCGTCACCAACGGCTTCGGTGAGGTGCTCGAGGTAGGGCACGATCAGCTCGGTCCCGGGCCGGTCTTCGAGCCGGGAGTTCGTGTTGGCGCCGGCGTGGGTGTGGGACATCTGGATCAGGAGCTCCGCGGGAGCGAGGCCCGTCCGGTCGAGCACCGCGGCGTACAGCGCCTGGAAGTCGTCCACGTTCTGGAACCAGCCGAGGTCGAGCGCGACGAGCGCGAGCGTCGGACCGTCGCTGCCGTCGGCGGGAGCGACGACGCCTGCCGTTGCGGAGAACGGCCGATGGACCCCCTCGGCCACTTCGTGTGTTGCCGCCCCCCACAGGCGTGCATAGATACCGACGGGCGGCGTCACGTCACGACGGGCGACGCCGAAGCGGCACCGGGTCGTCGGGTACTCCTGGTACTTCTGGTCGATCTGCGTCATGCCTCGGCCTCCCTCGCTCGAGCTCGTGCGTCCGATTGCCTTCCTGTTACCAGCAACACCGTCCCGCCGATCGCGACGACGGTGATCGCGATCGCCCCGGCGACCGTGAACGCGAGCCGGGTGCCGCCGTGGGAGGTGAGCGCGCCGGAAACGAGGCCGCCGAGTGGCGCGCCGCCCATGAAGGCGAAGAAGTAGAGGCTCGCCGCTCGCGCGCGCAGGTCGGGTGGCGCCGCGAGCTGCAGGGTCGCAAGGGCGCTCGACCCCCAGAGGATGTAGAAGATCCCGCAGAAATAGAGGAGGACGCAGGTTGCGGCAACCGTCACCTGGCGGGCGAGGACGAGCTGGAGGGCGCCGAAACCGAGGGCGCCGCCGAGCACGAGCGCGACGCGAGCCTTGCCGATCGTCGCGAGCGTGAGCGCACCCGTGAGCGCCCCGGCGCCGAAGACGGCCGCGATGAGTCCGTATGTCTGCGGCCCGGCGTCCAGGGTCAGCTTCGCGACGAGCGGCAGCATCACGTCGAAGTTGAAGGCGAAGGTGCTGACGAGGATGACGCTGAAGAACACGACCGCCACCCGGCGGGAGCTGACGGCGAACCGAAGCGTCCCGCCCACACCCGCGAGAATGTTGGGCGCGGCCTCCGCGCGCGGAGGCCGCGGGGCCAGTCGCATCGCGAGGATGGCGGCGATGCCGACGAGCGAGCTGAGCGCGTTCAGCCCGAACGCCTCCGAGGGACCCGTCGCAGCCAGCACGACACCACCGAGCGCCGGCCCGAGGATGCGCGAACTCGTGCCGACGCTCGCCATCAGGGCGACGGCGTTCGTGAGGTCGTCCCGGCCGACCGTCTGGAAGACGAGCGCGTGTCGCGCCGGCTGGTTGAAGGCGAGCGCGACGCCGCGTACGAGCCCGAGCGCGTACAGCTGCCACGCCTCGATCGTGCCGGTCAGCGCCAGGGCGCAGAGCACCGCCGCCTGGACGCAGAGGACGCTCTCGCACGTGAGCACCATCCGCCTCAGGTCGACGCGGTCGGCGATGGCGCCGCCGAAGAGCGAGAGCAACGTGACCGGGAGCGCCTGGACGAGAGCGAGCGCGCCGACCGCCAGGGCCGAGCCGGTCAGCTGCAGGATCAACCAGTAGGCCGCGATCTGCTGCATCCACGTCCCGATGAACGAGATGCTGCTGCCGGCGAAGAAGAGCCGGAAGTTGCGGTGCCGCCGGAGGCTGCCGAAGGTTCGGTCGCCGACGGTGTCGAGCACTGTTACAGGAGTGCGGAGCGGTCGATCGGGACGCCGAGCACGAAGATACAGTCGCCCTGCTCGGTGACCGGGATCGCCTTCGTGACCGCGACGACGCCGTCGAGCGGCGCGCGGATCAGCTCGGCCGGTCGGTCGGGGCGATCGAGAAACCACAACCGACCCACCGGCTCGCCCTCCCGCACCGGGTCGCCCGGTTCGAGCATCGCCTCCCAGAGGCCGTCCTCGGGCGAGACCACGATCGTGTCCGGGTTGCGCCCGTCGAGGATCGTCGCCGGAGGCAGGCCGAGCGACGCACGCGTCTGCACCTCTCCCTCCAGCACGCCCACGTGGCGCAGGACGTTGTTGAGCCCGCTCCACGCGAGCCGGTGCACGGGCGCGGGCACGCGGCCGCCGCCGCCGAGCTCCGTGGTGATCACGATCTTGCCCTGGTTCTCCGCCTCGACCGGCAGGAGCCCGTGGCCGTTCACGTCGATGTAGAGGAAATGCCAGTCGGAGTTCCACGCCTCCATGCCTTCGAGCATCGCCCGCCGCTGCACGGGGTCGTCGACGACGTGCATGTGCGAGCACGGGAGGAACCAGGCGCTGCGGCCGCCGGAGTGCATGTCGATCACGACGTCGGCGAGGGGGAAGAGCACACGGGTCAGGTAGTCGGCGAGCTGCTCGTTCGCGGGCCCGTCGGGACGGCCGGGGAAGGAGCGGTTGAAGTTGACGCCGGAGGGCCAGTTACGTGTGTTCGCCTTCGAGGCGGCGGGGGAGAGGACGGGGATCACGATCACGCGACCGTGGACCTCTTCCGGTTGCAGTTCCTGCAGCAGCCGCAGCGCCGCCACCTGCCCCTCGTACTCGTCGCCGTGGTTGCCCGCGAGCACGAGGACCGTTGGCCCCTCGCCGTTCGCGATGCTCGCGCAGTGGACGAACGTGCTCGCCCAGCCGGCCGTGTTCGTGACCTTGGGGAACGCGAGGTGGCCGATCTGCTTGCCCTGCTGCTCCCAGTCGACCGTGGAGCTGACCGGGCTGTTCATGCGCCGACCTCGCCCAGAAGCGCTTCGCGTGAGATGGGCTCGCCGACGAACGCAAAGCCCTCTCCCTGCGTGACGTACGCCGGGGCGCACATGCCGAGAAGCAGCCCCCTGCGTGCGGCGTGGACGTCGACGGGCGACCGGGTCACTTCGTCGAAGCCCCAGATGCGGGCGACCGGCTGCCCCCGCTCGACCGTCTCGCCGGGCATCACGAGCGCCTCCGCGATCCCGCTCACGGGCGCCCTCGTCTGGTCCATGAGGCCGCTGCCGAGCTCGGTTATCCGCTCGTCGGCTCCGCGGGCGTCGTAGATGACCGCGGGCGGCAGCCCGAGCGAGGCGCGCGTGACGACCGCGCCCTCGAGAACACCGAAGTGGCGGAGCACGTTCGTGAGGCCGCTCCATGCGAGCTCGTGGATGGCAGGCGGGATCAGGCCGGCGCCTCCGAGCTCGGTGGTGACGATGATCTTGCCCTGAGCCTGTGCGACCGTCGGGTAGTAGTTGGCGCCGGGGGTGTAGAGGAAATGGAGGTCGGCGTTCCACGCCATCATCGCGTCGAGCATTGCCGTGCGCTGCGTCGGATCGTCCACGGCGCACATGTGCGAGCACGGGGCGATCCACGATCCGCTGCCGCCCGAGTGCAGTTCGACGATCTTCTCCACGAGCGGGAAGAGTCGGGTCGTGAAGTAGTCGGCGAGCACCTCGTCGGGAGGGCCGTCCGGCCGGCCGGGGAACGACCGGTTGAAGTTCGCTCCCGACGGCCAGAAGCGGTTGTGCGCCTTTGCTGCTCCGGTCGAGATGGTTGGGACGACGATGATCCGGCCGGACACCTGGGCCGGCTCCACCTCGGCAAGGAGTCGCCGAGCGGCGACCTGGCCCTCGTACTCGTCGCCGTGGGTGCCGGCCGAGACGAGCACCTGCGGACCGTCGCCGTTCGCGATCGTGGCGATCGGGATCGACGTGGTGGCGCCGTCACCGGCTCCGTTCGGGAGCAGGAGCTCGCCGACCTGCTTGCCGTCGGCGCCCAGGTCGATGGTGCAGGTGACCGGGTGGCTCATGCGCGCGAGCCCAGGTAGCGCGTCACGGCCGCCTCGGTGCCCTCGAGCAGCCGCTCGACGTCCTCGTCGGTGTGGGCGTACGAGAAGTGGCTGCGCTTGAGGTTGAGCGGGAGCTCGAAGATCCCCTCCTTCATCAGCTCGCGGCGGTAGCCGACGAAGAGGTCGACGTCGTTGCGGAGCAGGTCGTCGTAGCTGACGACGGGGCCGTCGAGGAAGTAGGTGACGAACACCGAGCCGAAGCCGGAGACGACCGCCGGGACTCCGAGCCGGTCGTAGAGCGCCTGAAGTCCCGTCCGCGCCCGCTCGCCGAGGCGGAAGACGTGCTCGTGGACCGGCTCGCGCTCGAGTTTCTCCACCGTCGCGAGCGCCGCAGCCGACGTGGCGGGGTGGCCGTTGAAGGTGCCGGCGAAGAAGGCCGGCCGGCCCGGCGTCGTCGAGAAGAGATCCATCAGCTCGGCCTTGCCTCCGATCGCCGAGATCGGCCAGCCGTTGGCCATCGCCTTGCCCAGCGTCGTCAGGTCGGGCGTCACCCCGGAGACCGCCTGGTAGCCGCCGAGGCCGTGCCGGAAGCCGGTGATCACCTCGTCGAAGACGAGCACGGTGCCATGGGCGGTCGCGAGCTCCCGCAGCCGTTCGAGGAATCCGGGCTGCGGCAGCACGGCGCCGATGTTGTGAGGGATCGGCTCGATGATGATTGCGGCGACGTCATGTTCCCGTAGCGCCCGCTCGACGTCGTCGGCGTCGTTGAAGCGGCAGACGATGGTCGCCTCGATGACCTCGGGCAGCATCCCCTGCGAGAGCGGATCCTTCTGGCCGACCTTCTCCGCCGGTGAGATCACGTTCATCGCGACCGAGTCGTGCCAGCCGTGGTAGCAGCCCTGGAACTTGATCACGTGGCGGCGGCCGGTGGCCGTACGCGCCACGCGGAGTGCGTGGAAGGTCGCCTCGCTGCCGGTCGAGGTGAGGAGCACCTTCTCGAGTGCGGGCACGTGGTGCACGAGCCGCTCTGCGAGCTCGACCTCGACACGGCTGACGCCGATGCCCATGTTGTCCACGCTGCGCCCGGCGGCGGTGGCGGCCGCATCGACGTCCGGGTCGTTGTGGCCGAGGAGCGGCGGGCCGAAGGCGGCGTGGTAGTCGGTGTAGGTGGTTCCCTTCGCGTCGGTGAAGGTGGAGCCGCTCGTGGCGGTGATGATCAGGTCTTCCAGGCCGGGTACCTGCCGTTGGCCGCTGTTGACACCGCCGGGGATGACCGCGGCCGCGCGCGCCGCGAGGCCCGCCGTGGC
>CAZOMP010000020.1:0-22149 GCA_964581085.1 uncultured Gaiellales bacterium | reverse complement strand
TTAGAACGCCGGCCTGTCACGCCGGAGGTCGCGGGTTCGAGTCCCGTCGCTCCCGTTGCCGATTAGCAGGGATTCTCTGAGATGCCTGCGCACCGGCAATCCACTCGACCGCACACCTGCCACACAGGCGGTGACGCTGGGACACCGGAATCGCTCAATTTTGGCGTATTCCTCTGTCCCTACTTCACTGACTCGGCCGGCCGCTCCGGGCTTGGTTCGCCTGCTCGCACGTATCGATCGAGAGCGAGTGCGGCCTGACGACGGGCCCCCTTGAACAGATGGCCGTATCGGCGCAGCACCAGGACACCACCGTCCGTGTGTCCGAGCTGCTCGGCGATCGACTTGATGGTTACCGCCTGCCCCGCACCGGCATGGTTCGCTGCCGCGATCATCAGCGAGGCGCACGTGTGACGGAGATCGTGAAACGTCAGGCCGTCGAATGGCGTCACTGCGTGGCTCGTCGGCTGATGCTCGTGCTGGTACCGCTCGACCGCCTTCTGGACTGCGGGCCGGAAGACGCGTGCCGTGAAGTTGTCCTTGTTCCAGACGCCACCCTCAGGGGCCGGGAACACCAGGTGGTTCGACGTGTTCCAGCGCGCAAGTAACTGCTCACGCAGCAGCTGAGCGGCAAGCGGCGGAAGGTCGATCGTCCGCTTCGAACCCCGGGTCTTCGTCTGCCCGCGGCGGTTGCTGCCCGTGCTCACGACAAGGAGGGTCTGCTCGGCGAGATCGATGTCGTCCGCCCTCAGCGCGAAGAGCTCCCCCTCCCGTGCACCTGTGAGCGCAGCGACGGGGACGATTCGCGAAATCTGCTCGGGCATCGAGCTCGCGAGATCGAGCACACGGTGCCACGTCAAGAAGATCGGCTCGCGCTCGTCACTCTCCGGAGCCGCGATCGCAAGTAGCTGGGGATCAATGACCTGACCGCGCTCCCGCGCGTTCCTCAGTGCCAGCTTCAGAGTGGCAAGCGCGAGCTGGGCCTGTCGGGGTGCCCGCTCGCCGATCACGGCGACCGCATCCTCCACGACCGCCGTGGTAATCCGGTCGAGCCGCATCCCCGCAAGGCCAAACGGATCAGGGCGCCCAGCCTCGATGGCGACAAGTGCGCGGAGCGCCTCGCGCCGTCGTTTGAGCGTCGATGGACGCACGCGCTGCTTGTACCGGTCGAGCCAGCCCGTCAGAAAGTCCTGGAGGACCTCAGGCGGCTCCTCGTGGAGAGCGCCTAGGGAGAGGCGGGCCTCGATCTGCTGCTTGACCTTCTGCGCGTTCTTCTTGGGCCCGCGAACCGTCTTCCAATGGAGTCGACCCGCTGCGTCGCGCCAACGAACGGCGTAGCGTGGTTCTCCTGACCTGGTCTTGTATGTGTAGATGCTCGCCACGGTCTACGAGGCGGAGAGCGCGCGAAGTCCACCCAGGCCGCGTGGCTCGCGATGGCCTTGCAACCAATCCTCGATTTCAGAAATGCGGAACCGTCGGATCGAGCCGATTCGGTAGCTCGGCATGCTTCCGCTCGATGCTTGGTCGTAGATCCAGTCGGCGCTCACTTGTAGCTTTTCCGCAAGCTGCCGCGCAGTTAGGAAGCTCTCGACTGCATCCGCGGCCGGGTCAATCGCGCGACAAGTCATGCTGGACAAGCTCCGACTGCTGCGCCGCCCGCTCGGCGATCTCAGAGCTCAACGCCGGCCCCCACTCGGCGGTCGATGCCGTGCTCTGGTGAGTGGTCCGGAGCTTGAACCGAGACTTGAGGGAACCACGCCTCGAGCGCACGTTGGGCAGCTGCGCGGCTGTATCCGCATCGGTCGGCAACGACGTGCACGGCGTCCTCCTGCTCAAGAGCAAGTCTTGGCGGAAGCGACCGTAGCCATGCTCCTACTGGACGGAGCACGGCGCGGCGCCGAGGCTGAGCCGCGTCCAGAGCGATGCCTGAGACCATCTCCTTCGCGCGCCATACAATGCCGCACTCGCGTTGTTCGAGAAGCGCGCGCCAGGCGTCGAGACCGCCTGCACGGACGAACGCATCTGGATCCTTAGCCCCGGTGCCGCTCGAGTTCACGACATAGATCGCAGGGCTGTCGCTTGCACGGGCCGAGCGCTCGACGGCGCGCGCAGTGTCCCTGCGGCCGGCGGCGTCGTTGTCGAGACAGAGGACGACAGACTCCACGCCCCAACGACTGAGTCGCTCGAAGAGTTGCGTGCTGGCTGAGGTTCCGCCGAGCGCCGCAACGTTGTCGATGCCGCGGGCGGCGAGCTGGTGGTGGTCGAGGAAGCCCTCAACGAGCACGAGGTCTCGCGTGTGGCGCTTGAACCCATACGGCGGGAGGCTTGACTTGCTTGCGCCGCGCAAGTACAGGTAACGCGGTTCGCGGTCACCGAGGCTTCGCGTCCAGAACGTTCCGATCCGTCCCCACTCGTCTCGCCAAGCTCCACAGAGGCGACCCGGCCAGCGCCTGTCGGCGAGCACGCCCGAGCGGTTGATCTCGTGCACCGCGTAGCCCGCCGTTTCGAGCAGACGCTTCGTATCGGCGGCCGGCGGGACGACGCCAAGACCTGAGCGGTCGAGGGCTTCTACGGGGAGGCCCCTTCCCCGTAGATAGTCGCGCGCGTGAGCTCCCGCCTTCCCTTGCAACTCCATTCGGCAGAGCGTGAAGAAGTCGTGCAGTAGGTCGGTGCCGCGGTCTCGCGGCTGCTCACGCTCGATCGGTGCCGTGTCCACCCCGGCCCGCGCAGCGAGTTCCTTGACCGTCGCCACGAACGCTTCGCCGCGAGGGAGCTGGCCACCGTTGAGGTACGCGGTCCATGGGATCGCGTCGCCTCCGTGGATCAGGATGCCGGGCGGCGCTGGGCCATGCGCAACGACGCGTTCGGCGCGCACGGCCAATGCGCGGTGGGTCGTTTCCTCGTTCGTCGCCACCCATCCGAGCGCGTCTGGCTTGAAGCCGAACTCCGGGAACGCCGTGTCCAGCCGCGCCTGCAGGGCCGGGAACACCGTCTCCTCGAGAAACTCCCCGACCGGCACTCTCGTCTGCTGACCGGACTCTGCTTTCACTGCACGTGTAGCATATATAACTCGTAGTTGGATTGCAAGCTACGTGCACGACGTGTATAAGCTTCGACTCGTGCCAGGGTTTGGAGGCCCACTGATCCGCGAGGCGCGGTTGCGCGCCGGGCTCACGCAGCAGCAGCTCGCCGACCGCACCGGTCGCGAGCGATCCGTGATCGCGCGCTGGGAGCAAGGCGCCGTCTCGCCCAGCATCGACAACCTGATCGCCGTCGTCCACGCCTGCGACTTCGAGCTCCCGCTCGTGCTCGTCCCCCGCGACACAAGCAGGAAAGAGCGCCTCAAGGAGGGACGGCGGCTCTCACCCGAACGGCGCGTCGACCGCCTCCTCGAACGGACCGGCCGTGCGGCGGCGGACCTTGCCTGAGCGGTCGCCCACCTTCGACCCGCGTGGCCTCCTGACCGCGCTCGACCGTCACCGCGTCGCCTACATTATCGTCGGAGCATTCGCCCGCATCGTCGCGCACGGCGCCGACGAAGTCACCCTCGGGATCGACGTCACTCCGTCCATGCGGGAGGACAACCTCCGCCGACTCGACGCCGCGCTGACCGAGCTCGGCGCGCGCCAAGCCGACGGGAGCGAACCGACGCTCGCCCGCTTCGAAGCCGACGATCCAGTCGAGCTGACCACCGACAAGGGTGAACTGACGATTGTCCCGAAACCCCTCGGAACGAACGGCTACGAAGATCTCCGGCGCGCCGCGACCTACGAGCACATCGGCGAAGGTCTCAAGCCTGCGTTCGCGTCCCTCGGGGACCTATCCCGCATGCTCGCAGCACTCGGCCGCGAAGACGACATGCCCAAACTGCTCGATCTTCGGCAGTTGGCCGAGATCGAGTACAGCCATGGGATCGAGATCTGAAGCGACGCCATCGGGTCTGCGTCAGATCCCCCACCGGACCCAGCCCGTCGGCGCGACGTAGCCCGCCAGCGGCCGAATATTTGAGCCGCCGCCGCTTGAGGAGCACTGAACGATCTGACCGTCGCCGAGCCACAGCGCGACGTGACCGCCTGGGCCGTCGTCGACGCCGAAGAAGATCAGGTCAGCAGGCTGGTAGCCGCCCGGCGGCGGGCTGGCGCCGAGGCCGCGGGTCACCCTCGCCGTCGTCTGCGGCGTGTCGCCGGAGGGAAGCAGTCCGTTCGCGGTCCACTGCGTGGAGGTCGTCAACCCGATGTCGATGCCGGCCTGTGCGAACGCCCAGCGCGCGAACATCGAGCAGTCGCAGGTCGAGCCCGACGGCTCGCGGCCCTGCATGTCTTGCACCGAGCCGCCTCGGTCGGTCGGCGGTCCGAGGTTGTACGTGAAGCGCCCCACGTGCGCGACCGCCCACGCGAGCACGGCCTGCGCACTGCCGGATGCTCCGGGGGCGAACGCTCCTCGATACTCGTCCGCCTTGACGAGTACGCCATCGACGTAGGCATCGGACGGGTTGTAGGCGAAGACCGCGCGGCGGTAGTCGCCCGGCGCTCCGTTCGCACGGAGGAGGCGAGCGGCCGCCGCGATCGCGTCTGCCGGATTCCAGACGTCGGCGATTCCGTCGCCGTCACCGTCCGTCGCGTACCCCTCCGCCGCCGTGCTCGTAGGTGGCCCGACCGCGGGCACCGCCCCGAGCGGAGTGCCTGCGCGCCAGCTCGGCCCCAGGAACTGCATCGGCCCAGTCGCGCCGGCTCGATTCACGGTGCCCGGCGGATTGCATCCGGGCGCTTGCAACCGGCCGTGGTCGCACTCGAGCTTGCCGATCGCTGCGAGTACCGCCCAGTCGATCCCGAAGCGTGCCGCCGCCCGCTGGTACAGAGCCAAGAAGTCGGAGGGGATATCGCTGACGGCGACTGGTGACGGCGCGTACGTCGCGGCCCGAGTTGGCCAGCTCACCATGCCGCCGACGATGACGACAATCAGCAGCACCAGCGATACCACCCCGATCAGCGGGGCGCGCAAGCCATGGCGAGCAACCGACGCTCGCGCTACCGCCGAGCCGGCCGTCATGATCCGACTATATCATCTGTTCAACTGGAATACAGTTAATACGATGGGCGACTTCGACGTCTCGGTTCAGCTGAATGCTCGACCGCGCTCTGGCTCCTTGATGCTCCCTCCGTCCTGGCTGAGGAGGCCCCGGTAGAGAACGCGCGTCTCGTGCTCGGGTTCGAGCCCGAACCGCCGACTGAGTCGTCTGCTGAGCCGCTCGTAGCGCTTCACCACGGTTTCCCGAAGCCCCAATGCTGACTCGGCGCGCATGGCGAGTCGCTGCGCGGACTCGTTGTCCTCGTCGAACCTGAGCGCCCGCTCTGCAGCGGCGAGCGCCTCGGCTGGATCTCCGTCGGCAAGTCGGAGGTCGCCCAGCTGCTGAAGAACATCGACAACCTCTGCGTTGAGGTGGCGCTCGTCGCCGGCAGCCCACGGGTAGTCGGTACCGGCAAGCGGCTCGCCACGGACGAGCGCGAGCGACCGTTCGAGGAGTCGCTCGCGAGTCGGGCCACTCTCAGCCTTCGCCTGAGCGACGAGGAAATCGAACTCGTCGACGTCGATCGCGACCGCGGTGAGGTCGAGGAGGTAGGCATCACCTGAGCGGCGGATCACGTCTCCGAGTTCCGAGCGCGCCTCGCTGAGCGCTCGCGAGATCCGCCTCCGTGCCCGGTCGAGAGCGACTCCGGGCAAGAGCGCATCGGCCAGCTCGTCGGCGATCGCGCCGCGGCGATGAAGAGAGAGGTAGACGATGAGCTGCTGCGTGAGGGAGCGCAGCCCTCGAGCGTGCTCCCCCTCTGCATAGATCTCCGGCGGTCCCAGGATGGCAACGCGGACTCCAGGCCCGGAAAGCTTCGGTTCCGCTGCGGGCGCCTGATCGTGCGGCTTGTCGTGGTCAGGGATCACCTCGGGACGGCCCCGCACGATCAACGGGAACGGGGGCGGAAACGCTGGCCCTGACGTCACCGCTCTGAGGTGGACGCGCGTGGGCGAGCAGCGACTCGATGTCCGCCTCGGTCCAGGACTCGGCGGATGCAACCGCGGTCGGGGAGACCGGGCGGCGAGTGCGGCGATCGAGCGGACGAAGACCAGGAAGAGGAGGAGTGCAACCGATAGCCAGAGTGCGACCAACACGAACTGCTGGATCATCACCGTGGTGAGCGGCGAAGACAGAGAGCCTGGGAGCCGCGGCCACTCGGGCCTGAGCCTGACAAGCGCTGCGAGGCCCGCCAGCGAGAGCACCGCCTCGAGAACGAAGCGAATTCGGAGCCAAATCTTCATGCGAGCATCGCAAGGGCCGCGCCGCCCGCGACAAACGGTGCGAGCGGAAGCGCTCGAGTGGCCGCAGAGCGGCCATCGCGCAGGATGAGAAGCGCACCGAATACCGCGGCCAGGACGAGGCCGACGAGGAGCGCGTGTACCGCACTTCCTCCGAGGCCCGCGACAACCAGCAGGGCGAGCTTGACATCGCCCATCCCGAACGACGCAGGCCAGAGCAGTCCGAGGACGAGGATGAGCGTGACGACCGCGAGCCCGCCGAGGAGCTCCATGTGCACGTCGTCCAAGAACAGGAGCGCTGCGCATACGAGCGTGGCCGGGACCACGATCCGGTTCGGGATTCGATGCTCAGCCAGGTCCGCACAAACAAGGGCGCCGAGCGCGGCACCGAGCACGGACACGCGCGCGAGCTCGATGAGTGTGGCGTCGAGACGGACGGCCGCCACGGCAAAGACGGCACCGGCAGCGATCGCCCCTCCGAGCAGGTGGGCTCGCCTCATGGCGCCCTCGGCTCCGCGGTCGCGCGAGCTTTGACCGTGAGTGTCGAGAGCCCCACGAGCCGGAGGAGCATCGTCGGGATCTCGCGGGAGACCTCCACCCTTACCGCTCCGGGGCTCGCGCTGGCCTGGGCTCGCAGCTCCGGTTCTCCTTCGAGCACGGCGACAGCGGTCACCTGCGCCCGGCCCGGGTCGAGCACGAGTCGACCGGCGTGGAGGGCGTCGAGGTCGAGTGCCTGGCTGCCGGAGAGGGCGGCTTCGTCAGCGAGCGAGACGAGCTCGCGTCGCTCGATGAACGCGCGGCCGATGTCGACGGCAGCACCGAGGACTATGAGGAGGGACAAGCAGAGGAGCAAGCCGGCGACGAGAACTGCGCCGCGCTCTTCCCGAACGCGACGGGTCATGGCGCAGACCCAACTCCGACGAGGCTCCGGTAGCGATCGACGGGCGCGGCGGCATCGCCGCTGACCTGGATGGTGCCGATCGCTCCGAAGAGCGGGATGCGTGTCAAGTCGACGTCAGCGCGGACGACGGCGCGGAGGACGCTCCTCCGCCCGAACTCGCCATCGAGGGAGAGCTCGAGTGTCTGTCCCGTCTGTGCTTGCGCACGATCGACGGCCGCGGAGGCAGCGGCCTGAGCGGCGGATGCCGAGGGTGCCTGCACGGCGGACCGAACCGCGTCGCGAGCGGCTTGCTCGGCCGCGAGACGACCCTGCTCGACGCGCGCGAAGAGCGGCACGAGGAAGAGCAGGGGAATCAGCACACCCGCGAGGAGGATCAGCCCGGAGATGAGCGCCTGACCATCCTCCTCACGAAAGCGGGCTAACCGGCTCATCATGGCGACGCCTCCGCTGCCGAGTAGCGCTCGAGCGGAAGGCTTGCGCTTGCGCGGACAGCGGGAAGCAGAAGCGGCAGAGAGAACAGCCGCGGTGCGTCTCCCTGGACGGTGACCGTCACCTCGTTTCCGCTCTCGGCGGCTGTCGCACGTAGCCCCTCGCCGGTGTCGCCCGCGACGCCGAGAATCGCGTTCGCGCGTGCGATCCCGGCCTCTGGCCCGGCGGCGGCGGCAGCGCGAGCTCCGTCCTGGGCTGCGGCAGTCGCGACCGAACGGGTATGCGCGAAGGCGAGCGCCTGTGCCGCAACGCCGACGACGAGCAGGACGAGGGCGAACGCGAACAACCCCTCGATCAGGGCGTCGCCACGCTCGCTTCGGAGCGTGCGCCGTACGCGTCGCATGCCTACCCGGAGCCGGAGATGAAGTCGACCATCTTCTGACCTCCCGTCTGGATCGCCGGCTTGAGCATCACCACGAGCGCGGCCGCGGCGGCGGACAGGCCGACGGCGAGCACGACCCAGTTGACAAGGCCGTCGCCGCGCTCCTCGCGGCGGACCCGCTCTACCGCTTCGAGGAGCCGGAAGAAGAGTGCGTCGAGCATCGATACCACCTCCTATGGTCAGACGGACTGGGCGAGGAAACGAAGGAAGCCGTAGGCGAGGAGCAGCACGAGCACGGCCAGGAGCGGTGCGACCGGCGCATGCATTGCGAGGTAGGCGCGGTCGGCGGCCCGCTCCAGATAGCGGTTCTGCTCGGCGCGCGCCTCGCGCGCCTGCTGCTGGAGGAAGTCGAGGTACGGGCTCTCCTTGGCTGCGATCAGCTCGGCGAAACGGGCGAAGGTCGGCTCGCCGGCCTCGCGTGCGACTCGGACGAGCGCCTCCCGCTCGCCGAGCGAGCGCTCCCTCCGGGCAAGCGAGAGCGCGCGGGTCAGTTCCTCGCCGAGCGGACCGGAGCAGTCCCGCGCGGCGAGCTCGAGCGCCTGCCGGAGCGACTGGCCGGCTCGAAGCGCGAGCGCGAGGACCGCGATGGCCTCGGGCAGGTCGAGGAAGATCGCCTCGCGCCGTCGTCTGACCTCCGACCGCAGCAAGAGGTCGGGAAAGAAGAAGCCCGCAACGGCCGGGAGCAACAACACCGCCGCCGACGGCAGCCGCCCCGCGGCTGCAACATACGGAAGAAGCAGAACGACTGGCGTCGCACAGGTGACGAGGAGCTTCTCCGTGAAGAAGCGAGTGAGCGTCTTCCTGCCGCCGGCCTGGCGCAAATCGCGCTCGTACGAGGCGCGTACGCCCGACAGCCACGACGGCAGCTCCACTCCAATGCGCTCGCGCACCGGCGCAAACGCCCCGGCACCATCGGCCCGGGCGAGGCGGGTCGCAAGCGTCGGACGCCGGAATACGTATGCATGGCCGAGAGCGAGCCCGCCTGCGACGAGGCACACGCTCGAGAAGAGGAGCATCCCGTTCAATGCGAGTCTCCCGTTCGGCGCGGCTCGGGGACGCGGCCCAGTCGGAGCATGAGCAGGTAGCAACCGAATATCAGCAACCCGCCGATCGCGCCGACCAGCGTTCCGCCGGGAGTGCGGTACGCGTCCAGGTAGGCCGGCGATGAGAGCCCGACGAGCAGCAGCAAGAGGATCGGGCTCACGGCGAGGATCCCCGCCTCGAGCCTGAGAGTTGACGCGCGGGAGCGTGCCTTCTCGCGTGCCTCCAACCGCGCGGAGAGCATGCCGGCGAGCTCTCGCAGGACGGGTGCGAGCCCGCCCGCTGGAAGCTCGAGCAGCCCTGCCCGCAGGAAGAGCGCGACCGTGTCCGCTGTCCGTTCCCGGCGCTCGGCGAGCCCCTCGATCGCGGAGGCGAGCCCGCCGGCGCGCAAGCGTGCGTGGAATCGGGCCAGGTCGGGGCGAAGCGGTCGAGGTCCGGTCTCCGCGACGAGCGTCACGGCGGCCTGGAAGGCGATGCCGGCTTCGAGCGCGTCTGCGAGCTGCGAAAGCGCGGCCGGCCACGCCCGCTCGCGCTCGCGTAGACGGCGGTCTTGCCGAGCCCCCGCCCACGCGACTGGCGCGTACCCGCCCACGATGACGCCTGCGATCGCGAGCACCGGGACGTCGATCAGCGACCAGGCGAGCACGGCCGCAAGCCCACCCGAGGCCACGACGGCGAGCATGAACAGCGGCGGGCTGACCGGGAGATCGGCCTTGCGCAGGCGCCCACTCAGACCGCCGCGTCCGAACCGGACCTCGAATCCGCATACCGCGCCCGCCCAGACGAACGCGACACCAGCCCCGAATCCAAGTCCGAGCAGGAACCCGGTCACTGCGACCCCTCGGCGACGAGGAAGGCACGTGACTCGCTCACGGGAAACGGAGCCTCGGCGGCGGTCGTCCGCGCTGGAAGGGAACCGGCAGTGTCAATCGGCCCGCTCGCGGTGAACGAGATCCGCCAGGTGACGACTGCCTGGAGCGGGTACCCGTTCGAGCCACAACTCCCGAGCACGTACGGGTTCCTCCCCTCGTCACCGGGGAGGCAACGCGTCTCGTAGATATGCACGATTGCGCCCTCCGGCGGCGGGCCGGAGCGGTAGGGCATCCCCGGGCCTCCCAGGAGTCTGGTGCCGTCGCCGGGGCGCCACTCGATCACGCTCGGCTCGGCTGTGACGGTGACCGTCTCGCCGGCGAACGTGACCGTGAGCTCCTCGACGGTCGGCCCCGGGGCGAGCCAGAACCAGGAGACGGCGCCCGTGAGCCCCGCGGCCTGGGGAGATGTCCGAATCCGGCCGGGCAAGAGCGGCAGCCGATCGGCGACCGAGGCGGCAAGCACAGTGGGGTCGACGGCCGGGGCGCCCGGGCCGACGAGCGTGTAGCAGGGCGCGAGCGTGCCGGGCGCATATGGGCACGCCAGACCTGGACCGGGCGTGTACCAGAAGCTGCCCGGGCCGAGCGGCTCCGGGTTCTGGGCAAAGGACGAGTCCTCTCGCAGCGGCGAATACGGACTGGGGCGATCGACGTCAGCAGGACGCTGCGGCCGGGTAGGGGTCAGCCACCCCACGTCCCGGTCGTCGCCCGGCATGCCCTGCCGCCCCCGCACCGAGGCGCCGATACTGGCCCGGGTTCGGTCGTCCTGCTGCGAGTAGCGGCCGATCGTGACGATGGGCGGCCCGGGTTCGCGGGGCGGCTTCCGCACGTCCGCTGCGGCGCTCGTGGCGAGCGCGAGCGGGGCGACGGCGCTGAGGACGACCAACGCGGCTCGGGTTAGCCCAGGACGCGCACCTTCCAGACGACGAACCGGTCGGACGCGCCGAGCCGGCGTAGCTCCACGTCCGCCCGCTCGTCGAGCTTGACCGCCCGACCCGAAGGCTTGCCACCGCGGTATGGCCGAACGCGCTGAATGCTCCTCACGGTCGCCGTCGCCCTCGTGTAGGAGGGATCGAGCTCGATCGAGCTGATCTCGAGCCTGTTCGCGAGCGTTCGGATGCGAACTCCGCGCTTCCGTCGATCCGCGGCAGACTGCCGGAGAGTGACGAGCGCCGGGCCGCGCGTCGTTTGTGTTGCCCACGTCGGCACCCGATTCCTCCAGAGGACGTAGCCGGACAGCCGGTCGTTGCGGCGCAGGGCCTGGCGCACGGCATCCTTGAGGGCGGCCTCGCCAGTCGTGGTCGAGGTCGTCCCGGGCGGCGGCTGGGTCGCAACCTCCCCGTCGCCACCGTCGCAGCCAGCGGCGATCGCTAGGAGGAGGACGATCAGGACGGTTCCGACTCGCCTCGTCATCCCACATGGAAGCCTGCCTGCTCGAGCTCGTCGATGTAGGCGGGGCCGCTTCCGAGCCAGCGCAGCTCGGAGCCTGCGCCGTCGAAGAGCGGGTTGAGGGTGAGACGGCGTCCTTCGACACCCGTGACTTCAACGACCTCGTCGATCCGCCGGGGCAGGAAGCGCCGCTCACTGCCCGTGAAGCTGCGTGGCCGATCGCAGTGGACGGCGAGATCGACGTCGCGGACCCAGTCCAGTGCCTGCTCCGCCTCGATCCGCGCGCCCGCGGTGAGGGCGAAGCGGACGAGGTTTCGGAGAGCGTGCTCCGCGGACTCGCCGTGCACGCTCGTCATGCCCGCATGTCCGGTCGCGAACGACCAGAGCATCGCCATCGTCTCGGGGCCGCGGCACTCACCGACGAGAATCCGGTCCGGATTCATGCGCAGCGCGTCGGAGACAAGGTCCTCGAGCGACACCGCAGGTAGGCCGTCAGGGCTCGCCGGCCTGGCCTCGTACCCGACGCAGTTGGGAAGGATGGCGGGGAGCTGGAGCTCGGCCGAGGACTCGCAGACCACCACGCGCTCGGCGCCGGGAACGGCACGGCCGAGGGCATTCAGGAGCGTCGTCTTGCCGGAGGAGACGCGCCCCGAGATGACGATGTTCTTTCCGGCGCGGACGCACGCGGCCAGGAATGCCGCGGCCTGCTCGCTCAGGAAGCCGAGCCCGACGAGGTCCTCGAGCGCGCCTGCGGCGAGCCGGAAGCGGCGGATCGTGCAGATCGTGTGCCCGTTCGACGAGACGGGCGGGATCGCCGCCGTCAGCCGGGAGCCGTCCGGAAGGCGAGCCTCAACCCGTGGGGTGATGCGGTCGAGCCGCTTTCCCTCAACCTGTTCGAGCAGGCGCTCGACGAAGGCGCGCACCTGGCGGTCGTCGTCGAAGACCAGGTCGGGGACGCGCTCGATCCGCTCCCCGGTATCGCGGAAGAGGCGCCTGGGGCCGTTGATCATCCACTCCTGCGCGATCGGATCGGCCAGCATCCGCTCGGCGATCGCGCCGAGCCCGATCAACTCGTTGCGGAGCTCGGCGGCGATCCCGGCGCGCTCCCGAGTGTCGAGCGCGGGCGCCTGCCCGCTCAGGGCCTCCGCCTCGTACGAGCGGAGGGTCTCCTCGATCAGCTCCTCGGTCCTTCCGCGCCCGTTCTCGCTTGCGAGGTTCACCTCTTCCTGGAGCAGCGCACGCTCGAGGCGACCACGAATGGCCTCCGCAGCTTCGAGCGTCGCTACCTGCGTCACGTCAGAGCGACCTCCTCGGTGCGCTCGCCGTCGCGCGGGCGGGGCGGCATGAGCCGGAGCTTTCGCTCGTGGGGAGCAGGCACGACGGGTAGGAAGAGGTCATCGAGAAGCCGGACAAGCGCGCGGGCATAGGCGCCACGTCGGCGCGCCAGGGCGAGCGGCAGACCCGTGCGCTGCGCACGGGCGAGCGCGCGACGGTCCCAGGGAAGCCATGCATCAAGCGCGAAACGGCGCTCGGCGAGTTGCATCTGCAGGAGCGAGTCGACCTGCGTGCTGGCCGGCGCCCCCGGAGCGCCGGCACCGTTGAGTGCGATCCGTAGCCGCTCCGGCGGGATCCCGACCGCGAGCAGCGAGTCGAGCTGGTCGAGCCCGGCCCGCAATTGCTCCTCGCGCGCTCCGATCACGAGGAGTACCGCGTCCGCCGTGACGACTGCCTCGCGGTGGACGCGGCAAGCCGAGCTCGCACCCTCTCCCTCGAACAGTAGAAACCCGACATCCGCGATCACGAGCGGGAACTGCGAAGCAAGGGCGCGCAGCGTCCGTGCCGCGACTCCCGGCCGCGCCAGCTCCTCCAATGCCTCCGCGGGTTCCGGTGCGCCGACGAGGGCCGGCGGCCAGCCCGCTCGTCTCGACAACCACCGATCGAGAAGCTCGCCGACCGCGCCGTCTCCTCCGACGGCCGCCCTCGAGAGCCCGAGGACAGAGCCCTGTCGGGGATCGGCTCCGAGCCGCAGGTCGAGTGCTCCGCCGAGCGCATCGAGCTCGACAAGCACGCACGACCATCGCCCGGCGGCGAGGCCGGCGAGCGACGCGGCACACTCGCTCGCTCCGGGGGCGCCCTTGGTTCCGATCACCGCGAGAACGGCGCCGCCGTGGTCGTTCGTCGAGTACCGGCCTGAAGTCCTCTCCGGCTCCTGCCATTCGACGCTCGCCTGCTCCGTGGGCCAGCGCAGAGCGCCGACGAATTCGGCGGGCGACTCGGTAGGCTCGACGGTCGCGTCGACGCCGAGGGCGTAGAGCTGCTGCCTCTCGCGTGAGTCCCGGGTGAGACCGACGAGTCGGACTCCATGAGAGCGCACCCGTGCGCAGTGAGCGGTGGTCAGGCCGCTGAGGTCAGGCGAGACAAGCACCCCATCGGCACTCGAAGACACAACCTCGCGCTCGAGGTCGCCCGCGTCCGACGCGCTCCCGATCACGTCGAGCACCGCATCGCGCCCGAACACGAGGTGCTCGACCGCCCGTTCCGCGACGGGCGTCAAGGCAATGACGACTCGCGGTCGCTCCACTACGAGCCCCCCTGTGCGCTCGCAGGGGGAATCGGAGCCGTGCGACCCTTCGCGCCCTCGCGCAGGAGGTCGATCTTCCCCTCCGAGTTCGCCAGCGCCAACGCCGCGGCAGCGGAGGGATCGGAAAGAGCGACCGTGACCGGGACGCTCGCAGAGTCCGAGTCGAACCCCTCCGGCGTCTGTCCGACCTCGAGCACCCGCAGGCCCCTGGCGACCGCCCGCGCCCGGGCACCCGCCCCGCTCTCGAACGTCGCCAGCACCGTCACGCGGTCGCCGGGGCGAAGCGATCCGCCGAGCGCTCGAAGCGCGGGGACAACCAGCGTCAAGGCTGCCGGCCCGGAGCTGCGTGCGGCAACAGCCGCCCGGGGGAGCGGCGCTCCCTGCGACACCGGGGCGGCGAGCTCTCGTCCCAGAACCGTCTCGAGCTCGCTTTCCGGGACCAGAGCCGCCATCGCCTGCGCGTCGCCCGCAAGCTCGGCCGTGCGGAGATCAGCAGCGCGAAGGATCGCTCCCGCCTGAAGGTCGTGTGCCGCCGAAATCACGGGTGTCCTCGCGGTCGTCGCGCTGTACACGGACCAGTACCCGGCCATCGCCGCGAGGACGAGAGCGACCCCTACCAGTGGGAGCGGCTGCGCCAGCCGACGCGTGATCGTGGGCCGCGCGGGTTCGGCTTTCTCAGGGCTACGAAGGCGGACGTGAGGGCGACCGTTGGTACTCGGCTGGACGTCGGAATCCGCGCCCCGCTCGAGCCCTTGAGTCCACAAACTCGGACCTTTCATCGCTACGCGGCTCCCCTCCTCGTCAGCGACTTGCGCCTCTACTCCCTATGTCGTGCGCAGGCCGGCGAAAGTAACGAGACGCCTGCGAGCGCCGCGCGCCTCTCGCCGTGGATACGCAGTGCTCGAATATAGCAGTTATAGAACTGCAATTCGTAGTAAATACTGTGATACCCGAACGACCGCTGCGCGGTCCTAACGGGACGAGCATCGCGATGGCTTCCAGAAGAGCGCGCGAACGGCTAGCAACAACCGACGCTGCGGGGCTCGCTCGGTAGGAGCAGCGGAGTTGACGTACTCGGGCCGCAGTGAGGCGATCAACTCGGCAACCGCGATCAGTTCCGGGTGGTCGCGGAGTAGCTCGCGTACCTCACGGTCGAGACGCGACCGCACGCTCGCCGTCACGGAGCGACGCCCTGCTGCTCGAGACTCCTCCGCAAAACGGCCAGCGCCCGCTGGAAGCGCATTTTCGCCGCCGCCTCGCTGATCCCGAGTGCGCACGCGATCTCCCGGAATGGACAGCCGTGGAGAAGCCTCATCACGATCACACCGCGCTCGCCGGGCTCGAGCAGCATGAGCGCATCGATAACGACGGCGCCGTCGTCGCGAGCTCCATCAACCGCGGGCAACTCGTCAAGAGACCCGTTCCATGCAGGGTCGGCGAGCGAAAGCCGGCGACGCCTCGCATCGTCCGCGAAGCGGCACTTCGCGATGGTGTGCAGCCAGGCTGGCAGCGAGTCGGGGACGAAGCCACCGCCGGAGAGAGCCACGGTCGCGTCGAGGAAGACCTCCTGGGCAAGGTCCTCGGCGCGATCCGGGTCGCCGGTCTTGCGGGTGAGGTAGCGGTGGATCTGCGCATGGTGGCGCCGGAAGGCCAGCTCGGCGAGGCCTTCCACCTACTCCCTTTGTCGTGCGCAGGCGACGAAGGTAACGGGCTGTGATGACGGCGTGTCCATGGCCCGCGAGCGGATGCGTCCCACGGCCAGCGTAGTACTCGGCTCGAGCTCTACACCAGTGTCCCTTCTGGACATGGCCTGGATGGACACGTCCTGATGAGCGTCTTGTCAGACGACTCGAACCTGTGCGAGAAGTGGGGGATGGAGTCACGATGATCGTCTACGCCGTGGTCGACGAGACCATCTCGCCCACGAGCCCGCTCGGCGACGCGATCGAGGTCTTTCTCCGGCGCGACGATGCTCAGCGCTTCATCGAGGAGATCGAAGGCGACGACCCGGAGTTCGCGGAGCTGCTGCGGATCGAGCAACGAGAGCTGAAGGCCGCAGCCGCTACTCCGGCGTAAAGCTCTAGCGGGTCTGCGCGGCCCGCGCTACGAGCGGAATCGAGAGACTTCTTTCCCTGCTCTAAGGCTGTTTTCCAGGGATCCTGCGGACAATTTGCGGACTGTTCGCGGACATCCCCGGTGCACCCTGACCGGCAATGCGCGAACCGGAACCCGCCGTGAAGCTGCACCAACGCTGGCCCGAAGGGCGCGGCGCATGGGGCCAGCGCGGAGACCCAGCCGCCCTGCGCTCCGACGAACGGCCCGGTCGAGCCGTTCGAGACTCCGGCTCCCGGCTCATCATCGCGATCGCGGCTGGCCTCGCCTTCACCGTGGGTCTGTACAGGATCGTCGCGAACCGGGATCTCGTCGCAGCGATCGGCCTCTTCGCCATCGGCCTGACCGCCGTGGCGATGAAGGCCTCCGCCCGCATCCGAGTACGAGCATCGGAGCGCCGCTGCGAACTGCTTGGGCGCGCTCGGGCGAAGTCCGAGCGCGCCCGCCACGACCTTGAGATCGAGAACGCGGAGCTGAGGCGACGCAACGCGGAGCTCGAATCCCGGGAAGCTGCGGTCAACGACGGTTTGGACTGGGTCGATGAGCAGGCCTCCGGACGGCTCCGGGCCCTCCTCGACCAGGCCGGTCTCCAGCTGGCCGACCTGACCGACATGGTGCTCGACGACGAGGAGGAGCAGTCGTGATCGGGCGGAGGGCGCTGCGCGCCTATGCGCCCTCGCGAGTCCGGTCCCTACGTCTCGGGCTGCACGCCGAGCGCCTCCGCGGCGGCGGACAGGCCGACGTTCTTCGTCTTGCGCTTCGACTTGACCGCGTCAGTGAGCGCCACGTTCACGGATGTCGTGAGAACGAGGTACTGCGCGATGTCCATGCGCTTCGCCCCCCGCCGCCACGCGCTGACTTGGTCGGGCGTCGCTCCGAGCGCCTCGGCGGCGTCCGCCTCGTCCCGCCATCCGTAGAGGCGGAACGCCGCTTCCAGCAACGGCACCGCTCCGAGTCGCTTCTTCCGCCCGGCCCGCCTTCGTTCCGGTGCAGCGGGGAGCTCCTCTGCCTCGGGCACCGTGCCCGCGTCTGCGAACACCGCCCGCTGCAGGTCCTCGAGCGGGATGCCGAGGAAGGAGGCGATCCGCATCACCTCGTGGAACGGGGGCTTGCCGATTCGCCCGAGCTCCCAGCCCTCGATCGTGCCGGGGCTGATGCCGAGGGTCTTGCCAAGCCTGGCGCGCGAGTAGCCCGCCGCTTCGCGGCGCTCCTGCAAGAGCCGGGCAAGAGATGTCTGCTCGATCATCGCCGTCACGCAGATCCGCGTCTGTGGATCAACCGCTGTCGAAGCATACGCCGCCTGCCGCGAATCCACGGAGGCACGACATGAGCCTCGAACGGCGCGACCTTCGCACGTTCTGGCCTGAAGACGCCGATCTCGTCCCGATCCTCACGGCGGAGCAAAACCGCGGACGCACCCGTCCCCGGCCGCCACGGCTGACGGCCGCGGACTTCACCCCGGAGCGCATGCTGCGACCGAAGGCTCGTCCAGCCGCAGATGGGTGGCGCCGCGCGGTCTACGTCGCTACCGGAGGCACGGTCTCAGTCGGCCCCAGCCCGGCCGAGCTGCGCCGGCGCGAGCTTGCCGCGCAGGTGAAGGCGCCGATAACCGGCTGCCGCACGGTCGCATTCGTCTCGCGCAAGGGCGGCGTCGGCAAGACGACAACGTGCCTCCTCGTGGGGCACACGTTCGCATCGCATCGCGGAGACCGCGTCGTCGCACTCGATGCGAACCCGGATGCGGGAACGCTCGGGTATCGCTTGCGGCGCGAGACCGACGAGACGATCGTGACACTTCTGCACGACCGAGCGGCACTCGAGAGGTACGCGGACGTCCGCGCGTACAGCTCCCAGGCCGAGAGCCGGCTGGAGGTGATCGCGGGCGACGACAGCCTCGATGCGAACACGCTCGAGCGCTCGGCCGTCCGTGAGGCCGTCGAGCTGGTCGAGCGCCACTACAACCTGGTCTGCCTCGACACCCCGGCCGGGGTGCTCAGCCCGGTAGCTCAGGGCGTTCTCGAAGCGGCCGACCAGATCGTGCTCATCAGTCCCACGGGGCTCGACGGTGCACGCGCCGCAAGCTCGACGCTCGACTGGCTCGAGGGCCACGATCACGAGGATCTCGCCCACGCCGCCGTGACCGCGCTGAACGGGGTGCGCGCAAGGAACGGCGACGTCGACGTGAACCGGATCGAGGAGCACTTCGCCTCCCGCTGCCGCGCATGCGTCCGCATTCCCTGGGACTCCCACATCGAGACGGGCGCGGAGGTCGTGCTCGAGGCGCTTCGACCAAGCACGCGCGATGCCCTCCTCGAGCTTGCCGCCGCGATCGCGTGCGGCTTCGCAGAACCATCCAGAAGGAGGTCGTGAGATGTCGTTTCGCTCGTCCCTCATCGTCGCCGCGACCGATCTCAAGGGACAGCCGGACCCGCAGGGGCTCCCAGGCACCGAGGCTCTCCAGAGCCTCATCTCAGGCGTCGCTTTCTGGGCGCTGCTCGCCGCGCTCGCGGGCCTGCTCGTCTCGGCCGCGGTGTGGGCGCTCGCTTCCCATTCCGGCAACTACCACCACGCCTCGATGGGCCGGCGCGGAACGCTCATCTCCGCGCTCGCCGCCTTCCTCGTCGGAGCGGCGCCCGCGATCGTTGCGTTCTTCGAGAACCTCGGCCGCACCGTCAAGTAGCCATGGCCGGACGCGACGTCACCATCCCCGAACCGGCGAGCGAGCATCGGCGCCGTGGTCTCCTCCTCGCAGCCGCGCTCGCGAGCATGGCGCTGCTTGCAATCGGCGTGGCGATCGGGAGCCGCGTCGCCTCGCCACGCGAGCTGACCGTGCGCGAATCCGTCCCGGCGGTGGTTCGTCCGGGCCGATCCGTGAAGGTCGAGCGAACGCCAGCCGGGGCCGTCGCCGCAGCAGCCCGCTCGATCACGGCCTTCGACGGAAATGTCCTGCTCGAGCCGGTCCGGCTCCAGGCGGTCGTGTCCCGTATCGCCTCCCGCCAGACTCGGCTGCCGCTGCTTGCTGCCTTCGCGGAGGCGAGCGCACAGACGCGGGCAAAGCTCGGCGCCGACACCGTGCCGCATCCGGTGATCGTTCTACGCTCGGTTCCCGTCGGCTATCGAATGGACGCGTTCTCGCCCGACGAGGCAACCGTCTCGGTCTGGTACGTGGGCATCGTCGGCAGCGGCGCCACCGTTGAGCCCCAACAGTCGTGGCGCACGCAAACCGTCTCGCTCGTCTGGGAGCACGGCGATTGGAAGGTGGCCTCGTTCGAGTCGTCCGCAGGCCCGACTCCCCCGCTCTCGGGTAGAGAGGCCACAACGCCAGCAGGAGAGATCTTCACCGCCGTAGGCAGCTTCGCGGAGATTCCCGATGCGGGCTGACGATCGCGTCGCATGGATCCGCGGGCGTCGGGCGGTCCTGCTTGGGGCGCTGTTGCTGAGCATCGTGGTCGTGCCGACGGCGCTGGCGGCCAAGTTCACGGACGAGAGCTTCAAGACACCCGACGGCGCCGTTGGATCGCGCTACTACCACCTGTTCGAAGGACGCGAAGGATGCGGCCCCGCGCTCCCGTATCAGTTCCGCGTCCTCAGCGACAGCCTCCCACCTGGGTTGACGTTGTCGCCCGGCGGCCTCGTCAGCGGCGTCCCGACCCAGCAGGGCGCATGGACATTCTGGATGGAGATCAACGACCAAGATCCGCCGTCAGCGTCCTGGTGCACGCCACGCAAGTCAGAACGCCAGTTCACGATCAACATCGGGCCGAAGGGAAGCGTCCCCGACGCGGCCCCATCCGCCGCCTCCAAAGGGGGTGGCGTCTCTCTCGACCCATGCAACCTGCCGGTCGTCGGCAACGTGTGCGACGCGGTCGCCGGAGCGGTCAAGAAGGTCGCTGCCGAGGCGGGCGAGTTCGTGATGCGCGGCGTGACGGCCTGGGTCACCAACGCGGCGGTCTGGGTCGCGGGCAAGGTCGGCGAGCTGATCGAGAACACGAGCAGCCCCGACCTCCGAGCGGGCTGGTTCGAAGGGCAGTACCAAGCCATGCTCGCGATCGCGGGCGCGCTCGCTCTCCTGATGCTCATGCTCGCGGTCATCCAGTCGGTCATCCGCCAGGACATCTGGATCCTCGCACGCGCCGCATTCGGCTACCTCCCGATGGCGTTCATCTTCGCGGGAGTCGCGATCGCCGCCACCGGTTTGCTCGTCGCGATCACGGACGACATGTCCGCCGCCGTCGTCGCGAGCCTCGGAACCGAGCAGTCCGACAACCTCCTCCAGGCGGTCGGAGACGCATACAAGAACGCGCTCGACGAGGACTCGGGCATCCCGCTATTCGGCGTTTTCCTCGGCGCGATCATCCTCGCGCTCGGCGCTTTCGTGCTCTGGCTCGAGATGATCATCCGCGACGCCGCGATCTACATCTGCGTCTTCTTTCTCCCCCTCACCTTCGTCGCGATGGTCTGGCCCGCGACCAGCCGCTGGGCACGACGGCTCGTCGAGCTACTCATCGCGATCATCCTCGCCAAGTTCGTCATCATCTCGATCCTCACGCTCGCCACCGCAGCAATCGCCAACACCGGCGTCGCGGAAAGCGACAGCACCACCTTCGAGCAGATGCTCGCCGGCTCGGCGATCCTCGTCCTCGCCGCCTGGTCGCCCTTCGCCCTCCTACGAATGATCCCGATGATGGAGCTCGCCGCTGCGAGCGTCGTCCACCAACGGTCGGCCGTGCAGAGCGCAGCCGGATCGGCCGGCGTGCACAGCCCCGCCGTCTACATGCGTCAGGCCATGGACCGGCATTCGCGGGGGTCAACGTCCGGCAGCAGCGGCGGGAGACCGGCAGCGATTTACATCGGCAGCCCTCGCGTGCAGGGCTCCTCGTCGGCGGACGACGAGGAGTCGCGGCATTTCGACTCAGGCGGCGGCGCCGATCAGGTCGGAGGCGTGGTGAGCGCACCGGGCCGCCGCGCGCCAACCGCATCCCCTGGGCGTTCCTCCGCCCCTTCGACGGCCGAACCCCGCACGCAGACGGGTCAGCCCGACCCGTCGCGCCCCACAACGCCCGGCGTCGCATCCGGGCCGCGGCCGTCTGAGACGCCTCCCCCGCCGCGACCGTCTGAACCGCCGCTCGACCGTCGCCCGTCTCCCGAACCGCCGCCTGATCGACGCCCGCCGCCGGAGCCGCCGCCTAACCGGCGTCCACCGATCGACCGAGGTGAAGCGTGAACGCAGGCGAGTATCAGCGCTACCGCTTCGGCCCGCTCGAGCGGCGGGGGCTGATCGGTTCGCTACGGCCGGTCCAGGTGATCGTGATCGCCTTCAGTCTCACGCTGGGGGTGATTCTGATGCGTGTGCTCTCGAGCGGCGCGGGCGTCGTGGCCGCTCTGGCGCTGGCGCTTGTCGCGGCCGCGTTCTGTTTCTGGCCGGTCGGCGGCCGCTCTGCCGATGCGTGGCTGCCGGTCATCGCCCGCCATGCCACCGCCACGGCGCTCGGCAGACACGTCCGGCGGTCACCGGCCCCCAACGCCGGAGCACGGCTCACGGCGGACGGACGGCCGGAGCCGATCGCCTCGCTTCCCGAGGTCGGTCGAGACCTCGAACTGCTCGCGGCACCGTTCCACGGCGAGCCGGTCGGGGTGCTGAAAGACCGCCGCACTCGGTCGTACACCGCGGTGCTGGCGGTGCGCGTGACGTCGTTCGGGCTCCTCGACCAGGCCGAGCAGGAGAGCAGGCAGGCCGGCTGGGGCGGCGTGCTCGCCGGTCTTGCGCGTGAGGGATCGCCGGTGAGTCGGATCCAGTGGGTCGAGCGCACCGTCCCCGCCCACGGCGACGAGATCGGCCGCTACCTCGGCGAAGCGTGGGCGCGCGACGTCGTTCCGCTCGACTCGCTCGCCATGCGGTCGTACCTCGAGCTGACATCGAGGGCCCCGGCCGTGACGCGCGATCACGAGCTCTTCGTGTCTGTGCAGATCGACGCCAAACGGGCTTGGCGTCCCATCAAGCGCATGGGTGGAGAGAAGGGACCCGACGCCGGAGCGTGCGCGGTCCTCCTCCGCGAGGTCGAAGCGCTCGCAGAACGCCTAG
>CAZOMP010000019.1:0-33989 GCA_964581085.1 uncultured Gaiellales bacterium | reverse complement strand
TCTCCCCTCACAGCGGCGGGACCGTCCCGGACTTGCACCGGGTTCCCTCACCGTGCTCCTGTGTGTCTGCTGAGCCTATCATCGCCCGATGCGCGCGACCGGCTTCCGCGCCTGGGCACCGCTCCTGCTCTGGGCCGCCGTCATCTTCGCCTTCTCGTCGATCCCGAGCCTCGGTACGGGACTCGGCACCTGGGACCTGATCCTCCGCAAGATCGCGCACCTGACCGAATACGCCATCCTCGGGGCACTGCTGCTCCGGGCGCTCGGCCGGCCGTGGCTCGCGATCGCGGCGGGCGCCCTCTATGCGGGCAGCGACGAGATCCACCAGCACTTCGTCCGCGGCCGCCACGGCGCCTGGTACGACGTCGTGATCGACACCGTCGGGGTCACGATCGGCGTGATCGCCTGGAGCCGGGTGCGGCGGCAGTCCGGGATCAGCCCGGAGCGGTGAGCCGGTAGATCGTGCCGTTCGCCGAAGCGGCGTAGAGCTCGCCGGAGCCGTCCTCGCCGAACGAGGTCGGGTTCGGGATCGTGAACGGCTCCTTGCGGACCTGGGCGGCGCCGTTTGCGAGCTCGAGCGACCAGATCGTCCCGGAGCAGTAGTCGCCGTAGATGTAGCGGCCGACGAAGGCGGGCACGGCCGTTCCCCGGTAGACGAAGCCGCCGGTGATCGAGCAGCCCTCGTCGTGCGTGTAGGTCGCCACCGGCCACGTGAGCGTGCCCGGGCCGAGGGCGCCCGGTTGATACGAGTCACGCCCCTCGTACACCCGCCAGCCGAGGTTGAGGAGCCCGCGCAACGGCCACGCGAGGTGATCGACCTCCTCGACCCGACTCTGGCCGACGTCGCCGATCCAGAGGTCGCCGCTCACGCGGTCGAACGAGAATCGCCACGGGTTGCGGACGCCGAGGGCCACGACCTTCGGGGCGGCACCCGGCTTCGCAATGCCGAGCCGCAGGATCTTGCCGAGGCGCGAGCCCATGTTCTGGGCGCGGTTACCCGGGTCGCCGCCGGAACCGCCGTCCCCCATGCCGACGTACAGCTTGCCGTCGGGACCGAACGCGACCTGGCCCCCGTTGTGGTTCTCGTACGGCTGACGAACGAAGAGCAGCTGCTTCGCGCTTGTGGGAATCGCCCGCGTGCCGTTCGAGCGGTAGCGAACGACACGGGTATTGCCGTTCAGGTCGGTGTAGTCGACGACGAAGAGCCGGCTCTTCGCGTAGTCGGGCGCGAAGGCGAGACCCAGCAGCCCCTGCTCGCCGCCGGAGCGGATGAGCTTGCGGATGTCGAGGAACGGCTGCGCCCGCAGCCTGCCGTTGACGAGCACACGAATGCGGCCCGGCTGTTCGACGACGTAGAGAATCCCCCTCGAGCCACGGGGTGCCGTGACCTGTGTCGGCGAGGCGAAGCCGGACGCGATCTGGGTCGGCCCGAGGCCGGCCGCGCCGCGGCTCGCCCCCGAGGCGCTGCCGACCGCCACGGCGGCAAGGACGGCGGCGGCAAGGAGGAGTCGTCGCACGGTGCCACCGTAGCCCACGCACGCGCCCACGGCATCCCTGGAACGGTGTAGCCTGCCGCCGCGATGAAGATCTTCGTCATCGGTGCCGGCCAGGTGGGGTCGACGATCGTCGAGGCCCTCCATGAGGAGCACGACCTCACCGTCGTCGACCTCGATCCGGCGCGGCTGACGCCGCTCGCCTACCGCTACGACATCGTCACGATCGAGTCGAACGGCGCCAGCCGGCGCCTGCTCGCCGACGCAGGCGTGCGTGACGCCGATCTGGTGATCGCCTGCACGTCGCGTGACGAGGCGAACCTCGTCGCCGCCACGTTCGCCCGGATCGAGGCGCCGCGCGCGACCACGGTGATCCGGACGTCGAACGTCGAGTACATCGACCTCTGGCGTGAGGGGCGCCTCGACGTCGACTTCGTCGTCTCGTCCGAGCTCGAGACCGCCCACGCGATCACCCGCGTCGTCGGCCTCCCCGCTGCCGTCCAGACGGACGTGTTCGCCCGTGGGCAGATCCAGATGGTCGAATACGAGCTCATCGAGGACTCGAGCTCGTCGATTCTCGGCAAGCCGCTGCGCGACTGCTCCGCGATCCCCTCCGAATCGCGTGTCGTAGCGGTGATCGGCCGCGACTCGATGACGATCCCCCGCGGCGACACCGTGCTCCACGCCGGCGACCGGCTCGTCATCGTCGGCTCGCCGGAGGCAGCGCAAGCCTGGGGTCGACTCGTGGCGCCGCGCGAGGGATCGATCGAGGACGTCGTCGTCTACGGCGGTGGCCGCGTCGGCGTCGCGATCGCACGGCGGCTGCTCGAGCAGGACATCGCAGTGCGCCTGATCGAGCCCGACCGGGTCCGCGCCCGGCAGGTCGCGGAGGAGCTGCCGCGAGCGCGCGTCTACCAGGCAAACGGGCTCGACACCGAGTTCATCGAGCGAGAGCGGATCGGCCAGGCGCACGCGGCGGTCTTCGCCATGCGCGAGGACACGAAGAACCACTTCGCCGCGACACTCGCGAAGGTCAACGGCGTCGCATTCACGATCGCAATCGTCCACGATCCGGTCGCGACCAGGGTCTACGAGCATTCGGGGGTCGACGTGGCCGTGAACCCCCGCCAGGTGACGGCCGAGGAGATCGTGCGGTTTGCACACGATCCACGGACGCAACAGGTGGCGATGATCGAGGACAACCGCTTCGAGGTACTCGACATCACGACGAGCCCGTCGAGCGAGTACGTCGGGCTCAGCTTCCGTGAGATGCCGATCAGAGGCGCGGTGATCGGTGCCATCGTCCGCGACGGCCGCGCCGTCTTCCCTCACGGCGACGACGTCCTCCAGGCGGGCGACAGGGTGATCGTCTTCACCGAGTCGGTCCGCGTCGCCGACGTCGAGCGCGTCCTGTGAGTCCCCGCCCCGCCCGGTCGCCGGCACCGCGGCGCCCGCGTCTCGGGGTCGACGTGCGGAGCGCGCTCGGGCTGGTCGGGACGCTTACGAAGCTCCTCTCCCTCGCCGTGCTCTTCCCGACCGCGCTCGCGATCGGCTACCGCGAGACCCCGGTTCCGTATCTGGCGGCGGGTGCGATCATGGCCGCGCTCGGACTCGGGCTGGAGCGGCTCGGACGGCGACACGCGGCGCTCGGCTACCGCGAGGGATTTCTCGTCGTCTCGCTGACCTGGCTCCTCGCCGCCGTCCTCGCGTCGATCCCGTACCTCTTCTCCGGCGACCCGCAGATCGACCGTCCGATCGACGCCCTCTTCGAGGGCATGTCCGGCTTCACCACGACGGGCGCCACGGTCCTGACCGACTTCACAGCCCTCGACCACTCGATGCTGATGTGGCGTCAGTTCACCCAGTGGCTCGGGGGCATGGGGATCATCGTGCTCGCGCTCGCCGTTCTACCGCGGCTCCGCGTCGGCGGCCGCCAGCTGCTCGAGTCGGAGCTGCCGGGCCCCGAGATCGAGACGATGGCCGACCGGATCCGCACCGCGGCGCGGCGCCTGTGGTTGCTCTACGTCGTGCTGACCGCCGCAGAGGCGCTCATCCTCGCTGTCTTCGGCTGGACGGGGATCGACGGGCGGATGACCACCTACGACGCTGTGGCGCATGCGTTCTCGACCCTCCCGACCGGCGGCTTCTCGCCGGAGCCGCGTTCGCTGGAGCCGTTCGCACCTGCGACCCAGTGGGTCGTCATCCTCTTCATGGTCCTCGCCGGTACGAACTTCGCCCTCCTCCTGAGGCTCTTCATGCGCCGCCAGGCGAGGCCACTGCTCAGGGACGAGGAGGCCCGACTGTACGCGATCGTGCTCGTCTCGATGTCGGCGCTCGTCGCCGCCGTACTCTGGAAGGACGGGCTCCTGCACGGCGAGGCGGCGATCAGGAACGCGGCGTTTCAGGTCGTCTCGATGATGACGACGACCGGCTATGCGAGCGTCGACTTCGTCGGCTGGCCGTCGCTCTGCCTGATGGTGCTCATCGTCGTGATGCTGGTCGGCGGCTGCGCCGGCTCGACCGCCGGTTCCGTCAAGGTCGTGCGGCACTTGCTGATCGGGAAGATCCTGCGCCGCGAACTGCGGCAGACGCTCCACCCCGAGGCCGTGCTGCCGTTGCGTCTGAACGGCGTCGTCGTGGACGAACGCGCACTGCGAGCAGTGTCGGCCTTCGTGCTCCTCTACGTCGGCTTCTTCGTCGTGGGCGCCGGGGTGATCGCGCTCGACGCAGCCTTCCAGGGCCCGGCGGTGTCGGCTCTCGATGCGCTCGCCGCGTCGGCCTCGACGCTCGGAAACGCCGGCCCAGGGCTCGGCTTTGCCGGGCCGATGGGCTCCTACGAGCCGTTCAGCGACATCTCGACCGGCACCATGATCATGCTGATGTGGCTGGGCCGGCTCGAGATCGTCCCGATCATGCTCCTCGTGACCCGGAACTACTGGCGCGTCTAGCTTGCGACGGCGTCGGCTCAGGCGCCGAGGGCTCGGCGGAGGTTCTCCTCGACACCGGGCTTGAGGATCGCGATCACCTGGTCGCCGGGGCGGATCACCGTCTCTCCGACGGCGATCTCGCCGACTCCGTTGCGCGTCACCGAGACGAGCCGCACACCCTCCGGCAGCCCGAGCCCACCGACCCGCTTGCCCGCCGCCGGTGAGTCGCCGCCGATCTGGAGCTCGACGACCTCGAGCCCCTCCTGGCGGAGCTCGAGCAGCTTCACGAGCCCGTGCTGGGGGACCTCGTGCTCGACGAGGCCGAGGATGCGCGAGGTGGAGCAGACGGTCTGCGTGATCCCGAGCAGGTCGAAATGCTGCTGGTTACGGGGGTCGTTGACGCGGGCGATCACCTTCGGAACGCCATAGCCCTCCTTGGCGATCTGGGCGATGACCAGGTTGTCCTCGTCGTCACCCGTGAGGGCGAAGACGATGTCCGGTGGGCGGTCGATGCCAGCGCGTTCGAGCACGTGCATCTCGGTGGCGTCGCCCTGCATCGCGACCGGGCCGAACTGCTCCTCGAGCTGCTCGTAGCGATCGCGGCGCTGCTCGATCAGCGTCACCTCGTGGCCCATCGCGAGCAGCGACTCGGCCACGTTGGCGCCGATCTTCCCCCCTCCCGCGACGATCAGGTACATCAGGCCTCGATCTTCGGGGCAGGAGCCGCCTCGCAGGAGCGCACCGCGTCGACGAGATAGGAAATGGCGGTCTTCGTCGGAGAGATCGTCTTCAGGCCGAGCCTCTCGAAGAACTCGGCGCGGCGGGGATCGAGCACGCGGACGACGACGCAGGTGAGCCCGTAGCGCTTCTGGATCACCTGACCGATCACAAGATTCGTGTTGTCGCCGGACGTGGCCACGATGGCTGCGTCGGCGCTTTCGATGCCGGCCTCGACCAGCACGTCGGTCTCCATCGCGTGCCCGACGACGAAGCCGCCTCGCCAGTCGCGGCCGAGGCGCCCGAGGGCCTCCTCGTGCTCGTCGACGGCCGTGACGTCCCAGCCTTCCGCAGCCAGCTTCAGCGCCACGCCGGAGCCGACGCGGCCGCATCCAATCACGACTGCCTTCATGGGAGGAGGGTAACGGAGACGGCTGCCGTCACGCGCTCTCCTCGAAGACGCCCTCGGGGAAGGCGACCACGAGGACCTCGCAGGGCGCCTTCCTGAGCACGTGGTCGACCGTGGGCGAGAAGAACCGCGACTGGCGGCGCCACCTCGGCGCGGAGCCGAGCACGATCAGGTCAGCGTCGCTGTCGGTCGCCGCCTCGACGATGGCGTGACTGATCGAGCGGGCGCTGACGATACGCGTCACGATCTCGATCCCGTTCTCCTCGCCGAGCGCCCTCGCCTCAGCGAGCGACTGATCGGCCCGGCTCTGCACGTCGGGAGGGAGCGGTTCTCCCCCGAGCGGGAACGCGCGCGGGACGCGAACGACGAATACGGCCTCGACCGTCGCCTCTCGCTCCTTCGCGATCGCGATCGCCGTCGCGACCATCTCCTCGCCGATATCGCCGAGCTTCATCGGCACGAGGATCCTCTGGAACGCCGCTCCCGGGGGCAGCTCGGCGATCGGGTCGACATCCTCGAACACACCGGCCCTCCGGGCGCGGCGGACGACGACGAAGGTACCGAGCCCGACGAGCAGCCAGATGGGACCGGCATAGCGCGCACCCGGATGGGTGATCAGCGCCAGGATCCAGACGGCGAACGTGAGCGGCGCTCCGATCAGAGCCGGCAGCGGCACGAGGACGCCTCGGATCCGTACCTCGGGCCGGGCCCGGAAGGGCCGCTCCAGGCCGGGCTCCTTGCGTCGCAGCCGGATCACCGCCAGCTGCGCCGCCGTGAACGCGAAGAGGACGCCGAACGAGTACGTGCTCGCCAGATACTGGGGGTTGTCGCCGGCGAAGACCGCAGTCACGACGACGACAGCAACGGCGAAGGCTCCGACTGCGAGCAGCGCCTCTCGCGAGACGAGCGAGCGACGCTCGAGCCGGCCGAGCTCGCGCGGCAACATCCCGTGCTCGGCCATCGAGCGGGTGAGCCGGGTGCAGCCACTGATCGCCGTCGTCGCAGCCGCGAGTAGCACGAGCGCCCCGGAGATGCCGACGACGACCCGCAGGACGTCGACCGCGGTCGCCGGGATGTGCCCGTCGAAGGCGGTCACGATGCCGACGATCGGCGCCTGCAGCCAGCGGTCGGCGAGGTCTGTCGACCCGTCCTGAGCAGGGAAGGCGCAGACGCCGACGACGGCGATCAGCACCGTCATCACGACGACGAGGCCGATCGAGGAGAACAGCGAGCGCGGCAGCGTCGTCCCCGGCTCACGGGTCTCCTCGGCCAGGTTGGCCACCGTCTCGAGGCCCGTGTAGGCGAGCATCGCAAGCGGGAGCGCGAAGAGGAGGTGGTGCCATCCCTGGCCCGGAGCGAAATGGAACCCGTCGGTCAGGACGTCGGGAGAGAACACGATCGCGAAGCCGAGGACGACGACGAGCAGCTGGACGGCGAGGTCGAGGAGGGCGAGGAAGAGCGCGGTGCGGTGGACGCGCGAGTGGCGCACGAGTCGTACTGCGACGATGCCGACGATGACCGTGACGGCGATCACCGTGTCCCACGGGCTCGAGCGGAGCGAGGGGGCTGCGAGCGCGGCAGCGAGATAGTGCGGCAGGAAGAGCGACGAGAGCGCAATCACGATCAGGTAGTCGAGGAGCAGCAGCCACCCGGTCGCGAACCCGACCACGTCGTTGTAGGCGCGCCGCGTGAACGTGGCGGCGCCGCCGGTCTCGGGTATGGCGGCAGTTCCCTCCGCGTAGGAGAGCGAGACGATCAGGAAGAGGACGCCGGTGGCAAGGAGGACGAGCGGGGTCAGGCCGAGCGCCTGGGCAGCGACGATCCCGAGGGCGAAGTAGATCGACGAGCCGATCTCGTCGTAGGCGACCGTGAACAGGGCGGGCGCGTCGAGAACCCGCTCGAAGCCGCGGACCTTACGAGCCACGCTTGCGCTCCAGCTGGAGCCGGGCGACGCCGAGCGCCAGGAAGAGGCCGCCGAGTACGAACCCGACGACGCCGCCCCCGTTGAGCGCCGTGACGACGAGAAGGACGACGCCGATGATCATGAAGATCACGGAGAACGCCATCACTGCGCGCCGGTGCCAGATCATGCCGGCACCGGCTCGCGTGAGGCGGCCACCATCACCCGGCAGGGGGCGTGCCGCAGGACGTAGTCGACCGTGTCGCCGAACACCGCCCGCTGGGAGCGGGTGAGCGACTTGCGGGGGGTGCCGATGACGATGATCTCGCTGCCGTTGCGGGCGGCCTCCTCCACGATCGCAACGCCCGCATTACGGGCGCGGACGAGCCTGTCCTGGACGCGGACGCCGTACGAGTCGCCGACCGCGATCGCCTCGTCGAGCTCGCGGTTCGCCTCGTCCTCGCGCTCCTGCATGTACGCGTCGAGAGGTCGGTCGAGCGGAACCTCGAGCACGTTCAGCGCCACGATCCGGGAGCCGCGCTCCGCGGCGAGGCTGCAGGCCACGTCGAGCGCGTCGTCGGACGGACGTCCGCCGACGATCGGGACGAGCAGCCGGCGGTACTGGAGCGCGAGAGCCGGCCCGAAGGCCGGCGGCGCCTTGATCGTGTGCGTCAGCGAACCGCGCACGAAGCGTCGCCGGTAGACGACGTAGAAGACCATCCCGGCTGCGAGCCAGCCGAGACCGACCCAGCGGGTGGCCGGGTTCTGGAGGACGATCACGAGGAACGAGGCGCCGGTCGCGAGGCCACCGACGATTGCGAACAGCGGCCACTGGATCCCGCCGATCGTGAGGTTCGGTCGGCCGCGATAGAAGACCTCGGCCGACCCCTTCTGCTTGGTCCGCAGCCGGATCAGCGAGGCGTGTGCCACCGTGAACGAGAGCGTCGCACCGAACGAGTAGAGCGTCCCGACGAAGACCACATCACCGGGCAGGATCAGCAGGATCGGCGCGATCCCGGCGAAGAGGACGAGGGAGAGCACAGGCGTCTTGAAGGTCGGGTGCAACTTGCGGAAGATCTCCGGCAGCTGCCGGTAGCTCGCCATCGAGTAGGTGATCCGCGAGGCGCCGATCACGCCGGCGTTCGTCGCGATCACGAGGATCGTCGCAGCCAGCACACCGACGTAGATCTGGAGTACCCGCAGGAGGATGCCGGTGAGACCGAGGTTGTCGACGATGCCGAGGACCGGGTCGTTCGCGTACCCGCCCTGTTCCGGTGGCAGCGCCAGGAGCGTCGTCAGGTGGCCGTCGATCAACTTCACCGGCATCGCCGAGAGCGCCACGAGAGGCAGCGTCAGGTAGATGGCGAAGACGGCGGCTGCCACGAGCTTGTAGGCGTTCGGGACGCTGCGCGCGGGCTCGCGCGCCTCCTCGGCGAGGTTCGAGACGGTTTCGACGCCCGTGTAGGCGAGCATCGCCACCGGGATCGCGATCGCGAAGTTGGCCCAGGTCGGCGCCACCCCCCAGTGGATGTTCCCCTTCAGGATCGCGGGACTGAAGACGAGGAACATGCCGAGCAGGACGAGGAGCACCTGCGTCGCGAAGTCGATCACCGCCAGCACGATCGAGAGCTTTGCTGCCTCCTGGACGCCGATCACGTTGAGCGTGACGAGGATCACGATCACGACGGCGCCGCCGACGATGTCCCACGGGTTCGTCCGCAGCGGCTCCCAGAAGATCGAGAGGTAATGCGGCACGAAGAACGCGGAGGTGGCGACCGTGACGACGTAGACGAGCATCTGCGCCCACGCCGCACCAAAGCTGACCACCTCGTTGAAGCCGTGCCGGGCAAAGCTGGACGAGCCACCGGCTTCGGGATAGCGCACCGTTCCCTCGGCGTAGGTCGCCGCCGTCATCGCGAACACGAGGCCGGCGATCAGGAAGACGAGCGGTGTGAGGCCGAGCGCGTAGACCGCCGTGAGGCCGAGCGCGTAGTAGATCGAGGAGCCGACGTTGCCGTACGCGGTCGCGAAGAGCGCCGGCGTTCCGAGCACCCGCTCGAGCTCTACCTCACGACGTCGTCGGCTCGGCACGGCGGCAGTCTACGACGTGCCGCGAACGTCGTTTCGGGCGCTCGGCGGACTCGGTTGATGGAGCCGGGACGTGGCAAACATGGAGGTCAGGGATGCCCGGCCCACGCCGGACACCCCCTCACATCCGTCAGCCGTGGATCGAGGCGATCAGCGGGATGATCAGGATCGCGACGATGTTCGTGATCTTGATCATCGGGTTGATGGCGGGGCCGGCCGTGTCCTTGTAGGGATCGCCGACCGTGTCGCCGGTGACACCGGCCGCGTGCGCCTCGGAGCCCTTGCCGCCGTAGGCGCCGTCCTCGATCATCTTCTTCGCATTGTCCCAGGCGCCACCGCCCGAGGTCATCGAGATGGCGAGGAAGAGACCGGTCACGATCGTGCCGATCAGGAGGCCGCCAAGCATCTTCGGATCGAGGATGCCGACGACGATCGGGAAGACGATCGGGATCGCCGCCGGGAGCATCATGCCCTTGATCGCGGAGCCCGTCACGATCGCGACGGCGGTCGAGTAGTCCGGCCTCGAGGTTCCCTCCATGATGCCCGGGTCCTCGCGGAACTGGCGCCGCACCTCCTCGACGACCTCGCCGCCGACCCGGCCGACGGCCGTCATCGCGAAGGCCGCGAAGAGGAACGGCATCAGGCCGCCGAGGAAGAGCCCTGCGACGACGTACGGGTTGTCGAGCGAGAACACGGTGTTCATCCCGGCATCGACGAGGCCGCGGGTGTACTCGTCGAAGAGGATCAGGGCGGCGAGGCCGGCCGAGCCGATCGCATAACCCTTCGTGACCGCCTTCGTCGTGTTGCCAACCGCGTCGAGCGGATCGGTGACGTTGCGGACAGCCTCCGGCATCTCGGCCATCTCCGCGATGCCGCCGGCGTTGTCGGTGACGGGACCGAATGCGTCGAGCGCGACGATGAGGCCGCACATCGAGAGCTGCGCCATCACGGCAACGCCGATCCCGTACAGCTCGCCGCCTGCGATCTCGTACGCGGCGATGACGCCGCCGGCGATCACGATCACGGGCAGAGCCGTCGCCTCCATGCCCTTGGCGAGGCCCGCGATGATGTTGGTCGCGTGGCCGGTGGTGGAGGCCTTCGCGATCGCCTTCACCGGGCTCCAGCGGGTACCCGTGTAGAACTCGGTGATCGCCACGAGCAGGAACGTGATCGCGAGACCGACGAGCGCCGAGCCGTAGAGCTGCCAGAACGAGAACTTGCCTCCGTCGAAGGCCATCGTGACCGGGATGAACCCGAGCGCCGAGAGGATCGTGGCGACGAGGACGCTCTTGTAGAGCGCGTTGATGATCGCGTTCTCGCCGCCGCCGACGTGGGCGAAGAACGTGCCGACGACCGAGGCCAGAATCGAGATTGCACCGAGCGAGAGCGGGTAGAGCCACAGCGACGAGTTCTCGAAGTGGATCCCGAGCAGCATCACCGCGACCGCCGTGACGGCGTAGGTCTCGAACAGGTCGGCGGCCATGCCGGCGCAGTCGCCGACGTTGTCGCCCACGTTGTCGGCGATCACGGCCGGGTTGCGGGGGTCGTCCTCCGGAATCCCGGCCTCGATCTTGCCGACGAGGTCGGCGCCGACGTCGGCGGCCTTCGTGAAGATGCCGCCGCCGAGGCGGGCGAAGACCGAGATCAGCGAGCCGCCGAAGGCGAGCCCGATCAGGTCGTCCACGGCCGACTCGGGAGAGTTCCCGAGCGCCCCGGTGAGAAACCAGTAGTAGCCGGCGACGCCCAGCAGGCCGAGGCCGACGACGAGCAGGCCCGTGACCGAGCCGGCACGGAAGGCGACCTTGAAGGCGGGCTTGATGCCCTCACGCGCCGCCTCGGCGGTGCGCGAGTTCGAACGCACGGCCACGTTCATGCCGATGAAGCCGGCCGCAGCCGAGAGCGTCGCGCCGATGATGAAGCCGAACGCCGCGCCCCAACCGAGCTTGTTGTAGAAGCCGAGCAGCAGGAACGGCAGGATCGCCACGACCGCGACCGTCGTGTACTGCTTCTTGAGGTAGGCGGCGGCGCCTTCCTGCACTGCTCCCGAGATCTCGCGCATGCGCTCGTTCCCGGGTGACTGCTTCAGCAGCCAGTAGGTGAGGTAGAGCCCGTACAGCACCGCCACCGCGCCGCAGATGAGCGCAAACGCAACGGCGTGATCCTTGAAGAAGTCCATCAGCCCTCCGGAGGCATGTCACAAAGAAACGCCGATATCGCATCGGCGCGCAGGATTATGCAGCACAAGCTGGGTACCGCGCGCCGATACCCGTCGCACGGAGCCCGATTCAGCCCGGTTCAGGCTACGTGCGAGGGGCGCAGGGCGAGATCGCCGTAGATCGTGGCGAAGTCGACGCCCTCCTCGTGACGGGCGATCTGGCGCTCCGCAGGATTCTGCTCGGGGACGTGGAGCCACTCGGCCGCACCGATCTCGGCGGCGACCGGCAGTACCCACTCGACGAGGCGCTCGAGGCGGGCGCGCGCGGGGAGCACGTCGCCGCGCTCGAGGTCGATCAACTCTCCCGAGAGGCCGAAGCGGATCGCGCGCCACATGTTCTCCTCGATCAGACGGTGCGGCTGGGTCACGATCGGCTCGCCCTCGTCGAGGGCCCGGGCGATGCGGGCGGCGAGGGAGACGCAGAGTGCGGCGAGGCTCTGCGACTCGCGGACGTCCGGCTGCCCGTCGCAGATCCTGATCTCCACGGTCGGGAACGCGAGGTGGGGCCGGACGCTCCACCAGAGCTGAGTGTGCTCGTCGATCGAGCGGGTCTCGTAGAGGAAGCGCACATAGCGCTCGTACTCGTCCCACGACGAGAACGCATCGGGAACGCCGCAGCGCGGGAAGAAGCGGGTGAAGATCTGCGTCCGGGCCGAGTGCAGGCCCGTGTCGACCGCCTCCGCGAACGGCGAACTGGCAGAGAGTGCGAGCAGTTCCGGCAGCCAGTTGCGGAGGGCGCTCGCGACCCGGATCGCCCTGTCCGCCCCCATGATCCCGACGTGCACGTGGAAGCCGAACGTGTTGTTCTTCCACACGACGTAGCGGAGGATCTGGTCGTTGCGCCGGTAGTGCGGCGTGTCGATGATCCGCTGGTCCTTCCAGCTCGCCCACGGATGCGAGCCGGTGGCGCCGAGGACGAGCCCGAGCGGTTCGACGACCGCGAGCAACTCCGCGCGACGTTCCTCGATCACCGCCGGGACGTCGGCGAAGCGCTCGAGACGGCCGGTCTTCACCTCCGCCTCGGACGCGATCAGCTCGCCGGCGAGGTTGGACCCGAGCGTCGTCTCGGCTGCGGCCGCCTGCACCTCCTCGAAGCGGTTGACCATGTCGAGGCTGTCCGCGTCGAGGAGCGCAAACTCCTCCTCCACGGCGACCGTGAAGTCCGTTCCGGCGTCGAAGCTCTCCCGGGCCTCGTCAAGGAGCTGATCGTAGGGAACGTGCTGCTGATCACCCATCGTGCAGGAACGGTAGTCGATCCTGCAGTTTTTGAAGTGGGCTCCTGCCGATCAGGCGAAGGGCTCGAGCAGGCGGCGTGACACACCGGCCCAGCTCCAGCGTTCGACGACCGCCGCCCTGGCGGCTCGACGTACCGCCTCCCGCTCCGCCGACCCGAGCGCGAGCAGGTCATGCAGCTTGTTCGCGAGGTCGCCCGCATTGCCGTTCTCGAACGAGGCCAGATGACGGTGTGCCACGGGATAGTGCTGCTCCAACCCGGCGGCGACCTCGGCCAGCCCGGAGTGACGCGCGACCAGTGGCGGGCAGCCGGCTGCCGCCGCCTCGGCGGCGACCATCCCGAACGCCTCGGGGAAGACGGACGGCACAACGCAGGCGTCGGCCAGGGCGAGCAGGTGGCGCAGGTGCCGGTGCTCGAGCGGGCCGGTGAAGAGAACCTCGACGCCGAGCGCGGCCGCCTGCGTCTCGAGCGCTGCCCGCTCCGGGCCGAAGCCGACGACGACCGCCCGGACATCGGTCCCCGACAGCGCCTCGAGGAGGAGATGGACGCCCTTCTGCTCGATCAGCTTGCCGAAGTAGACGACCACCGGCTGCTTCACCGCGAGGAACTGCTCCAGCCGCACGGCGTTGCCCTCGTCCGGCAGCCGCTCCTCCGTTCCTCCCGGATTCGGCGGGTCGTGACGGGCCTCCTCGACGAGGGCCGCGAGCGCCTCGCCCCGCGACTGCGGCGCCCACTCCTCCACGTCCACCCCCGGCGGGACCTCGACCACCCTGTCGGTATGGCCGCAGACCTCCGCGACGACAGCCCGGATGTGCGCCGAACCGACGAACGTGGCGCGGGCGGCGCCGAGCGCCTCCCTCCCCCAGGCCGAGAGCTCGGCGTTCCCGCGCATCGCATACTCGAGCTCCGAGCCGTGCGCCTTGACGGCGAACGGCGCTCCTGTGGCGGCCCCGACGGGGCCGCCGAGGAGGACGTGGTTCGTGAAGACGACGTCTGCCGGGAGCAGCTCGCAGACGGCCGCCGCGTTGGCGGCGACCCAGCGCTCGAGCTCCGCCCGCGTGCAGTCCTGCACCCGCTTCACCTCGTAGCCGGGGTAGCGGTCGACCACGAAGACGGGCAGCAGCCCGCCGACCTCCGGGCGCACGGTCCGGGCACCGCCGAGGTCGTAGCGCTCCGGCTCCGCTTCCTGCGAAAGGACGACCACGTCGTGGCCGGCCCGGCTCCATTCGCGCGCGAGCATCCGGGTGTAGACGTTGGAGCCGGTGCCGCCGAGGAGGTAGCCGTGCCAGAGGAGAATCCGCATCGGCCGCACTCTACGGCGGCCGCACGCAGATCGGTGGATCCGGCTCAGGTCAGGTGGAAGTAGAGCGCGTAGAGCAGCTCCACGGCCGGATTGGATGCGTGCACCTGGACATCGGCGGGGGTCGTGAGCAGCGCCTGCGAGTAGTTGAAGATGATCTTGACGCCCGCTCCGACGAGAGCGTCGGCTGCGGCCTGCGCTGCATCGGCCGGAACGGCGAGGACGCCGACGATGATGTTCCGCTCCCGGACGCGGTCGTCGATCCGCTCCGGCGACTCCACGACGACACCGCCGAGCACCCGGCCATGCTTGGCCGGGTCGGAGTCGAATACTGCCGCGACCGTGATCCCGTGCTCGGCGAAGATCGGCGAGCTCGCGATCGCGCCACCCAGGCGGCCGGCGCCAACGAGGGCGATGTTGTGCTGCCCCTGCGTACGAAGGATCTTGCGGATCTCCGCCAGCAGCGAGTCGATGTTGTAGCCCACTCCGCGCTTGCCGAAGCGGCCGAAGCCGGAGAGATCGCGGCGGATCTGGGTGGCGTTGATGTTCGTGTACTCCGAGATCTCCTGGGAGGAGATCCGCTCGCGGCCCATCTTCTTCGCCTGCGTCAGCACCTGCAGGTACCGGCTCAGCCGAGCCGCCACGCCCACCGTCAATCGCTCTGCCATCGTCCCCTCGTTCGTCGCCCCGCTTGTAACAAGTTGTCACATATTGCCTGGTGACCCGCGAAGGCCGTGCCGTCAACCGTCGGCGCGCAGGCGGGCGAGCAGGGCGTCGACGGAGACGAAGTAGGTGAACGCGCGCTCGCCGTCGATCTCGACGACGGGGATGTCCGACCGATAGTCCGCCTCGAGTGCGGGATCGCCGCCGATGTCGACGAGCTCGAGCTCGAACGGCACCTCGACGCGTGCCGCCTCGACGACCTCGAGCGCCTCGTCGCAGAGATGGCAGCCGTCGGCGTGGAAGACGGTGACGCGATGCATCCGACGCGGAGCTACGGATAGAGGCCGCGGATCGTGGTCGCCTCGGCGACCCGCTGGACGGCGAGGCCGTAGGCGGCGATACGCATGCTCGTCGAGAAGCGCTCGCGTGTCGACCACGTCTCCTCGAACGCGCGCACGACGATGTCGTTCAGCTTGGCGTTGACCTCGTACTCCTTCCAGAAGTACTCCTGCAGGCCCTGCACCCATTCGAAGTAGGAGACGACGACGCCGCCCGCGTTCGCAAGCACGTCCGGAAGCACGAGGATGCCGCGGTCCTCGAGGATCTCGTCGGCGGCCGGGGTCGTCGGTCCGTTGGCCCCCTCGCAGATCATCTTCGCCTGCACGCGCGGGGCGTTGTCGGCGGTGATCACCTGCTCGAGCGCGCAAGGCGTGAGCACGTCACAGTCGATCTCGATCAGCTCCTCGTTCGTGATCGCATCGGCGCCGGGGAAGCCGGTGAACAGGCCGTGCTCCTCCTTGTGCGCGGCGACGGCGGCAATGTCGAGCCCGTAGGGATTGTGGATGCCACCCCGGGAGTCCGAGACTGCGACGATCCGCACCCCCTCCTCCGCGAGCAGCCGGGCGAGGTTCGAGCCGACCTTGCCGAAGCCCTGGATCGCGATCCGTGTGTCGTGGAGGCGCTTGCCCTGCTTCTGCAGCGCGGTACGGATGCAGTAGAGCGAGCCGCGCGCCGTCGCGCCGACCCGCCCGACCGAGCCTCCCACCGAGAGCGGCTTGCCGGTGACGACACCGAGCACCGAGTGACCCACGTTCATCGAGTAGGTGTCGAAGATCCACGCCATCACCTGGGCGTCCGTGCCGACGTCCGGTGCGGCGATGTCCTTCTCCGGCCCGATCTCGTTGATGATCTCGGTTGTGTAGCGACGGGTGAGCCGCTCCTTCTCGTCGGCGGAGAGGAGCTTCGGATCGCAGACGACGCCGCCCTTGGCGCCACCGAAGGGGAGGCTCATGAGCGCGCACTTCCACGTCATCCACATCGAGAGCGCCTTGATCTCGTCCAGCGTGACTGCAGGGTGGTAGCGAATCCCGCCCTTGGCCGGGCCGCGGGTGATGTTGTGGACGATCCGGTACCCCTCGAAGGCGTGCACCGAGCCGTCGTCCATCTGGACAGGCACCGAGACCTCGACCGACTTCTTGCAGTGGGAGAGGACCTCGATCAGGTTCGGGTCGACGGAGAACGTCTCACCGACCCGACGCAGCTGCGCCTGGGCGAGCTCGAAGGGGTTCTCGCGGAGATGGGTCGTCGACGACGCAGCGCTCAAACGTGATCACCCTTGCTCACGGCGACTCGACTATACCGCCCTGCCGGACCGTTCAGGGGGTGATCTCGAAGGGCACGCTCCGTTCGTCCGCTACGGCTCCACCCACCGGCACCGCCGTGACGTGGAGCGAGTAGGTACCGGGCGGCAGGCGCTTCCCACGCGGTCCGCGACCTGTGATCCCGAAGGCATACCGGCCCGGGAGCAGGTCGCGCAGCGAGACCATGGTCCCGACCTCGTGCTCGTTGCTCGCCGCGGCGGGACCGGTCGTCGCGGCCGAGCCCGTCGTCGTGCCCGAGTTCGCCTCCGTGGTGCGGAAGAGGTCGATCGTGAGCGCGCGGAGCGGCAGGATCTGCGGCCGGTCGGCGGTTCCCTCGACGCGTCCTGCGACGATCGAGAGGACCGCGGGATCGAGGTCCGAGGGCTTGAAGGAACGGCTCGAGAGCCGGACTCCGGTGATCAGCCTGGGCTTCGGGAGCGGCACGGCTACCTCCCACGGGACACGCAGGATGCCGCCGCCCGCAATCCTGACGCGCAGGATGCCGCCGAGCGAGGCCGGCGCTCGTGGGAGCAGCGGCACGGTCGTCGAGACGATCACGGGCACGGCAGCGCCTGGCCCGATCCGCGCCGCGGTCGGCGTCGTCGCGACCGTGATGTCTGCCGCGTCGGCGGTGCCCGGTTCGATCGTGACGTCGAGACGTCGGCGGCTGACGTTCCGCAGCACGATCCGGCGGCGCAACGTCTTGCCCTCCACGAAGGCGGATCCCATCGCGACCGCAGCAGGGCTGGAGACGAGCTCGACCGACGCGGCACCTGCGGGGTCGACCTGGCCCGACGCCGAACCGGCCTGCCGACGGGAAGCGGCGACGAGCGCCTGCCCGAGCTCGGCGGCATCCAGATCCGGCCGTGCCTGTGCGAGCAACGCAGCCGCGCCCGCCGCGACCGCGGCCGCGGCGCTCGTCCCGCTCAACGTCCCGTAGCGAGCGGCGCCGTCCTGGTCGCGACCCGGATCCGAGGTCGCGAGGCCGACGCCTGCGGCGGTCACCTCGGGCTTCAGACCGCCTCCGAACGAAAGCCCCTCGGAGGAGAACGGCGCAATCGCTCCCTCTCCCTCATTGGGACCGAAGGAGGCAGCACCGACCGCCAGAGTGACGGGTACGCCACCGACGAGCGCTGTCCGCACCACAGTCGCATCTTCCGACGCAAGCCCGAGCACGGGGACGTCCGCAGGCCCCTCGACACCCAGCGAGCCGGCCGGCAACGGGCCGTCGATGAGCACCGCCCTGGCGCCCGCGGTGACGGCCTCACTGATCGCCTCCGGCGAAGACGTCCCGCGCGGGAGCAGCACGGCGGCCCCACCGACGCGGCTGTAGCCGGAGGCATCAAAGAGCCGCGTCAGTCCTCCTGCGGCACCGACGATCGCCCGGCCCGAGCCCGCGAGGGCGACCACGGGAGCGGAAACGTCGACGCTCGCGTCGACGACACCGCCGAGCGGCTGCACACCCGAGACGATCGTCCGCAGGCCGGCGAGCAGGAGCACGTGTCCTGCCGGACTTCGCTCGCGCGTGTCTACGGCGCCGACCGTCAAGGCGCCCGGGGCGCCTCCGGGCCCGCCGATGCTGCCGTAGGCGGGGCCGGCCGGGCCGTCGTTTCCTGCCGGCACGACGACGAGCGAGTCGAGCGCCCGAGCGCCGGCGGCGGCCGCTGCGAGCGGACCGTCGGAGAACCCTGCGAGTGGCTCGACGACGCCGACGAGTGTAACCCGGGCGGCGTCGTGAGCGTCGCCGTCGGCGTTCGGGTCGACGGCGAGCTCCATCCCTGCGAGCAGCTGATCGGTGCGGCCGTAGACGGACACCCCTCCCGAGGCGTCCGGCTGCCAGCCCGCGATGCGGATCGGGAGGATGGAGGCGCCCGGTGCCACACCCTCCAGCCCGGCAGGGCCGCCGGAACCCGCCACGAGACCGGCCATCTCGGTTCCGTGCCGTTCGGGCCGCCCCGGGACCGTCGGGTTCTGGCGGGCGCTCGCATCCCCGGTCGGGTCGAGCACGTCGATGCCCGGAAGTAGCGCCCGGCTGATGTAGGGATGGACGAAGTCGACGCCGGTGTCGAGCAGCGCCACCGTCACGCCGGCGCCGTCGTAGCCCGGGATGCCGACGTCCGGTCGGCGCCCGCCGTCGGTGCCGAGGATCGTGTCGACGCGCTCGTGGCTCACAGCGGCCGGCAGCACCGTGCGGACCGGGAAGACGCCGGTCACGTCCGGGTCGCGCTGAACCGCCGCGAGCGCAGTCCCGTCGAGCGGGGCGGCGAACCCGTTGAAGATCCGCGTGAACGAATGCTCCGGATCGATCGGGACGCCGTGGAACGCGAGCCGCGCGAGCACGTCCTCCTGGTCGTGGTGTGCCTGTCGGGTCCAGCCGCGTTCCTGCTCCTCGGTCGCAACGCCGCCGTGCGCCGCAACCCGCGAGGCGAGTGAGGGTTTGTCGAGCATCACGATCCAGCGGTTGCCGAGCTGCGCCGTGGGACGGTCACCGAGGAGGCTCTCCCACCCTGCTGCGCCGGACGGCTCGCCGGCACCGCTCGCGCCGCCGGCGAGCAGGAGCATCCCGACGACGAGCGCTGCCGCGGCTACGAGCGCGCCGCGCACGTCAGGCCGCCGAAGCATACGCGTCGAGCGTCAGCAGTTCGGCTGGAGAGACCGGTTCGATGTAGCGGGCAGCTGACGCGATCATGGCCGCGTTGTCCGTGCAATACGCAAGGGGTGCGAGCGCGGCGTCCGGGAGCGCCGCGCGCAGCTCGGAGTTGGCGGCCACCCCACCGACGACGGCGATCCGTTCGATTCCACTCGTCTCGGCTGCCTCACGCAGGCGGCGGCTCAATGCCAGCACGATCGCGCGCTGGTACGAGGCGGCGAGATCGGCGCGGCGCTCGGCGAGCGCTTCGTCGCCCATCTGCTTGACGGCGTAGAGGAGCGAGGTCTTGAGGCCCGAGAAGGAGAAGTCGAGCCCCGGCACGCGCGCGACCGGAAATCGGAACGCCTGCGCGTCGCCCGCTCGTGCCAGCCGGTCGATCTCGGCGCCGCCCGGGTAGCCGAGCCCGAGCAGGCGGGCGCCCTTGTCGAACGCCTCGCCGGCCGCGTCGTCGAGCGTGGTGCCGAGCCGCTCGAACGCCCCACGTTCCCGCACCGCTAGCAGGAGCGTATGGCCGCCGCTTGCGAGGAGACAGATGAAGGGTGGCTCGACGGGCTCGTCACCGAGGTAGAGCGACGCCACATGCCCCTGAAGATGGTCGACAGGGACGAGTGCGATCCCACGCGACCAGGCGATCGCCTTCGCAGCCGAGAGCCCGACGAGGAGCGCCCCGATCAGCCCAGGTCCGCGGGTGACGGCGATGCGCTCGACGGCTCCAAGGTCGGCGTCCGCCTCCGAGAGCGCGTCGCGCAGGACCGGGCCGACGAGCTCGAGGTGGCGCCGCGAGGCGACCTCCGGAACCACCCCGCCGTAGCGCGCGTGCAGCTGCGCCTGCGAGGCGACGACCGACGAGAGCACATTGCCTTCGGGGCTGACGAGCGCGGCCGCGGTCTCGTCACACGACGTCTCGATACCGAGGATCACCCGGCCTCGCGTCCTTCGGCCGTTTCGCCGCCCGAGGCGACAACGCGCGGAGCAGGATCGCGCCACATGATCACGGCATCCTCACGGTTGTCGGTGTAGTAGCCGCGCCGGACGCCACGCGAGACGAAGCCGAAGCTCTCGTAGAGCCTGATCGCACCGCTGTTGGAGACGCGCACCTCCAGCGTGTACCCCCGCTCGGCGTCGTCGCCAGTCTCGTCGAAGAGGCGCCGAAGCATCGCCGACGCCACGCCGGTACGCCGGTGCTCGGGAGCGACGGCGACATTCATCACGTGCCACGCGTCGACGTAGTTCGAGAGCACGAGGTAGCCGACAAGCTGCCCCTCCGGCATGACCGCTGCGATCGAACGCGAGCTCTGCTTCGCGAGCTCGCTCGCGAACATGGAGCGCGACCAAGGCGTCGGGTACGAGGCCTTCTCGATCCGCTCGATCGCATCGAGGTCGGAGAGCTGCAACCGGCGCAGGAAGACGGTCACGCTGCCAGCCAGCGGTCGGCGTCCGGCGCCCGGACGTACAGCGGCCCTACCTCGTCGGCGGGCCGAAACGCCGTCGCGATCGCGGCGTGCAGCGCAGCTCGTGGCACGTGGAGCTCCGACCCGTCGGGCGGGATCTCCGCCCCCCTTCGCTCGAAGAGCTCGCGATAGCGGACGGCCCCGTCGCCGAGACAGAGACAGGCATCGGGAAGGGAGACGGCCTCCGGGCCGAGCGCTCGAGGGCCGGCGACAAACACCTCGCCGCGACGGGCGTCGATCACGGGGAACGCCATGGGCGCCGCGCTCGCGAGCGCATCGAGGGTCGAGACACCCGCGACGGGGATCCCGAGCGAGAGACCGAGCCCGCGGGCGACTGCGAGGCCAATCCGGGTGCCGGTGAAACTGCCGGGTCCGATCCCGACCACGAGCGCGTCGAGATCCACGGGAGCAGCTCCTGCCCCCTCCAGCAGGGCGTCGATCTCGTGGAGCAGCGACTGGGCCCGCCCCGTCGCCTCGCCGAGGGTGGCGCCGTCGGCCACGAGCGCGCTCGTGGCGAGGTCAGTTGCCGTATCGAAGGCGAGTATGAGCACGCTGGAGATCTTCTAGCAGGCGCTTCTCGGCCCCGTCCGCGACGATCCGGCGGCCGTCGCCCCCCGTGTGCTCGAGCCGGAGCGTCAGCCGCGCCGGCGGCAGCGCAGCGAGGCCTGCCTCGGGCCACTCCACGAACGCAACGGTGCCGTCGAAATAGGGCTCCAGATCACCCCACTCCGCCGCGCTGAGGCCGACGAAGCGATAGAGGTCGAGATGCGCGACCGTGACGGTGCCCGCGTAGAGGTGGCCGATCGTGAAGGTCGGGCTCGTGACCGGCCCCTCGATCCCGAGAGCGCGGCACGCGCCCCGCACGAGCGTCGTCTTGCCGGCTCCGAGCTCACCGTGGACGAGCACGACGTCGCCCGGCTCGAGAAGTCCCGCCACGAGACCGCCGACCGCTTCGGTCTCGGCGGCCGAGGTCGTGAGCAACTCGAGCACCGATCAGAAGAGGCCGAGCTGGACGGTCTGCCGTTCGGATCCGGCCAGATCGGGAAGCACCGCCGTCTCGAGGGTGGGCACCGATTCGGGCTCCGCCGAGCGGGCCGTCTCGGGCCTTCCGAGCAGCGCCGGCAGCCGCGCGAAGTCGTCCTCCAACGCTCGTAGCATCGACGGCGTGTAGAGCGCCGCCGCCGGATGGAAGAGCGGATAGAGGACGACGGTTCGCGTCGCGACAGTCACCTCGTGCTCCTGTCCGTGGACCTTCGTGATCCCGAACGGCCGGCCCGAGAGGAGCTTCGTGGCGAAGTTGCCGAACGTCGCGACGACCCGCGGCTGAACGAGCTCCACCTGCCGGAAGAGGTGCGGCTCGCAGGTCGCGATCTCCGCCTCGAGTGGGTCACGGTTCTGCGGTGGACGGCACTTGAGGACGTTCGCGACGTAGATCTCGTCGCGGCCGAGACCGATGCCGGCCAGCAACCGGTCGATCAGCTCCCCCGCCTCACCTGCGAACGGCGGTGTGCCCTGGTCCTCCTGGAACCCCGGCGCCTCGCCGACGAGCATCAGCTCCGCGTCCGGGTCGCCGGCGCCGAAGACGACGCGGGAGCGGGTCTCGGCGAGCGCGCAGCGGCGGCAGCCGGCGGTCTCGTCGGCGTAGGCGGCAAGCGCGACGGCCCGGTCGGCGGCATCGGTCACGTGCGCCAGTCTAGGGGCCCGTCCGGAAGCCGCTCCGAGCCAGTCTTCGGACCGGCCCCACGGCTCGCCTGCGGAAGTCGCCGGAACGTGGCTAGTGACAGCCGCAGCTGCCGCCGCAGCACCCACCACCACCGCCGCCGCCGAACGACGGGGAGGCCGCAGCGCCGTGCACGGCAAACGCGGAGAGCTGACGGAGGACGTTCGAGGTCTCGCAGGACGGGCAGGTGACGACCTGGTCCTCGCCCCGGACGAGCTCGTCGAAGTGCTCCTCGCACTCCATGCACGCATACTCGTAGATCGGCATACGACGAGTGTACTGTCCGCCGCGATGGAACGATGGACGACACCGACGCTCGAGGGCCGGCTCGTCCGCCTCGAGCCGCTCGCGCAACGGCACGGCGACGACCTCTGGGAGGCGTCGCAGGACGCCGCCGTATGGTCGTGGATGCCGATCGCGCAGCCCCTCGACCGGGAGGCGTGGGGTGCGTGGATGGACGCCGCTCTGGACCGGGTCGAAGCAGGGCTCGACCTCGTCTTCGCGACGGTGCGGGTGAGCGACGGCCTCGCTGTCGGGTCGACGCGCTACCTGGCGCTCCGCCCCGAGCACCGCAGCCTCGAGATCGGCTGGACATGGCTGGCAGCGTCCGAATGGGGCAGGGGCAGCAATGCCGAGGCGAAGCTGCTCCAGCTCGGCCACGCCTTCGACAGGCTCGGCTGCCGGCGGGTCGAGTTCAAGACGGATGCGCGTAACGAGCGTTCGCGGCGGGCCCTCGAGGCGATCCCCGCCACGTTCGAGGGGATCCATCGCAGGCACATGCTCGTACGCGACGGGATCAGCCGGGACAGTGCCTGGTACAGCGTCGTCGCCGACGAGTGGCCGGACGTTCGGGCCGCGCTCGAGACGCGCCTCGCGCGATACTGAGTCCCTCGCTGGCCACGGTCGACGCGATATAGTTGTCGCGAGGCCCGGTATCCACCCGGAACTGGAGCCAGACGAGATGATCGAACGCGTCAACGTCATCGGCAGCGGCCGGGTCGGCTCGGCGGTTTCGGAGCGCCTTGCGCAGCGCGGAATCGAGCTCGACGGCGGCCCGGACGCCGATCTCGTCCTGATCTGCGTCCCCGATCGAGCGATCGCCGAGGTCGCAGCGGCTGTCGAGCCCGGTCCGTGGATAGCCCACGTCAGCGGCGCCACCCCGCTGGCAGCGCTCGATCCCCACATCCGGCGCTTCGGCGTCCACCCGCTGCAGACGTTCACGCTCCGGCGCGGCCCCGAGCAACTGGACGGTGCGTGGGCGGCCGTCACCGCCGAGAGCGACGACGGGCAAGCCGTCGGAACGTGGCTTGCGGAGCTGCTCGGACTGCGTCCCTTCTCGCTCGCAGAGGGCGACAGGGCCACCTACCACGCGGGCGCGGCGGTGGCTTCGAACTACCTCGTGACGCTGCGCCACGCGGCGGGCGCGTTGATGGCCGCTGCGGGGGCGCCGCCGGAGGCGCTCGACCCGCTGATGCGGCGGGTGATCGAGAACGACTTCGAGCTGACGGGCCCGATCCAGCGCGGCGACTGGGAGACCGTCGACCGCCATCTGGAGGCGATCCAGGCAGCATGCCCGGAGCTCGAGGAGCTCTATCGGGTCCTGGCAGACGCGACGGCGGCGGTGGCGTCGTGAGGATCTGCCGCACGATCGGCGAGATCCGAACCGCGCTCGGCCCCCTCCGGGGCGAACGCATCGGGCTCGTTCCCACGATGGGCGCGCTTCATGCCGGCCATCTCTCGTTGCTCACCGCAGCCCGGCGCGAGTGCGACACCGTCGTCATGAGCCTGTTCGTCAACCCGTCCCAGTTCCCGGACGAGACCGATCTCGACGCCTACCCCCGCGACGAGGATCGCGACCTCGCCGCTGCCGCAGCCGCCGGCGTCGACCTCGTCTTCGCACCGCCGACGGAGGAGATGTACCCGCCCGGCTTCCAGACGTGGGTCGACGTGACAGAGCTCGGTTCGGTGCTCGAAGGCGCCTTCCGGCCGGGACATTTCCGCGGCGTCGCGACCGTATGCCTGAAGCTGTTCACGGTCGTCCGGCCGCACGCCGCCTACTTCGGCCAGAAGGACGCGCAACAGGTCGCGGTCCTGCGTCGCATGATCACCGATCTGGCACTCGAGCTCGAGCTCCGCGTGCTGCCGACCGTTCGCGACGCTGACGGACTGGCGTTGTCCTCACGCAACGCGCAGCTCTCCACGGCAGAGCGTCGCGCCGCACTGGCGCTGCCCCGTGCACTCGCCACGCACGATCCGAAACAGGCCCGCGCGATCCTGAACGGCCTCGACGTCGACTACGTCGAGATCGCGCCGTTCGACCCTCCCGTCCTCGCCGCCGCCGTCCGTGTCGGCTCCACCCGTCTGATCGACAACATCGTCCTGGAGGAGGCTGCCCCGTGAGTACCCGTCCCCGCACTCCCGCGCCCGGCGCTCCGGCGCCCGGCAAGCTCCCGATCACGGACCTGCTCGAGATGAAGCGCGAGCGGTCGGCGATCGCGATGATCACCGCCTACGACGCACCGTCGGGTCGGCTGGCCGACACGGCCGGCGCGGATGTGATCCTCGTCGGTGACTCGGCCGCGATGACCGTCCTCGGCCACGATTCGACGGTGCCGGCGACGATGGAGGAGATGCTGGTTCTGACCCGCGCTGTCACACGCGGTGCCCGGCGGCCCCTGATCGTGGCCGACATGCCGTTCGGCTCGTTCCAGGTCTCGAACGAGCTCGCCGTCGGAAATGCGGTCCGCTTCGTGAAGGAGTCCGGAGCCGATGCGGTCAAGATCGAGGGTGCCGGCCCGATGCTCGACCGCGTCCGCGCGATCGTCGGCGCCGGCGTGCCGGTGATGGGCCACATCGGCCTCACGCCGCAGTCGGCCACGGCCCTCGGCGGCTTCAGGGCCCAGGGGCGCACCGCCGCGAAGGCGGCCGAGCTCGTCCACGACGCGCTGGCGCTCCAGGAGGCCGGCTGCTTCGCAGTCGTCCTCGAAGCAGTCCCGACTCCCGTCGCCGCGAAGATCACAGCACTGCTCGCGATTCCAACGATCGGGATCGGCGCCGGAGCTGCGGTGGACGGCCAGGTGCTCGTCTGGCACGACCTGCTCGGGCTCTACGACGGCCACGCACCGCGGTTCGTGAAGCAGTACGCGCAGCTCGCAACCGTGATCGAGGAGGCCGTCTCCCGCTACGTGAACGACGTGCGCGAGCACCACTTCCCGGAGGAGGTGCACACCTACGGCATGCCGGCGGAAGAGCTACAGGCGTTCGAGGAAGAGATCGGAGAGGTGAGCGGCGAGCGCTCGGTCACCGGGCTGGCCTGAGGTTCCGCTACAGCACCGTCGGCACGACCGCGAGGGCCGCGACCGTCACCGCGGCGAGCGCGAGCGCCCCCACGACGCCGCGCCACGGAAGGCGGAAGGTCGTCCGAAGGCCGTAGGCGAGCAGGCCGAGCGACCAGAGCGCAAGGCCGAGGCAGATTCCGTCCACGACCGCACGTCCGAGCCCTGCGTCGGAGCCGCCCGTGTGGAACCAGTCGTCGCCGAAGAGGAGAAGGATCGCCGGTAGCGTCACAAGCAGGGAGAGCACGAACGGAGTCGCGGCGAAGGCAACCGGCTGACGCGCCTTGCGCACCCGCGTCTCGACCCCGACGCCCCGGCAGCCGAGCCAGACTGCGAGTCCGAGCACGTAGTACCCGACCGTCCCGTAGAAGAGCCCGCCGATGAAGGTGACGACGAAGAGCGTGATCCCGTCGAGCGATTCGTCGTCGAGGTACGTCCCCCACGCCGGCGTCAGCAGGATCCCCGCGACGCCGGCCAGGATCACGATCGCGAGGATCGGCTCGGACCGCGCCAGCACGTCGATCTCGTCGTCGTCGCGGAGGGCCGCGAACACCTCGGACGGTCGTGTCAGAACGCGGCCGGTGAGTCGCCACCAGCGCCGGACATGACGCTGTGCCTCGTCGGAGCCGCGAAGCGCTGCCGCATCGGCACTCTCGCCCGGTTTCGGTGCCTTAGCGCTCACGGGCCGAGCGTAGCGCCTGGTGCACTCCACGAGGTCGCCGGCACGAGCGCTTCGATGCCGAGAGAGGCCACTGCCTCCTGCGGACAGGCAAACGATGCCGGCCGGAAGTTCTGCCTCGAATGCGGAGCGGTACTCGCGCCGAGGAGGGCCGCTCGCACCTCCTCTCCGTGATCGGGGTCGCGTCTGCTCAGCTCGGTTGCGTCGGTGTCTGATTCGCGTTACGACGTCACCGGTACGAGCGCCTCGATGCCCAGCGTGGCGGCGGCCTCGGCGAGGCGAGTGTCGGCGACGATCATCACGTCGCCCTCGTCGAGAATCGCCTCGGCCGAGGCGAGATGGATCGCGTCGTAGCCGCGCAGCGCACACCGTTCTGAGAGCTCGCCGGCGCGCACGGCGACCGAGTCCGTGACGTTGATTCGGTCGAGGCTGCTCCACAGGCGCTCGAGGGTGTCGGTGCTTCGGCGACGTCCCTCTTCGTCGAGTCGTCCACCCCGCCGTGCCGACGCCACGGCCGCGCGCGCCTCTGCGTACAACACGACGGTCGACCAGCACCGCTCAGCGCTGTCCCAAGCCTCGCCGGCCGCCGCCGAGCCGGGCTCGATCAGGACGAGCTTCACGAACGCAGAGGTGTCGAAGTACGCGCTCAGCCGCGTTGCTCGATCACGATCTCGCTGAGCAAGACACCGGGGACGTGGAGCGGCTCGGGTCGCGGGTCCTTTCCCCGACGCGCGGGTCGGACAACGCCTTCACGAATCAGGCGGTCGAGCTTGCGCTCCCCATTGACGGGGACAAGCCGAGCCACCGGCTTGCCGTGCTCGGTGACGACGATCTCCTCGCCGTCCTTGACACGCGCCACGTAGCGGCTGAGTCCCGCGCGCAACTCCCTGATACCAACGTCCATGATGCGATTGTAGCCTCTTTAGAGTTGAATCTGTAGTGTCATTTGGGTCGGTGTCCAACGCGGGCGCCGGATCAGGGATAGTGAGGTGGTGATGGAGGTGACCTGCACGGCCTGCGGACAGGCAAACGATGCCGGCCAGAAGTTCTGCCTCGAATGCGGAACGGCCCTCGCTGTCTCCTGCCCGACCTGCGCGACACCGAATCCTCCGGCCGCGAAGTTCTGCGGCGAGTGCGGGACGGCGCTCACGACCCCGGTGCCGTCCGGCGCTGCCGAGCAGCCACGCCCACAGGCAGAGCGGCGGCTCGTCAGCGTGCTGTTCGCCGACCTCGTCGGGTTCACGGCCGCCTCCGAGGGCCGGGACGCCGAGGACACAAGGGAGCTCCTGACCCGGTACTTCGACACGTCCCGTCAGATCATCGCGCGGTACGGCGGCACCGTCGAGAAGTTCATCGGCGACGCAGTGATGGCCGTCTGGGGCGCCCCGGTCGCCACCGAAGACGACGCCGAGCGCGCCGTCCGCGCCGCCATCGACCTCGTCGCGGTCGTTCCCACTCTCGACTCGCGGCTACAGGCCCGAGCCGGCGTCCTCACGGGCGAAGCGGCCGTGACCCTCGGTGCCACCGACCAGGGGCTCGTCGCCGGCGATCTCGTCAACACGGCATCGCGTATCCAGAGCGCGGCCGAGCCGGGCACGGTGCTCGTGGGAGAGGCGACGCGGCGCGCCTCCGACGCGGCGATCGTCTACGTGGACGCCGGCGAGCACGAGCTCAAGGGGAAGGCCGGGCCGGTCCGTCTCTGGCGGACGGCGCGCGTTGCGGCACAGCGTCGTGGCGAAGGGCGGTCGGTCGGCCTCGAGGCTCCGTTCGTCGGCCGTACGTCCGAGCTCCGCCTCGTCAGGGATCTCTTCCACGCAAGCGCGGACGAACGACGGTCGCAGCTCGTATCGGTGATCGGCGTGGCGGGGATCGGCAAGTCCCGACTCTCGTGGGAGTTCGAGAAGTACATTGACGGCCTTGCAACGGACGTCTGGTGGCACCGCGGCCGCTGCCTCTCGTACGGCGACGGAGTCGCGTTCTGGGCGCTCGCCGAGATGGTGCGCAGCCGCGCCCAGATTCTCGACGAGGACGACGCTGCGGCAGCAGCCGGCAAGCTGAGGGCGACCCTCGCCGACCACGTCGCTGACGAGCACGAGCGCGCGTGGATCGAGCCGAGGCTGCTCCAGCTGCTCGGGCTCGCCGACCGAAATGCGAGCGAGCGCGAGGATCTCTTCTCCGCGTGGCGACGATTCTTCGAGCGCCTCGCCGAACAGGGGCCGCTCGTGCTCGTGTTCGAGGACATCCACTGGGCAGACGAGGGGCTCGTCGCCTTCGTCGACTACCTCCTCGACTGGGGGCGGCACCATCCCATCTTCGTGCTCACGCTCGCACGGCCCGAGATCGCGGATCGCCATCCGGGCTTCCCCGGCTCGACCCGCAACGCCACGACGCTCGTGCTTCAGCCCCTGCCCGACGAGGCGATGGACGAGCTCCTCGACGGGCTCGTGCCGGGGCTGCCGAAAGACGTACGCCGGCGCCTCCGGGACGCGGCAGACGGCGTTCCGCTCTACGCCGTCGAGACCGTGCGGATGCTCCGCGACCGGGCGGTGCTCGAGCAGGCCGGCGATCACGTGGTCGTCACCGGCGACCTGACGAGTTTCGAGGTACCCGAGACCCTGCACGCGCTGATCGCCTCGAGGCTCGATACGGTGAGCGAGCCCGAGCGGCGGCTCCTGCAGGACGCCTCCGTCCTCGGGAAGACGTTCACGCGGCGCGGCCTTGCGAGCCTGTCCGGACTGGATGTGGCCGAGGTGGAGCAGCTCGTCACAGGGCTGATGCGCAAGGAGCTGCTCGCCGTGGAGACGGACCCGTTCTCGTCCGACCGCGGTCAGCTCGGTTTCCTGCAGGCCCTCGTGCAGAGGGTCACCTACGAGACGATCGCCCGCCGCGACCGTCGTCGCCGGCATCTCGCGGCCGCGCACTTCCTCTCCACCGAGGCCGGATCGGATCCGGACGAGATAGCCGAGGTGATCGCGTCCCACTACCTCGACGCGCACGAGGCCGACCCGGACGCCGACGACCGCGACGAGGTGCGCGCGGAGGCCCGGCGCTGGTTCACCCGGGCCGCCGACCGGGCTGCGTCCCTGGCCGCCTCGTTCGAGGCGCAGCGAGCGTTCGAGCGCGCCGCGGGCCTCGCGGACGACGACACCGAGCGAGCGCGCTCGCTCGCCCGGGCGGGCGAGCTGGCGACGATAGGGGGGCGGCTCGACGAGGCCGAGCCGCTCCTTCGCGCCGCGATCGAGATCCTCGAGCGGGTCGGGGCACGCGCCGACGCGGCGAGCGCCGAGGCTCGCCTGGGAGAGCTGTTGTTCGTGACCGACCGGATCGAGGAGGCGGTCGCTCGACTCGAGGGCGCACTCGAGGTGTACGCGTCGGAGGGGGACGAGACCGCCGTCGCCACTGTCTCCGCCCAGCTCGGCCGCTTCCTGTTCTTCGAGGGCGAGCCGGAGCAGGCAATGCCCCACGTGGAGCGCGCGCTCGAGCTGGGCGAGCGCCTGCATCTCGACGCGGTGGTGGTGGAGGCGCTGATCAACAAGGCCATCCTCCTGCGGCGGCGACCGAACGAGAGCCTGGGCCTGATGCGCCAGGCGCTCGTGCTGGCCGAGGAGTGCGGCGCCGATGGTGGAGTCATCCGGGCGTGCATGAACCTGAGTTACCTGCTCAGTCTCGCCAACCGGAACGACGAGTCGATCGAGGTCTGTCGACGGGGCATCGCGATCGCGCGGCGGCGCGGCGACCGGCGATGGGAGGAATCTCTTGTCAACAACTTGTCGTCCGGACTGATCGACGCCGGCGCGTGGGACGAGGCGGAGGAGGCAATCGCCGAGCTGCCCGACGCGGGGTCGGTCAAGAGCGATCCGGTGTCCGCGAAATTGCCGCTGGCGCTCGCGTTGATGGCGCTTGCGCGTGGCGAGAACGAGCGCGCTGCCGAGTTGGCCGCCCCCTACGCCGCGTGGGGCGACAGCGCCCACGTCGAGAAGTGGAGTACGGGTACCTGGGCGCGCGCGCTCGTCGCGCTCGCCACTGACCGCGCCGCCGACGCGGTCGCCGAATGCCTCTCCGCGCTGCGCGACAGCCGGATCGTGAATTCCGCCACGGGACCCGAGATGATGGTCGAGGTGGGCGGCGAGGCCGCGTGGGCGGAACGTGACGTGGACGGCCTGCGCGAGATCGAGACTCACGCGACGGGTGCTTCATTCGCCGGGAACACCTACCTGCAGGCGCACCTGGCACGGATCGAGGCCCGGATCGGCGTGCTCGCCGGCGACCCGGAGCCTCCATTCGAGGCGGCTCTCGCCGCGTGCAGGCTGGTGGGCAGTCCGTACTGGATTGCCGTCGCCCTGCACGAGCAGGCAGAGTGGCTCGTTCGCGAGGGGCGGGACGACGAGGCTGCGCCGCTCCTCGCGGAGGCGCGGCAGACGTTTGCACACCTGCGTGCGACGCCGCTCCTCGAGCGTGTGACCGCGCTCGAAGCCGAGCTTGCCGGCACGGCCGCGTCCCGAGACGTCCGCTGGTTGCCGGCTGGCTAGCCGACGACCTGGACGTCCGCACCGACCAGCCCGTAGACCGGTAGCGCCCGCCGGTCGAGCGTCACGAGCGTCGCACCGTTCGAGGCGGCTGTGATCCCGATCAGCCCGTCGTAGGTCTGGCCCCCCGCGATCCCGAGCCGTTCCAGGCGTTCGAGGGCAAGGCGCTGCGCGCCGGCGGTCAGCCCGAGCCAGCGGTCGCCGAAGGTGTCGCGCAGCTGCTCGACCACGAGGTGCGCCGGGGCACGCTGCGGATCGGGAAGGCGGGTCAGGACGGAGTAGGCCTCGTAGGCGGCGTGGGTCACGATCGCAGCCGACCGGCCGAGCGCCTTCTGTACCGCATCCTGGTGCTCGTGCCACGGCGCGAAGGCGGCAACCGCGGCGCTCGCGTCCGCCACGATCATCGTCGGATGTGCTCGAGTACCTCGCGAACCATCTCCTGCGTCAGCGGCGGCATCGCAGTGTCGGCCCTGGCGACGAGAAAGCCATTCTCGTTCCGTTCGAGCCACATGCGCGCCGGTGGTGTCTCGATCTCGAGCTTCCCGCCGACGGCGCTGATCTCGAGCTCCTGACCAGGACGCAGGCTGAGCTCGTCCCGGAGCGGCTTCGGCACGACGATGCGACCGGCCTTGTCGATGGTTGTTCGCATGCCGTTATTCTACCATTGCGGATGGTACGCCTGGCCACGGTGGCTGTGCCTTGGCGCGACCAGGCGCTCTAGGCCGCGGCAGCGGCAGGCCGCACGAGCACCGAGCGCAGGAAGCGCCCCGTGTAGCTCTCCTCGACCTCGGCGACCTGCTCGGGCGTGCCGGCGGCGATCAGCTCGCCGCCCTCCTCGCCGCCCTCCGGACCGAGATCGACGATCCAGTCCGCCTGCTTGATCACGTCGAGGTTGTGCTCGATCACGAGCACCGTGTTGCCCTGGTCGACGAGCCGCTGCAGCACCTCGAGCAGCTTCTCGATGTCGGCGAAATGGAGCCCGGTGGTCGGCTCGTCGAGGATGTAGAGCGTCCGCCCCGTCGCCACCTTCGAGAGCTCCGACGCGAGCTTGACGCGCTGTGCCTCGCCGCCGGAGAGCGTCGTCGCGGGCTGGCCGAGCCGGATGTAGTCGAGCCCGACGTCGTGCAACGTCTGCAGCCGGCGCCGGATCTTCGGGATCCGGGCGAAGAACTCGAGCGCCTCCTCGACCGACATCTCGAGCACGTCCGAGATCGACTTGCCCTTGAACCGGACCTCCAGCGTCTCCTTGTTGTAGCGGCGGCCGTGGCACGTCTCGCACGGCACGTACACGTCGGGGAGGAAGTGCATCTCGATCTTGATCTGGCCGTCCCCCTTGCAGGTCTCGCAACGGCCGCCGCGGACGTTGAACGAGAACCGTCCCGGCTTGTAGCCGCGCACCTTGGCCTCCGGCGTCAACGAGTAGAGCTCCCGCACGTGCGTGAAGAGGTCGGTGTAGGTGGCCGGGTTCGAGCGTGGGGTCCGTCCGATCGGGCTCTGGTCGATGTCGATCACCTTGTCGAACACCTCGACGCCCTCGACGTCGACGTGCTCGCCCGGCTTGACGCGCATCCGGTTGAGGCGGTTCGCGAGCGCCTTGTAGACGATCTCGTTCACGAGGGTCGACTTGCCCGAGCCCGAGACGCCCGTGACACAGACGAACTTGCCGACCGGGAAGTCGACGTCGATGCCCTTCAGGTTGTGCTGGCGCGCTCCCCTGACCGTGAAGACACCGCGGTCGTCCTCCCGCCGCGGCGGCACCGCGATCGAGCGGCGGCCCGAGAGGAACTCCCCGGTGACGGAGCCCTTCGTCCGCGTCACCTGCTTCGCAGTACCCTGCGCCACGACCTCCCCGCCGTGCTCGCCCGCACCAGGACCCATGTCGACGAGCCAGTCGGCGACGCGCATCATCTGCTCGTCGTGCTCGACCACGAGCACCGTGTTGCCGAGGTCGCGCAGCCGCTGCAGCGTCGAGATGAGGCGATCGTTGTCGCGCTGGTGGAGGCCGATCGACGGCTCGTCGAGGATGTAGAGCACACCCACGAGCTGCGACCCGATCTGCGTCGCAAGGCGAAGCCGCTGCGCCTCGCCGCCCGAGAGCGTCTTCGCGGCCCGGTCGAGCTGGAGGTAGCCGACGCCGACGTCGGAGAGGAACGTGAGACGTTCGCGGATCTCCTTCACGATCCGGTGGCCGATCAACTCCTCGGTCGGAGTCAACTCCATCTGCTCGAGGAAGCGCAGCGCGGCCGCGACCGAGAGTCCCGTGAACTCGTTGATCGAGCGGCCACCGACGGTGACGGCGAGCACGGCCGGCTTCAGGCGGGCGCCCCCGCATTCGGGGCAGGGCCGGAAGCTCATGTACTCCTCGATCCGCTCCCGCTGGGTGCTCGAGTCGGTCTCGCGGTAGCGCCGCTCGAGATTCCTGACGATCCCCTCGAAGGCCATCGCGTACTGGCGCTTGCGCCCCATCCGGTTGCGGTACTGGACGAGGATCCGATCGCCGTTCGTGCCGTAGAGAAACAGGTCGCGCTGCGCGTCGGTGAGATCACGCCAGGGGGTGTCCGTATCGATCTCGTAGCGATCGGCAATCGCCTGGATCACGCCCTCGTAGAAGCTGGAGCTGCCGATCGACCACGGTACGAGCGCGCCGTCGGCGATCGAGACCGCCGTGTCCGGGACGAGCATGTCGGGGTCGATCTCGAGCTGGGCGCCGAGCCCCGTGCAGCGGGGACAGGCGCCGTGGGGAGCGTTGAACGAGAAGATGCGCGGCTCGAGCTCGGGCAGCGAGACGCCGTGCTCGGGACAGGCGAAGTTCTCGGAGAAGAGCAGGCTCTCACCGCCGACGACGTCGATCCCGACGAGGCCCTCCGCGAGCCCGGTCGCCGTCTCGACCGACTGCGTCAGCCGCTGGCGCAGGTCGGGTTTGAGGACGAGTCGGTCGACGACGACCTCGATCGTGTGCTTGAACTTCTTGTCGAGGACGATCTCCTCCTCGAGCAGCCGCTGCTCGCCGTCGACCTTGACCCGGGTGAAGCCGTCGCGGCG
>CAZOMP010000018.1:0-68448 GCA_964581085.1 uncultured Gaiellales bacterium | reverse complement strand
GTCCCGACCCCACCGGACGAACCAGTCAGATACACAGAAACCCGCGCACTACCGCCGAACATTGCGACTCGCTCGCGCATCCCGATCAGGCCCTGGCCCGTCGAGGGGAGCGGGGCATGCCCGACGCCGCGGCCGTCGTCGCTCACATCGATCGTGACGCCGTCTCGTTCGCACCTGACGTCGACTCGCGCGAGAGCCGGTCCCGCGTATTTGAGCGCGTTCGTCAGCGCCTCTTGCACGATGCGGAAAACAGATAGTTCAAGTGCCGGAGTGAGCATCGAGCGGTCACCATGGACGGACAACTCGACCGGGAGGCCGGCGGCTCGCACGCTGTCGGCGAGCGGCCCGAGCTCGTCGATACCGGGCTGTGGAGACACCGTTGCATCGACCTCGTCTCCTCGGAGAACGCCGAGCAGTCGCCGCATCTCGACGAGCGCCTCGCGGCCGCTCCGTTCGATCTTCTCGAGCGCACCCGGCGTGACAGTACCGCCCTGGGCACGGGCGCCGGCGGCCTGGAGCACGACCACGCTGAGGTTGTGGGCCACGATGTCGTGCAGCTCCCGCGCGAGGCGCAAGCGCTCCTCGGCGATGGCCGCCTCCGACGCACGCCGCTGCTCCGCCGCCTGCGCCTCGAGTGCCTGATGTTCGCGGCCGTTGCGGACGAAGCTGCCCACAAGCCAGGCGACGAGGAACACCGCGTTGTAGAACGCCCCCGCATAGACGTCGCGAGACTCGCCGGTCCTGATGTTGTGGTCCTCGACGGAGTAGATCGTGAGACCGGCCGCGACCACCCCCAGCCCGATCAGCGCACGTCGTTTGTCGCTGTACGCGGCGACCGAATAGGCGGCAACACCGATCGCGAAGTTCTGCAGCCCTCCGACGAGTTTCCGCTAACTGCTGCCTGGGTCACGAGTCCCGCCGTGACGAGCGTGGCCGAGAGGAGCGGGCGCGTCCGTCGCCACAGCAACGGCAGCGCAAGCAGAAGCGGCAGCAAGGTCAGAAGCCACAGTGGCCCCGCGATCGTGTCCGTCACCCAGGTGTTCCACTCGGCTGCCACTCCGAACAGCAGGACCAGTCCGAGGTCGAGCGCGAACGCGCGCTTCGACCTCGTTCCCCGACTCATGAGACGCTCCATCGAAGGGAAGCTACAACCTCCATCGTCCGCTTAACATCCTCCTGTAGGACCGACACGATTCGTCCGCGCGACGGAGCAGATCCGGTCTCCCGGCCGCAGAAGCGCACACGCCCCCTTCGTATCGTCGACACGTCACAAACGAAGGAGGCGTCATGGCAACCATTCCCGCTCGACTCGTCGGCAACCGACTCGCGCTCTTTGGCGCAGTCCTCTACTTCGGGGAATGGATCGGGATCGCGATCGCTCCCTCACTCCCCACCGACAAGCTCGGAGTCGGCCCAGCATCCATCGCCGCGGCCTACACCGAAAGCCCAGCAAGGACCGCATTCCTCGCGGGCTGGCTCAGCGTGGTGATTCTCGGCCGGATCGCGTTCTGCGTCGGCCTCCGAGACGCATTCCGACTGTCACCACAATCGCGGCGGCTTGCCGATTTCGCTGTCGGCGCGATGGTCGTCAGCGTCAGCATCGAGGTGATCAGCTACGGATTCGTGGCGACCGGTGCATGGCTCGCCAAAGCAGGAGCCGCCCCGAGCTCGATCGTCGCGCTCGACACTGCCGGTTCGACCTTCTACTATCTCATCATCGCGCCGATCGGGGTCGCCGTCCTCGCCGGCTCTCTCGCGATGCTCCTCTCGAGTCTCTTCCCTCACTGGCTCGCGTGGCTCGGTCTTGTCGCGGGCGCTCTTCTCGCTGCCGGCGGAATCGAAAGCAGCGCCGCCGCAGGATCGAGCGGAGGACTCCATGACGTCGGCCTCATGCCGATCCCCCTCTTCTGGATCTGGATCATCGCTACCGGCGTCATCCTGTTCCGCACGACCCCACGACGAGAGAGAGCCACCGCGTACGCCAGCAGAGATGTCGTGATTTGAGAGATGTCGTGATTTGTACGTACATCCACGCCGCAAAGCAGCCACCCCGGGGCGTGAAGTGGATTCCCGTGGACTGATCATCAACGGGGTCGTGACTGCGCGGGCTTCGCCGGTCGCTCGTTCACCCGGATGGCAACCGGCCAGCGGCCGACGGTGCGTAGAGGCCCTGGGCGACGCGTTGGAAGCGAGGCCGCGCGCCTCTCAAGTGATCGGAGAGGCAGGTCTTGACAGTCGACCAAGAAACGGGGCGTCCGAGTTCGCCTTCGCAGGCGGGTGGATGTCTTTGGCCCGCATCGGCGTGCCCGCCTCATTGATGATCGTGTATACTGTTGAGGCGACAGGCGGCGCGCTAGGTGCAAATCGTGGGCGGGGTAGCGTCAGACTGCGCCGGCGTAGGACTTCGGCCTTTCGTTCTGTCAGCGATTCGAGCTCAAGGGTTACTTGAGGGTTCAAGAGTGCTCCGTTTCGTTCCACTTTCCTGCACATCCAAGGCGTTGCGGTCGGAGTCGTAACGCAGAACCGTCCCTTCCGGGCGCAGCACGTGGGGACGCGCTTGACGACTCCCGCCCGCGGCGATACCTTTACTTCTAATGGGAGAAGTAAGAAAGAGGCGTCGAGGCTTCACCCGGATCAGCGCGAAGCATCAGGCGACGATCCCCGTTCAGGCGCTCAAGGAGGCCGGTCTCCGACCGGGGGACGAGGTTCGGGTACTTGCTGCCGGCCGGGGACGCCTCGTGCTCGAGCGGGACCTGAACCTCATCGAACGCCACGCCGGCGCTCTTCGGGGCGTCTACGAGCCGGGCGAGCTCGACCGGCTGCGTGACGAGTGGCGCTAGTCGTTCTCGACGCGTCGGTCGTCATCGCGTTCCTCGATCCCGATGATGCGCTGCACGACGCCACCGTGGCGGCTCTCACCGAGCACCAGCACGACGCGTTACTGATCCCAGTGTCGGTGTACGCCGAGATCCTCGTTGCGCCGTATCGCCGGGGAGCCGAGGCAGTGGCCGAAGTGGAAGCCTTTCTCGGAGACTTCAGCGTTGGAGTCCAGGCCATCAGCCTGGCCACCGCACGGGCGGCAGCGAAGCTCCGCAGCAGGGTCCGGAGCTTGAGGCTGCCGGACGCTCTCGTGCTCGCGACGGCGGACGAACTCGGAGCACACGCCGTGCTCACCGGCGACGAATCGTGGGCTCGACACAGCAACCGTGTGATCGCCGTCCGACTGAGCTGACGGGAGTCCTCTGCGGGTTCGATTCCCGCCGCCTCCACTCGACGACGCCGCGGCGAGCCGGGTCAGCAGGCCGCCGTCGGGCGCAGGGCTCGCCGGCTACCGCTGACGGTCGAACTTCACGTCCATCCGGGTGGCGCCCGTGCGGCCGACCGGAAGCTTGAGCCGAAGGACAGTCGAGGTGCAGGTGTACGGGAGCATGCCCGCAATCACAGGCACCTTCTGGTTCTTGGCGGGGAACCTCTTCGAGCCAGTCGGCGTCACGAAGTAGGCCCGCACGATCGTCACCGTCTTCGTACCCCGACTGAGGGAGATCCGGCGACTTGCGACGCGGTACGGTTGGACCGTCTCGAGGTCGACGATCTCCACGATCTTGAGTCCGGGAGTCGCGGCGTCGCCGGTGAGCTTGAGGTTGAGCGCGCCGAGCGTGAACGTTCTGCCCGCGAACGTTGCGATCAGCGGGCCCCCCTTGACCCGGAGATCGGTCATCACGCCCCCGGAGTTGAAGAAGGCGCGAACGTAGCGCTCGGTCTCGGCCGAGTCCGCGATCCAGGAGCCGTGCAGGTTGCAGGCCTGTTGCCGCTCGCTGCCACCGTCCGCCGCCGGTGCGAGCATGATTGCAACGAGTGCGGCCAAAGAGATTATTCCGAGCAGCCACCGGACAACGGACATCGATCGTGATCCTCCCGTATCGTAGGTTGCTCGAACCCTACTGGGAGAATCGGTCGACGGCGAGTCCTCCGAGCCACCCGATCGAGGTCTATCCTCCCGTCTGCTCGCGAAAGTCAGAGATGAGAGAGTCCGCCTCGGAGGTCTCGGGCTCCCTGGACGGAGCCGGCTGACGTGGACGGCCGCATCGACGTCGCCGTCGTCGGCGCCGGGGTGATCGGGCTTGCGACCGCTCGTGAGCTCACGGCCCGGGGGCTCGCCGTCGTCGTTCTGGAGCGAACCGGGATCTGCTCGGGCCAGTCGGGGATCCAGCCCGGGGGGATCCGCCAACAATGGGGAACCGAGATCAACTGCAGGCTTGCTCGCGAGGCGGCCGCGTTCTGGTCGGACGCCGATGTGATCCTCGAGAGCCCGGTCGAGCTCGGCCTGAAGCGCTGCGGGTACCTGTTCGTCGCACATTCGGAGCCGACCCTCGAGCGCCTGCGGGCGAATGTCAGCGTCCAGAACGCCGCCGGCGTCACGTCGTGCATCGTCGCTCCCGCGGAGGCGGCGGAGCTCGTACCGGGGCTCAGGATCGATACCGTCGCAGGCGGTGCCTGGTGTGCAGAGGACGGATACTTCGACCGACCACAGTCGGTCGTGGAGGCATTCGCGCGCGGGCTCGACGTCCGGATCGCGGAAGTAACCGGGGTGTCGGCCGGCGGCGGTGGTTGGCGTGTCGCGACGCGTGGACGCGAGATCGACGCAGACGCCGTCGTGATCGCGGCCGGAGTGGAGACGGCGGCGCTGGTCGCCCCGCTCGGGGTGTCGCTTCCGATCGAGGCGGAATCGCGTCACCTCTTCCTCAGCGAGCCGATTCGCGAGCGGCTGGTGGAGCCGCTCGTCGTCTCGGCCGAGCGCGGCTTTGCGGCCAAGCAGCTCGGTGACGGGCGGGTGCTCGCGAGCGACCTCGCGGCGTCGGGGGACCCAAGCGAGCGGGCGGCAGTCTGGCGTGAGACCGTGCGGCGCGGCATCCGTGAGCTCCTGCCCGTGCTCGAGTACGCCGATTTCTCGGTCCTCGCGAGCGGTGCCTACGACGTCACACCGGATCGTCAGCCGATTCTCGGCCCGCTGCCCGGCATGACCGGCCTCCACGTCGCGGCGGGATTCAGCGGCCACGGGTTCATGATGGCCCCCGCCGTCGCGCGGATCGTCGCCGACGCGGTCGAGGGTCGTCTCGACGATGTGGCGTGTGCGCTCGATGCGAAACGGTTCGAGGAGGGCCGCCTCGTCCCGGAACCTCAGGTCGTCTGAGCCGGGGCCGTTATTCGGCGTCGAGGACCGCGTCGAGCTCGACCTCGACGAGCACGTCGGGGATGAAGCCGCCGACGAAGTAGGTCGTGTTCGCGGGTCGCACGCCGGCGAAGAACGCGCCGTGGGCGCGCGCCGCCTCTTGCCACGGCGCTCCCGGCGCTAGCAGGAGCCGCGTCCGCAGCACGTCTTCCCGTCGGGCACCGAGCGCCGCGGCGCCCTCGAGCGCCCGCTCGAGCGCAAAGAGCGTCTGCTCGTACAGCCCTCCCGGGCAGGGTGACCCGTCCGCCTCGAGCGGAGCGGTACCGCTCACCGCCACCAACCGGCCCACACGAACCGCCCGCGAGTAGGACGCCTGCTCCGCGAAGCTGCTGCCGTCGTCGTAGCTGCGGCGCACGCGCTCCAGTCTATGCAAGCTCGTCCCTTGCATTGCGCGCGCCGAGGTGACGCACTACAGTCGACACGGTGCCCTGCGGCAAGCGGGCGCGACGCCCCATAGCCCTTCGCGACCGCAAACAGTGTTCTCCTTCCAGTACTGCTCGGACTCAACCGGTCGTCGCAACACCGGTTTGTTGACTTGATTGTAAATACTCATTCAATGCCTCAGCCGGCGTCCGCCAGTCGAGCGTTTTACGCGGGCGGCTGTTGAGCGTCGCGGCGACGGCGGCGAGATCGCCGGCGCTCCAGCGCGAGAGGTCGGTGCCTCTCGGGAAGTACTGGCGGAGCAGCCCGTTGGTGTTTTCGTTCGTGCCGCGCTGCCAGGGGCTCTGCGGGTCGGCGAAGTAGACCGGGATGCCGGTCTCGACCTTGAACGCGGCGTGCTGGGAGAGCTCTTTGCCGCGGTCCCAGGTCAGCGAACGGCGCAGCTGCTCGGGCAGCATCGACATCGTCGAGGCCAGCGCGTTCTTCATCGTGACCGCGCCGTAGCCGGCGAGCGCCGGACCGTTTTTCGTGCGCGGGATCGTCCCGAAGCCCTGCTCGCGGGGTAGATGGATCAGCACTGTGAAGCGGGTGGTGCGCTCGACCAGCGTCCCGATCGCGGAGCGCTCGAGCCCGATCAGCAGGTCGCCTTCCCAGTGGCCGGGCACGGCCCGGTCGTCGGCCTCGGCAGGCCGCTCGCTGATCAACACCTCCGGCGTCACATGCGCCCACGCCTGCTGACGTGTCCGGGCCCGCGGCACACGCAGCGCTCGTCCGGTGCGCAGACACGTGACCAGCTCGCGCTTCAGCGCCCCGCGGCTCTGGACGTAGAGGGCCTGGTAGATCGCTTCGTGGCTGATCCGCATCGACAGATCATCCGGGTAGTCGAGCGGCAGCCGGTAGGCGATCTGCTGCGGGCTCCAGCCCTGCACCCAGCGGCGGTCGCCGCGGCGGGGCTTGTTGCGCCCGCTCCACTTCGGCCCTGACGGACCGACAGCACGACCCCGATCACCGCGCACCGCACCCGACAGTCGTTCCTGCACGTACTCGCGAAGCCGCTCGTTCGTGACCAGCTTCGCGGCCTTCGGCCGGCGGGCACGGCGCTCCGCGTGCCACTGCGCGATCGATGCCTTGTACTCGAGCCGCCACGTCCGCGTCGACGCGTTCCGGCGCAGCTCACGCGAGATCGTCGACGGGCTGCGCCCAAGCCGCCGTGCGATCTCGCGCACACCATGGGCCTGCGCCCGCAGCAGCGCGATCTCCTCTCGCTCTTCGAACGACAAGTAGCGGCCCGACACTGTTGGAGAAAGAGATGGATTCACGCCGCCAGCGTGGCGGAACCACCGGAACGCAACCGGTGATGAGACGCCGGCTTCGCGCGCGGCGTCCTCAGTCTTCACTCCGCGCGCGATCGCCGCCCAGAATCGCACGCGGTCCTCGCGCCAGGCCACCGTCGGCCGCCCCGGCGAGGGCACCTGCCCCCGATACAACTGAACCTCCCGCTGCCGCTCCCGCATCGTCCCCACCCGACACCTCCACCATCGAGGTGTTGCAACGACCACTTGAACCCACCCTGTCCCGTGCGATCTGAGTTGCTCTGGTAACGCCTCCTACCGAAGGGGAACGGGATGCCCGTGAACGAGGCGAGTTACGAGGAGACACCGTACGGCCGCCGGATCGGCTCGGAGGGCTGGTTCGTCCTCAACCTGGGCGATGCAGCGGCGGTCCGCAACGAGGAGAAGGGTGGCGTCGCCTACGAGATCGAGCCGCGGGACCACGACTTCTCGGGGCTGGGGGTGAAGTTCCGGATCCTCTACCCGGGCGAGCCGAACTGCTACTACCACTCCGAGAACACCCAGGAGGGGTTTCTCGTCGTCGCGGGCGAGTGCACGCTGATCGTCGAAGAGCAGCAGCGGCACCTGCGCCAGTGGGACTACTTCCACTGGCCACCCGAGACCCGTCACGTCCTCGTGGGAGCAGGCGAGGGGCCGTGCGCGATCCTCATGCTCGGCGAGCGGGTCACCGACGAGGTGATCGACTACCCGGTCAGTGAGCTCGCCGCGAGGTACGGCGCCTCGGTCGCGCAGCAGACGATCGCCCGAGGAGGCCTACGCCGACCGGCCCGGCGAGTACCGGCCCGAGCGGATCCCGTGGCCGCTCGACGCCGACCTCGACTCGTGATCGCCTGAGAGCCCGGGGCCGTCGTGCTGATGGTACGGCCGGCCGAACCCCGACTCTCGGGTTGCTCCCACAGCGGTGGGCAGCGGTCGACGCCATCGTGGGGTGATGAGCTCTGCCACTCCCAGCTCGACGGCGGCCGGCCCTGCCGGACGTTTCGCTGCAGCGGTCGGATCGCCGTCGGTCGTCCTCTTCCTGGCGCTGTTTGCGAGCCAGGCGGGCGTCCTCGTGCTCTCGCCGATCCTGAGCGACGTCGCCGCCGACTTCGGGGTGTCGATCGCGAGGGCAGGGCAGCTGCGGATCGTCGCAGCGCCGCTTGCGGCGGTCGTCGCGGTGATGACCGGCCGGCTCCTGGCCCGTCATTCGCCGCGCCTGCTGCTCGCTACGGGGAGCGTGCTGCTCGCAGTCGGCTCGCTCGCGAGCGCGGCGGCCCCGTCCTTCGTCCTGCTCGCGCTGGCGCAGGTGCCGCTGTGGGCGGGGATCTCGATCCTGATCGCCGCGGGGGTCGCCGGCACCGTTGCCTGGACGGAGCCCGACCGTCGCACCCGCGTCGTCAGCCACGCCCTGGCGGGACCGCCGTCGGCATGGATCGTGGGGATGCCGCTGATCGGCCTCGTGGCCGGGATCGACTGGCGGCTCGCATTCCTCGTTCTGCCGCTGCCGGCCGCCGTGCTCGCCGGCCTGGCGCTCCTCGCTCGACCACCGGACGCACCGCTCGCGGGGGCGCCGGGCTCCCTCGCCGGCCTGCTCGGCATTCCGCGTGCGAGGCGCTGGGCGATCGGCGAACTCTGCGCGAATGCAGCCTGGGCGGGCACGCTCGTCTACTGCGGCGCCCTCTTCAGCGAGGTCTACGGAACCTCCCATGCCGTGACCGGACTCATCCTCGCACTCGTCGCCGTCGCCTATCTGGCGGGAAACCGGTTGGGCGGCCGCGTCACGCAGGATGGGTCGCGTCGAATCATGCTGGCCGGCAGCGTCGCGGCAGCAGTGACGGTCGGCCTGACCTGGGCGTTGACGGAGAGCCTCGTGCTCACGGTTGCCCTCTTCGCGGCCACGGCCGCCGTCACGGCTGCGCGCATGGTCGCCGGCACCGTCTACGGCTTCAGGATCTCCGGCGGGCTTGCCCGCGAGGTGGGCGCCGTGCGGGCCGCAACGACGCAGATCGGGTATCTCGTCGGCTCGCTCGCAGGTGGGGTTGCGATCGATCTGGGCGGCTTCGGGCTGCTCTCGGTCGCCTTCGGTGGCTTCTTCCTCGCCGCAACGCTGCCATATGTCTGCGTGCGACCCCGGTGCAGGCTCGCCCGTGCAGCGGAGGCGAGCGTCGCCTGACGGCATCGGCGCCGCCATCGACCGGCAGCATCCCGCACGAGCCCGCTGTGGGGGACCGGATCACCTCTACCATCCGGGTATGAGGCTCTCGCACCGACGGCTCGCGACGCTCGGAGCGCTCGTGCTCGCTTCGGCGCTCTGTGTGGCACTGCTCGAGCTGCGCGAACGCTACCCGGGCGGATTCGAGTACGGCTTCCTGACCTGGAACCTCTTCCTCGCGTGGATCCCGTTCGTGCTCGCCCTCGCCCTCTACGACCGTGACCGCCGCGGACACGGTGGGGTGGTGCTCCTGCCGCTCGCCGCCGCCTGGCTGCTGTTCCTTCCCAACGCGCCGTACATCGTCACGGACTTCGTCCACGTGGGGCGGATCGGCGGCGCCCCGCTCTGGTACGACGCCGGCATGATCGCCGCCTTCGCGGTGACCGGGCTCGTGCTCGGGCTCGCCTCGGTGCTGCTCGTCCAGGCGGTCGTCCAGCGGCGGTTCGGCACGCTCGTCGGCTGGGTGATGCTGCTGCCGGTCTTCCTCCTCTGCAGCGCGGGCATCTACCTGGGGCGCGTGCACCGGTTCAACAGCTGGGACGCCCTGACGGAGCCTCGCAGTGTTGCCGGGATGGTGTGGAACCGCCTGCTCGATCCGTTCGGCCGGCCGGAGACGATCGTCGCGATGGCAGGGTTCACCGCGATGCTGGTCGTCTCCTACCTCGTCCTCTATGCCATCTCCGACCTGCAGCTGGATGATTGACGAGCGCGAGAAAGGAGGCTGGACGGTGCAGCCGACCACGGAGCAGATCGAGGCCTACGCCCGCGACGGCTTCGTCGTCGTCGAGTCGTTTCTCGACCGGGAGGAGGTCGGGGCCGCGCGCGAGCACTTCTCCCGTGCCTTTGCCCACGAGTGGGAGACGGGGCTACGGCCGGACGAGGTCAACTACGACCCGGCCTCGACGCCGCCCGACCTGACCCGTCAGCTCTGCAACGTCTGGAAGGCCGATCGAACCCTCGCAGCGACGACCCTCGCCCGCCGCAACGCCGAGTTCGGCGCTCGACTCGCGGGACTTCCGGGGCTGCGGCTGATCCAGGACAACGCGATCTGGAAACCTCCGAGCGGCAAGGCGCTCCTCTGCCACCAGGACGCCGCCTACGTCGACTGGCTCGACCCGCCGAACATGACCACCTGCTGGATGGCGCTCGACGACACGAGTGCTGACGCCGGCACGATCTACTACGTCCGCGGCTCGAACCACTGGCCGCGTTTCGGCGTCGGCGGCTCGTTCCACGCCCCGGATGACTGGCTCGGCTACGTGAAGCACCTCGTACCCGAAGGGGAGGAGATCGAGCTCGTGCCGATCGAGGTACCCGCCGGGGGCGCGGCCTTCCACGACGGCTGGACGTTCCACGGCTCGCCGCCGAACGAACGGGCCGACAAGGAACGGCGCGCGATCGTCAGCCACATGGTCTCGACCGAGACCCGCTGGACAGCCGGTCCCGCCCGGCATCCGGTCTACTCGAAGTACCGGCGTCCGGGCGAAGCCGAGCTCGACGAGGCGTTCTTCCCCGTGCTGTGGCGGCAGGATGGGCACCGCAGCGCCTGGCTCGAGGACTGGTCGACCGAGCCGCTTCCCGCCTGAGAGCCGCTTGCTGCCATCTGTGCACCGCTGAGCCTTCCGCTCGGCAACCTCGCCGTGTCATGCTTGTCGGCGGGACCCTCGACATACGATCGGAGGCAGGACTCGTGACAGCAACGTCGGGCAAGGGCGGGAACGCCGACATCCTCGTCATCTTCGGGATCTCGGGCGATCTCGCTCGCGTGATGACCTTCCGTTCGCTCTACCGGCTCGAGCGGCGAGGCCTGCTCGACGTCCCGATCCTCGGTGTCGCGGTCGACGCCTGGAGCGACGACGACCTCCACGAGCATGCTCGCGCGGCGATCGTGGCGACCGGGGAGGCGCTCGACGAGTCCGTCTTCGCCCGCCTCGCGGGACGTCTGTCGTACCTGCAGGGCGACTTCAAGGACGATGCGACCTACGCCGAGGTCGCAAAGCGCGTCAGCGGTTGCTCGCTGCCGGTCTACTACCTCGAGATCCCACCGTTCCTCTTCGGGACGGTCGTCGGCGGGCTCACGAAGGCCGGCGCCACCGCGACTGCCCGGATCGTGGTCGAGAAGCCGTTCGGGCACGACCTCGAGTCGGCACGCGCGCTCGCCGCGGAGCTGCACGGGTACGTCGAGGAGTCCCAGATCTACCGGATCGACCATTACCTGGGGAAGATGGGTCTGCAGGAGATCCTCTACCTGCGCTTCGCGAACGCGATTCTGGAGCCGCTCTGGAACCGCAACTATGTCGAGAGCGTCCAGATCTCGATGACGGAGGCGTTCGGCGTCGAGACGCGAGGCCACTTCTACGACCCGGTTGGCGCGCTCCGCGACGTCGTCGTCAACCACCTGATGCAGCTCGTCGCGGCGGTGGCGATGGAGCCGCCCGCGCGTCGTGATGCGAGCGTGATCAAGGATGCCGTCTTCGGCGCCTTCCAGGCGATGGAGAGCGCCGACCCGCGTGACTACGTGCGCGGCCAGGTGGAGGGCTACCGCTCGATCCCCGGTGTCGCCCCGGACTCGACGACGGAGACGTACGCCGCGCTCCGGCTCGACATCGACAACTGGCGCTGGGAGGGTGTGCCGTTCTTCATCCGGACCGGCAAGAACCTCCCCGTCACGCAGACGGAGGTCCGGCTGCAGTTCAAGCGCTCGCCCAAGATCGGGCTCGGCACCTCCTCGGAGCGCCCCGAGCCGAACCAGATCATCATCCGGCTCGACCCGACCACGGGGATCCGGATGCGGCTGCAGGCCCTCCGCACCGAGTCCCCGGACCCGAGCACGGTCACGCTCGACGTACGGTTCGCCGACGAGGGTGGGGAGGGGCCGACGCCCTACGAGGTGCTGCTGCGGTCGGCGCTCGTCGGCGACGGCGCCCACTTCACCCGTCAGGACGGGGTGGAGGAGGCCTGGCGTGTGATGATGCCGCTGCTCGAGGCGCCGCCGGCCGTGATCCCGTATGCCGCCGGAACGTGGGGGCCGGACGAGGCGACCCGGCTGCTCTCGGGCTTCGCCTCGTGGCACGAGCCGTGGCTCGACGACCCCGCGGAGTCGGCGTGAGTCGGGGGGCTGCCGGCGCCGAGCAGGCACGCGTCGCGACGCTCGGACGACTCGAGAACGGACTCCGCCAGGCGGGCGACTGGTACCTCTGGGGCCCGTACGTGAGTGAGCGCCAGTGGGGCACCGTCCGCGAGGACTACAGCGAGGGCGGCACCGCCTGGGAGTATCTGCCGCATGACCATGCTCGATCGCGTGCCTACCGCTGGGGGGAGGACGGTCTCGCGGGGTTCTGCGACGTGGAGCAGCGCCTCTGCCTCGGGCTCGCGCTCTGGAACGGGTGCGACCCGATCCTGAAGGAGCGCATCTTCGGCCTCACGGGCAACCAGGGGAACCACGGCGAGGATGCCAAGGAGTACTGGTGGTATCTCGACGCGACTCCGAGCCACTCCTGGAACCGCTGGCGCTACCACTACCCGCAGCAGGCGTTCCCCTACGACGATCTCGTCGCCGAGAACGGCCGTCGCGGCAAGCTCGACCCGGAGTACGAGCTGCTCGACACAGGCGTCTTCGACGACGACCGCTACTGGATCGTCGAGACGCATTACGCGAAGGCCGATGCGTTCGATGTCCTGATGCGGATCGAGGTGACGAATGCAGGTCCGGACGAGGCCACACTCCACGTCCTCCCGACCGCCTGGTACCGCAATACGTGGGCCTGGGAGCCGGATGCAGAGGTGCCGGAACTGCGGGCCGGGAAGGCCGGCGCCTGTCTCGAGACGACCCATCCGTTTCTGGGGGCGCTCGAGCTCAGCGCCGCGCCCGGGCCGGACGGCTCACTCCCCGAGGTCCTCTTCTGCGACAACGACACGAATGCGGCCAGGCTCTTCGGCTACGAGGGTGGACCGCGCTACCCGAAGGACGGGATCAACGACCACGTCGTCGCGGGTGCCGACACCGTCAACCCCGAGCGCACCGGCACGAAGGCGGCGTTCCACTATTCGGTCACCGTCGCCCCGGGCGAGACGGCGACGCTCCGCGTGCGCCTCCGTCCTGCCCACGGGATGCCGCCCGCGCCCACCGACTTCGACGACGTGATGGAGGCCCGCCGGGCCGAGGCCGACGCGTTCTACGCCGAGTTGACACCGGAGCTCTGCCCGAGTGACGAGGCGAACGTGATGCGACAGGCGTTCGCCGGGATGCTCTGGGGAAAGCAGTTCTACTACTACGATGTCGAGCGCTGGCTGGAGGGCGACCCGACCCAGCCACCGCCGCCCGCGTCACGTCGCCGGGGCCGCAACTGCCGCTGGCTCAACTTCGAGGCGTTCGACATCATGTCGATGCCCGACCCCTGGGAGTACCCGTGGTTCGCCGCATGGGACATGGCGTTTCACTGCGTCACGCTCGCCCACGTCGACCCGGCGTTCGCGAAGTACCAGCTGACGCTCCTCTGCCGCGAGTGGTTCCAGCACCCGAACGGGGCACTGCCGGCGTACGAGTGGTCCTTCGACGACGTCAACCCGCCCGTGCAGGCGTGGGCAGCCCTGCAGGTGTTCGTGATCGACGGCACCCACGACGTCGAGTTCCTCGGCCGCATCTTCGACAAGCTGCTCGTCAACTTCACCTGGTGGGTGAATCGAGAGGACGCAGACGGCTCCAACCTGTTCGAGGGCGGCTTCCTCGGCCTCGACAACATCGGCCCGATCGACCGCTCGCACCTGCCGTCCGGCTACATGCTGGAGCAGGCGGACGCGACCGGCTGGATGGCGGCCTACGCGTTGACGATGGCGGCGATCGCCGCCGTGTTGACCCGCTCGGGCCGCCCGGCGACCGATCTCGTCGTCAAGTTCCTGGAGCACTTCGCGCTGATCGCGGAGGCGCTCGAGGAGAAGGGGCTCTGGAACGAGGCGGACGGCTTCTACTTCGACCAGCTGCGCCGACCCGACGGCACGATCGCCCCGATCGAGGTGAGGTCGATGGTCGGGATCCTGCCGCTGACGGCGTTCGCCGTCGTCAACCAGTCGGCGATCGACCAGGCAAGGACGGTCGGGAAGCGCTTCGCCCAGCTGCTCGGCAAGCACGAGGAGTTCGCGCACGGCTCCGACGAGGTCATGATCGGTGGGGGCGACGACGTCCTCATCGGCGTCGTCAGCGTCGAGCATCTGCTCCGCGTCTTCCAGGGCCTCTTCGACAGCGAGGCGTTCCTCTCGCCCTACGGACTGCGGGCGGTCTCCCGCTACCACGAGGAGCATCCGTTCACGCTCGAGGTCGACGGCTACCGGACGTCGATCGACTACGAGCCGGCCGAGTCCACCACCGCCATGTTCGGCGGCAACTCGAACTGGCGCGGGCCGATCTGGTTCCCCGTCAACTACCTCGTCGTCGATGCCCTGATCCGCTATTCGCGCTACTTCGGAGATCGTCTGGAGCTCGAGTTCCCGTCCGGCTCCGGCGAGATGCGGACGCTCGGGGAGATCGGGGAGGAGCTCCGCAGGCGCCTGATCTCGCTCTTCCTCGTGGGGGAGGACGGTCGCCGCCCTTGCTTCGGCTGGGTCGGGCGGCTCCAGACGGATCCCCACTGGAAGGACAACATCCTCTTCAACGAGTACTTCCACGGCGACAACGGAGCCGGGCTCGGCGCGTCGCACCAGACCGGCTGGACGGGAATCGTGGCGGACATGATTCGCCGCAGCCGCGGCGCCGAGGTGCCCACCCTGGGGGAGCTCCTGCGGGAGATCGAACGGCGTCCGCCGGCATGATCGAGCTCGGCCCTCAGCTCTGCGGCACGTTGGCGGAATCGACGCAACGCGAGTGGCTCGTCGCCGACGGTCTCGGCGGCTACGCGATGGGGACCGTCTCCGGGCTGCGGACGCGCCGCTACCACGGCCTCCTCGTCGTCGCGGCGGGCGGGCCGTCGGCACGGATGCTCGGCCTCGTCGCGCTCGAGCCGGTGCTCGTCGTCGGGGATGCGCGGCACCGCCTCGCGGTCGACGAGTGGGCCTCGGGGGCGGTCGACCCGTCCGGCTTCCGGCACCTCGTTTCGTTCAGCCTCGATCACGGCATCCCACGCTGGCGCTGGCAGATCGGTGACGTCGTCGTCGAGCGCGAGCTCGCGATGACGCATGGGCGCTCGGCTGTGGGTGTCGTCCACCGGGTCGTGCGGGCGCCGGTGCCCGTACGGCTCGAGGTGGCCCCCCTGTGCACGTGGCGGAGCGCGCACGGGGAGCGCTTCGCGGCGGCCGACCCCGACGTCGAGATGGCGGCCGACGGATTCGTCTTCGAGGGCGCCTACCGGGTCGTCGGCCCCGACTTTCGGCCGGCGGGCTCGTGGTATCGGGGCGTCGCTGCGCGTGAGGAGGCGGCGCGGGGCCTGCAGTCGCACGAGGACGTCTGGGGTGCGGGGACGTTCGCGGCCGAGCTCGAGCCAGGCGGCACCCTCGAGGTGACCGCCGCGGCGGCGCCCTTCGAGGGCAAGCTTCCTGCGGCCGCGTCGATCGTCGCCGCTGCCCGTACGAGGGCGAAGAAGCTCGTGCGACGGGCGGGCGTCCGGGATGGTGCCGGCCGGCAACTCGTCCTCGCCGCCGACGCGTTCGTGATCGACCACGGAGGGCCGACAGCCGTCGCGGGCTATCCGTGGTTCGGGGAGTGGTCGCGTGACCTGATGACCTCGTACGAGGGCCTCTTCCTCAGCACCGGGCGTACCGAGGAGGGCCGGGAGACGCTGCGGCGGGCCGCGGGCACGCTCTCGGAGGGGATGCTCGCGAACACGGCCGATACGGGAACGCTCGAGTACAACACAGCCGACGGGACCCTGTGGTTCGCCCATGCGGCCGGGCGGCACGTCCGCGAGACGGGCGACGAGGACCTTGCCGACGAGCTCGCACCCACACTCGCGCAGATCGTCGAGCATCACCTCGCAGGCACACGCTACGGGATCCGCGTCGACGACGACGGCCTCCTGCGGCAAGGAGAGGAGGGCGTTGCCCTGACCTGGATGGACGCGAGGATCGACGGCAACCCCGTGACGCCGCGGGTCGGCAAGCCCGTCGAGGTGAACGCGCTCTGGCTGCGGACGCTCGCCGTTGCCCGGGCCTTCGGCCGCACCGACCGCTTCGACCGTGCCATCGCGGTCGCCCGGACGTCGTTCCTGCAGCGGTTCGTCCGCGCCGACGGCGGTGGGCTGCTCGACGTCGTCGACGGGCCTGGCGGCGACGACCCCTCCGTGCGCCCCAACCAGCTCCTCGCCGTCTCGCTGCCCGACGGCCCCCTGGCCCGGGTGGGCGAGGGCGACCCGCTCGTCGACGCGGCCGCCCGTGCCGCAGTCGACGCCTGCAGGACGCTCCTGACTCCGCTCGGGCTGCGGTCGCTCGCACCCACCGATCCCGCCTATCGCCCCTACCATCGGGGTTCACCGGCGCAGCGTGACGCGGCCTACCACGAGGGGACCGTCTGGCCCTGGCTGATCGGGCCGTACGTGGACGCCGCGACGCTGGCCGGCCGACCGGTCGAGGGTCTCCTCGACGGCCTGCTCGCCCACCTCGGCGACTGGGGTCTCGGATCGGTTTCAGAGACCGCCGACGGCGCGGCACCGCACGCCGCGACCGGCTGTCCGTTCCAGGCCTGGTCGGTCGCGGAGGTGCTTCGCGTGCGCGGCGCCGCCGCTCCATGACGACGCCGTTGTTCGCGGCCGCGCCGCCGCAGCCGCATCTGAACTGGCTCGTGATCGTGCTCGCCGCATCGGCGCTCGCCGCGATCGTCTCGCGTGCGCACGTGCGGCTCGTCCTCCCGACGGTCGTCGTCGAGCTGGTGCTCGGGATCCTGATCGGTCCCGATGTGCTCGGCTGGGCCGGCGCCGACGCCTACATCACGTTCCTCTCGAAGCTCGGCCTGGCGATGCTCTTCTTCATGGCGGGGCTCGAGGTGGTGGAGAAGAAGGTGCCTCGCCGGGCGCTCGAACGGGGCGCGGCCGGCTGGTTCGTCTCGCTCGCGGTGGGGCTCGCGCTCGGGGTCGTCCTGCACGAGCTCGGGCTCGGCGCCGCCGCCTGGCTCGTGGGTATCGCGCTGACGACGACGTCGCTCGGAACGCTCGTCCCGATCGTCTCGGATGCCGGGCTGCTCGAGCGGCCGATCGGGAGCGCAGTTCTCGGCACCGGGGTGGCAGGGGAGTTCTGGCCGATCGTGATGATCTCCGTCTTCCTGACCGGAACATATGGTGCCGGCACCGAGATCCTGCTCCTCATCGGTTTCCTTCTCGTCGTCGCGGCGGGGGCCGCAACTGCCCTCAGAGCACGGCCGCCGCGCGTCGTGCGGGTGATCCAGGAGACGATCCACACCACCGGTCAGGCCGCGGTGCGCCTCTCGCTGCTCGCGCTCGGGGCGCTCGTGCTGCTCGCCAACGACTCCGGCTTCGATTCCATCCTGGGGGCGTTCTCGGCGGGGATCGTCGTCGGGCTGGCACTCGACACTCCCGAGGGCGTGGTCGTCCGTGCCCGGATCGAGGGGATCGCGTTCGGATTCCTCGTCCCGATCTACTTCGTCGTCACGGGGATGACGTTCGACCTCGACGCGTTCCTCTCCCCGACCGGGCTCGCGCTCGCCGCCCTCTTCCTGGCGCTGCTCGTCGTGGCGCGGGGCGCGTCGGCGCTGCTCTGGGTCAGGGATCTGCGGCAGCGGGAAACCGTCGCGCTGGCGCTTCTGGGAGCGACGGCGCTGCCACTGATCGTCGCGATCGTCGGGATCGGCGCCGACCGGGGGGCGATCACGGCCAAGGTCGCCGCCTCCTTCGTCGGGGCGGGGATGATCTCGGTGCTCGTCCTGCCCCTGCTGGCGATGGCGGTGCTCGGCCGCGACGGTGCACCCGCGTCGTCGGTCGGCGGCGCTATGGCAGGAGATCTCGAGGAGCTGTGAACGCCCGTCTGACTCCTGCTCGAGCCTGCCTCAGGAGGCGGGCCGATGTGCCGTCCCGAGGATCAGCGGGGAGAGGAACCTGGGAGCCCTCGGTAGCCGGTCCTGCTCGGGTCTGGGTACGGAGAAACCCGCCGCCCGGATCGCGGTCAGCGTCGAGCGATTGCACTCGCAGCCTGCGAGCAGCCGGTTGATTCCGTTCATGCGGTCCTGAAGCCGCGCCAGCTCGACATCCTCGGAACGGACATGCTCGAGGAAGAGCAGACGGCCGTCGGGTCGCAGGACGCGTCGCATCTCGGCGAGTGCCCGCTCCTGATCCTCGACGCCGCAGAGGACGAGGGTCGAGACCAGCGTGTCGAAGCTCTCGTCCCGAAACGGGAGCGCCTCGGCCGGGGCCTGCTCGACGCGCGCGGACGGCCGCACCGTCGCCACCTGACGCTGCAACCGTTTCAGCATCGCAGGCTCCGGGTCCGTCAGCGCCAGCGAGACGACGGCGTCGCCGTAGTGGACGAGGTTCGCGCCGGTCCCGGCTCCGATCTCGAGCACGTCGCCGCTCGCCTCTCCGACGAGACGTTCCCGCATGGTGGCGAGCCCTGCCTGCTCGGAGTGAGCACACATGCGGTCGTACAACGCCGCGAACAGCCAGCCGCGGAGGCTCATCCGAACGCCCTCATTTCGTCTCCGGGGCGACCGACTGCGCGAGCGGCTCCTCGGCGAGCCACGCGTCGATAGCGCCGGAGCCGACCTCGTAGCCGTGCGCGATCAGCGCCCGCTTGTCCTCGTCGGACCAGTGGACGTGGCGACGGGTGATGTCGAGCCGGACGCCGGGCGGCGTCAGCAGGTCGACCACGAGCCGGGGAACGCGCCGGCCGCGCGTGAACGGGAAGTCGGCTCGTTCGAAGGCCGTGTCGAGGTCTGCGAGCAGCTGCGCTCGCCGCTTGCCGCGGGTCGACGCGACGATGGCGCTCCGGACATCCTCGTGTACCTGGTCGAGCGCCGCGAGAGAGCGATCGCGCTCGTCCGCCTGCTGAAGCTCGAGGTCGCTGTTGCGGTAGACGGCGATGTGGCTGAGCCGTGCGATCGTGTCCACGAGGTGGGCCGGCTCACCTCGCGCCTGGCGCTCCATCGCGCCTTGAAGTTCGGCCGTCAGCCCCCGGGCGAGGTGGAGCCGGGCCAGCCTGCTCATGCGATCGTGCCAGGCGCGGAGCGCCGAGCCCGTGAACCCGGTCGCGGAAGCCCGGTAGCGGCAGCCCACGATCCGCTGCACGCGGGTGTCGCGATAGGCATAGGCGAGCGGGAAGTTCCGGACCCAGCCGCCGTCGGCGTAGACGCCGTCGCCGATCCGCAGCGGCAGCACGAACGTCGAGATCGCCGCGGAGGCGAACACGGCGGTAGAGAAGTCCTCGGGTGTGTCGGTGTGCGAGTTGAACGCCCGTTCGAACGGATCCTCGGCGTCGCCATGCCCGAGGCCGATGTCGGTCGTCACGACCGTCAGCTCGCGCGGTCCGTTGCGGCAGCGCCGTGCGAGCTCGACGGGGTCACCCAGCCGGGCCGCGACCGTCTCCGGCAGTGCATAGCGGTGCAGCCCGACGAGCGGCGTCCGCCAGAGGTCGTTCGCCGCGAAGACGTCCTCCGGCTGCATCTCCATCAGGAAGCGCTCGTGCTCGTCGATCTCGTCGAGCGCGGCCGCCCAGCCCGAGAGCGCCCCCGCCGAGGTGCCGAAGACGTAACCGAGCCTCTCCCAGAGTCGCCGCTCGCGGAGCGCCCGGAGGAAGCCCATCTGGAGCAGGATCCCGTTGACGCTGCCGCCCGAGAGGACGAGACCGAGGTCGAGCACAGGGCCGGGAACCTCCGCCTGGGCGGGCGTTCGCATCCCGCTCAGCCGCATCCCTCTCACGTTGCTCTCACCCGAGGTTCCCTCCTGCTCTCGTCTGCCGCCATGGTACGGGCGGCGCGGGCGAGGAACCGACGGGGCCAGAGCGAAGGACGCTCGATGCTTACAGACTCCTCATCGGCCCGTCGTTACCGTTCTTCGGTGCGAACCCTCGCCGTGACGATCGTCGTCGCGCTCGCCGCAGCTGTCGCGGTGACGAGTGCTCCTGCCCGCTCGAAGGCCCCGCTGCACGCCACGTTCGTCGGCGATTCGGTCTCGGCCTCGATCCTCTATGCAACGACGGCGCAGCGTCGGCTCGAGCGGGGGGTGGACGTCCGCCTCGACCTCAAGGTCTGCCGCCGGCTCGTGCAGCCGAGCTGCTCCTACGACGGGAGCACGCCCTCCACGGCGCTTCAGGCGGTGCAGTCCTACGGGCGCGCACTCGGCCGGGTGCTGATCGTCAAGGTCGGGTACAACGAGTCCGCCGCCGGCTACGGCACGGGCATCGATCGGATCATGCGGTCTGCGCTCGCGGAGGGTGCGACGGGGGTCGTCTGGGTGACGCTGCGTGAGAGCGGGAGCTACCGGAGCCTCTACCGAGAGACGAACCTCGCGATCCGCCGGGCCGCGAAGCGCTGGCCGGAGCTCGTCGTCGCGGACTGGAACGCCTACAGCGCCGGCAAGCCGTGGTTTGGAAGCGACGGCCTCCACCTCAACGCCGAGGGCGCCACCGCCCTCGCAGGGTTCCTGCGCCCGTACGTCTTCCGGGCCGCCGCGCTGCGGGCCTGAGCGTCGCTCTGGACAGGCGTCGACCGCCGCAGGCGGCGGGTACGATCGCCGCCATGTCGAACCATCGGCTCGTCTACTCGACCGATGCCGGCGACCGGCGTACCAGGGAAGGCCGGCAGCCGTCGGAGCCGACCCGGCCGCCTCTCCCACGGGACGGAATCATCCGGATCTTCCGTGAGAAGAGCGGTCGGGGCGGCAAGGTCGTGACTGTGGTGCGCGGCCTCGAGGGCGATCTCGCGGCCGTGGCGAAGGACCTCAAGCGCCATTGCGGCACGGGCGGCGCGGTCAAGGGAGATGCCGTCGAGATCCAGGGCGACCACCGTGAGAAGATCGCTGCCCGTCTCGAGGCGGCGGGTCAGCGAGTCAAGCTCGCGGGCGGTTAGCCTCCGTCGATCGTACGGGCGGTAGGAGCCGGCGCCCTGTCTCCGCCGCGGCCGCCCTGTCCCGCGCCGTCGCCTGCAGGACGATGGCCACTGTGACGATGGCGCCTCCGAGCAGCGTCGCGGTTGCGGGCCGCTCGCCGTAGACGAGCCAGACCCAGAGCGGCCCGAGCACGATCTCGAGCAATGAGAGAAGGGCGACCTCGGCAGGAGGAAGCAGTCGCGCCCCCACCGTCAGCAGCCCCAGCCCGAGAGCCATCTGGAAGACGCCGAGAGCCACGAAGATGCGCCAGTCCGATGCGGTTGCGGATCCGAACGACGCAAACGGAATCAGCACGACGAACACGAGCGCCTGTGAGGCGCACGTTGCCGGCAACATCGATACCTCGCGCCGGTACCGGGCTATCACGATCACGATCGCGAACGAGAGGGTCGTCGCCATCGGCAGCACGGCAGCTACGACGCCGGCGTGGAGGAGGCCACGACCATCACGATGATGCCGAGGGCTGCCAGTGCCATGGCGAGCCAGGTCCGGCCGTCGACCGGCTCTCGGAGAACGAGCCATCCGAGCAAGGCCGCCGTCATCGGTGCGGCTGCCTGGAGGAAGAGGACGTTCGCGACGGTGGTGTACGTGAGGGCGAGAAAGAACGTCCCCGACGAGACGGCGAGGAAGAAGGCGAGCGCCGCCCCGTCTCGTCCGAGCGAGCGCAGAGCGACGATCGTGCCACGGCGCTCCGCGACGAGGACCGCCACGAGCAGCGCCAGGAACGCGAACAGGGCCCGTCCGGCGACCTGGGTCGCAGCCGTGGCGGCGAGCGATCGCTGGGCAAGTCCCGCCGTCGACCAGGCCGTCGCTGCAAGGACGATCGCGATCCGCCCGTTCCGGCTCGAATGCGCATCGGAAGCAGCGAGCCCGGGTGACGTTCGCACGCCGCCAGTCAATCACGCGAGCGCGGCGCCTCATCCGCTTGACAGGAACGAGCATCGTTTGGAGAAGCCGCCCTACTGGGCGCACACGGAGTGCGGTGTCTCGCAACGATCGTTTCCGGTTGAACGTTGCGAGACACCGCACTAGGGTCGTTACCGATGCCGACCACCTCGACCACACCCCGGCTCGGCGAATCCGTCGGGCGCCTCGGAACGGAGGGTGCGTTCGCGGTGCTCGCCCGGGCACGTGCGCTCGAGGCGACGGGCCGTGACGTGATCCACCTCGAGATCGGCGAGCCCGACTTCGAGACACCGGCTCACGTGGCCGAGGCGGGGATCGCCGCGATCAGGGCCGGCGAGACGCACTACTGCCAGACGGCGGGACTACCCGCGCTGCGAGAGGCCGCGGCGACATCACTGGCTGCGTCGCGGAGGATCGACGTCGACCCGGCACGCGTTCTCGTCGCCAACGGGGCGAAGCCGTTCCTCTTCTTCACGATCCTCGCGACGTGCGGGCCGGGTGACGAGGTCATATTCCCCGATCCCGGCTTCCCCATCTACGAGTCGGCCGTCCGTTTCGCCGGTGCGACGCCCGTGCCGCTGCCTCTGCGGGAGGAGCGGGGCTTCAGCTTCGACCCTGCCGAGCTGGAGGAGCTGCTGACCAAGCGAACGCGCCTCGTGATCCTGAACGCGCCGCACAATCCGACCGGAGGCCTGATCCCCGCTGCAGATCTCGAACGGGCGGCGGCGGCGATCCTGCGAACTCCGGCTTGGGTGCTGACGGACGAGGTCTACTCGCGGATCACCTACGGCGTCGAAGCCGTCTCGATCGCCTCGATTCCGGGACTGCTCGAGCGGACGATTCTCCTCGACGGCTTCTCGAAGACATTCTCGATGACCGGCTGGCGGCTCGGCTACGCAGCGGTGCCGCAGGAGCTCGTCGATCCGCTGTCACGGCTGATCGTCAATTCGACCTCGTGCGTGCCGCCGTTTGCCCAGCTGGCAGGCGTGGCCGCCCTCGAGGGGCCGCAGGATGCGGTGGCCGAGATGGTGGCCGAGTTCGACCGTCGCCGCGCCTACCTCGTCCCGGCCCTGAACGCGATCCCGGGAGTACGCTGCATCGAGCCCGGCGGCGCCTTCTACGCGTTCCCCAACGTCTCCGCGCTACCGATCTCGGAGGAGGAGCTCGCCGACCGGCTGCTCGACGAGGCGGGGGTGGCGCTCCTCGCGGGTACCTCGTTCGGTGCACAGGGGGCGGGACACCTCCGGCTCTCGTATGCGTCGTCGCTGCCGAACCTCGAGGCGGCGGTCGGGCGAATCGCGGAGTTCGTCGCGAGGTTGTAGCGCGGCCTACGGGCGTGCGACGGCTACCGTCGCTAGATGGCCGGATTCGTCGACGTTCATTCCCATGTCGTCCCGTCGGGCGACGACGGCGCCGCAACGATCGAGGACGGGCTGCGACTGTGCCGCATCGCCCACGAGGCAGGAACGTCGATTCTCTTTGCCACGCCGCATGCGCATGCGCCCTGGGACTCGTATCCGCGCTCGAGCAGGCGCAGCGAGCTCTTCGAGAGCTCGCTGCAAGAGATGAGAGAGCGGGCTGCGGCGGAGTGGGGCCTCGATCTGCGACGCGGGATGGAGGTCTACCCGAGTGAGGTGGGGCGCAACGGTGACGCCCGCCTCGATGTACTCGAGGGGACGAGCGGCGTGCTGATCGAGTTCCCCGGCTTCTGGGTCGAGATCGACGACGCGCTCGCTCTCGTCGAGCGTGCGGTGGGCGAGGTCGAGCAGGCGGGACTCGTGGCGGTGCTCGCGCACCCCGAGCGGTGCCGCGCCGTTGCCGACGACCCGGAGTCCGTACGCCCGCTCGCCGAGCGCGGCGCCCTCCTCTGCCTCAACGCACCGTCGCTCGTCGGGCGCCATGGCGCCACCGCCGAGCGGACGGCGTGGGCTCTTCTCGAGGCCGGGCTCATCGACCTTGCGGCCTCTGACGCCCACTCGGTCGCGCGTCCGCCCGTGCTCGACGACGCCTACGAGGAGGTCTGCGCGAGGCTCGGCGCGGAGATCGCGGAGCCGCTGTTCCACGGCACCGCCCTTCCCTGGGACCGAACCGGCTAGTCGCCGAGGCTCCAGTCGAGCGGGGGCCGGCCGGCGGCGGCGAGCAGTTCGTTCGTGCGCGAGAAGTGACGGCAGCCGAAGAACCCGTTGCTTGCCGAGTACGGCGATGGATGCGCAGCGGTGAGAACGTGGTGGCGTGAGCGGTCGACGACGGCTCCCTTCTGCTGCGCGTACCTGCCCCAGAGGAGGAACACGATCCCCTCGCGACGGGCGGAGAGCTCCGCGATCGCGCGGTCGGTGAACGCCTCCCAGCCTTTCCCGGCGTGGGAGGCGGGCGAGCCGGGAGAGACGGTGAGCACGCTGTTCAGGAGCAGGACGCCACGCCTCGCCCACGGCGTCAGATCGCCGCAGCGCGGAGGCTGCACGCCGAGGTCGGCCCCGAGCTCGGCGAAGATGTTGCGAAGCGAGGGCGGCTGTGGAATCCCGGGAGGAACCGAGAAGCAGAGCCCCATCGCCTGGCCGCGACCATGGTAGGGATCCTGGCCCAGGATCACGACGCGGACGTCATCCAGGGGGGTCAGCCGGAAGGCATTGAAGACGAGCCGCCCCGGCGGATAGAACCCGCGCCCGGCTGCCAGCTCGGCGACGAGGAACGTCCGCAGCCCCTGCATCGCGGGCGTCTCCAGCTCGTCGCCGAGTGCGGCGAGCCAGCTCGCGTCCATGTCCGGTGTCACGCGGCCATTCTCCACGCCCGGCCGGAGGGAGCGTCCGGGCCGAAGACGGTGTCAGAAACGGCCCCGGCGGGCGTGAAATCCAGCAGCTACCCTGTCAGACGATCATTCAGAGCGCGGTCCCGGAGGCACTGTGCCTCCCTCACCCGTTCGTGAAGGGTGAGAGGAGGTGTGTGAGAGATGGCAACAGGAACCGTGAAGTGGTTCAACGACGCGAAGGGCTACGGCTTCATCGCGCCCGACGAGGGAGGCAAGGACCTCTTCGTCCACCACAGCAACATCCTGGGCGACGGCTTCAAGACGCTCGCCGAGAACGCGAAGGTCGAGTACGAGCCCCGCGAGGGTACGAAGGGCCCCGAGGCGACGAACGTCGTCACGATCTAGGCGGCAGTCGTGCGGCCCCACCGGGGCCGCACGCTCCCCTCGCACCGAGACGGAACGGAGAGAGCAATCAGCGAAGAGAAGATCGAGATGGAGGGCGAGGTGCTCGAGGCGTTCCCGAGTGGGATGTTCCGCGTCGGCCTCGACAACGGGCACGAGCTGATCGCCTACACGGCCGGCAAGATGCGCCGCTACCGGATCCGGGTCAACCCGGGCGACCGGATCAAGGTGGAGCTCTCGCCGTACGACCTCAACCGCGGTCGCATCGTCTACCGCTACCGGTAAGCGCTAGCGCTTCTTCGGCCGCCGGCCGCGGGCCCCGGGGCGCTGCTGGACGACCATGCCCTGCGCTCCGCGCTCGACTCGCCGCCGCTGGTCGCGGTTGGCGGGCTCCGGCAGCTGCCCCTGATCCCCGACGAGATCCATGTACGCCTTCCGCTCGGAGGGCGTCATCACGGCGAGCGCCCGCTGCGCCTGCTCGGGCGTCTTGATCTCGCCGAAGCTCTGCATCTTCTTGATCGCCGCGGCGAGCTCGGGGTTCGAGCGCTCGTAGGCGGAGACGGACATCTTGTTGAACCACCGTCGCATGAACCCGATCCGGGAGAGCTGCGTCACGAGCGGACGCAGGTAGCGCCCGTTCTTCACCCGCGCGAGCAGGAACAGGATCAGCATCAGGAGCAGCGCGACGCCGAGAATGATGATCGGGAGGAAGAAGAGGATGCTGATAGCGACGGGCATCGCGGGCATGCTACCGACCCTCGCCCGGACGCACGACGAGCGCAACCCGCCGCACGAGCAGCTGGCCGGCGGCGTCGCGGGCGACGAACGTCAGCGTCTGCGTCCCCGGGATTCTCGGTGCACCGTGCAGTGTCCCGTTGGGGCGGAGAGAGAGCCCGAGCGGGAGCCGGCCCGAGCGGAGCTTCCAGGTGATCGGGGGCGCGCCGCCGCGGACGACCACCCGTGCCGTGTACGGCTTGCCGACCCGGCCGGCAGGCAGTGTCCGCGTGATCGACACGAGCCGAGGCACGGCGATGACCCCGGCGGCGAGAAGCGACTTCTGGACGAGCGTCGCCATCGCGACGGCGCCGTCGTAGTCGAGGTGGAGACCGTCGGTCTGGAACCAGTCCGGATGGCTGCGCGAGTACATGTTCCAGTCGACGAGGGTGAGCTCGGGATGATGTGCGGCGGCCGCCTGGAGGTCGTCGTTCATGTGCTCGTACTGTCCGCGTTCCTCCCGCATCGTCAGCCAGAGGATCTTGGTGGCACCCGCTTTCTCGAGCGCTGCGAGGGCGGTCTCGATCGACTGCGGGAAGGTCGACTCGTAGTCGTTGTAGCCCACGGCCACGACCACCGTCGGTGCCACGGCGATCGTCGTCGCGAGGTCGACGAGGGTCGGTGGGGCGCTGCCCTGGTAGGGGCAGCTCGTGCCGACGAGGCGGCGGCAGACGGCGACCTCGAGGTCGAGTTCGATACCGCGGGAGAGGATGGTGCGCGGTGCCGCATCGAGGGCGATCGCGGCGGCGATCGAGTCGCCGATGAATGTCACGCGTGGGTGAGCCGGGGCGCTCTGCGCCGCCGCCGCGGTGAGCGAGGTCAGGACGGCGGCGATGAGGAAAGCGGAGACGAGGATGCGGCGCACGCTGCGATCAGGCTAGCCCAGCCTGATCGTCGCGCCGCGTACCGACCTTCTCGTCGTCCCGCGCGTGCATGATCCGCTCGCGCAGGTCCTGCGGGTGGTCGACGCCCCGAAAGGCGAACCGGTCCGACGACTCGTCCCCGGCGGTGTCGAAGTCGATCGTGCCGACGCGCATGATCCGATCGACGGGCGACTGGGTCACGGTGATGTTCTGGATCCGGTCGACGTTGGTCGAGCTCTCGGTCTTCGAGAGGATGCCGCGGCGGATGTGGAGGCGTTTCGTCGTGATCACGAACTGGGTGAAGAACCGCTCCAGCCAGCCGGTCAGGATGGTGAGTACGATCCCGCCCACGAAGACGAGCCCGATGGCGCTCGTCGGCAGGTTGAGCCCGATCCGGTCGATTCCCACGAGGATCCCGAAGACGACGAGTGTGACCGCGAACCACTTGACATGGAACGAGAGCATCGCCCGCCAGGTGGGGTGGCCTTCCCAGATGATCTCCTCGTCGCGAAGCATCTCCATGCAGGCGACGATAGACGATCGCGCGGTCGGCATCCGGTCTGACGTGGCGCTAGCTTGAAGAGGTGGATCCGAGCGTGAGCAGCGTCGAGTCGCCCGACGGGGCACCGGAGATGCGCACGCCGAAGCGCAGCGGGCGCAAGCGGATCGTGTTCGGTGTCATCTCGGCAGTCGTCGTCGTCGGCACCTTCGCGTTCGTGCTCCCGAAGATCGCCGACTACCGCTCCGTCTGGGCGGTCGTGACGACGCTCACGTGGGAGTGGGGCGTCGCTCTCGTCGCCGCGACGGCGCTGAATCTGGCGACGTTCGCACCGCCGTGGATGGTGGCGCTGCCCGGCCTTGCCTTCCGGCAGGCACTCGTCATGACCCAGGCCTCGACCGCCCTCTCGATCGTCGCGCCGGCCGGAGCTGCCGTCGGGATGGCGGGCTCGTGGGGGATGCTCCGCTCCTGGAGGTTTCCGGCACCGGCGGTGACGAGGGCCGTCACCCTGACCGGCATCTGGAACCAGCTCGTCAACCTCGTCTATCCGGTGGTCGCCCTCTTCGTGCTGAAGGCGAACGGCGGCGAGACCGCCCTGCTGAGCACGGCCGCGTTCGTCGGCGTCGCCGTACTCGGTGTCGTCGTCGTGTTGATGGTGCTCGTGCTCTACTCGGACAGCCTCGCGCACGAGGTCGGAGACTTCGTGGCGCGCTTCGCCTCGTGGGCGCGGTCGCGGATCCGGCGAGGCGCCGTCACCTGGACGGGTGAGAGCTTCGCCCGCTTCCGCAACGACGCCGTCGACCTTCTCGCGCGCCGCTGGCACCTGCTCACCCTGACCTCGTTCGCGGGCAGCCTCACCGTCTTTCTGCTGCTCCTGCTCAGCCTCCGTGCGGTCGGCGTTGGCTCGACCGAGGTCACGGCAGCCGAGGCGTTCGCCGCGTGGGCACTTGTCCGCATCATCGGCACGCTGCCCATCACTCCCGGCGGGATCGGTGTCGTCGAGCTCGGTCTCACGACAGCACTCGTCGCGTTCGGCGGTTCGAACGCTGGAGTCGTGGCGGCCGTCCTCGTCTATCGCTTCCTGACGGTCGTTCCGACCCTCGTGTTCGGCGGCCTAGCGGCCCTGACGTGGAAGCTGCACAGCCCCGCTGCGACCGGGACGGCAGGAGAGCCGGCAGCCGCGGGGAACGAGGGCGCGTGAACGAGCAGAGCCACAAGCACGAGATGGGAGCGGCGCTTCGCGGCGACTTCGAGCGGCTCCGCGCCCGTCGCGGCGAGGCAGCCCCGATGCCGTCGCCGCCGTCCGCGCCGGCCGCTGTCGCGGCACCGCCGACTCCGCCGATCACGGTCGCCTCACCGGTACCCGCCCAGCGGTCGTCGTGGCTCGAGCGCCTGCGCGGCCGCCGCTGACTCAGCCCCGGGCCTCTGCTCTACGTGTCACGACCGCCGAGTTGACGGAGGCCCACGAGGAGCGCCTGGGGGCGTCCTGGCGTGCGCTCGCAGCGGAGACGACTACCGATGGCGTGTTCGCCGACGCCTGGCAGGCGACGGTCGAGGCGTGGAGTTTCTAGCCTGACGGGTTCAGGCAACGCGGTCGGTCACGACGCTGCGGCGGCTGCGACGCCGCAGGGCGACGAGCGTCAGTGCCGCGAGGAGGGCGCAGAGCGCGTACGGCACCGAGTCGTCGAACGCCTGGGCGAGTGCGCCTCCGATCACCGGTCCGAGGACGACGCCGAGCGCCCAGGACGAGTTCATGAGCCCGAAGGCGAGCGCCATCGCGAGCCCTGTTACCTCGGCCCGGTCGGAGATGAGCGCCATTCCAGGCGCGTAGAGCGAGCTGAACGAGACGGTGGCGACGACGGCGATCGCCATGGCGGCGACAGGACTCGAGACGATGCCGAGCACGACTGCCGCGACGACGGAGACTGCAAGCCCGATCCGCACGGGGAACGTGCGCCCGCGGGTGTCCGACACCCGTCCCGCAAACGGTCCGACGACGATCTCGGCGAGTCCCGCGATCACGAACAGCGATCCGATCGCAAAAGCGCTGTAGCCCGCATCGTGAAGATCGAGGGGCAGTAGGACGTCGAGGACGCCGAAGAAGAAGGCCGGCAGGGTGCTGAGCCAGAGCCCACCGAGGAACGCGCGGTCGGCGAGCGCCACTTGCCACCTGCCCCCGTGCGTACGGTCCGGCGGAGCCTCCGGCTGAAGTCCGGCGACGGTGCCGAGCGCCAGACCGACGACCCCGACGACTGCGAACGAGGCTTCGATCGAGACGCTCTTCGCGAGGGCGCCGAACATCGGCCCCGTGATGGCGCCGGCCACCGCGGCGCCGAAGACGATCCCGAGCGTCTGTCCTCGCCGCGCTCGGGGTGCGGCCGTGGCCACCCAGGCGAGTGCGCCGGCCCACGTCATCGTGCTCGAGAGCCCCTGGACGAAACGGGCGAGCTCGAGGGTGTGGGGGGAGGCGGCGAGCGCGAAGCCGAAGCTGGCCAGGGCGAGGAGGACGAGGCCGGCGAGGACGGCCCGCCTGGGGCCGATCCGCGAGGCGAGGATGCCTCCCGGAATGCCTCCCAGCACGGCGCCCGCACCGTAGGCGCCGAAGAGGAGCCCCGCTTCGAGCTTGCCGAGCCCGTACGCATCGGCGTACCCGGGTAGGAGCGGGATCATCACCCCGAAGAGCATGGTGTCGACGAAGACGACGACGCTGATGAAGACGAGCAACCGTCGCACGCCTGTGAGCCTACGCGTCACGGTCGTACCGGCTCCGGAGCAACGAAAAATGCACCGAATGGGTGGCTCCTTCGTCCAGCTTCCCGATCGACCTCCGCCGAAGCGACTGCCTGCCGGGGAGCCTTCAACCTCCGGTGCTCCCTGTTCGGTGCACACGGGAATCTAGTCGCTGTTTATGACGAGATCAAGTCGTCCGCACGAAAAATGTCGCTAATTGCGATGATGTTGTAATAGAGATGATCGTAGCCGCAACGATCGAGACCTCGACGTTGAACAGTCAGGCCCAAAATTCGGTTCACAAAAAAGTGCACCGGGGCGGTGGCGCCTTCGTCCGGTATCCCGATCGACCTCCGCCGAAGCGATTGCCGGTTGGGAAACCATCAACCTCAGGTGCTCCTACCTCGGTGCAATCACCACTCTAGGTGAGGCGAAAGGCACGCGTCAAGTACGTGCGTGGACAAAATGTCGCTATTTGCATTATTTCCATTGAATGCAGGGCAAGATTGCGGTATTTGTCGTGTGCTCTAAGAGAGGAGGCGCGCGGCGTACGCAAGGCGGTCGCTCGACGCAGGCAGGAATCTATGCTGCGCCGAACGCCGGGATCAAGGTCCCGGCCAAGGGGTTTTCGCGCAATTTGCGACAACGGGAGGGACATGGCCGGCAGGCACGTGGTCGTCACAGGGGCGGGGACGGGAATCGGACGCGCGATCGCGCTGCGGCTCGACCGCGAGGGAGAGCGGGTAACACTGCTCGCCCGCGGCCAAGAGCGGCTGCAGGCGACGGCGGCGTTGCTCGAACAACCCTCGCACGTCGCCTCGTGTGACATCCGTGAGCGCGGCAAGGTCGAGCGCGCGTTCAGAGAGGCGGCCCGCGAGCTCGGGCCCGTGCAAGCGCTCGTTGCGTGCAGCGGGGTGGGGGGCGCAAACGGCGTCGACGGGGGTCCGGACCGGTTCGACGACCTGGTCGCGACGAATCTGAGCGGCACCTACTACTGCTGCCGGGCGGCGCTCGCGAACCTCGCGCCAGGGCCCGAGGCGCGGCACATCGTCGTCCTGTCGTCGATCCTCGCTCGGATAGCCGTGCCGGAGTACACGGGTTACAGCGCCTCGAAGGCGGGTCTACTCGGGCTCGTACGCTCGTTCGCGGCGGAGCTGGCGGACGACAACGTGCAGGTGAACGCGATCTGCCCCGGTTGGGTCGACACCGACATGGCCTGGAGCGGGCTCGACGGAATCGCAGCCTCGACGGGCGGATCGCGGGCCGATGCCTACCGCGCCGCGATGGACGCCGTCCCGCTCGGTCGGATGTCACAGCCAGACGACATCGCCGGCACCGTCAGCTGGCTGCTCTCGCCCGATGCGCGCAATGTCACCGGCCAGGCGATCGACCAGAACGGCGGCGCCTGGGTCGGGTGAGAGGTCGGGGCCGGGTCTGCCGCCGGTGCGCGTGGAAGACCCGACCCCTCGAAACCGCGACTACGTCTCGTACTGCGTGTCGGCTGGAAGCGCGAACGCGTCTTCCTGCCGTGCCTCGAGGCTCTCGAGCTCCTCCGCCGTACCCATCCGAACCGGGCCCTTGAACCACCGCTTCGCCGAGAGGAGATACCAGCCGCCAAAGAGGATGAACGCCCCGCCCACCGTGACCGGCGCGTAGTTGGCGACGTTCCAGTCGAACCCTTCCTTGAACGGGATCCCGGCGGGCGTGATCGGGAGCATGAAGAGGATGCAGATCAACGCGATCCAGAGGATTGCGAGCGGATCGATCCACTTGTAGTGGTCGCCGAGCGTCCACGCCGAGCGCTCGAACTTGTCGTGCAGCCGCCATCGCAGGTAGATCGGGATCGCAAAGGCGATGTAGAGCCCGATCACGGCGATCGAGGTACCGACGAGGTACCCGGCCAGGTTGTTCCAGTACGTCGGCACCATCAGTAGCCAGGCGAGCACACCGATCGCGATCACCGCGTTCGTCGGGACGCGATGCTTCGAGACGTGCCGCCAGAGCCTGTGCCCGGGAACGGCTCCGTCGCGTGAGAACGCGAACATCATCCGGGAGGCCGAGGTCGTCGAGGCGGTGAGGCAGAACATCTGCGCCACGACGGCGATGAAGAGGAGGAACTCGGCCCAGTGCGTGCTCATCGACGTCTGCCAGATGTAGGTGACGATGTTACCGCCGGCGTCGATCGCCGACTGCGTGTCCGGGATCGCGAACGTCACCGCGAGCAGGAGGAGAAAGCCGAAGATGACGGAGACGACGACCGACATGACGATGCCGCGTGCGGCGGCCCGTTGGGCGTTGTGCGTCTCCTCGGCCATGTGCGCCGATGCGTCGTAGCCGGTGATCGTGTACTGCGACATCAGCAGCCCGATTCCGAACACGTACCAGAACATGATGCTGCTCCAGCCGTGACCGGAGAAGCCCGAGTTGTTGATCGTCTCCCCGAAGACGTAGCCCGCCGACTGGTGGTGGTCGGGGACGACGATCAGCGCGGCGACGATGATGATGACTCCGACGATGTGCCACCAGGCGGAGATCGCGTTGAGCAGCGCCGTGATCCGCACGTCGAAGATGTTGATCAGGACTGCGATCAGCATCACGACGCTGTAGGTGAGGAAGATCGAGTGGCGCGTGTTCGTGTAGCCGAACAGGAGGTCGAGCAACGACGTCGCGAAGATCGCGAGGCCGTACCCGATGGCAGCGGTGACGGCGATCTGGCCGACCAGGTTGAACCAGCCGGTGAACCAGCCCCAGCCGGCGCTACCGAGCTTCGAGGCCCAGAAGTAGAGCCCTCCGGCGGTCGGGTAGGTCGAGGCGATCTCGGCCATCGCCAGTGAGACGACGACGCAGAAGGTGCCGACGATGAGCCAGCCCCAGGTGACCGCGACCGGGCCGCCCCACTGGAACGCGATGTAGTACGACGTGAGGCAGCCGGCGAGGATCGAGATGATCGTGAAGCTGATGGCGAAGTTCTGGAAGGCTCCCATCGCCCGGAACAGCTCCTGGGCGTAGCCCATCCGGTGCAGGATCTGCTCGTCCTCCGAGGTGTGGATCGGAGCGCTGCTCGGCGTTCCCGCGGTGTTGCTCATGCCCCCTCCATGTTCGATGACCTGGCCGGCCGCCTTCCGAGGCGCGGCCGGCCCCTGCGGTATTCACGTCAGCTAACGGCGCCGTTGTCAAGACCCGCGCTACCGGACGGGGCGGCCGAACGCGCACGTCGCCACCTTGCCTGCCGCGACGGCGTAGGATCGCGTCCATGCTGACCATGGACGCGTTACGCGAGAAGGTCGAGGCGGGAGCGATCGACACGGTCGTCGTCGCCTTCACCGACATGCAGGGCCGACTGCTCGGCAAGCGGCTCCACGCCGAGTTCTTCCTCGACGAGATGGATGCCGGGCACGGGGTCGAAGGCTGCAACTACCTGCTCGCTCTCGAGATGGAGATGGATCCGGTACCCGGCTATGAGATCGCGAGCTGGGAGCAGGGGTACGGTGACTTCGACGTGCGTCCCGACATGGCGACGCTGCGGCAGATTCCGTGGCTCGAGGCGACGGCGCTCGTACTCGGCGACGTGCAGTGGCACGACGGGAGCCCTGTCAAGCCCTCACCGCGGCAGGTGCTGCAGGCCCAGGTCGCGCGGGCGGCGGCGCTCGGCTTCGTTCCGATGCTGGGAAGCGAGCTCGAGTTCTATCTCCTCCGCGAGACCTTCGCCGAGGCTCATGCGAAGGGATACACGGGCCTGACGCCGTCGGTGCCGTACATCCTCGACTACCACATTCTCGCCTCGACCTACGACGAGCCGCTGTTGCGCCAGATCCGGAACGGCATGCACGCGGCCGGGATGCGCGTCGAGACGTCGAAGGGCGAGGCATGGCCGGGGCAGCAGGAGGTCAACTTCCGCTTCGCCGACGCCCTCACGATGGCGGACAACCACACGATCTACAAGAACGGTGCCAAGGAGATCGCGTTCCTGAACGGCTGCTCGATCACGTTCATGGCGAAGCCGTTCCAGGACTGGATCGGCAACTCCTGCCACATTCACTCGTCGCTCTGGCGCGACGGGACAGCGTGCTTTGCAGAGGACGAGTCCCTCTTCTCCCGCTGGCTTGCCGGCCAGATCGCCTGTTTCGAGGAGCTCGCCATCTTCCTGGCGCCGACGATCAACTCCTACAAGCGGTTCGCGGCGGGGTCGTGGGCGCCGACGACGCTGGCCTGGGGGAACGACAACCGGACGTGCGGCTTCCGCGTCGTCGGCCGTGGTGCCGCGCGGCGAAGCGAGACCCGGATTCCGGGTGGCGACGCCAACCCCTACCTCGCCTTCGCGGCGGTAATCGCCGCCGGTCTGTACGGGATCGAGCAGGAGCTCGAGCTGCCGCCGGCGCTCGAGGGCAACGCCTACGAGTCGGATGCGAAACGCTTCCCGTCGACGCTGCGCGAGGCGGTAGCTGCGCTCGAGGGCGGCACGATGGCGCGCGACGCCTTCGGCGATCAGGTCGTCGATCATTACCTCACCTACGCGCGCACGGAGCAGTCGCTCTACGACGCCTTCGTGACCGACTGGGAGCGCAGCCGCTACTACGAGCGCGGCTAGCCTGACGACGTGACCTCCGCCGGCCGCCCGATTATCGGCATCACCTCGTATGCGCAGCCTGCACGGTGGGGCGCCTGGGATCTTCCCGCGGCGCTCGTGCCGCTCTTCTACGTCGAGTCGGTGGAGCGCGTCGGCGGCCGGGCGCTCATCGTGCCGCCGAGCGAGGAGGCGGTCGAGGAGACGCTCGCCGTCCTCGACGGGATCATCTTCTCCGGTGGGATCGACATCGATCCGGCGCGGTACGGCGCCGAACGGAGCCCCGTCACCGATCCGCCGCAGCCCCGCCGCGACGCCGGCGAGCTCGTGCTCCTCGCTGCCGCCCTCGAGCGCGACATGCCGGTGCTCGCGATCTGCCGCGGTTTCCAGTTGCTGAACGTCCTGAGGGGCGGCGACCTCGTCCAGGACCTCCCGGCACAGGTCGGTCACGAAGGCCATCGGGAAACGCTCGGCGTCTTCTCGGAGCACCCGGTCGAGATCACGGCAGGCACGCGGCTCGAGTCGATCCTCGGCTCGCAACACGGGTCGGTCCGGTCGAGCCACCATCAGGGGGTCGGCCGGGTGGGTGAGGGGCTCGTCGAGAGCGCCCATGCAGAGGACGGCTCGCTCGAGGGTCTCGAGGACCCGTCGAAGCGGTTCGCGGTCGGGGTGCTCTGGCACCCGGAGATGGAGGAGGACGACAAGCGCCTCTTCGGAGCGCTCGTCGAGGAGGCGCGCGCCTACCGGGCTGCTCGTTCGGAGGTAGACGGCCGGTCGCTGCGTCCGGTCGAGCCACGCCGTGGAGGGTGATCGGATCCCTCGAATGGAGGATTGTCGTCCCCGATCCGGGTGACTAGCGTGCGTCCCTGAGAGCGGGTGGCAGCGCATGCGGCACGCCGCCCCCGCTCGGCTCAGGAGTGTGCGAACCGACAGCAGCGCGAGGGGCCCGAGCGGCCCCTCGCCGCGTGTCTGGCGGTCTGGAGGAGTCAACCTCCGGCCAACAATTGCGCCCGCTTCGGCGTCTACGATTCACGGCGACATGAGTTCGACTGCCTGGAGCCCCCGTCCTTCGAAGGCCACGCGCCACGTCCCCTTGTGGCGCAAGGCGCTGCCGTGGGCGGCGGGCGTCGCCGGGTTCGTCGCCTTCTTCGTCCTGCTCGCCGTCGTCTTCGGTGGCAAGGACCCGGCGCCGCAGCACTTCTCCAATCAGCCCGCCGTGGACATGACGAAGCCGGAGAAGACGATCAAGGTGCCTGCCGAGGCGCGCGAGGTGGCGAAGAAATTCATCGTCACCGCCGTGGCACGGAAGGACCTCACGCAGGCGTATCGGCTCGTCGGCCCGCAGATCAAGCAGGGCATGAGCCTCAAGGAGTGGCAGACCGGGAACATCGCCGTGATCCCGTTCCCGATGGACGACCTCTACCTCGCCCCCTTCAAGGTCGACTACGCGCACCCCAACGACATCCTGATGGAGGTGGCACTGCTCGCGAAGCCGAAGACCGGCGTCAAGAGCCAGATCTTTTTCATCAACCTGAAGCGGTTCGGCAAGGGCGAAAACGCACGCTGGCTCGTCGACAACTGGGTGCCGCGGGGATCGGCCGAAGTGCCGGACGGCACCTTCCGCGGCGGTAGCTGAACCCGTATGCACGGCTGGCGGTCTCCGCGGATGCGGCGCCGGCTGATCTGGATCTGCGTCGGCGGGGCCCTCGTGGTCGGCGTCACCGCTGCCGTCGTGCTGCTTCCGGAGGCCCATCGTCAGCCCGAGGTCTTCCGGAACGTGCCGGCCGACGTGCCGGCCGCCGAGCCGGCCGCGGTCAAGCCGACGGCGAAGCTCCGCCGGCAGTTGATCGGTGTGACGTCCGAGTTCGTCCGCACGGCCGTCCGTCGCAAGCAGCTGGACGCCTCCTGGAGGCTCGTTCATCCGAATCTCAAGCAGGGGCTGTCACGGCGCCAGTGGCGGACCGGGGCGATCCCCGTGGTGCCGTTTCCTGCAGTCGGCATCGTCGAGTGGCACCTCGACTGGTCGTATGCGAACGACGTCGCCGCCGACGTCGTCCTCGAGCCTGCGCGCAACAGTGGGCTCTACCGCAAGTCGTTCACGATCGAGTTCAAGCGAGTGCCCGCGGCGAAGGAGGATCGTTGGCTCGTCTACTCCTGGGTACCCAACGGCGTCTCCGACGCGCTCGTGCAGGACGAGCACAGGGCAGGTGTCGAAGCTGCGCTTGCCAGGGTTCGCGGCCACAACGGGGTGCCGGTCGTCTGGGCGCTCGTGCCGCTCTGCTTCATCGGTGCTGTCTTCCTGCTGCCGCTCTTCCTCGTCCTCAACGAGCGGCGTCGGCTGCGGCGCGCCGAGGCGGCGCACCGCGAAGCGCTCGAGCGGCACAAAGCACGCGTTTCAGGATGAAAACGCGTTCTAGAGCTCGAGCTCGAGACCGTCGTAGGCGAGCTCGACCCCCTCGGGAACGGGCAGCTCGGAGGGACGGTGCGTCAGCAGGACGCGGCGCGTTCCCGCGGCCCCGGCGGCGGCGAGTGCTTCGTCGACGCTGAGGTGTCCGCGCGGGAGCCCGTCGTCCTCGCCGTGCAGCAGCGTCGCCTCGCAGACGAATAGATCGCTGCCGCGGGCGAGCTCGGCGAGATTTCCGCTCGGGCCCGTGTCTCCGGAGTACGCGATCGTCGTGCCGTCGGCGGCGAACCGGAAGCCGTACGTCTCGAGCCGGTAGTGAGGGAGCCGCGCCGCCCTCACCTCGATGCCTGCCGCCATGAACGGCTCGTCGGGGCCGTACTCGCGCACGGTGAAGACTCGGTCGAACATGTCTCGGAAGCCGAACCGCTCGCCGAACTGCTCGAGCACGTCGCGCCCACCGGCGTGAACCCACAACTCCGGCCGGTCGTCGATGGCGACGCCGCCGGCGCGGTACATCGCCCCCCAGACCCACGGCACGAGGTCGCCCCAGTGGTCGAGGTGGAAGTGGGTGATGGCGATGGCGTCCACGCGCGGCCAGCCCTCGAGTGCCCGCAAGCGGCCGAGGACGCCGGGGCCGCAGTCGACGAGCAGTCGTCCCTGCCCGTGCTCGAGGATGTAGCCGGAGTGGGCGCTACCCGGGTTGGGCCAGGCGGGCGAGGAGCCGACGACCGTGAATTTCACCGACCTATACTCCCCATGTGAATCGGACGATACGGGTCGTGATCGGCAAGCCCGGGCTCGACGGGCACGACCGCGGCGCCAAGGTGATCGCCCGGGCGTTGCGGGACGCGGGGATGGAGGTGATCTACACGGGTCTCCATCAGACACCGGAGCAGATCGTCGAGGCCGCGATCCAGGAAGATGCGGATGCGGTTGGCCTTTCGATCCTGTCGGGCGCCCACATGACGCTCGTGCCGCGTGTGCTCGACGGCCTGCGGGCGCGCGGGGCGGAAGACGTGCTCGTCGTCCTCGGTGGGACGATCCCGGCGGAGGATGCCGCGGAGCTGAAGACCGCGGGCGTCGCGGCGATCTTCACGCCCGGGGCCCCGACAGGGGAGATCGTCGACTTCCTTCGCGACACCGTCGGCACACCGTAGGCCACGGATCGCCGCGGGAGCCTGGTCTGCGGCTGCTCCGTCCCCGTCATCTCAGCCGATCGTCATCCGATCGACCGAGAGCGTCCCGGGTGCACCCTCGGTCACCCCGGCGGTCGGCTTGACGGGTCGCGTGAAGACGACGAGGGGCACCACCGAACGGGAGCTGAGCGTGCGGCGAGTGGGTGAGACGATCTGCGTTGCCACCGACTGGTCGAGTAGGGCGTCTTCCGGGACGGTGAGCTCGACGGACCGCCGAGGTACCTGCAGCCACGAGCCGCCGGGCCAGACGCGGACGGCTGACACCGACAGTTCGAGCACGCCTCCTCCGGCAGACACCGGGATGCCTCGGAGGCCGAGCATCACGGCCTTCGCAGACCTGGCGGGGAGCGGGAAGAGCAGCTTTCTCGCCTCGTTCAGGAACGGGAACGGATCGACCCCATCGCCGTCCTTCGGATGCACCTCGAAATGGAGGTGATAGATGCCCTCGGCATCGCCCGAGTCCCCGTTGTAGGCGATCTGCTGACCCGCCCTGACCCGGGCACCGCTCCTGAGTCCGGCGGCGTAGGCGACTCCCGGCACGCATGCGCCCTTGTTGTCGCGCTTCGCCGTGAGGTCGTTGTTGAGGTGGATGTAGAGGTAGGTCGTGCCGCTCTCGCCGTAGAGGTAGAGCATGCAGCCCGCGCGTGCGGATGTCGTCCAGAACTTGATCTTCCCGGCTTCTGCTGCGACGGCCGGCGAACGCCAGGAGGTGAGGATGTCGATGCCCTCGTGCGACCCTTGCGCCCGCGGCTGGCCGAAGTCGTCGAAGTAGGTCGCCGGCCCGACGAGGGGGAAGACGATCGAGGCGCGGGTCTTCGGTGCCGCTCCGTCCGGACTGTTGAGTGCGCTCGCGCAGGCTGCCGCGACGAGGCCCACGAGGGTGAGCAGGAAGAGGACGAGCGATCCTCGGGCTGTCGTCGGGCGGGTTCCCATCCTGGCGTGGAGTCGGCCATGCCGTCTCGGTAAGGGCTCGAGGGCCGGCCCGACCTTACCAGAGCCCGACGGCCGGAGCCTTCCGTGGAGGTTCTCCGCCTTGTGGCTGCGTGGCCGCGATAGGCTCTCACCGTGAAGCTCGTCGTCTGTGTGAAGCAGGTCCCCGACGCGACGTCCGTGCGGCGCCTCGACCCCGCCACGAAGCGGCTCGACCGCTCGGGCGAGGGCGCGCTCAACGCGACCGACCTGAACGCGGTCGAGGAGGCGCTGCGCGTCAGGGATGCGCAGGGCGGCGAGGTCGTGATCGCGTCTGTCGGTCCCGTGAAGGCGGCCGACTCGCTGCGCAAGGCGCTCGCGATGGGAGCCGACCGGGCCGTTCTCGTCTCCGACGAGGGCGCCGCCGGATCCGACCTCGTGGCGACGAGTCACATCCTGGCGGCAGCACTCGCTCGGGAGGCGGCCGACCTCATCCTCTTCGGCCAGCAGTCGTCGGACTCGGACGGCGCAGTGCTCTGGGCTGCCGTCGCCGACCGCCTCCGGCGTCCCATGGTCTCACAGGTGGCGGAGCTGACCGTCGACGGCTCCTCGGTGACGGGAAAGCGCCAGACCGAGTTCGGCTACGACGTGATCTCCGCACCACTCCCGGCGATCGTCGCCGTCTCGGATGCGATCAACGAGCCGCGCTACCCGTCGCTCAAGGGGATCATGGGGGCGAAGTCGAAGCCAACCGAGGTGCTCGGACTCGTCGAGCTCGACGTCGAGCCGGCCCGCGCCGGAACGGCAGGTTCACGTACCACCGTGACCGCGATCGCTCCCCCACCGCCCAAGGGCGGCCAGGTGAAGGTCGAGGACGACGGTTCGGCGGCGGAGAAGCTCGTGGACTGGCTCTCAGAGCGGAAGCTCCTGTGACGACGCTCGTCTTCCTCGAGCACCACGACGGTGCGATTCAGAAGGGCGCGCTCGGCGTGCTCGCGCGCGCCGCTGCGCTCGGTGGTGACGTCGCAGGCGTCCTCGTCGGCAGCGGCGTCTCGGATCTCGCCGCCGGCGCGGGAGCACACGGTGCAGCGAAGGTCTACGTCGTCGACGACCCGGCCTTCGAGGCGCCGCTGCCACAGCCGCGCGTCGATGCGCTCGAGGCAGTCGTCGGCGCTGCGGGTGCCGAGAACGTGCTCTTCGCGGCCTCGGTGCTCTCCTCCGATGTCGCCGCCGGCCTCGCCGCGCGTCTCGATGCAGGGCTGAACTGGGATCTGACCGAGCTCGCGATCGAGGGCGGCGCACTCGTCGCGAAGCGGCCGGCGCTCGGCGACACCGTGCTCGTCGACGTCGCCTGGACCTCGACGCCGCGGCTGGCGCTCGTCCGTTCGGGTGCCTTCGAGCCGGTCGAGACGGGTGGCAGCGCGACGGTCGAGGCCGTGCAGGTGACCCCACAGGAGTTCTCCACGGCGGCCCGTCTCGTCGAACGCGCGCAGGAGCAGGCGAGCGGCCCCTCGATCGAGGACGCCGAGATCATCGTCGCGGGAGGCCGGGGTCTCGGCAGCGCCGACGGCTTCAGGCTTGCCGAGGAGCTCGCCGACGCCCTCGGCGGTGCCGTTGCCGCAACCCGCGCCGTCGTCGATGCCGGGTGGTACCCGTACGCGACCCAGGTCGGCCAGACGGGAAAGTCGGTCTCGCCGAAGCTCTACATCGCCCTCGGCATCTCCGGTGCGATCCAGCACAAGGTCGGGATGCAGAACTCGGGCACGATCGTCGCGGTCAACAAGGATACGAACGCTCCGATCTTCGACTTCGCCGACTACGGCATCGTCGGCGACCTGAACCAGATCGCCCCCAAGCTCGCCGAGCTCGTTCGTGCCCGCAGGGGATAGCCCTCGTGGCGAGATCCTCCTACGGCGCCGTCCGTGCCGCCGACTATCCGCCACCGTTCTCGACGGCCGAGGTGATCGCCGCTCCGACCGACGCGCCCGACGAGCGCATCGAGGTGGGGATCCTGATCGTCGGCGGCGGCCCGGCCGGCCTCGCGTGTGCCGTGCGGCTCGGGCAACTACTCGAAGAAGACCCGGCCCTGGCCGAACAGCTCGGCGAGGTACCGGTCGCGCTCGTCGACAAGGGGAAGGCGCCGGGCTCGCACCTCCTCTCCGGCGCCGTCATGAACCCGCGTGCGGTCAGGAGGCTCTTCAAGGGACGCCCCGAACAGCTCGACGCGCTCCCGACCTACGGCGAGGTGCCCGGCGAGGGCGTCTTCCTGCTGACGCGCCGGCGTGCACTGCGGATCCCGCCGCCACCGACGCTCCGCAACCACGGCAACTGGATCGTCTCGGTCGCGCAGATGTCGCGTTACCTCTCGGAGCTCGCCGAGGGCAGCGGCATCTTCCTGCTGCCCGAGACGTCGGCCGACCGGCTCCTCGTCGAGCACGGGCGCGTGGTCGGGATCAGGAGCGGCGACAAGGGTCGCAGCCGGGAGAACGAGCCGCTGCCGAACTTCGAGCCGGGCTCGGACATCGTGGCGAAGGTGACGGTACTCGCCGAGGGCACTGCCGGCCACCTCACCGGCGCCGCGCTCGACTGGTTCGGCCTGCAGGGTCGCGAGCCGCAGATCTGGGAGCTCGGGGTGAAGGAGGTCTGGCGCGTCCCGAAGCCGTTGACGAGGATCGTCCACACGCTCGGCTGGCCGCTCCGCAAACCGGCGAAGTACCGTGAGTTCGGCGGCTCCTGGCTCTACCCGATGGGCGAGGAGATGGTCTCGCTCGGCTTCGTGATCGGTCTCGACTACCGCGACGTCGAGCTGTCGGCGCACGACCTCCTGCAGGAGTTCAAGACGCATCCGTTTCTCCGCAAGATCCTCGACGGCGGTGAGCGCGTCGCCTGGGGAGCGAAGACGATCACGAGCGGCGGCTGGCATGCCCTACCCACGCGGTTCGGTGCACCGGGACTCCTGCTCGCCGGCGAGAGTGCCGGGCTCGTCGACGTGGCACGACTCAAGGGCGTCCACTACGCGATCGAGTCGGGCCGGCTCGCCGCCGAGGCTGCCTATCGCTCCCTCCAGCGCGGCGAGAACCCGGGTCGGATCGGCGCCTTCGACGCCTACGACGCCGAGATCCGCGACGGCTACCTGGGCAAGAGCCTGAAACAGGTGCGCAACATGCGACAGGCGTTCGAGAAGGGCTTCTTCGTCGGCGGTGGCCTCGCGAGTGCGATGACCGTCTCGAAGGGGCACTTTCCGCCGAAGGAGTTGCACACCGAGCCGGACGCGACGGCGCCGCTCCTGCGCAGCGGCCGCGCCGGGCGCTATCCGGCCGCGGACGGCGTGCTCACCTTCGACAAGCTGTCCTCGGTCTTCGCTTCGGGCAACCGCACGCGCGACGACCAGCCGAGTCACCTCCGGATCGAGCAGCGCGTGCCGCGCGACGTCGCCGAGATGTGGGCGTGGATGTGCCCGGCGCAGGTCTACGAGGTCGGTGAGGAGTTCGACGACGGCACCGTCGAGGTGAAGCTGACGCCGTCGAACTGCGTCCAGTGCGGCGCCATCACCGCCCGCGGCGGTCGCCTGACACCCCCCGAGGGCGGCTCGGGACCCGAGTACGTCCTCACGTAGTCGCTACCGGTTGCGCCGGGCCCACGCGTCCGCCATCGCGACGCGCTGCTCGAGCGTCGGATGGCTGTCGAGCAGGACGTGCGCCCAGAGCGGCGGGCTCGGGTTGGCGAGATCGGTACGCCCGAACCCGACGAAGAGCCCGCGTGCTGCTGCGGGGTCGCGGGTCGTCTGCAGCGCCTTCCAGTCTGCCTCGGCCTCCATCCGGCGGCTGATCCAGGCCTGGGCGGGTCCGGCGCCGAGCTGGATCACCGCGACGACGAACAGCGCCAGCGGCACCGCAGCCGGCACGCCCATGCCGCCGCGGCGGCGCGTGGCGCGCATCAGGATCCAGGCGCCGGGGAGCGCAAAGAGTGCGAACCAGGCGACCGCCTTCGGGATGTGGTCGCTCGACTGGTGGCCGATCTCGTGGGCCAGCACGACCTCGACCTCGGGGGTCGTGAACCGCCCTCCGAGCATCGTGCTCCAGAGGACGACCTTGCGCGAAGGCCCGAACCCGACCGCGTAGGCATTCGCCTGGCTCGTCGTGCCGCTGACGTCCTCGACCGAGACGGGGATCCGCGAGACACCCTGTGCGCGCTCGAACCGAGTCGCGGCGGCCTGCAGCTCCGGGTCGCGGAGCGGATGGGTCGTGACGAGGTACGGCTGTGCGAACGCGAAGACGGCACCGATCGCGACGAAGGCGGCGGCGCCGGGAATCCACCACCACTCGCCGAGCCGCCGGGCGAGGAACATCACGACGAGCAGCGCGAGCGAGACCGCGACGAACGTGCCGCCGAGCTCGAACCAGTGCTCGAACGCCCATTCGAGGTAGCCCGACTCCGTGAGGTGGTACCTCCGCGCCCACCACACGTCGAGCAGCGTGAACGGGAGCTGGACGAGCCAGACGATGCCGAGACCGAGCATGCCGAGCAGCATTCCCGTGCCGATCGGGCCGGCGGCCGACTCGCGGGCGAGCCCCGGCCCGCGCTTCGCGTAGACCCAGAGGGTCGCCAGGAGGGCGACCTGCTCGGCCACCCAGGTGGCGAGGAAGAACCGCTCTACGTGGGCAGCCTTCTGCACGACCGTCGCGCCGAAGACGGCGTCGATGTCGACGTGGGGGAGGCGCAGCCCCGACGGCACTGCCGTGCGGAGCAGGAGCGAGGCGCAGAGGAGCCAGAGGGCGGCGCCCACGGCAGCGAGCACGAGCTTGAGCGACCTGCTCAGGCGCCCTCGATTCCGGGCGCGGGTGCGGCCGGGAGTGTCGGGTAGAGCTCCAGCGCGAGCTGGTGATGACGCGGCCGATCGCGGACGGCCGGGCAGGCATACGGGTACCTCGGCGTGACGAGGAAGAGGTAGGCGTTCACCTGACCCGCGTAGCGGACCGAGACGGCGCCGAGGTTTCGCAGACCCTCCGGCATCCGCCCGGTGCAGAGCGCCGCCCACCAACCGAGCACCGCCACGACGAGCAGGACGGCGCCGAGGGCGCCCGAGACGACGAGTGCCGGAATGACGAGCACAGCCCGGAAGAGCGTGACGAGCCGGGGCTGCCGCTCCGCCGGGTCGAGCTGGATGTCGACCGGGTAGCTGCCCGCCGCGCCGACGAAGCCGGGAAACGGGCCACCGACGAGGTAGAGAAACGCCGTCACGTGTGCGGCGTAGCGGATCCAGGCGGCGATGAACCGGTGCAGCGGCTGCGGTACGCGCCCGCCCACGAGCGCGGCGAACCAGGCGACGACGGTCGCCGGCAGCACGACGAGCGTCCAGAGCGTGAGCCAGACGAGGTGTGGGAATGCGAGCAAGAGGCGGAAGAAGACGGTCAGGCGAGAGCGGTGCAGCTCGTCGTGAAGGTCGAGCCGCACCGGGTGCTGCGGCAGCTCGGCCCCGAGGAGGACCTTGGCCGGATCGGTCGTCGGATAGCGGTCCGTGACGAGCAGGGCGTACGCGACCACCTGTGCGGCGTACCCGATCGTGTAGGCGATGAGGTCCCGGAGCCCCTGCGGTGCGCGGCCGCGAGCCATCGCTGCGAACCAGACGAGCAAGGCCGCAGCTGCAGCGGCGCCCGCGAAGCCGGATCCTCCTCCGTAGCCGCCGTAGCCTCCTTCGTCGGTACGGGCGATCCACGCGAACACGCTCGAGATGCCGTCGCCGCCGAGCACCGAGGCGAGCACGAGCGCCGGCAGGACGAGGAAGATCCTGAAGCCGACGCTCTTGCGCGACTGGCTTCGCGCTGCGGTGATCTCCACGTCGACCGGATAGGCAGAGGCGCCGGCGAAGCGGGGAAACGGGGAAGCGGCGAGGTGGACGTAGGCGCCCACGTGGGCGGCATAGCGGACGTAGGAGGCGACGAAACCCTGCAGCGACGGCGGCGCCCGTCCTTCGAAGAGCAATGCGAGCCAGAGGATGAACGAGACGAGGAAGGCTGCCATCCCCCACGCGGCGACGAAGACGAGGTGCGGGATGGCCAGGAAGATACGGAAGCAGACCGTGACCCGTGATCGCTGCAGGTCGTCGCTGACGGCGAGCTGGACGGGGAGGCGGTCGCTGTCGGCCACCGCCCGAGTGTGACGTACATCCTGGCCCGGCGCACTACGATCCCGCCATGGCGACGCTGCCGGTCACACCCGACGACGTCCGCCGCGCCGCAGCGACGATCGCAGGTGACGTCCACCGGACGCCGATGTTCAGCTGCCGCAGCCTTGGGCCGGGCGTTCACCTGAAGGCGGAGCTCTTCCAGCGCACCGGCTCGTTCAAGGCGCGTGGTGCGCTTGCCCGCGTGCGGGCGCTCTCGCCCGAGGAGCGGGCCCGCGGCGTGATCAGCGTCTCGGCGGGGAACCACGCCCAGGCGCTCGCGTGGGCAGCTGCGACCGAAGGGATCGGCGCCCTCGTCGTCATGTGGCAGGGTGCGAGCCGGGCGAAGATCGACGCCACGCGCGGCTACGGCGCCGAGGTCGACCTCACCGCGGCAGGCCCCGGAGAGGCGTTCGAGCGGCTGCGTGAGCTCGAGGCGGAGACCGGCCGCGTCCTCGTGCACCCCTTCGACGATCCGCTCGTCGTCGCCGGCGCCGGCACCGTCGGGCTCGAGGTCATCGAGGACATCCCCGACACCGACACGATCGTCGTCGCGAGTGGCGGCGGCGGTCTCGTCTCCGGGATCGCCGCGGTGTGCGTCCCGGCCGGTGTTCGCGTCGTCGCGGTCGAGCCGGAGCGGTCGAACGCGCTCGCGCTCGGGCTCGCGACGGGGGAGCCGGTGCCGGTGACCCCCGCAACGATCGCGGACGCGCTGACGGCGCCGATCGCCGGCCGGATCCCGATCGAGCTCTGCACCGCCCTCGATGTCGAGCCGATCCTCGTCACGGAGGACGAGATCGAAGAGGCGTTCCGCTTCCTCTACGGCCGTGCCAAGCTCGCCACGGAGCCGGGTGGGGCGGCAGCGACGGCGGCCATCATGGCGGGCAAGGTGACCGGTGAGCGGATCGTCTCGATTGTCTCGGGAGGCAACGTGAGTGCCGAGATTGCCTCTGCTATCCTGACGCGACCATGAAGGCAGAGATCCATCCCGAGTACGTCATTGCGCATGTCACCTGTTCCTGCGGGAACGAGTTCACGACCCGGTCCACCAGGTCGGAGCTCCACGTCGAGGTGTGCTCGGCCTGTCACCCGTTCTACACGGGCAAGCAGAAGCTGATGGACTCCGGCGGCCGGGTCGAGCGGTTCCAGCGCCGCCTCGAGAAGGCCGGCGCAGCCCGCCGCTAGCCAATGCCGGTTTCCTACGGGGGGCAGGCTGTCCTCGAGGGCGTGATGATGCGCGGCCCTGCCGTGTGGTCCGTCGCCGTCCGCACCCCACAGGGCGATGTCGTCGAGGTGACGCAGGCCGTCACTTCCCCGATGCAGCGCCACCGGCTCTGGCGGCTGCCCGTGATCCGCGGCGTCGTCGCCCTCGGCGAGTCGCTTGCGATCGGCTTCCGCGCGCTCGCGATCTCGGCCAACTTCGCGATGCACGAGCAGTCGGAGGACGGGGAGGAGGGCTCCGAGGGGCCACGCGAGGTTCCGACCGAGATCTCCCGCGGCCAGATCATCTTCTCGTTCGTGATCGCGATCGGATTCGCGCTGATGCTCTTCAAGGTCGGCCCGGCGGTGATCACCGACCTGCTGCCGATCAGCAGCACGACGTGGTTCGTCGTGATCGAGGGCGCGATCCGCGTCTCGGTCTTCATCGGCTACATCGTCCTGATCGGGCTCCTGCCCGACCTGAAGCGGGTCTTCCAGTACCACGGCGCCGAGCACAAGGCGATCAACGCTCTCGAGGGCGGCTCCGAGTTGACACCGGAGAACGTGCAGAAATTCAGCCTGATCCACCCGCGTTGCGGAACGGCCTTTTTGCTCTGGGTGATGGTGATCGGCATCTTCGTCTTCGCGTTCGTCGGGCGGCCCGTCTGGTACTGGCTGATCCTGAGCCGGATCCTGCTCCTGCCGGTCATCGCCGGGCTCGCCTACGAGCTGATCCGTTTCGCGGGCAAGCACCAGGGCAATCGCATCCTGATGACGCTGCTCGCGCCGGGCCTCTGGCTGCAGCGGCTGACGACCCGCGAGCCGTCGCTCGACCAGATCGAGGTCTCGATCCGTGCGCTCAAGGAGGTCATGCGCGTCGAGCAGGCCGAGAGCGACAAGGAGTTGCAGGCCGAGTCGCGGGTCGAGGTGATGGCGTAGTCTCCCTTCCGTTCGCCGTCGACCCGCCGAGGAGGAGCAGTGCCGAGAATCGTTCGTGAATCGACCCTGACGTGGGAGGGCAACGTGGCGCGCGGCGCCGGGACGCTGTCGGCGGCCTCATCGCATGCGTTCGAGGCGCTGCCCTTCACGCTCGCCGGTCGGATCGGCGTACCCGAGGGCAAGACGAGTCCCGAGGAGCTCCTGGCCGCCGCCCACGGTGCCTGTTTCACGATGTCGCTCGCGAGTGAGCTGACGAAGGCGGGGACGCCGCCGGCGAAACTCGACGTCCACTGCACGATCACGATGGACGAGGTCGAGGGGAAGGGCCACCAGATCGTCCACTCGGAGATCGAGGCGCGAGGCGTCGTGCCGGACTGCGACGAGGCGTCGTTCGCGCAGGCGGCGGAGGAGGCAGACGCGGGCTGCCCCTTCTCGGCGTTGATTCGTGCCAGCGCCACCGTTGCCGTGACTGCCATGCTGTCGGTAGCTCCGGACTGACGTCCGTGCCGGCGGCTCGGGCTCCGGTCCGGCGGCGCCGCGTCATCCCTGTCACGAGAGGAGAGTTGGACGATGGCGACCGACCGCACCATCCGCACGACCTGGCACGGCTCCCTGTTCGAGGGCTCCGGCGCGATCGCGGCCGCCGGCAGCGGCGCCTTCGGCGCGCTGCCGGTCACCTGGGCCTCGCGCGCCGAGGAGCCGAACGGGAAGACGAGCCCGGAGGAGCTTCTCGCGGCCGCGCACTCGGCGTGTTTCTCGATGGCGCTCGCGCACGCGCTCGCCCAGGCGGGAACGCCGCCCGACGTGCTCGAGGCGACGGCGACGGTCACCTTCGTACCGGGCACGGGAATCACGAAGATCGCCCTCGTCGTCCACGGTGAGGTGCCCGGGATCGACGCTGCAGCGTTCGCCGAGGCAGCCGAGGGTGCGCGGACGGGGTGCCCGGTCTCGCAGGCGCTCGCGGGTGTGCCCGAGATCACGGTCACCGCCACCTTCGGCTAGCGCGGCGGGCGGCAAGGAGAGCGCGGTTACCATCCGCGCCATGTCCGGGATCGAGTCACTCGTCGACGAGCTCGAGCGGTCGTACGCCGACCTGCAGGCGCGACTCTCGGACCCGTCCGTCTACAACGACCATCGCGAGGCGGCAGAGGTGGGACGCCGGCTCAAGGAGCTCGAGGAGCCGCATCGCCTCGCGGTGCAGTGGCAGGCTGCCCGCGCCGACCTCGTCGACGCGCGCGCCGACCCCGAGCTCGCCTCGCTCGCGGGCGACCTCGAGGCGGACGTGGCGAGCCTCGAGGAGGAGCTGAAGGCCGCCCTCGTCGAGCGCGACCCGGCAGACGCGAAGGATGTGATCGTCGAGATTCGGCAAGGCGTCGGTGGTGACGAGGCGGCGCTTTGGGCGGGCGACGTCTTCCGGATGCTGACCCGGTACGCGGAGCGCCGTGGTTTCCGCACCGAGACCCTCTCCGCGAACGGAAACGAGTCGGGCGGCTTCAAGGAGGTCGTGTTCTCGGTCAAGGGCGACGGTGCCTACTCCGTCTACAAGTACGAAGCCGGCACGCACCGTGTGCAGCGGGTGCCGGAGACCGAGTCGCAGGGCCGGATCCACACGTCCACAGCGACCGTCGCCGTGATGCCCGAGGTGGAGGAGGTCGAGGTGGAGATCAACGAGAACGAGCTCAAGATCGACGTCTACCGCTCCACGGGGCCGGGTGGCCAGAGCGTCAATACGACCGACTCCGCCGTCCGCATAACCCACCTCCCGACGGGGCTCGTCGTCGCCATGCAGGACGAGAAGTCGCAGCTGCAGAACCGTCAGAAGGCGATGCGCGTGCTCCGCGCGAGGCTCTACGAGCTCGAGCGCGAGCGCCAGCAGGCCGAGCTCTCCGCCCAGCGGCGCTCGCAGATCGGCACCGGCGAGCGTGCCGAGAAGATCCGCACCTACAACTACCCCGAGAACCGGCTCACGGACCACCGGGTCAAGCTGACGGTGCACCAGCTCGACCAGATCCTCGAGGGCGACCTGTCCGAGTTCACGGAGACGCTGCAGGCGGAGGACCGGCGGCTCTCGCTCGAGGCCGCGGGCGTGTGAGCGCTGCCGCCGGCGGGCTCACCGTCGGGGAGGTGCTGCGCCGCACGACCGACCATCTCGCGGCCAGGGGAGCAGAGACGCCGCGGCGTGAGGCGGAGCTTCTGCTCGGCAAGGCGACCGGGCTCCAGCGGCTCGAGCTCTACATGCATCTCGACAGGCCGCTCACCGCAGCGGAGGTAGGCCTTGCACGCGAGCTCGTGGGGCGGCGTGCCCGCCGCGAGCCGCTGCAGTACGTGCTCGGCGAATGGGGGTTCCGCAGGCTCACGCTGACCGTCGACCCTCGGGCGTTGATCCCCCGGCCCGAGACCGAGATCCTCGTCGAACGGGCGCTCGCGCTCCTCGAGGGCATCGACGCCCCGCGCGTGCTCGACGTCGGCACGGGCTCCGGGGCGATCGCGCTCGCGATCGCCGACGAGCATGCCGGGGCGCTCGTGACGGGGATGGACGCGTCGGCGGAGGCCCTCCAACTGGCGCGCGAGAATGTGGCGCGCACCGGGCTCGCGGTCACGCTCGTGCCCGGAGACCTCTTCGTCGGACTCCCGGCAGGGACCTGGGATCTCGTCGTCTCGAACCCGCCCTACGTCGCGGCCGCGGATGTCGCGGTGCTCGAGCCCGAGATTCGCGACTGGGAGCCTCGGGTGGCGCTGACGGCGGACGGCGCCGTCGAGGCGGTCGTGCGAGGCGCCGTTCCCGTCCTTGCCCCGCACGGCGGCCTCGTGCTCGAGGTCGGCGAGGGACAGGCAGAGGCTGTCTCGCTCCTGCTCGCCGACCTCGGTTTCACCGCCGTCACGGTGACCCGGGACCTGGCCGGGATCGAGCGCATCGTCGAGGGTCGCAGGTGACGGCGATCACCGACGAGGCGATCGCCGCTCTCCGCGCGGGCGGCCTCGCCGTGCTGCCGACGGACACGGTCTACGGGCTCGCCTGCCTGGCGGCGAGCAGGGAGGCGGCCGCCGACCTGTACCGGCTCAAGGGGCGCGATGCGATCCAGCCGAGCGCCGTCGTCTTCGCGAGCATCGAAGCCCTCGTCGGGGCGCTGCCGGAGCTCACCGTGGGGAACCGCGCGGTCGTCGAGGCGCTGCTGCCGGGGCCGTTCACGCTCGTCCTCCCGAACCCTGCCGGGCGCTTTGCCTGGTTGAACGAGCGCAATCCGGCTGCGGTCGGGGTGCGTGTGCCGGACCTGCCGGCCGAGGCTGCGGTCGTCGTCGCCGTGGTCGGGGGGGTCGTTGCGACGAGCGCCAACCTCCCCGGCGGGCCCGATCCGTGCCGCCTCGCGGAGGTCCCCGCCCGGATTCGAGCGGGTGTGGGCGCGGCGATCGACGGCGGCGAGCTGCCGGGCACGCCCTCGACGGTGATCGACCTGACCGGACCCGCGCCGTCGGTGCTGCGGGAGGGTGCGGGCGATGTCGCCGGCGCTCTCGAGCGGATCGCGGCGGCGCGCGCCATCCACGGGACGCTCTTCGAGCCCGGTGGGCGGGCGGACTTGCAGTAGCATCGCCACGATGGCGACGCACGCGTTCGACGGACTCCGGACGGCCGGTCTCGCCGAGGTCGACCCGGACGTCGCGGGCCTCCTCGGTGCGGAGCTCGAGCGTCAGCGCGGCCAGATCGAGCTGATCGCGTCGGAGAACTTCACCTGGCCGTCCGTGCTCGAAGCGGCCGGCTCGGTGCCGACCAACAAGTACGCCGAGGGCTACCCCGGCAAGCGCTACTACGGCGGCTGCGAGATCGTCGACCAGATCGAGCAGCTCGCGATCGACCGGGTACGGTCGCTCTTCGGTGCCGAGCACGCGAACGTGCAGCCGCATGCCGGCGCGCAGGCGAACATGGCGGTCTACCTCGGCCTGCTGCAACCGGGCGACACCGTGCTCTCCCTGCGGCTCGACCACGGCGGCCATCTCACCCACGGGCTGAGGGTGAACTTCTCGGGCCGGCTCTACACGATCGTCCACTACGGCGTCTCGCGCGAGACGAACGTCGTCGACTACGACGACGTGCTGAAGCTGGCGCAGGAACACCGGCCGGCGCTCATCCTCTGCGGCGGTTCGGCGTACCCCCGCACCGTCGAGACCTGGGAGTTCCGGAAGATCGCCGACGAGGTGGGGGCGTTGCTCTGGTGCGACATGGCCCACTTCTCCGGTCTCGTCGCGGCCGGGATCCACCCGAACCCGGTCGAGCACTGCGATGTCGTCACCTCGACGACCCACAAGACGCTCGCAGGCCCGCGCGGCGGGTTCGTGCTCTGCCGCGAGGAGCATGCGGCCGCGATCGACCGCGCAGTCTTCCCGGGCATGCAGGGCGGGCCGCTCCAGCACATCATCGCGGCCAAGGCGACCTGCTTCAAAGTCGCCGCCTCGGAGCCGTTCCGCGCCTACCAGCAGCAGGTGCGGGCAAACGCCGACGCACTCGCCGCCACGATCGTCTCCGGCGGGCTCGAGGTGCTGACGGGAGGCACCGACACGCATCTGCTCCAGCTCGACCTGCGCCGGACGGAGTGGTCGGGGAAGGACGCGGAGGAACGGCTGCACGCGGTCAGGTTGACGACGAACCGCAACACGGTGCCGTTCGACGAGCGGCCGCCGACCGTCGCCTCCGGCGTCCGCATCGGCACGCCCGCGGCGACGATGCGCGGGTTCGACGAGGAGGATTTCCGCGAGGTGGGCCGCATCATCGTGGAGGCGCTCGCAGAGGGTGCCGACCTGCCGGCTCTCGCCGCCCGCAGCACCGCGCTCTGCGACAGCCATCCCCTCTACGAGGGCTTCGGCGGCTACACGAGGTACGTCGTGTGAGCGGCAACGTGCTCGAGGTGACCCATCCGCTGGTGCGCCACAAGATGGGGCTGCTGCGGGATGTGACGACGACGACGCGGATGTTCCGTCAGCTCGTCAACGAGCTCACCCTGCTCCTCACGTACGAGGCGACGAAGGACCTGGTGGCGGACGAGGAGGTCGAGATCGAAACGCCGCTCGAGACCACCTCGGTGCGGCAGATCAGCGGCAAGAAGGTCGCCGTCTGCCCGATCCTGCGGGCGGGGATGGGCATGCTCGACGGCTTCCTCTCGCTGATCCCTGGCGCCCGTGTCGGCTTCATCGGTCTCTACCGCGACGAGGAGACGCTCCAGCCGGTTGAGTACTACGTGAAGCTCCCGCAGGACATCGCCGAACGGGATGTGATCCTGCTCGACCCGATGCTCGCAACGGGCAACTCGACCGCTGCCGCTGTCGACACGGTGAAGCAGGCGGGCGCCACGTCGGTGCGGCTGATCGCGCTGATCGCCGCCCCCGAGGGCATCGGGCGGATCCACCGCGACCACCCCGACGTCTCGATCGTCGTCGCTGCGATCGACCGCGGTCTGAACGAGAAGGGATACATCGTGCCGGGCCTCGGAGACGCAGGCGACCGGCTCTACGGCACGAAGTAGACGCCGATGGAGCAGCTTCGGGCGAACCCGGAGGTCCTCTACGGAGCGGCGATCGCCCTCGTCGTCGTCGTCCTGTTGACGCCCGCGGTCGGCGGCATGGCCAGGATGCTCGGCGTCGTCGACAGGCCGGACGCCCGTCGGGTCAACCGGCGTCCGATCCCTCGGCTCGGCGGGCTCGCGATCTTCCTCGGCATCCTCGTACCGTCGCTCGCGTTCCTCGACCTGACGGGTGAGATGCGCGGCATCCTCCTCGGTGCCGCGGTCGCCTGCGTGGTCGGCGCGGTCGACGACTTCCGTGGCCTGCCGCCGCTCGTCAAGCTGGCCGGCCAGACGTTCGCCGCCGCGATCCCGACCGCTTTCGGGGTCTGGATCGACCACTTCACGCTGCCGTTCCTCGGCGCCGTCGACGTGCCCGCCTGGGTCGGGGTCCCGCTCACGATCGTCTGGATCGTGGCCGTGATGAACATGGTCAACTTCCTCGACGGGCTCGACGGGCTCGCCGCCGGTGTGTGCGCGATCTCGGGGACGACATTCGCGGTCATCGCCCTCTCGCTCGGCAAGGTCGACGCGGCGGTGCTGTCGGCGATCGTCGCGGGCGCCTGCGTCGGCTTCCTCCGCCACAACTTCTTTCCGGCCCGGATCTTCATGGGCGACTCGGGAGCGCTCGTGCTCGGGTTCACGCTTGCGTCCGTCTCGGTCGCCGGGTTGCTGAAGACCGCGTCGACCGTGGTGCTCTTCCTGCCGCTGCTCGTCCTGGCGGTGCCGATCATCGACACGTCCTTCGTGGTGCTGAAACGGCTCAAGTACCGGCAGCCGATCTCGACCGCGGACCGCTCCCACCTCCATCACCGCTTCCTCAACATCGGCTTCAGCCAGCGGCGAGCGGCGCTGACGATGTGGGCCTGGACGGGAACGCTCGGAGCGGCGGCGCTCGCGACCCGCTTCGTCCCGTTTCGCGAGGGGGGCGTCTGGCATCCGTGGCAGACCGTCGTCGTCGTCGCGATCGGGCTCGCTGCGCTCGCGTTCTCGGTCTACATCGTCTACCTGCTCGAGATCGTCAAGCTCGGCAACCCCCGCATCCGCCGCCGAGTCGAGGCGGCGTCGGAAGCGGCCGACGACGAGAGGCGCCGCTCGGCCTGATTGCGGAGCTCAACCGTCGGCTTCCGCACGCTCGACGAAGTCTGCGAGCGCGTCGTTGAACGCCGGATGCTGCTGGGCGGTGTGACCGTACCCCGGGAGGACGAGGCGCTCGGCATGCAGCCGCTCCGCGAGCGCATCGCAGATGGCCTCGTAGGCGGGTTGGTGCCCGCCGGAGACGGCGAGCACCGGCAGGCGGGCTGCGGCGAGCGGCTCGAGTGGGATCTCCGCCTCCCACGGGCCGCGCTCGACGGCCAGCGTCCGTGCGCCCTGTGCGAGCGCAGGGGGGAGGGGGTGGGGCGGGACGAAGGTCGAGCCGGCGAGGGCGAGGAAGCCGCGCAGGAAGGCCTCCAGGTCGTCGCGAGGCCCACTGGCCAACCACTCGGCCCCGAGCCGCGCGAACGCGTCGACTGCCGGATTCCCGGCAGCGAGACACGTCGCCGGTGGCTCGATCACGGTCAGCGACCGCAGCCGGTCGGCGGCTGCTGCTGCCGCAAGCAGTGAGATGACACAGCCGTAGGAGTGCCCCACGAGATGGTCGTCCTCGCGGAGGAGACCCGCCACGAGCGCCGCATCCTCCTCGAAGTCGACGTGGTCGACTGGCGGATTGGGAGCGAAGCCGGGCCGCTCCAGGATCTCGAGCTGGAACCGGTCTGCCAGCGGGCGCTGGCCGCTCCAGCTCGGCTTGCCGCCCATGACGCTGCCGTGGACGAAGACGATTCGCGGCCTCGTCGCAGCCATGTGACGAGCCTAGACGTTTTTGGCTTCAGGAGTGGAATTCCGGTGTTACAAACCGCCCTGATATGCTGGCGCCGCGATGGCCGATTCGCTGCCGAACGACCCGCACTCGCTGGCGAGCGCCTCCGGGCTCCTGCTCGGGGCGCTGCTCGCTGCCATGCTCGTCGGCGCGCTGCTAGGGGCTGCGCTCGGATCGTGGGGCATCGGCCTCCTGATCGGGGCCATCGTCGGCATCCCGCTCGGGGTGCTCGTCGTGTACAAGGTGTATTCGAGTCGCTCGTGAGCGCCGATCTCTTCACGACGCCGCGGCCCGTTCCGAGCCGCCTTGCTCCCGCGCTCGCGGGCACGGCGCTCGTCGTGCTGGCGCTCCCGATCTTCCTGATCGCCGGCTGGCCGCTTCGCGGCTGGGCGCTCGCGGCCGTGCTCTGGCTCGCCGCGCAGGTGCTCGCGCTCGTACTGACGCGTCTGCCGCTCGATGCGGGTAACCTCGCCGCGTCAGGCGTGAGGGGGATTGGGATGAGCTTTCGAGCGTTGATCGTGGGCATACCGCTCGTGGCGGTGACCGTCGCCAACCCGAAGGTCGGCTTCTCGGCCGCGATCCTCTACGCGCTCGCCTACACGATGGAGCTCGCCATCTCGCTCGTCACGTTCTTCGGCGCAGACGCCAAGACACCGGGCGGCGCCTCGTGAAGACCCGTCTCACAGCGCTCGGCCTCGGGTTCTTCCTGCTCCTCCCGGCGGTCGCGCTCGCCTCCGACGAGACGACCACGACCTCGGCGAAGGAGTTCGACCCCTCCGAGGAGTGGAACCTGCACGAGTGGATCCCGATCCACATCGGCCCGCTCGACATGTCGATCAACAAGGCCGTCGCCTACCTGCTCCTCGGGTCGCTGCTCTCGATCCTGCTCGGGATCGTCGTGATGCGCGTGAAACCGGGCAAGGGGCCCGACAACAAGCAGGCGCTCGGCGAGATCATCTACGAGGTCGCCCGCGTCCAGGTCGCCGAACAGGGGCTGCCGACGAAGGCGATGCGGCTCTGGTTCCCGTACTGCGCCACCCTGATGATCTTCATCTGGGTGGTCAACATGCTCGGCTTCATCCCGTTGCCGCTCTCCGACGAGAAGGTGACGATCGCAGGCGTCGAAGTGCCGACGCTCGCGATCTTCGCAGCCACCTCGACGCTCTCGGTGACGCTCGCGCTCGCGCTGATGACCTGGGTCTTCACCCACGTCGAGGGCATTCGCGCCAACGGGGCCTGGAAGTACTTCAAGAGCTGGATCCCCGACGTGCCGAAGGCGCTCTACCCGCTGATCATCCCGCTCGAGATCCTGGGTCAGTTCATGCGCCTGATCAGCCTCTCCGTCCGTCTCTACGCCAACATGCTCGCCGGCCACATGCTGATCCTGACCTTCATCGGGCTCATCTTCGTGCTCGGTAACCTCGCCGTGGCCGTGATCGCCGTCCCCGCCGCGACCGCCTTCTATCTGTTCGAGGTCGTGATCGTCGTTTCGATCCAGGCCTACATCTTCGCCGCCCTGTCCGCCATCTACATCGGCTCGGCCATCGAGCCGGAGCATTAAGGAGGAAGTTCTCACATGTCCGCTCTCACTCTGGTCGCTGCCGTCGACGGCAACGTCGCGGACGCCGGCAAGGCGATCGCGCTCGCGCTCGGCATCGGCCTCGGCTCACTCGGTGCCGGCGTCGGCATCGGCAACATCTTCGGCTCGATGATCCAGGCAGTCGCCCGCCAGCCCGAGCTGCGCAGCGAGTTGCAGGGCATCCAGTGGCTCGGGTTCGCCCTCACCGAGGCCGTCGTCTTCTACGGTCTGATCGGCGGCCTCCTCGCCTACGTCCTGATCTGAGGTGCACACGGTGCTTGCATCGAGCGGCCTGATCGAGGTCGTCCCGGGCCTGATGATCTGGACGCTGATCGCGTTCGCGATCACGTTCTTCGTGCTCAAGCGGTACGCGTTCAAGCCGATCCAGAAGACGATCGACGATCGTCGCGACCGCATCCGCGAGGCGGTCGAGGAGGCCGACAACGCCCGCGACGAGGCGCGCAGCCTGCTCGAGCAGAACCGCGCCATCCTCGCGGAGGCCCGCTCCGAGTCGGCGAAGATCCTCGCCGAGGCGCGCAAGGTCGCCGATGCGCAGATCGCGCGTACCAAGGAAGAGGCCGAGCAGGAGCGGCTGCGCCGGCTCGAGGAGACGCGCAAGCAGATCGAGGCCGAGACGGCCCGCGCGATCGACCAGATCCGCGGCGAGGTCGCCGACCTGACCCTCGAGGCGACGCAGCGCGTCGTCGGCAAGGTGCTCGACTCCGGCGACCAGCGCCGGCTGATCGACGAGGCGATCGCGGGACTCGACTTCTCGGTGCTCGAGCGGGGGAGAGGCTAGAGCGTCGTGGCCGTCGCAGAGCGCCTGTATGCGCGCGCCCTCTACGAGGCGGCGAGCGAGTCGAACCGGGTCGAGGTCGTCCAGCGCGATCTCGGTGCGTTCGCGGACGCCGTCGAGGGTACGGACGAGCTGTCGGCGTTCCTGGCCAATCCCGAGGTGGAGTCGACGGCGAAGATCGCCGTGCTCGGTGAGCTGTCGGAGGGAGCGGACGAGCTCGTCCACAACTTCCTGCGGCTCCTCGCCGAGAAGGGTCGCTCCGGCCAGATCCCGGCCATCCGCGACGAGTTCCAGGTGCTCGTCGACCGTGCGCAGGGACGCGTCGCAGTCGAGCTGACGACCGCGTACGAGCTCTCCGACGAGGAGGCCACGGCGATCGTCTCCCAGATCGAACAGGCATCGGGACGCCAGGTCGAGGCGGCCCGCAACGTCGACCCCGAGCTGATCGGCGGGATGATCCTCCAGGCGGGCTCGCTGCGCGTGGACGCCAGCGTGCGCGGCCGGTTGGAGCGGCTCCGCCACCAACTTGCGACGCGCTGAGAACGCGCAGGCTCTGAGACTGAATCCAAGGAGATCACGATGAAGCTACGCCCGGAAGAGATCACCTCGATCCTGAAGTCGAGGATCGAGCAATACGACGTCGAGACGGATCTGTCGGAGGTCGGCACGGTGCTGCAGGTTGGCGACGGCATCGCGCGCGTGCACGGCCTCGAGAACTGCGTCTCGCTCGAGCGGCTCGAGTTCGAGCACGGCGTCGTCGGCATCGCCTTCAACCTCGAGGAGGACAACGTCGGTGTCGCCCTCTTCGGGCAGTGGCAGCTCGTCAAGGAGGGCCAGCCCGTCCGCCGCACCGGCGAGGTGATGAGCGTGCCGGTCGGTGAGGGTCTCCTCGGCCGCGTCGTCGACCCGCTCGGCAACCCCCTCGACGGTCAGGGCCCGATCGCCTCGGAGGGCACCCGCCCGCTCGAGTTCAAGGCGCCCGGCGTGATCCAGCGTCAGCCCGTGAAGGAGCCGCTCCAGACCGGCCTCAAGTCGATCGACTCGATGATCCCGATCGGGCGCGGCCAGCGCGAGCTGATCATCGGCGACCGTGGCACCGGCAAGACGGCCGTCGGCATCGACACGATCATCAACCAGAAGGGCGGCGACGTGGTCTGCATCTACGTCGCAGTCGGCCAGAAGGCATCGACGGTGGCGCAGGTGTACGAGAAGCTCCGCGACGCGGGCGCGATGGACTACACGATCATCATCTCCGCACCCGCCCAGGAGGCGGCGCCGGTCAAGTGGATGGCGCCGTTCGCGGGCGCCGCCATGGGCGAGCACTTCCTCTACAACGGCAAGCACGCGCTCGTCATCTACGACGACCTCTCCAAGCACGCCGACTCGTACCGCCAGCTCTCGCTGCTGCTGCGCCGCCCGCCGGGCCGCGAGGCGTTCCCCGGCGACGTCTTCTACTTGCACTCGCGGCTGCTCGAGCGCGCGTGCAAGCTGAACGACGCGCTCGGCGGCGGCTCGCTGACGGCGCTGCCGATCATCGAGACGCAGGCCGGCGACGTCTCGGCCTACATCCCGACGAACGTGATCTCGATCACCGACGGGCAGATCTTCCTCGAGTCCGACCTCTTCTTCTCGGGCGTGCGGCCGGCGATCAACGTCGGCATCTCGGTCTCGCGCGTCGGCGGCAACGCCCAGACCCGCGCCATGCGCAAGGTCGCGGGCCGCCTGCGTCTCGACCTGGCCCAGTTCCGCGAGCTGGAGGCGTTCGCGCAGTTCGGCTCGGAGCTCGATCCCGCCACCCAGCAGGCGCTCGGCCGCGGCGAGCGGATGGTCGCGACTCTGAACCAGCCGCAGTACCAGCCCTGGCCCTTCGAGGAGCAGGTCGTGGCGATCTGGGCCGGCAACAGCGGCTACCTCGACCAGGTGCCGGTGAGCCAGGTACCGCGCTTCCAGGAGGAGCTCCGCGAGACGCTGCGCTCCGGCAGCGGCATCTACGAGGCGATCCGTGAGTCGAAGGACCTCGGCGACGACGTCGTCGCGAAGCTCGACGAGGCGCTGAAGTCGTTCGTCGAGGGCTTCAACGTGGAAGAGGAGAAGGGGCTGGCCGGGTAGTGGCATCCGTCCAGGACCTGAAGCGGCGGATCCGCTCCGTCACCAACACGCGCAAGATCACGCGCGCGCTCGAGCTCGTCGCGGCAGCGAAGCTGCGGCGGGCGCAGAGCCGGATCGAGGCGATGCGCCCCTACGCCGACACGATGGGGGATCTCATCGCGGGCGTCGGCCGGGCGGCCTCGTCGGTGCGCAGCCTGCCGCTCCTGCAGCAACGGGAGACGATCGCGACCGTGTGCATCGTGCCGCTCACGGGCGACCGCGGCCTCGCGGGTGCCTTCAACGGCCAGGTGATCCGCCGCGCGTTCGCGCTCGAGCGCGAGCTGCAGAGGGAGGGGAAGACGGTGCGGTGGGTCGTCGTCGGCAAGAAGGGCCGCTCGACGCTCACCTTCCGCGGCCGTGACGCGAGCGACGCCTACGTCGGCTTCTCGGACGGCCCTGCCTACAGCGACGCCCAGGCGGTCGCCCACCGGGTGGCACAGCTCTACGTCGACGGTGAGGTCGACCGGGTGGTCCTCGTCTACAACACCTTCGTCTCCGCACTCACCCAGCGGGTCACGGACCGCGACATCCTGCCGCTCTCGCGAGACGTCCTCGAGACCGACGAGGCGGAGCGTCGCGACGACGTGATGCGCGGCGACTTCATCTTCGAGCCCGAGCCGGAGGAGATCCTGGCGCGGCTCTTGCCGGTGTACCTCGAGACCGAGATCTACCGCGCCCTGCTCGAGTCCGCCGCCTCCTTCCAGGGAGCCCAGATGACCGCGATGCGGAACGCCTCCAAGAACGCCGGCGAGCTGATCGACCGGGTGACCTTGCAGATGAACCGGGCCCGCCAGGCGGAGATCACGCAGGAGATCCTCGAGGTCGTCGCCGGCGCCGAAGCGCTGGCGTAGCAGGCACCGAATGCGCGTGTAGCTGCGGCGCGTGTGGCGTTCGTCACGAACAGCGGCTAACCTTCGTCGGAATCCTGCGTCTCAGTGATGGCGTCGGCGTTCGGCGCTATGCTCTGACCCCTCCGTGAGCACTCCATCCGACAGCTCCAACCCCGGCGAGGCCTACCGCCAGTCGGCGATCTCCGAGGCGGAGACGCTCACGCCCGCGGGCGGGATCCGCACGAACTTCCAGGGGGGGCTGGAGGAGGAGTTCCTCCAGTTCGAGACCGACGAGGAGCAGGGCAGCACCCCGATCGAGGCCCGCGGCTACTGGTCCGGGATCTGGCGCCGGCTCAAGAAGGACCGGCTCGCCCTCGCGGGCGGCGTCTTCATCATCTTCCTCTTCCTCGTCGCCTTCATCGGGGCGCCGCTCGCCCAGTACCTGCTCGGGCACGGCCCGAACGACATCAACCCGATTCCCGGCCCCGGCGGCGGCATCGACGAGAACCTCCTGCCGGTGAAGCCGTGGACGTGGGTCAACCACCTGAACGACGACGGCAAGATCGAGAGCCAGCTCTACATCCTCGGCGCCGACGGGACGACCGGCCGCGACGAGTTCCTCCGCATCCTCTACGGCGCCCAGGTGTCGCTCGAGGTCGGGATCGGCGCCACGTTCATCGCGATGACGATCGGGCTCATGCTCGGCGCCGTCGCCGGCTTCTTCCGCGGCTGGGCCGACACCGTGATCTCGCGGGTGACCGAGATCACGATGGCGTTCCCGTACCTGCTCTTCGTGATCGCGCTGGCGTCGACCGTGGGGACGCGCCTCAACGGTGTCACGCTCGGCTTCCTCTCGCAGGGAGTCTTCACGCTGATCATCGTCTTCGGGATGTTCAGCTGGTTCTACTCGGCCCGCGTCTTCCGGGGAATCACGCTCTCGCTGCGTGAGAAGGAGTTCGTCGAGGCGGCCCGGATGATCGGCTCGAGCGACATGCGGATCGTGCGGACGCACATCTTCCCGCACCTCGTCGGGCCGCTGATCGTGTTCGCCACCCTCAACGTGGCCGTGTTCATCCTCGCCGAGGCAGGGCTCTCGTTCCTCGGCCTCGGGATCCCGCTGCCGACCGCGAGCTGGGGGAACCTGCTCGCCGACGCGCCGAACTTCTACCTGACGCGACCGCTGCTCCTGCTCTGGCCGGGGCTCGCGCTCGTCCTCACGACGCTTGCGTTCAACCTGCTCGGCGACGGCCTGCGCGACGCGTTCGATCCCCGCAGCCAGCGGTAGCGCACGCTCGCTTCCCCTGAACGCCGCACATTCGTGCTGCGGACGGACCAGCCGCTCTCAAAAACCTGCTCTGAGCGGGGGAAATCGCAGTGCGAGGAAACTGTCGCTTCCTCTTGCCTCGACCCCTCTCGCTAACTAAACTCCTCGCGCTCCGTCCAAGGAGCGAGAGGGTGCAGTTCAAGGAGGCCTGTGGGAGCACCGTGCTGCCGCAGCCTCATGGGAGAAGGTGAAAGGAGTCCGATGCACAAGAAGCTCTGGCTATCGATCGTCGGTGCGGCGGTCGGTGCGGGCTTGCTCGTCGCCGCAGCCACCGCTGCGCCGGCGGCGCACCAGAGCTCGGCGGGGAAGGCCAAGAAGGGTGGCACCTACATCGCCGAGTTCACCACCGACGTCGACTACACCGACCCGGCGCTCGACTACCTGTCGACCGGCTGGGAGATGATGTACGCAGCGGCGTGCAAGCTCTACAACTTCCCGGACAAGGAGGCCCCCGCGGGGTCGCAGCTCCAGCCGGAGGTCGCTGCCGGCCTGCCGATCGTCTCGAACGGCGGCAAGACCTACACGATCAAGCTGAAGAACACGTACCGCTTCTCGGACGGGACGAAGGTCACCGCCCAGAGCTTCGTCGACATGTTCAACCGCAACACGAACCCGAAGCTGCAGTCGCCGTCGACGCCGTTCATGGACGTGATCGTCGGTGCCAACGCGGTCGTGGACGGCAAGGCGTCGACGGTCTCGGGCGTCAAGGCGCTCAACCCGACGACGCTTCAGATCAAGCTGACCAAGAACACGCCTGATCTGATCTCGCGCCTCACGATGCCGTTCTTCCAGGCGATCCCGAAGAGCCTCGCCTCGAACACCGACCCCAACGGCGTCCTGACCTACGCGAGCTGCGGCCCGTACTACTTCGCGGCCCGCACGCCGAACAAGTCGATCACGCTGAAGCGAAACCCGTACTACAAGGGCCCGCGTCCGGCGAACGTCGACACGATCCAGGTCAACGTCGGCAACTCGCTCGACGTGATCCAGCAGAACGTCGAGTCGGGCAAGTCCGACTACGCCGCCGGTGGCGTGCCGCCGACCGCGTACGCGACCCTGGCGGCGAAGTACGGCGTCAACAAGGGCCGGCTCTTCATCAAGCCGCAGCTCGGCGTCCAGTACCTCGCGATGAACCACGACCGCCCGCTGTTCAAGAACAACCCGCAGCTCGCGAAGGCGGTCAACTGGGCGATCGACCGGCAGGCGCTCCTCGTCCAGTCGGGCTTCGGCTCCGGTCTGCGCAACGACCAGATCCTTCCTCCGGGCATCCCCGGTGCGAGGAACGTCTCGATCTACCCGCTCCGCGTCACGCCGGGCACGATCAAGGTCGCGCAGAAGCTCGCCGCAGGCCACACCGGTGACGGCAAGGCGATCCTCTGGACGTCGAACCGCGGTGCTGCCCCGCTGCAGGCGCAGATCTACCAGTACAACCTGAAGCAGATCGGCCTCGACGTCGATGTCCAGCAGTTCGCTCGTGCCGTGCAGATCGACAAGGAAGGCACCCGTGGTGCCGACTTCGACTTCACGACCGAGGGCTGGATCGCCGACTACGCCGATCCGTACGACTTCATCAACGTGCTGCTCTCGGGCGACTCGCTGCACGCCGCGAACAACAACAACGTGGCGTACTTCAACAGCCCGAAGTACAACAAGCTGATGACGCAGGCCTCGAACCTCAGCGGTCAGGCCCGCTACACCGCCTACGGCAACCTCGACATCGACATGTCGAAGAACGACCCGCCGTGGGCGGCGCGCGCCAACTTCAACGACCGGATCTTCGTGTCCGCTCGGACGAAGGGCTTCGTGTTCCAGCCGGTCTTCGCATTCGACTACGCGGCGGTTTCCGTCCAGTAGGGAAGACCTCGTTTCGCGCGTGAAGTGTGGGGGCCGGCGCCAGCCGGCCCCCATCCGATTTTCGGTTTCTCACGTCATTCCACTGCGCTAGACTCAGCCACCGTGTTCCGCTACCTCATCAGGCGCCTGCTCTGGGCAATCGTCCTGTTCATCGCGGTCACGCTCGTCACCTACCTGATCTTCTACGTGATCCCGGCCAACCCGGCCCGGCTCGCCTGCGGCCAGCGGGCGACGGAGGAGTGCATCGCGAACGCCGAGCACCGGCTCGGGCTCGACCGGCCGGTGCCGGTGCAGTACGCGCTCTTCCTGAAACGGCTCGTGATCGACCGCTCGCTGGGGACGTCGTTCACGAACCGACAGAACGTCAACACCACGATCCTCACCGCCGCGCCCGTCACGGCGTCGCTCGTCTTCGGCGGCGCCATCCTCTGGATGCTGCTGGCGCTCCCGATCGGGATCCTCTCGGCACTCCGGCCGCGCTCGTTGCTCGACAGAGCCGCGACCGTGTTCGTGCTCTTCGGAATCTCGCTGCCCGTCGTCTGGATCGGGCTCGTGCTCCAGTACACGATCGGCTACCGGCTCGGCTGGACGCCCAACGCGGGCTACTGCGACTTCATCAACCCCGACCCGACCGCGACGTGCGGCGGTCCTGTCGACTGGGCCTACCATCTGATCCTACCCTGGATCACGTTCGCGCTCCTCTTCTCGGCGATCTACGTCCGCATGATCCGCGCCAACGTGATGGACACGCTCGGCGAGGACTACGTGCGCACCGCCCGTGCGAAGGGTGCGCCCGAACCGCAGGTGATGCGCAGCCACGTCCTTCGCAACGCGCTCCTACCGGTCGTGACGATGCTCGGGATGGACATCGGGATCGCGCTCGGCGGCGCCATCTTCACCGAGTCGATCTTCGGGCTCCCGGGGCTGGGCAAGCTCGCGGTGCAGTCGCTCGAGACGTTCGACCTGCCCATGATCCAGGGCGTCGTCGTCTTCTCGACCCTCTGCATCATCGTCTTCAACGTCATCGTCGACGTCGCCTACGCCTTCATCGACCCTCGAATCCGGCTTTCCTAGATGCCCGTCCTGCTCGAGGTCGACGACCTCAAGACCCACTTCAAGACGGACGACGGGATCGTGAGAGCGGTCGACGGGGTCTCGTTCTCGCTCGAGGAGGGCAAGACCCTCGGCATCGTCGGCGAGTCGGGCAGCGGCAAGAGCGTCACCTGCCTCACGATCATGGGGCTCAACCCAAAGAAGACGGCCACCAGCGAGGGCCGGGCGCTCTACCGCGGCGAGGATCTCTTGCAGGCCTCGAACTCGCGGCTGCGGGAGATCCGCGGCAACGACATCGCGATGATCTTCCAGGATCCGATGACCTCGCTGAACCCGGTCCACAAGATCGGCAGCCAGATCGTCGAGGCGATTCTGCTGCACAAGGACGTCTCCCGCAAGCAGGCGCGGGCGCGGGCGGTCGAGGTGTTGAAGGAGGTCGGGATCCCGCGGGCCGAGCGCCGCGTCGACGACTACCCGCACCAGTTCTCGGGCGGCATGCGCCAGCGGGTGATGATTGCGATGGCGCTCGTCAACGAACCGTCGCTGCTGATCGCCGACGAGCCGACGACCGCGCTCGACGTGACGACGCAGGCGCAGATCCTCGAGCTCGTGCACACACTCCAGCGCGACTACGGCACGGCGATCATCATGATCACGCACGACCTCGGCGTCGTCGCGGAGATCGCCGACGAGGTCGTCGTCATGTACGCGGCCCGCGTCGCCGAGAAGGCGCCGGTGACCGAGCTCTTCGAGCAGCCGCTGCATCCGTACACGTGGGGCCTGCTCGGTTCGTTGCCGCGCCTCGAGGCCGAGGTCGACCGGCTCGTGCAGATCCCCGGCACGCCGCCGTCGCTGCTTTCGCCGCCGCGCGGCTGCCGTTTCAACCCACGCTGCCCGTATACGTTCGACCGCTGCAAGGTCGAGATGCCGAAGCTCGAGCCGAGCCCGCGCTCGGCCGACCACCTGCAGGCGTGCTTCCTCGACGACGAGACGAAGCTGCGTGAATCCGAGCGGACGCTCGCGAGCTTCGCGGAGACGAGCTGAGATGGCCGACGAGCTGCTGCGGATCGAGAACCTGACCAAGCACTTTCCCGTCACCCGCGGGATCGTCTTCCAGAAGCAGATCGCAGCCGTCAAGGCCGTCGACGACGTGTCGTTCACGCTCAACCGGGGCGAGACGCTCGGCGTCGTCGGCGAGTCGGGTTGCGGCAAGTCGACGATGGCGCGGTGCATCATGCGGCTCCTCGACCCGACCTCCGGGTCGGTCACCTTCGAGGGCAGGGACATCTCGCGCCTCTCACGCACCGACATGCGTCCGATCCGGCGCGAGATGATGATGATCTTCCAGGACCCGTACGCGTCGCTGAACCCGCGCAAGCGCGTCGGCTTCATCGTCGGGGAGGCGCTCGAGGTCCACAAGACGGGCACGAGCGCGGAGATCAAGCGGCGCGTCCAGGAGCTGCTCGAGGTCGTCGGCCTCAACCCCGAGCACTACAACCGCTTCCCGCACGAGTTCTCGGGCGGTCAGCGCCAGCGCATCGGCATCGCGCGCGCGCTCGCCGTGAATCCAAAGCTGATCGTCTGCGACGAGCCCGTCTCGGCGCTCGACGTCTCGGTGCAGGCACAGATCCTGAACCTGCTCAAGGACCTGCAGGGCGAGTTCGGGCTCACCTACATCTTCATCGCCCACGATCTCAACGTGGTGCGCTACATCTCCGACCGCGTCATGGTCATGTACCTCGGCAAGGTGGCCGAGATCGCGACCGGTGCCGACCTCTACCAGCAGCCGCGCCACCCCTATACCGGCGCATTGCTCTCGGCGGTCCCGATCCCGGACCCGCGCCTCGGGCGCTCCCGCAAGCCGATCGTGCTCGAGGGCGACGTGCCGAACCCGATCAGCCCGCCGGAGGGCTGCCGCTTCCATCCTCGCTGTCCGCGCTTCCACGAGGGTGTCTGTGATGTCACGATCCCGGAGCCCGTCGCCGTTGGCGCCAACGGGCACACGGCCGCGTGTTTCTTCCCCCTCGAGCGCTGGCCGATGACGGCGGACGAGATGCGTCAGACGCACGAGCCGACGCCGGCGACCTGAGTGGTTGCCGCGGCGCTGCGCCGCCTCGCCGTGCTGTTCGGCGTTGTCTTCGGCGCCACGATCGTGATCTCGGCTCTGCTCGGTCTCGTCTTCGATTCGACCCTGCAACGGTCGGTCTCGCTCGGACTCGATCTCGTCGGGATAGGGTTTCTCGTCGTCGGCTTCTTCGTGGGCGTCCGCGGGCCGTTCCGGCTCGGTGGAGGCGACCACGCCACCGCGGGTCGATTCGTGCGCTGGGCCCAACCCGACGAGCGGGTCGAGACGATCAACGTCTCGGCCCTGTTCGTCTCGGTCGGCTTCGTGCTGATCATCGTCGGGCTGGCGATCGACCCGCGCTACAGCCTCGTCTGACGCAGAGAGTCTCGCTCGGCTGGCACGATGGGTTCTAACCCCGGGCCGGTCCCGGCGTCATACTCACCGATGGCAGTCCTTCCACGCAGCTGTGAACGGGCCCGGTCGTGGGCCTCGCTCGACCTCGACGACGAGCTCTCCGAGTTGGAGACCGCGCTGCTGCGGGCGCACCTGAGGAAGTGCCCGGCCTGCGCAGCCTTCGGCGCCGACTCCCGTACGATCACATCCGCGCTGCGGCTCGCGCCGCTCGAGCCCCTGCCCGCTCCCGTCGTACTGCCCTCGCGGCGCCGCTCGGTGGCGCGGCTCACCCAGGTCGGCGCGGCAGCGGTCGTCGCCGTTGCGGCCGCCGGGATCGGCACGCTCCTCTCGACGTCGAACCAGATGGAATCGTTGACAGCCCCGGTTCCCAGGCCGACCGCGATCGAGCTCGCCGACGCCTATCTGGACGCCCCCCAGGGCGTGCCGCAGCGGCCGCCGATCGCCTTCCGGCCACGTATCGGGCTCAATCTCGACCGGATCGATCTCTAGCGACCGCGCCGGGCTCGGTTCTGGCGGTCTGTAAAGCGGGGATCCGATAGATTACGGCGGCTTGCGAGCCTGCTCGCGCGCCACTTCCCACGCACTCGCGAAGAGCTTCCAGGAGACCCATGTCCAGCCAGAACGGTGCCAATACCGGCCAGATCATCGAGATCAAGGGTGTCGTCATCGACGCGGTCTTCCCCGACCGCCTGCCCGAGATCCTCCATGCTGTCGAGATCGAGATCCCGCGGGCGGACGGCACCTGCACGACCCTCGTGGCGGAAGTGCAGCAGCACCTCGGCGACGACCGGGTGCGCGCCGTGGCGATGGACTCGACCGACGGGCTCGCGCGCGGCGCGACCGTCGTCGACACCGAGGCGCCCATCTCCGTGCCGGTCGGAGAGACGACGCTGGGTCGGATCTGGAACGTGATCGGGCAGCCGGTCGACGACAAGCCTGCCGCGGCAGACGCCGAGCGCTGGTCGATCCACCGCGAGCCGCCGGTCTTCCGCGACCTGTCGCCGTCCGTCGAGATCTTCGAGACGGGGATCAAGGTCGTCGATCTGATCGCGCCCTACATCAAGGGTGGCAAGGTCGGTCTCTTCGGCGGCGCCGGCGTCGGCAAGACGGTCACGATCATGGAGTTGATCCACAACGTCGCGCACGAGCACAGCGGCGTCTCCGTCTTCGCCGGGGTCGGCGAGCGCACTCGCGAGGGCAACGACCTCTACCTGGAGATGGAAGAGTCGAACGTGATCGAGAAGGTCGCGCTCGTCTACGGCCAGATGAACGAGCCGCCCGGAGCGCGCCTCAGGGTCGCCCTCTCCGGCCTCACGATGGCGGAGTACTTCCGCGAGCAGGGCCAGGACGTGCTCCTCTTCATCGACAACATCTTCCGCTTCGTGCAGGCGGGCTCCGAGGTGTCGGCGCTGCTCGGCCGCATGCCGAGCGCCGTCGGTTACCAGCCGACGCTCGCCACCGAGATGGGCGCCCTGCAGGAGCGCATCACCTCCA
>CAZOMP010000017.1:0-69788 GCA_964581085.1 uncultured Gaiellales bacterium | reverse complement strand
TCTCGGAAAACGCTATTTGCGGGGAAAATGGAGGCGGCGGGAATCGAACCCGCGTCCGCGGACGCACCGTCAGAGCATCTACGAGCGTAGTTCGCCTTGGGTCTCACCCGACGGCCGGTGGCGAACGACCTACCGGCGGGCCAGCCATCCTTTGGATGTCGCGCTCCGGGCGATTGGCTCTCCCTCGGCGCCGAGCCCGAGCGTTGGCGCCGGCTCGTGAGCTCGGGCCCACTCACGAGGGGCGTGGCCTACCTAATCAGCGTGGACTAGGCGGCCAGTGCGAGATCGGAACGATTCGCATTTGGTGTTTTCCCGGTGGATTTACGAGGCCAACCGGGGACCTCGACTCGCAGCTCAGCCGGAGAACCGACCACGTCGAAACCAGGTCGCCCCCGTATGTCATTTGCCTGAGTGTAGCTGCCCGTCTCCGCGTAGACTGGCCGCATGGACCAGCGCGCCAAGGCCGAGCGGCTCCGCGAGCTCCACGTTCCGGGATCACCACTCGTCCTGATCAACGCGTGGGACGCGGGCAGCGCCGCCGTGATCGTGACCGCGGGCGCTCCTGCGATCGCGACGACGAGCGCCGGAGCGGCGAACGCGCTCGGCTACCCCGACGGTCAGATCGTGACGCTCGCACAGATGCTCTCGACGGTGGCTCCGATCGCCGCGGCTGTCGACGTACCGGTCACCGCCGACATGGAGGCCGGCTACGGCGACGCGCCGGAGGCCGCCGCTGCCACGGCGCAGGGCGTGATCGACGCGGGCGCAGTCGGCCTCAACCTCGAGGACACGGCCGACGCCGGCGACGACCCCTTGCTCCCGATCGCTGCCTTCGTCGCCAAGATCGATGCGATCCGGCAGATCGGCGAGGCAGCGGGTGTGCCGCTCGTGCTGAACGCACGTACCGACGTGTTCATCGGCCAGGTCGGTGAGCCCGCCACGAGGCTCGAGCGCGCTGTCGAGCGCGGTCGCGCCTATCTGGAAGCAGGAGCGGACTGCATCTTCGTCCCGGGCGTCGCCGATACGGTCACGATCGAGGCCCTCGTTCAGGGGATCGGCGGACCCACGAGCGTGCTCGCGGGTGCGGGCTCACCGAGCGTCCAGGAACTCGCCGGGGTGGGCGTCGCGCGCATCAGCGTCGGCTCGGGCGCATACCGCGCGGCGCTCGCTCTTGCCCGCAAAATGGCGCACGAGGCCTACGACGGCGGCGGCTTCGCGACGCTCGGCTCTGACCAGGTTCCGTTCGGGGAGATGCAGACGATTTTCCCGCACACGAGCTGAATCCGACCTCTCGCGCGTACGCCCAAACCCGAGTATGGTCAGAAGCATGACCATCACCCATGCCGCACCCCACCCATACGAGGATCTCGCCACGCTCCGGGAGCGCGCCCGGGAGGAGATCAGTAAGGTCGTCGTCGGGCACGAGCGCGCCGTCGACCTGCTCCTCGTCGCTGCCCTCGCTCACGGCCACGTCCTGATCGAGGGGCCGCCCGGAAGCGCCAAGACGCTGCTCGCACGCGCGATGGCACACGTCCTGGGAGCGCAGTTCAAGCGAATCCAGTTCACACCCGATGTGACGCCGGACGAGATGACCGGCATGGAGACGACGAGGATGGGAGAGCGCGTTTTCGTACCGGGCGCCCTCTTCACGAACGTCCTCCTCGCCGACGAGATCAACCGGACACCTCCGCGCTCGCAGGCGGCGCTGCTCGAGGCGATGCAGGAGCGCCAGGTCACGGTCGACGGCCAGACGCGCCACCTTCCCGATCCGTTCCTCGTGATCGCGACCCAGAATCCGTTCGAGCACGAGGGAATCTTCCCGTTGCCGGAGTCACAGCTCGACCGGTTCCTGTTCAAGATCATCCTCGACTACGCCGATGCCGAGAGCGAGCGCGAGATGCTGCAGTTGCCGCACACCGGCGTCACGCCCGACATGCTCGGTGAGATCCGGTCGCTCCTCGGTGTCGTCGGCCTCGACCGTGCCCGCGTCGACCTCGACCGCACCGACGTGCCGGAGGAAGTCGCCCACTACATCGTCAACGTGGTACGGAGCACGCGGGACAATCCGAACCTCGAACTCGGGGCGAGCTCCCGGGCAGCGATCCACCTCCTGAGTGCCTCCAAGGCGGAAGCGCGCCTGAGCGGACGAGACATCGTCTCGTACGAGGACGTCCAGGAGGTCGCGCCCTACGTCCTCCGCCACCGGCTCATCGTTCGCAACGGATTGACGCCTGACGTTGCCGACGAGGCCGTTCGCAACGCGCTCGCTCGCTAGCGCACCTGCTCCGAGTGGATGGCGCAGATCGCAGCCGCGCCATCCACTCCGGACCGAACCTCTCCTCGCCCCGCTACTTCGACGCCGCCGCGAGCGCACGACGGGTCAGCACCCGCGCCAGGTGGGCGCGGAACTCGGCCGAGGCAGCGGTGTCGCTCGAGGGCTGGGTGCCGTCGGCAGCGTGCGCCGCGGCCGCGTCGATCGACGCCCCGGCGGCGATTGCCTCTTCGACCGCCCTTGCCCGCAACGGCGTCCCGCCCATCGACGCGAGCGCGACGGACGCCCCCGTCGTCGCCCCGCCGTCGCGGTAGACGAGCGCAGCGACCGCGACCGTTGCCCAGTCCTGGGCGCGGCGATGGTACTTCTCGTACGCCCATCCCGTCGAGGCTCCGAGCTTGGGCACCCGGATCTCCGTCAACAACTCGCTCTGCCCCACCGCCGTTTCGAAGACGCCGGTGAAGAAGTCGGACGCCGGCACCGTGCGGGAGCCGTCCCTACCTGTGACGACGAGCTCGGCACCCAGGGCGAGCATCACAGCCGGCAGGTCCGAGGCGGGATCGCCGTGTACGAGTGAGCCTCCGATCGTGCCGTGGTGGCGCACCTGCGGATCGCCGATCAGCCCGGCGACAGTGGACACGATCGGGCAATGCTCCTGCAGGAGCGGGTCCCGGCCCACCTCGGCGTGGCGCGTGAGCGCTCCGATCGCGATCTGCGTGCCGGCGTCGCGAACGTAGACCAGATCCGAGAGCCGCCCGATGTCGACGAGCTTCGACGGTCGAGCGACCCGCAGCTTCAACGCGGGAACAAGCGAGTGCCCGCCCGCCAGAACCTTGGCGTCGGGGTCCGCCGCGAGCAGGCTGATCGCATGCTCGACGGACTCAGCCACCTCGTAGTCGAACGTTGCCGGGATCACTGCTTCGCCTCCTCGATCGCGCGCCAGACCCGCTCGGGCGTGGCGGGCATCTGCATGTCGGTGACGCCCAGGTACGAGAGCGCGTCGACGACGGCGTTGATCACGGCGGGGGCCGCAGCGATCGTACCCGTCTCCCCCACCCCCTTCGCCCCGAACGGCTGATCGGTCGACTTGCTCTCGGTGCGGTCGAGCTCGTAGGAGGGGAGCTCGGCCGCCGACGGGACGAGGTACGTCGTCAGCGTCCCGTTCGCGAGATTGCCGTCGGCGTCGTAGATCGCCTCTTCGAAGAGCGCCGCCGAGATTCCCTGCGTGATGCCACCGTGCACCTGTCCGTCCGCGATCAGCGGGTTGACGACGGTTCCGATGTCGTCGACGGCGACGTAGCGCACGAGCCGAGCGTCACCCGTCTCGACGTCGACCTCGACGACCGCCGCGTGGGCACCGCCGGGCCAGGAGAAGTTCGGCGGGTCGAACGTCGCCGTCGCCTCGAGCGCAGGCTCCATCCCGTCGGGAAGGTTGTGCGCGGCGAAGGCCGCCCAGGCGGCCCCGGCGACGGTCATCGTCTTGTCGGGAGAGCCCTTGACGGTGAACGTGCCCGCGTCGTAGTCGAGGTCGTCCGTCGACACCTCGAGCTGGTGCGCCACGATCTGACGCGCCTTGTCGATGATCTTGCCGCTCGCCTCCCAGAGAGCTGCACCGCCGACCGGAAGGCTGCGGCTGCCATAGGTGTCGAGCCCGTACGGCGAGATGCTCGTGTCGCCGTGCAGCACCTCGACGTCGGCCGGATCGCACCCGAGCCGGTCGGCGACGATCTGCGACCAGGCCGTCTCGTGTCCCTGGCCGTGTGGCGACGTGCCGGTGACGACCTGGAACGTCCCTGTCGGGAGCGCCCGGATCGTGGCCGTCTCCCAGCCGCCCGCCGCGTAGCGGATGGCGCCGAGGATGCGCGACGGTGCGAGCCCGCACATCTCGTTGTAGGTCGAGAACCCGATCCCGAGCTGCCGGGCGTCGCCCCGTTCACGCCGCGCCTTCTGGTCGGCCTGGAGCGACGCCAGGTCGAGATGCTCGAGCAGCCTGTCGAGGGACGCGTGATAGTCGCCGCTGTCGATCGTGAGACCGGAGGCGATCGCAGCCGGGAACTCACGGATGAAGTTCCGGCGGCGCAGCTCGAGGCGATCCATCCCGAGCTCCCGTGCCAGCAGGTCCATCGTCCGCTCGAGGACGTAGGTCGCCTCGGGGCGCCCGGCACCGCGATAGGCGTCGGTCGGCGTCGTCGTCGTGAAGACACCCGTGAAGGTGACATCGTAGTTCGCGATCGCGTACGGCCCCGCATAGATCCAGGCCCCGAGCAGCGGGATCCCCGGCGTCACGAGCTGCAGGTAGGCGCCCATCGAAGCCTTCACGTCGGCCCGCAGCGAGGTGATCGTGCCGTCCTTCGTGGCGGCCAGCTCCAGCGTCGTCACGAAGTCACGTCCGTGGATCGTCGCGAGCGCGTTCTCGCTCCGCTCCTCGATCCACTTCACCGGCGTCCCCAGCCGCCGTGCGAGCGCGATCGCGAGGAGCTCTTCCGCGTAGACGTCGAGCTTCGACCCGAAGCCGCCGCCGACGTCCGGTGAGATCACCCGGAGCTTCGTCTCGGAGATCCCGAGCGTCGCGGCAGCGAGCAGACGCAGGATGTGCGGCACCTGCGTCGCCGACCAGAGCGTCACGTCTCCACCGGGCTCCGGGCGTGCCACGACGCCCCGGGGCTCGATCGCGTTCGGGATCAGCGGCGGCTGGTAGTAGGTGTGCTTGACGACGACGTCGGCTCCGTCATCGAACGTCCCGGTCTGCAGCTTCCAGACGTACGAGACGTTGGTGCCGAGCCCGTCGTGGACGAGCGGGGAACCATCCTGCGCTGCAGCGACGACGTCGACAAGCGCTGGGAGCGGCTCGTACTCGACCTCGACGAGCTCGGCCGCGTCGACGGCACGCACGCGCGTATCCGCGACGACGACCGCGACTCCGTCACCCTGGTAGCAGACCTCCCCGATCGCCAGTGGGAAGTGCTCGGGATTCTTCATGTCCTCGGTGACCGGCCAGGCGCACGGCATCGCCGCCTTCCAGTCGTCCCGCAGGTCGGCACCCGTGAAGACGGCGACGACCCCTGCGGCCGCCTTCGCCGCCGAGGTGTCGATGGCACCGATCCTCGCGTGCGCGTACGGGCTGCGGACAACGGCGAGCGCGAGGCAGCCGGGCAGCTGAATGTTGTCGACGTAGGTGCCGCGGCCGCGCAGGAGCGGGTCGTCCTCCTTGCGCTTGAGCGGCGCCCCGATATGACGTGTCTCGGTCGCGCTCATGACGCGCTCCCCGCTGCCGCCGCAACCGCCTCGACGATGTTGTGATAGCCGGTGCAACGGCAGAGGTTGCCCTCGAGGCCGGCCCGGATCTGCTCCCGACTTCCCGCTTCGCCGTTCTCGATCAGCGAGACAGCCGCCATCACCATCCCGGGCGTGCAGTAACCGCACTGGAGGGCGTGATGGTCGTGGAACGCCTGCTGCACGGGATGGAGCCCTCCAGACCCGGCGAGCCCTTCGATCGTCGTGACCTCGGCGCCGTCTGCCTGGACGGCGAGCAGCGTGCAGGACTTGGCGGAACGGCCGTCCACGAGCACCGTGCAGGCGCCACACGAGGATGTGTCGCAGCCCACGTTCGTACCGGTGAGTGACAGACGCTCGCGCAGGACGTAGACGAGTAGGTCACGCGGCTCGACCTCGAGCTCGTGCCGTGTGCCGTTGACCGTCAAGACGATCGGGTGCAAGCCAACCTCCTTCGTGGGAGTCGAGAGTCGGGGACTCGAGAGCCAGCCTACTCCTCCGTCCTCGTCCGCCCAAGCGACGATCTATCGTTGGCCCGACATGGTCGAGATTCGCGAGATAGGTACGGCAGAGCTCGACGGATGGATCGAGATCGTCGCAGCAGTGCGCACGGACCGCGCCTTCGCCGCTGCCGACTACGTCGACTGGCGCCGGCAGGCGGACGACATGGCCTGGTTCATCGCGACCCGTGACGGCGACGACGCCGGCGCAGCCTTCGCCTACGTCGGCTGGCACTCCGCGCCCGGGACGGGCAACGCCGAGGCGTTCGTCCTGCCGCTGCACCGCGGCGACGGCGTCGGACAGGCGCTCTACGAGCGGCTGGCGTCGTGGCTGATCGAGCGGGGCTGCGTGACGCTCGAGACCACCGTGGGCGAGGAGGACGCCGAGAGCCTCGCCTGGGTCGATCGGCGGGGGTTCCGGGAGGTCGGCCGGGACTCTCTGCTCGCCCTCGATCTCACGGCCGTGGAGCTGCCTGCCCTCTCTGCTCCTGAGGGCATCGAGATCGTGGCCTGGGTCGACCGCCCCGACCTCTGGCCCGGCGTCTACGAGGTGGCGCGGGAAGCCTACGTCGACATCCCCGGCCAGGCGGAGCAGCCGGCACCACCCTACGACGTGTGGCTGGCCAACGACATGCAGGGCGGCACCGACCCGCCGGAGGCGATCTTCGTGGCCGTCGCAGACGGCGTCGTGGCGGGGTACGCCAAGCTCTCGATCTCGAGCGCTCCCGGCACGACGACAGCGCACCACGACATCACGGGCGTCAGGCGCGACTTCCGCCGGCGCGGGATCGCAGGCGCGCTCAAGCGCTCGGAGATTGCCTGGGCGAAGGAACGCGGCTACGAGCGGCTCGAAACCTCGAACGAGGTCCGCAACGAGCCGATTCGCCGGCTCAATGCGCGCCACGGCTACGTCGTCACGCCCGGGGTCGTCGTCCTGCGCGGCTCCCTGGCCGGCATCGAGTAACGCTCCGCCGGAGCTCGTTCGCGCTAGCGCCGCGACTTGAGGGCGCGCTCCATCTGACGACGCGCGTCGCGGTCGGCGATCGAGCGCCGCTTGTCGCCCTTGTCCTTGCCGCGTCCGACGGCGATCTCGATCTTCACCTTCCCGTCCCTGAAGTAGAGGCGGGTCGGCACGAGCGTCAGACCTCTCTCCTTCACCTGCGCAGAGAGGGCGTCGATCTCGGCGCGCTTGAGGAGGAGCTTGCGATCGCGGTCCGTGATGTGGTTCGAACGGCTCGCCTGGGCGTACTCGGAGATGGACGCGCCGACGAGCCAGGCCTCGCCTCCACGCACGTCGGCATAGGCCTGCCCCAACTGGACATGACCCGCCCGGAGGGCCTTGACCTCGGTCCCGGTCAGCACGAGACCGGCCTCGACACGGTCGAGGAGCTCGTAGTCGTGCCGCGAGCGCCGGTTCTCGGCGATCAACTTCGTGCCTGACTCCCTGGGCATCCGGTGGATTGTAGGGACGGCTACGATCGCTGCCGTGACCGCCCGCTCCGACCTGACGCTGCCGCTGTACGGCGACTGGCGCGAGCGCGGCGACCTGCGGGACTGACGACGCGGCGAACTCTCCCGCCCCGTCCAGCGTCCACGCAAGGAGTAGCCCGTGTCCACGACAACCGTCCTCGCCGTCACCGCCTCGTGCTGGGGCGTCGCGATGGCGCTCGCGCCGACGCTGCAGATCCGCCACATGGTGCAGCTTCGGTCGTCGGCCGGCATCTCGATCCCGTATCTCGCCGTGCTCGTGGTCGGATTCGTACTCTGGCTCGCCTACGCAATCGCGATCACGAACTGGGCGCTGATCCTTCCCAACATCGTCGCTCTCGTCGTCGGCGTGACGACGATCGCGGTCGCACGCCACTACCGGCGCCCGGGCGCTGAACCGCCGTCGTCGACGTAGTCCGGGTTAGCGGCGCCCGAAGCAACGGTCGCAGAGCGGGAACCAGGGTGCGCAGGTGCGGCCGCAGGAGCGGCAGCGCCCGATCGTCGGCTCGTTCACCTCGACGCGAAGCCGCGCCACGACACGCTGCGCTGCCGCCTCCTCGAGCGCAGCCGCACGCTCGATCGTGACGCCGCCGACACCCGGGTACTGCAGAGCGAACCAGCGCAGGAGACTTGCAGTTCGCCCAGCTTGCTCGGCGTCCTCGAGCGAGCAGTCACGCAGGCGTGCCGGGTCGAGCAGGAACGTGAGCAGGGAGCGCTGCGTCGTCTCGCCCGCGACGGCGAGGGCGAGGGTCGCGAGAAGCTCCGACCCGTCCTCGTCCACCGGCGCGTTGATCAACCGCCAGGTGTCCTCGAGGGAGAGCATGCGCTTGCGCTCGAGGAGACGCTGCTGGATCACCGCCAGCCGGCCCCGGATCGGGCTCAGCGACTCGACCGCGAGCCAGCTCTCGTGCGCCCACCGGCGCGAGGCGACGCGGTGCCAGGCGGCAAGCGCGGCGTCGAGTCGTCGCGGCTCGTCCACGCCGAGATCAGACAGCCGGGGCCGGATCCGCGCCTCGTCGACCACCCGGTAGCCGAGCCGGCCGGACGGGAGCAGAACGTGCGGCTCCAGGGCGTCCTCGACGAGCCGGGGATCTGCGTCGGCCCAGGCGATCCCGGTCAGCGTCCCCACGTGGCCACGCTCCACGAGCCCAAACCGTCCGGCTCGGCCCGCGATCTGCGCCAACTCCCACGGCAGCAGGTTGCGCCGCGACTCGCCGTCGAATTTCGTCGTCTCCGCGAAGAGAAGCGTCTCGCAGGGGAGGTTGACGCCGTGCCCGAGAACGTCGGTCGCCACGGTCACCGACGAGCGGCCATCGAGGAAGCGGTCGATCTCCTCCCGGCGCGACGAGAGCGGCATGGCGCCGTAGAGCACCGAGACCCGGTCCGGGTGCAGTCGGTTGACCTCGCCCGCAAGCGCGAGGACGGCCCGCCGGCTGAACGCGACGACGACCGTTCCGGGAGTCAGCGAGCGCAGGGCGCGCTCACCGACGAACTCGAGCGGCTGGATGCGCGCGAAGACCTTGATTTCCGCCTCCGGAAAGGCGTGCAGGACGAGTGGTTCGGCGTCGAGGGCCCCGAGCAACAGGATCTGCCGGTACTCCCCCGCGAGCAGGAGGCGCGTCCAGGCCGACCCGCGCTCCGGGTCGTCTGCCCACTGCACCTCGTCGAGTACGAGCACCTCGCCGTGAGTCGGCGCCATCTCGACCGTGCAGCAGATGATCGGGGCGCCGTCGTTGATGCGCTCCTCGCCGGTCACGAGCCCGACGCGCTCCGGCCCGAGCTCGGCCGAGAGACGCCGGTGCGCCTCCTGGGCGAGCATCCGCAGCGGGCCCGCGTACACCCCTCGGCCGGAGTCCTTCAGAACCTGGAGCGCGTGGTGGGTCTTGCCGGAGTTGGTCGGCCCGAGGTGCGCGACGACCGAATCGGGTGGCTGTCGGCGCTCGGGCAGCACGATCCGCACCGAGCCCTCGGCGCGACGGACGGCCGCGGCCCCGCCCGCCTCGCGGGCCCGCCGATGCCGTTCGGCGCGGCTCGGACGTTTCGCCCGGCCGCGTCCCTGCCGTCGTCCGCCGGGCATGTGGAGAGCTCCTCTCGGAAAGAGACGAGCTCTTAGACCTTGAGGAAGCGATGCAGGGTCATGCCCGAGCCGAGCGCGCCGACCGCGAGCCCGACGCCCATCAGGCACAGCGCCGTGAGGCTGAACGAGAGCGCCTTCACGTCCGAGCTCGTGTCGATGTGGCCGAGGATGGCGGGCAGCGCGATCTCCTTGCCGAGCAGGAGCAGCAGCACCGCTGCAAGCGAGCCGGCAAGGCCGCAGAGCAGCCCTTCGAGCATGAACGGCCCGCGGACGAACCAGTTCGTCGCACCCACGAGCTTCATCACCTCGATCTCGCGTCGGCGCGAGAAGATCGAGAGCCGGATCGTGTTCGCGATCAGGATCACGGACGCGATCAGGAGGACGATCACCATGGCGAGGAAGACGACCCAGATCCACTTCCCGACCTGAAGGATCCGCTTCGAGGTCTGCTGGCCGTCCTTCACCTGGGCAAGCCCGGCGAACTTCTGTGCTCGCAGGTCGCTCGCGATCACCTTCACGTCGTCGGCGACGCGCGGCGTGATCTCGTAGGAGGCCGGGAGCGGATTGGTGGGCAGGTTTGCCGTCAGCTCCGGGTATTTCTTCCGCATCCGTCGCAGCGCCTCGTTCTTCGAGACGAACTGGTAGTCCTTGATCCGATCGTCCTTCGCAAGGTAGGCGCCGACGGCGTTGACCTGTTTCGACGTCACGGCCTCGTTGAAGAAGGCCTTCACCTCGAGCTGCGCCTTGACGTGATCCGACCAGGAGACGACCCAGGTGCCGAGCGCGATCGCGAGACCGAGGATGAACATGCCAATCAGAACGGTCATCGTCGCCGCGATCGAGGTCGAGAGGTTGGCCCCCATCGAGCGCACCGCCTCGGAGAAGACGAGCTTCAGGCGCGTCATTCGGTCTCGTAACCTCCACGCCGCTCGTCGCGCATGAGCTTGCCATGGTCGAGGGCGATCACGCGCTTGCGCATCTTGTCGACCATCTCGCGGTCGTGGGTGACCATGAGAATCGTGGTACCGGCAGTGTTGATCCGGTGCAGCAGCTGCATGATTCCGACCGAGGTGTCGGGGTCGAGGTTCCCGGTGGGCTCGTCGCAGATCAGAAGCGGCGGATGGTTGACGACGGCGCGCGCGATCGAGACGCGCTGCTGCTCGCCGCCGGAGAGCTCCTCGGGCTTGGAGCTCATCTTGTGCGCGAGGCCGACGAGGTTCAGCACCTCGGGGACCTTGCGTCGGATCGAGGCGGTCGGCTCACCCTGGACGCGCAACGCGTAGGCGACGTTCTCGGCTGCGGTGCGACTCGGCAGCAGCTTGAAGTCCTGGAAGACGCAGCCGACGTTGCGGCGCAGCATCGGCACCTTCGAGTGCTTGAGCCGGCCGAGGTCGCGACCGCCGACGATGATGCGACCCGAGGTCGGCTCAAGCTCCTTCAGGAGCAGCCGGATGATCGTCGACTTTCCCGAGCCGGAGGCGCCGACGACGAAGACGAACTCGCCCTTGTCGATCGAGAACGAAACGCCGTCGACGGCGACCACGTTCGGCTCGTAGACCTTGCGGACGTTCTCGAGCACGATCATCGAGGCGGCGCCTGCAGCCTGGGCCCCGGGGTCGGCCGCGGGAGCGGGAGCGGGTGCAGGCTCGGCCACGAGGGCGGGGGTTGTCAGCTGGGAAGAGTCGTCCTGCACCGGATGATCAGAAGAGGGCCGTTGCGGCCGCTCCGGGTCGGATTCTCGATCGAGTGTAGCTGACACCGCTCAGACCGCCTTCCCCGCGGCCCGGGCGAGCAGGTACTCGCGGACGAATCCGTCCAGGCTGCCGTCGAGGACGGACTGCGCGTTGCCGACCTCGAAGCCGGTCCGGTGGTCCTTGACCATCTGGTAGGGATGGAGCACGTAGGAGCGGATTTGACTCCCGAAGCCGATGTCCTGCGTCGTGACGCCACGCTCGCGCGCAAGCTCCTCCTCTCGCTGCTCCTCCTGGAGCTCCGCGAGTCGTGACCGGAGAATGCGCATCGCGGTCGCCTTGTTCGAGCCCTGCGAGCGCTCGTTCTGGCACTGGACGACGATCCCGGTCGGGACGTGCGTGATCCGCACCGCCGAGTCGGTCTTGTTCACGTGTTGGCCGCCGGCACCGCTCGCGCGGTAGGTGTCGATGCGGAGGTCGCCCTCGTCGATCTCGACGTCGCCGTCGTCGGGCAGGAGCGGTGCGACGACGACCTGCGAGAACGCGGTGTGGCGGCGGTGGGCGGAGTCGAACGGCGACTGGCGGACGAGACGGTGGACGCCGCGCTCCGCCTTGTAGGCCCCGTAGGCATTCTCGCCCTTGACGGTCAGCGTGGCCGACTTGAGGCCGGCTTCCTCACCAGGGCTCGCCTCGACCAGCTCGGTCTGGAAGCCACGGTCGGCCGACCAGCGGAGGTACATGCGCAGGAGCATCTCGGCCCAGTCCTGGGCGTCCGTCCCGCCCGTACCCGCGTTGATCGAGACGACGGCGTCGCCGCCGTCGTAGGTGCCGTCGAAGAGGGCGTCCTCCTGCAGGCGCGAGAGCTCGGCGGCGACCGGCAGCAGCTGGGTGCGGATCTCGTCCTCGAGGGCAGGGTCGAGCTCGTAGAGCTCGCGTGCCTCTTCCACCTCGGCGGAGAGCCGCCCGTAGCGGTCGAGCCGCCGCGTCACACGGGCGTGCTCGGTCGAGATCCGGGCCGCCTCCTGCTGGTCGTCCCAGAAGCCGGGGGCGCCCATGGCGGCCTCGAGCTCCTGCTGGCGGGTCGTCAGCGTGGCGGGGTCAAAGGTACTCACGAACCCAGTCGAGCTGGGCTCCGAGCTCCTCGAGCAGCTGCGCGAGAGGTTGGGACTCGTGGTCGGCCACGCGACGATCCTACCCTGCGCCTGCGGCCTCGCCGCGTCGCGAACGGACGAGGTCACGGCCGACGAGGCAGGCGCAGAGCCACGCGAGGCCGATCGCGTAGCCGGCGAGGACGTCGCTCACGAAGTGGACGTTGAGCAGCACCCGGCTCGCGCCGATCGCGAGAACGAGCGCGACGGCGAGGGCGAGCCAGGCCGCCGCCCGCCGGCGAGAGGCCGCGCGTTCCGCGAGCAGGAGCCCGAGCGCCCCGTAGAGCACGATCGCCGTCCCGGCATGGCCGCTCGGGAACGAGTACGAGTGCGGCAGCGGGATGGCGCTGCCGAACTGGGGCCGCTCCCGCTCGAAGACGTTCTTCAGCACGGTGAGGATGACCGTGATCCCCGCCACGCAGGCGACCACGAAGACGGCGTCGAGCAGCCGCCGCGCGCGCCAGAGGACGATGAGCGCGACGAGCGTGACGAGCGCGGTGCCGGCGACCCCTCCGAGGTAGGTCGCGAGCCGAGCGGCCCACTCGGTCCCGGCCGACAGGATGCCCACCATCCGTCGGCTGACGTCGTCGTCGAGCGAAACAACCCACCCGCCGCTCGTAACCGCAGAGGCGAGGAGCGCAAAGACAACGAGCGCCACGCCCCCGACGCAGCCCTCGACCCAGATCCTCCGCCGCCCAGACACGACCGGCAAGGATAGAGAGAACCGTCACCTCAGCTGGGAGGAACGCGGGCGGTGCACCCAGACGCTCCGTTTCCGTCTTCCGATGACCTACACGGACGCGGGGGGCGAACCCGCAAGGGTTCCCAGCTTCAGGATCCCGTGCGCAGCGCGGCAGAAAAGGTCGGCGCGTAGGGGAGCGATACCGTCCCCCCTATCGCTCCCCTACGCATGCCGTCTCCCGATCGCGTCCCCTCCGCCCGGACGCGCGGGGCGAACCCGCAAGGGTTCCCAGCTTCAGGATCCGCGCGCAGCGCGGCAGAAAAGGTCGGCGCGTAGGGGAGCGATACCATCCCCCCATCGCTCCCCTACGCGCCGTGGCAGCGCTTGAACTTCTTGCCCGACCCGCACCAGCAGGGATCGTTGCGACCGATGTCGCGGGCAGCGTCGTTCACCACCTGGGGCTGGATCGGCCCCATCGCAGCGGCAGCGGTCGCGAGCCCGCCGGCAGCTGCGATCGCATCTGCTCCCATCGAGGTCTCGTGCTCGTAGGCGAGCGCCTGCGGCGCCTCGGCGGGCTGGAGCGCCTGCTCGGCGTCCTGCTGCTCGACCTCGACGTGGAAGAGCGTCAGCACGACCTCCTCCTGGATCACCTTGCTCAGCTCCTCGAACATCTGGTGGCCTTCGCCCCGGTACTCGACGAGCGGGTCCTTCTGGGCCATGGCGCGTAGGTGAACGCCCTCGCGGAGGTAGTCCATCGACTCGAGGTGCTCACGCCAACGGGTGTCGACCACCTGGAGGATGACGAAGCGCTCGATGTCACGCATCCACGGGGCGCCGGTCTCGCTGTTGATCCCGAAGCGCTCGACACGTTCGTCGTAGGCGTCCGAGGCGTCGTCGATGAACTCCTGCGCGATCGCCTCCGGACTCGGATCGACCTCTTCGCGCAGCTCCGTGACGCTGATGTCGCTGCCGTAGAGCGCGTTCATCTGCGTCACGAGGCCGTCGAGGTCCCAGTCGTCGCCGCTCTCGGCGCTGCCCGTCATCAGCTCGACGTTGCGCCGTACGACGTCCTCGATCCACTGGCGGATCTGGTCCGAGTGGTCGTCGCCGTCGAGGACGCTGCGGCGCTGCTCGTAGATGACCATGCGCTGCGTATTCATCACGTCGTCGTACTTGAGGACGTTCTTGCGGGCGACGAAGTTCTGCTCCTCGACCTTCTTCTGCGCCCCTTCGATCTGGCGCGAGAGAATGCCGGCCTCCATCGGCTGCCCCTCCGGGATCTTGAAGCGGTCCATGATCCCGTGGATCCGGTCGCCGGCGAAGAGCCGGACGAGGTCGTCCTGGGCCGAGAGGTAGAAGCGCGTCTCGCCGGGGTCGCCCTGGCGGCCGGAGCGGCCGCGCAGCTGGTTGTCGATCCGGCGTGACTCGTGGCGCTCGGTGCCGAGCACGTAGAGACCGCCGAGCTCGCGCACCTCGTCGTCGATCTTGATGTCGACGCCGCGGCCGGCCATGTTCGTGGCGATCGTGACGGCACCCTTCTCGCCGGCGTCCTTGATGATCTCGCCTTCGCGCTCATGCTCCTTCGCGTTCAGGACGTTGTGCGCGATCCCGCGGCGAGTCAGTACCTCCGAGAGGTACTCCGACGTCTCGACGGCGATCGTGCCGACGAGAACGGGCTGGCCGCTCGCGTGGCGTTCCTCGATGTCGTCGGAGACGGCGGCCCACTTCTCTTCCTTCGTCTTGAAGATGAAGTCGTTCTCGTCCTTGCGTGCCACGGGCACGTTGGTCGGGATCTCGACGACGTGGAGGTTGTAGATCTCGACGAACTCCTTCTCCTCTGTCTTGGCCGTCCCGGTCATGCCGCCGAGCTTGTCGTAGAGGCGGAAGTAGTTCTGCAACGTGATCGTCGCGAGGGTGACGTTCTCCTCCCGGATCTGGACGCCCTCCTTCGCCTCGATCGCCTGGTGGAGGCCCTCGCTCCAGCGGCGGCCCTCCATGATCCGGCCCGTGTACTCATCGACGATCTTGACCTCGCCGTCCTGGACGACGTAGTCGACGTCACGCTTGTAGAGCGACTCCGCCTTGAGCGCCTGCGTCAGGTGGTTCACGAGCTGGACGTGGCGCGGGTCGTAGAGGTTCTCGACCCGGAGCGCCCGCTCGACGGCGTCGAGAGCCGACTGGGCAGGCGAGACGGTCTTGAACTTCTCGTCGTAGAGGTAGTCGGCGCCGGAGAGCTCGGTCTCGTCCTCCCCCTTCGCCGTCTTGCGCGTGGCGGGCTCGCCGTGCAGCACCTTCACGATCCGCGCGAAGTCGTAGTACGTCTTCGCCGCCGTCTCGGGCTCACCCGAGATGATCAACGGCGTGCGTGCCTCGTCGATCAGGATCGAGTCGACCTCGTCCACGATCGCGTAGGCGTGGCTGCGTTGGACGACCCCTTCGAGCCCGACCGCCATGTTGTCGCGGAGATAGTCGAAGCCGAACTCCGAATTCGTACCGTAGGTGACGTCCGAGTCGTAGGCGAGCTTGCGCTCGTCGAAGGGCATCATGTTCTGGATGAACCCGACGGTCATCCCGAGCCGCTCGAAGACTCCCCGGTTCCATTCGGCGTCACGCCGTGCGAGGTAGTCGTTGACCGTGACGAGATGGACGCCGGTGCCGGGGAGTGCGTTCAGGTAGAGCGGCGCCGAGGCGACGAACGTCTTGCCCTCGCCCGTCTTCATCTCGGCGATGTCGCCTTCGTGGAGGACGATCCCGCCCATCAGCTGGACGTCGAACATCCGCTGCTGCGACTCGCGCCAGCGCGCCTCGCGGACAGCGGCGAACGCCTCGAAGAGGAGCTCCTCGAGTGATTCCCCGTTCTCCAGCCGCTGGCGGAACTCGGCGGTCTTCGCCCGCAGCTCGTCGTCGGAGAGCGCCTGGAACTCCGGCTCGAGGGTCGCGATGTAGGCGGCCTGCTGCTGGATCCGCTTCAGACGCCGTCCCTCGCCGAAGCGAAGGACCTTCTCGAATGTGCCGCCGACGGTCGTGGACATGTTCTCGGAGCGTACCGGGTCATAGGCTCCCCCTGACCGATTCTTCACAGTGTCCGACTACCCTGCGAGCATGTACCGGGTGCAACGCCGAGCCGCTCTCCTGACGGGTCTTGCATTGGCGCTGCTCTGCGCAGGTACCGCTCTTGCCCTCCAGGCGCCGGGACGCTCCAACGTTCGTAGCGGCACCGTGCAGACCGTGGCGCTGAACGCATCGTCGCTCGCCTACGTCGTCGGCCGCTCGAAGGCGGACTGCGACCACGTCGAGCTGTGGAACGTCGATCTCCGCGGGACGTGGCGCTTCGGGCGTCCGGGGCCCTGCACGAACCTGGGCAGCACCGGCACGGGCATCTCGTCGGTCGGCGTCAGCGGCAACCGGGCGGTCTGGATCCATTACACGGGCGGGAACCTGCGCGACTGGCAGCTGATGACGGCGACGACGACGCAGCGGCTGCCGCGTCAGCTCCGCTTCGTGGAGCAGGACGTCTCGCTGCCCTCGCCGTTCACGATCGGAGACTCGACCGCCAGGCTTGGAATCCCGTACGCCGCAGGCCACCAGGTCGTCCTGCTCGGAACCAACGGCAAGGCTGTCTTCAAGCACAACGATGGCGCCCGGATCACCGCGGTCGCCGCCGGACGCGGCCCCGGCGGTGCGCTCGTCGCCGCGCTCCGCGAGACGGGCGATGTCGTCATGCTCCGCGCCGACGGCACGGTTGCCTGGACGGTGTCGTATCCGGCCGGCGCCGTGACGGCAATCTCACTCGCACCTCGTGGACTCATCGTCCAGACGGGCGGCTCGGTGGAGATCCGCAAGCCGACCGGAGCACCGGTCACCGTCTCGCTTCCTGCGGGCGGGCGAATGACCGACTACGCAGAGGGACGGATCCTCTACACCCTGGGAGCCGAGGTACACGCGCGCGCCGTCGGCAGCGGCGCCGACACCGTGCTCCTGCGCGGGGTCGCCGCAGCGCCTCCCCCCGCCACACTCGACACCCACGGACTGGGATGGGGACGGTTGCGGACCGTGAACTTCGCCTGCGGCGGCTGTATCAGGTACGCCCCCTGATCCCGGCACGAGCGACGACTCCTACCCGGGCGACCGTGCGATCGACGTGAGCGACGGCAAGCAGGACCTCGACCCGACGCTGCGGAGGGTGATCGCGCAGATCGCACGGGTCCCCCAGCTCCTCGTCGGCTGCGACTACGACGGGACGCTCGCGCCGCTCGTCGACGATCCCACGACTGCAGGGCCGCTGCCGGAGGCGATCGCCGCCGTACGTGCTCTCGCAAGCCTCCCGCAGACGGTGGTCGCCGTCATCTCGGGTCGCGCGCTTCGCGACCTCGCAACCCTCTCCCGCCTGCCGAGCGAGGTTCACCTCGTCGGCAGCCACGGCTCCGAGTTCGACCTCGGCTTCATCCACCGTCTCGACCCCGAGCACCGCGACCTCCACGACCGGCTTCAGATGGCGCTGCTCGAGATCGGTCGTTCGCAGCCGGGCATGCGGCTCGAGACGAAGCCGGCGAGCATCGCCGTGCACGTCCGCGGTCTCGATCGCGACGTCGCGGAGCGGACGCTCGAGGCCGTGCGGAGCGGGCCGGGCAGCTGGCCCGACATCCACGTCACGAGTGGAAAGGACGTGGTCGAACTGTCGCTGTTCCTGACCGACAAGGGATCGGCGGTCAATGCGCTCCGTACACAGACGGCCGCGAGCGCAGTCGTCTATCTCGGCGACGACGTGACCGACGAGAGCGCCTTTGCGACACTGCAGGGACCCGACGTCGGGGTGAAGGTGGGTGCCGGCGAGTCGGTCGCTCCCTATCGCGTGGCGGAGCCGATCGACGCCGTGAGGCTACTCGCGTTCCTCCTCGAGACCCGGCGGGCCTGGCTCTTCGGCGAGCAGGCCGTCCCGATCGAGCGTCATTCGATGCTCTCGAACTGCTCCACGGTGGCGCTGCTCGCTCCGAACGCCCGCGTGACGTGGCTCTGTCACCCGCGGCCGGACTCGGCAGCGGTTTTCGCCGACATTCTCGGTGGCCCGCGCGCGGGCCACTTCAGCGTGCGCCCGGAGCGACCGGGTCTGCCACTCGGTCAGCGCTACCGCAGCGGAACGATGACGGTCCAGACCCGCTGGCCGGGGCTCACCGTCACCGACTGGCTCGAGGACGGCGTCCCGAACGGCGAGGGAGCCGTGACGACACGGTCGACGCTCGTCCGGATCCTCGAGGGCACCGTCAGGGCCGACGTCGAGTTCGCGCCGCGCCCCGAGTTCGGGCAGGTGCCGACGAGGCTGCAGCCGCTCGGCGACGGCCTCCTCGTCCTCGGCAGCAGCGAGCCGATCGCCCTCCATGCCCCTGGCGTCGACTGGGAGGTCTTCGACGACGGGGGTCACGACAGCGCGCGTGCGTCCATCAACCTTGCCGCAGCCGGCGGTCGGGTTGCGCTCGAGCTGCGGCTCGACTCGCAGAACCTCGAGCCTCACCCGGTGGCGCTGCCCACGCGACAGGAGCAGACGGAAAGCGCCTCTCGGCAGTGGGTCGACTCCCTCGAGCTACCACAGGTGGCACGCGCCGACGTTCTACGCAGCGCGCTGACGCTGCGGGGCCTGTGGCACCGCCCGACCGGCTCGATCCTCGCCGCGGCGACGACGTCGCTGCCGGAGGAGATCGGCGGGACTCGGAACTGGGACTACCGCTACTGCTGGCTGCGCGACGGCGCCATGGCCGCCGGCGCGCTCGTCGCGCTCGGATCGACGGAGGAAGCGGAAGCGTTCCTGCACTGGGTCGACCTCTGCGTCGAGCGAACCGGGGGTCACCCCGAGCGCCTCCATCCGCTCTACACCGTGGAGGGACTCGAGCTCGGGCCGGAGGCGGTGCTCGAGACGCTGCCGGGTTACGCCGGCTCGAGGCCGGTTCGGGTCGGGAACGCCGCCAACCGCCAGATCCAGCTCGACGTGTTCGGCCCGGTCGCCGATCTGCTCGCGGCGGTCGCCTCTCGACGCGGACACGTTCGCGACGGGGACTGGCGTGTCCTCGAGGCGATGACCCGGGCGGTCGAGCGTCGCTGGCACGAGCCCGACCACGGCATCTGGGAGGCCCGGCTGCCGCCGCGCCACCACGTCTACTCGAAGGTGATGTGCTGGCTGACGGTCTCCCGGGCGCTCGAGCTGCAGGAGTTGCGCGGCGAGCCCCCGCGGGAGGAATGGGTCGAGCTTCGCGCGCGCATCGAGGAGAACGTCCTCACGCTCGGGTGGAACGAGGCCGCCGGGGCGTACTCGGTCGCCTACGGCGACCCGGACATCGACGCCGCCTCGCTGTGGATCGGTCTCTCCGGGCTCCTCGACGCGAACGACCCCCGTTTCCTCGCGACCGTCCTGGCCGTCGAGACGGAGCTACGCAGCGGCGCCGTCGTCTACCGTTACCGCTGGGACGACGGGCTCCCGGGTGGTGAGGGCGGCTTCCACCTCTGTACCGCCTGGCTGATCCAGGCCTACCTCCGCACCGGCCGTCGCGACGACGCCGAGGAGCTCTTCGGGCAGATGCTCGAGACCGCGGGGCCGACGGGACTGCTTCCGGAGGAGTACGACCCGTTCGGCGAGCGCGGGCTCGGTAACCACCCGCAGGCGTACAGCCATCTCGGTCTGATCCACTGTGCGGTCGCGCTCGGCTCCTGAGGCCGGCCCGCTGGCTTCAGACACCCTCGCGAGCAGGGATTCCCGCGAGCGAATCCTGCTCGGCGGGAAGTGACGCCCGCCTGCGCGTCTCCACCGTCCGTTTGTCGCGGAGGCGTTCAATCTGCCGCGTGAGCATGTCGACGAGTCGGTCGATCGCAGCTTCGTAGGTAGGTGCTGCCGCACGAGCGACGACGTCCGGGCCCTTCAGGTGGACGACGGCGTCGACGACGTGGCTGTCGACGATCGACGGATTGCGCTCCCGCGAGAAGGTGACCTCGACGAGCGTCAGCTCGTGCAGGCGCTTGTCGAGCTTTGCGAGCTTGCGCTCCGCGTAGTCGCGGACGGCATCGCTCGGGTCGTCGTGACGGGCGGTGAGCTTGAGCTGCACGGGGGGTCTCCCTTCCGTCTCGGTGCTGTGAATCCAGTTTACTACCGCACCGCCCGCGCAAAGCAGGCGACGTGCACCTGTCTCGTCCCGGCGCGCCGCAGGGCGGTCGAGCAGGCCGAGACGGTCGCACCCGTCGTGTAGACGTCGTCCACGAGGCACACGAGCCGTGGCGGGTCGTGGAGGATGGAGAAGGCACCGGTGACGTTGGCGCGACGCTCGGCACGGGGGAGGTCGCGCTGGCGCCGGCTTCCGGGCCGCCGTCGCAGGAGCGGGAGGAGCGGCAGCTCCCAGGCCGCCGCGAGCTCACCTGCAAGCGCCTGCGCCGTCGCATGACCGCGGATCAGCTCGCGGTCGCGGTCGGCCGGAACGAACGAAATCGCATCGACACGGGGCCGCGAGACACGGGCGGTGACGAGCCCTGCGGCGATGGCGGTGAGATCACGCCGGCCGCGCTCCTTCCACGACCGGACGAAGACGCGCGCGTGGGCCTCGTAGACGACCGCGGCGCGGGCGGTCGCAAACGCGAGCCGGCGCCCGCTGCACTCGGCGCACCGCTTCACCGGCCATGGTCCCGGGGCACCGCAGCGCTCGCACCACGGGGGGCCGCACGCGAGCAGCAGCGGCAGGCAGGTGTCGCAGAGCGAGCTGCCGATGCGGGCACACACGGCGCAGCGTCGCGGGAGCAGGACGTCGAGGACGCGCATCGTCCCACGCTACGGAGAGACCTGTGACCGATCCGTAGCAGCAGTCGCACCGGAGTGTGACGCCGGCGACTCGCTAACCGCTGCCGGCGAGCGAGGCGGCGAGCAGCCCGCGAAGCAGCGGCTGCACCGCGTCCAGGTCGGACGGCTCCTTCACCGGCAGGAACCGGCCGCGAGGGCCGTGCCGTGGGACGACGAGATAGGTGGTCGGAACGTGCGCCGAGAGCTCGTGATAGAGGCGCTCGAACTGGACCGCAAGCTCCTCGTCGACCTGTTTCTCCACGACGAGCCAGGTCAGCTCCACCGGTTCCGCGACGGCCGCGACTGTCAGGAGCGCCGTGTTCGTATTGAAGACGGGGATGCGGCTCTGGTCGAACTCGGGTGGGAAACGAAACGTCTCGAGCAGCTGGGGGCGGCCGTCAACACGCGCGGGGGCACCGCCCGAATCGGATCCCTTGGCGACGAGCTCGACGGTCAGCGGCCTCCCTCGCAGGATGTGCATGCCGACGATCGCAGGGTCGACGCGGGCCGCAAGGTTGTCGACGTTCGAGACGATCAGCGACCGCACCCCCTGCGCGACGAGCGCCGCAAGCGCTCCCGATCCACGCAGGCAGCCGAGTACGTCGCCGTGCCCCGGCCCGTAGAGCGACGCCGCACCGTCCGCGTCGCAGAGGAGCGAGCCGTCGGGACGAAGCCGCGGTGCCGCCGACTGACGAAAGACGATCGGGTCGCCGAGGCCCCGCTCGGCGATGTGCGCACGCACGGTCTCGTCCGTGGCGAAGCTCGTCATCAAGGCCACCGGGATCGAGGCGTCGAGCTCCTCGGCCAACCGCCGGGTCTCATCGAGCTTCACCTGGAGGAAGCTCCTGCCGTCGAGTGCGTCCGCGACCGCCTTGACACCGCCACCGAACCGGGTCGCCATCCCGCCGGCGAGGACGACCATGGCGATCTCCCCCGCCCTGACCGCGGCGATCCCGGCCGCCACCGCCTCGTCGAAGCCGGCCTCTCCCGGCGCCGGCAGGTCCGTCAGATCGCCCTCCACGAGCGGCTCGACCCTGCCACGGACGACGTTGCTTCCGGTCGCCAGCGACCCGTCGAGGTACGCGGCCCGCAGTCGCTCGAACGCTACGGCGTCGAAGCCGTTCGCCTCGAGGATCGCCCGTGAGCCGGCGTCGATCTCGTCGAGGATCATCGGGTAGTGGCCGGAGCCGGCAGGGAGCCCTCGTACGGCGGCCGGTGGACGCCCTCCTCGGTCACGATCGCCGCGATCAGCACCGCGGGGGTGACGTCGAAGGCGGGATTGCGGGCCGCGAAGCGCCGGCTCACCTCGTCGCCGCTGCGTTCCTCGATCGGGATCTGGGCGCCGCTTGCCGCCGACAGATCGATCGTGGAGGTGGGCGCCACGATCACGAACGGGATCCCGTGGTGATGGGCCAGGACGGCGAGAGCATAGGTGCCGATCTTGTTCGCCGAGTCGCCGTTGGCGGCGATCCGGTCGGCGCCCGTGATCACGATGTCGACCTCACCGGCTCCCATGCGCGATGCCGCCGCGCCGTCCACGATCACCGCATGGGGAATCCCGAGCGTCTCGAGCTCGAAGGCGGTCAGCCTCGCTCCCTGCAGCAACGGCCGCGTCTCGTCGACCCAGACGTGAGCGACTCCTCCCCGCTCCGCCGCGGCCCGGATCGCTCCCACCGCAGAGCCGTAGCCGGCGGTGGCGAGGGCGCCCGCGTTGCAATGCGTGAGGATACGGGCCGTGGGTGGCACGAGCCCCGCTGCGTAGGCGCCCATGCGAACGCAGCGCGCGACCTCGTCCTCGTGGATCCGTCGGGCGCGCTCCGGCGTCGGGTCGGACCGCATCTCCTCGAGCGCCCAGCGGAGGTTGACCGCCGTCGGACGGGAGGCGGCCAGTACCTCGAACGCCGCCTCGACGTCCCGGCCGCTCTTGGCCGCAAGCGCCATGCCGTACGCGGCCGCCACACCGATCGCCGGCGCGCCCCGCACGGCGAGCGTCCGGATCGCCTCCGCGAGCTCGTCGGCATCCCGGCAGCGGAGCTCGGTCGACTCGTCGGGCAGCAGCCGCTGGTCGAGGACGACGACCGCGTCGTCCTCGAGCCGGACGATCCGCTCGGGGTCGAGAACCCCGGCCCCCGGGCTACGTTCCTTCATTCGTTCGAGTGTAGTGACGCTCAGCGGTCGCGCTCGGGACGCCCGTAGCGGTCGTCGAGCCGGACGACGTCGTCGAGCTGCGTCGTCGAGACCTCGACGATCGTGGTGTCCTCGAGCGCCGTGACGCGGTGAACCGTCCCGGGGCGGTAGCGGAACGCGTCGCCGGCGCCGATCTCGATCGCTGTCAGCTCGCCGCCGAGCTCGCCGAGCTCGAGCGAGGCGCGGCCGGACTGGACGAGCCATGACTCGTCCTTCTGTTCGTGGTACTGGAGGCTGAGCGCCTGGCCGGCGCGAACGAAGAGAATCTTCCCGACGTAGTCGTCTGCGTGCGCCCAGATCAGCTCGTAGCCCCAGGGCTTCTCGATCCGGCGCGGCTCGAAGGCGTAGGGCAGGCTCACGCGAGCCACTCCGGATGTGCGGTCACGTGCTCGTCGGCGCGTCGCAGCTCCTTCGGGGTGTTGACGGTGAGCCAGAGTCCCGTATGACGGTAGGCACGCAGGGCGCCCTCGGCCGCGAGCTCGGGGAAGATCGTCGTCTCGTGGTCGCCACGCTCGGGGAAACGCGCGAGCTCACCGGCGGAGAGCGCATAGATGCCGCAGTTGACCCAGTACGGCACGCGTGAGACCTCGTGGAAGCCGGTCACGACGTCGTCGTCGGTCAGGTCGACCTGGCCGAACTGCGAAGGCGGCTGCGCGACCGTCACGGTCGCACCCGCGCCGGTGACGCGATGGCGTTCGAGCAGCGCGGCGAAGTCGACGTCGACGAGCTCGTCACCGTTCATGGCGAGCAGATCGCCCGACTCGCGCCGCAGCTGCGCTGCGTAGCGGATGGCGCCACCCCGGCCGAGGCGTTCGGGCTCCCCCGCGCAGACGATCTCGACCCCGCTCCCGGCGAGCTCCGTCTCGAACTCCGGCTCCTGGCCGGCAGCGCAGCTGACGATGATCCGCCCCACGCCGGCCTTCGCGAGCCGCCCCACCTGCCAGGCGAGGAGCGGCCGACCACCGACCTGCACGAGCGACTTCGGACGCCCTGCTGTTGCATCGCCCATCCGTTCGGCCTTGCCGCCCGCGAGCACGATAGCCTCCATCAGGCCGGCTCCTCCGACGCGGCCCGGCCGATGCCCTCGGCGATGAATCCCGCCGCCCGCAGTGCAGCGAGGTCGAGCATGTTACGGCCGTCGATGAGCACCCGGTTGCGCATCGTCGCCCCGACCGCGGTCCAGTCGACCTCGGCGAGCTGGGGCCACTCGGTCACGATCACGACCGCGTCAGCGCCCGCTGCAGCGGCTTCGACCGTCTCTGCAATGCGAACGCCGTGGAGCTCGCTGCCGTCGGCGATCGGGTCCCAGGCGCGCACGTCGGCCCCTTCGGCGAGCAGCCTCCCGGCGAGCACGAGGCTCGGAGCCTCCCGCATGTCGTCGGTATTGGGCTTGAACGCGAGCCCGAGCAATGCCACCGACCTGCCGCGCAGCGAGCCCAGGTGGCTGTGGAGCTTCCCGATCACGCGCCGCTTCTGGAGCTCGTTCACCTCGATCACTGCGTTCAGGAGCTGGAAGTGGTAGCCGCTGTTCGCCGCCAGCTGCTTGAGCGCGAGCGAGTCCTTGGGGAAACACGAGCCACCGAATCCGATTCCCGCGCGCAGGAAGCTCGGACCGATCCTGCGGTCGAGGCCGATGCCCTCGGCGACGCGCACGACATCGGCCCCGGTTGCCTCGCAGACGTTCGCGATCTCGTTGATGAACGAGATTCGCGTCATCAGGGCTGCGTTCGCGGCGAGCTTGATCATCTCGGCCGAGGCGACGTCGCACCGGACGATCGGCCCCTCGATCCCGTCGTGCAAGGCAGCAACGGCATCACCATCGTGCGTCGTGAAGGAGCCGACGACGATGCGGTCCGGCTGGAGGAAGTCGCGGACGGCTGTTCCCTCGGCAGTGAACTCCGGGTTCGAGACATATCCGACCTGCGACAGCCCCCGTTCATCGAGCCGGTGACGTATGCGCGTCCCGGTTCCGACGGGAACCGTGCTCTTCATCACGACGACGCAGCGCCGATCGATCGCGGGAAGCTCGTCGATCACCGTCCAGACGGCCGAGAGGTCGGCATCACCGGAGTACGTCGGCGGTGTCCCGACCGCGACGTAGACGAACTCTGCACCGTCGATCGCCTCGGCGACGTCCGTCGTGAACGACAGCCGCTCCGCGTTGCGGGCGATCAGCTCCGCGAGGCCGGGCTCGTAGATCGGCACCTCACCGCGGCGCAGCGACTCGACACGCGCGGGCAGGATGTCGCGGACGACGACGGAATGGCCGAGATTCGCAAGGCACGCGCCCGTGACGAGACCGACGTAGCCGGCACCGAAGACGGCGATACGGGATGAGGTCGCCACGACGGTCGGAGGGTACCGGGACGGCGGCGCGTTAGGCGCGGACCTTCGAGACGGGACGGAGTCCCTTCGCGATCGCAAGCATCGTCTCGTTGGAGAGCCGGTCGAGCAGCGAGTTGACGACCCAGTAGCTGCCGTGCTTCGTCTTCAGCACCACCATGTGCAGGTTCGGGCCGTCGTAGAAGAGCTCGTAGCGGCGGCCACCGATGTTGCGCACGAGGTTGCGACCCGCGAGAACGGGGGCATCGTTCCAGTTCGTCTCCTGGACGCCCCAGTAGTCGTTCGACGCCATCTTGTAGACGAGGCGCACCGTCTTGTGGTGCCCCTTCTCCTCGAACCGGTAGAGGCTGATCGGCTTCTCCCGGTCGATCCACGACGAGCGCTCGATCACGGTCGGCACCATCAACGGGAAGTCCACCTTCCCCTGCCGCTCCTTGAGCAGATCGAGGCTGGCGCTCGCCCCGGGCGCGACGTTGGCCGGCTCCCGCTTGGGCGTCTGGTCGACAGGCGCTGCCGCGAGCGTGCCGTGGAACGTCTGCCCCACGACGACGATCAGCATCGCGTCGTTCGCGAGCACCTTGATCGGCGTTGTCGCCTTCTTCACGTCCGCCGAGCCGAAGAGGCCCGCGACCTTCTTCGCGGCCTCCCGGGCTCCCCTCTGGCTGGCGTCGAAGTAGATCGTGGTACGGAAGTAGTCGAAGTTGGGAGCGTTGGCGGGAATCCCGTTCGGTGGCGTCAGGATCGGGTAACCCCGCTGGCCGAGCAGGTAGCTCGCGTTGGAGGCCGACCCCGTGACGCCGTTGCCGTTGAGGACGGTGATCGAGGTTCCGCTCGCGGGCGGCGTCTTCGCCTTCAGCTTCTCGCCGAGCGCAACCGCCGTCGCCTTCTTCGGCGAGTCGACGTCCGGGTTCGCCCAGTCACGGATTGCGGTATCGATGTTCTGCTGTGAGGTGGTCAGGTCCGAGTAGCCCTCGAGCCCGTCGATTCGCGACTGGAAGACGTGCCCGGGCGGGAGCCCGTAGGCGAGCACGGCGTACGAGAGAACGGTCTTGGCGCTCACGTCCTTGCCGCCCCCCTGGGCGACCTCGATGTTGCTCGTCAGCACCTTGATCAGCTTCGGCAGCTTCGTGAGCGAGAAGTTCGTCCGCACCTGGTCCTTGAGCGCCCGGACAAAGCTCTGCTGGCGCGCGTTGCGGTACAGATCGCTGTCGGTGTGCCGGAAGCGGACGAACGAGAGCGCCTGATAGCCGTTCAGTTTCTGGTAGCCCGGATAGAGGTTGATCGCCGAGTAGAGGCCGTTGTTGTTGTAGTAGCGGCGGTCGACGTCCATCCAGATTCCGCCGAGCTTGTCGACGACGCCGATGAAGCCGCGGAAGTTGACGGTGATCAGATAGTTGATGGGTACGCCCGAGATGTTGCGTATGGTCTCGAGCGTGCCGCGGGAGCCGCACTCGGCGTAGGCGGCGTTGATCTTCGTCACGTACGTGGGCTTGCCCGGGCAGATGATCTCGGCACGCAGGTCTCGCGGGAACGAGAGCAGCGAGATCGTCTGCGCCTGCGGGTCGGCACGGATCAGCATGATCGTGTCCGAACGCGAGGGTGTCCCCTTCGCCTCGTCGGGCCGTCGGTCGTAGCCGATCACGAGCGCCGTGGCGGGTTGGCCGGCCACCGGCAGGTCGAGCTTCTTCGCCGTCGCCTTCACGTCGAGGCTGTGCGGCGCCACGGCGGCGACCGACTCGTGCAGGTAGAGATAGGCACCGCCGGCGACGCCGCTGACGCAGACGACGACGACGACGAGCGCCCAGCCGAGGATCGTGAGGGCGAGCGCCGTTGCGCTGCGCTTCGGGGGCTCCGGTTGTTTGTAGACGGTGACGGGCGCGAGCGGCCCGGGCGGCAACTGGATCCGGCCGTTGCCGTTGCCGTCTCCGTTGCTGGCGCGACCGACGCCTCTCTTGAGTGTCGTCTTCATGGAGGGGATGGACGCCGGCGCGCCCGTCGGCCAGCGTAGCGGAGGGTCCGGCGGGAACCTGCGATCGCTTACCGACGGTTAACGAGCGCTCAATCCCGCTGCGTCCAGCGCGTTCGCGAGGGCAATCCGGTCGTCCTCGCCGCCGGCGCCGATCCGGAGCGACGTCGGGGCACCGAACGGAGCACCGGACTGCACGGAGACTCCGTGGGCGCCGAGCGCGGCGGTCGCCTCGTTCGCGTCGAGCCCGACGTCGACGAGCACGAAGTTCGTCGCGCTGCCGGCGAGCGGCTCGAGGCCGCGCGAGCGAAGCAACTCCGTCAGGGCGGCGACGGCCTCTGCGTTGGCGAGGCGGCGGCGCTCCACCTCCGCCTCGTCGTCGAGGCTCGCAAGCGCCGCGATCTGACCGAGCACGCCGACGTCGTAGCTGCGCTGGACCTTCCGCATCGCCGTGACGACGTCGGCGGGCCCGATCCCGTACCCGATCCGAAGCCCTGCGAGGCCGTAGAGCTTCGAGAACGTCCGGATCGAGACGACATCGTCGCCGTTGAGCAGCAGGTCGCGCACCGCATCCGCACGCTCGACCGGGTCGAGGTAGTCGAGGTAGGCCTCGTCGACCACCGCGAGCACCTGCTCCGGCAGCGCCCGCACGAACGAGACGAGGTCGTCGCGCGTCAGAGCGAGCCCGGTCGGGTTGTTCGGAGTGGCGACGAAGACGAGCCGTGTCCGCGGAGTCACGGCGGCGAGCGTGGCGTCGAGGTCGACAGCGCCGTTGGCCAGCGAGACGGTCACCGGCACGGCGTCGCGCCTCTGGGCGTCGCGCACGAAGCTCGGGAAGGACGGCCAGGGGACGACCACCTCGTCGTCTGCCTGGAGCGTCGCCTGGCAGACGTACCCGATCACGGCGTCCGCGCCGGCGGCCACGAGCACCTGTTCCGGCGCCGCACCCGTCCGCTCCGCGAGCGCCGCGACGAGCTCCGCCGAGCCGCGCCCCGGATACCTGTTGAGCGACGGTAGCGCGGCCGCCATCGCTGCGAGCGCGGCGGGGAACGGACCCTCGAGGCCCTCGTTGAGGCCGAGCGAGGTGGTATCGGGCGCGAGCCGCGGACTCGGGACCGCAGGCGGGATCTGGTCGAGCGAGGGCCGGACGTACCGGCTCCCCGTACTCACGTCGTGACGGGATCCGGCAGCGGATCTGGCTCGGGAGCGGGCTCGCCGGGGTCGGGTGCGACGGGCTCGACCGGCTCCCAGTCACCCCAGTCGTCGCCGCCGCCGGTCTGCCGCCGCCACCAGAGCACACCACCGGCTACAACGGCGGTGAGGCCGACCACGACGAGGAACGCACGGAGCGGGTGCCGACGCCGTCCCTCCTCCGCAATCGCGCCCGCGGCGGCGTGCGCACGCTTGCGCACCCGACGGCGCAGATACCACCACGCGACCGAGAGCGCGAGAGCTTCGGTGTGGGTGCCGCGACGGCCGGCCATCAGCGTCGCTTGGGGGGTAGATGGATCGCTCGACCGAGTGCCACGAGACCAGCCTCCTTGATCGCCTCCGAAAGCGTGGGGTGAGGTGCGATACCGTCGGCGACGGTCTCGACCGTCGACTCGGCGTCGAGCGCGACGACGCCCACCTCGATCAGGTCGGTCGCATGAGGCCCGACGATGACGAGCCCGAGCAACTCGCCGTACGTCGTCTCGTGGATCGACTTGACCCAGCCGGTCGTGGCGCCGGACATGACCGCGCGTGCGTTTGCAACCCAGGGGAACATCCCGACCGCCACCGCATCGCCGTACCGCTCCCGCGCCTGGGCCTCGGTGAGGCCAACACCCGCGATCTCCGGGTCGGTGTAGATCGGTCGTGGTACGGCCGGCGCTCCAAGCGCAGCGTCGTGGCCCATCGCATTCTCCGCCGCGATCTCACCCTCACGGAAGGCGGTGTGGGCCAGCTGCCAGCGGCCGGCAACGTCTCCTGCCGCAAAGATGTTCGGGACGGCCGTGCGCATGTGATCGTCGGTGGCGATGCCGGCCCGCGGGTCGGTGGGCACGCCGATCTCGTCGAGCCCGAGACTCTGCACGAACGGCGCCCTGCCGACCGAGACGAGCATCAGATCCGCCTCGACCGTCTCTTCCTCGCCGAAATGGACGACGAGCCCGTCGTCACCGTCCTCGACGGCGGTGCACTGCTTCCCCAGGTGCACCGCGATGCCACGGCGCTTGAACGCCTTCTGCAGCTCCTTCGCAGCGTCGGCGTCCTCCTGCGGGATCAGAGTCGGGAGCATCTCGACGATCGTGACGGTGCTGCCGAAACGCTCGAAGATGGAGGCGAACTCGCAGCCGATGATCCCCCCACCGAGGACGACGAGCCGCCGTGGTACCTCCGTCTGCGCGAGGAGCCCCGTCGAGTCGACGCAGCGCGGCGAATCGAGACCCGGGATCGGCGGCCGCAGCGGATAGGAGCCCGTCGCGACGATCGCGCTTCTGAAGTCGACGCTCTCTCCGCCGCCGACGGCGATCGACGTCGGGCTCGTGAACCGACCCGTGCCCTTCGCCCATTCGACGCCGTTCGCCTTGAACAGCGAGGCGACACCGCCCGTCATCTGCTTGACGACGGCCGTCTTCCACTCGGCGGCGACGGAGAAGTCGAGCTGCGGCTCGGAGACGACGACACCGAGCCTCGCGAACGTCTCGCGCGCATCATGCAGTGCGTGTGCGCTCTGGACCCACGCCTTGGTGGGGATGCAGCCGACACGTAGACAGGTGCCGCCGAGGTCGGGCTCCTGCTCGATGCACACGACCTTCCCGCCGAGCTGGGCCGCGCGGATGGCCGCCGTGTACCCGGCCGGGCCGCCCCCGAGGACGGCGACGTCACACTCCATCGTTCACTCCACCCTTTCGTCGACAGCCCCGATCGTACTCATGCGAGCGCCGCTTGCAGCGTCAGTGAGTCGTCCGACCCGGCGACACGCTCGAACCCGTGTTGCTCGTAGAGCGCGATCGCGCCCTCGTTCTTGCGGTCGACGCTGAGGCTGACCCGTGCGTGTCCGTCGGCCCGCGCCCGTTCGAGCAGCGCCTCGAGCAGGGCCGAGCCGATCCCCTTGCCGCGTGCGCTCGGAACGACGGCGATGGCGAGCTCCGGCGTCTGCTCGTCGACGAACCCGTACCCCGGTGCGCTCTCGGGGAAGAGACGGAACCACGCCGCCCCTGCCGCGAAGCCGTCGACGAGCGCGATCACCGCGGTATCCCCGGGCCGTCCCCATGCCTTCACGTAGAGCTGCACCGGGCCCGGCCCCTCGTCCGGAGCGCGCTCCTTCCAGTAGTAGGCATGGTGGAGCATGTCACGCAGAAACCGGACGTCCTGTGGCGTCCCCCGCCTGATCACGACGGCCATCTGTTAGAGCGCGAGAGCCGGCTGCTCGACGAGCGCGGCGAACGTGCGGAGGAACTCGGCACCGTCGGCGCCGTCGACGACACGATGGTCGCAGGTGAGCGTGACGCGCATCAGCGGCGCGACTTCGACCGTACCGTCCAGGGCGACCGGTGTCTCCTTGACGGCGCCGACCGCGAGGATCGCCGCCTGAGGCGGGTTGAGCACGGCGATGAACTCTTCGATCCCGAACATGCCGAGATTCGAGATCGTGAAGGTACCGCCCTGCATATCGTCGAGCGCGAGCTTCCCTGCCCGCGCGCGCGAGACGAGGTCGACCCGCGCGCGGGCGATCTCCTGCACGCTGCGACGGTCGGCGTCGCGGATCACGGGGACGACGAGGCCGTTCGGCGCCGCCACCGCCATGCCGACGTGGGCAGCGGGGTGGCGAGAGATCCGCTCGCCGTCGAAGGTCGCGTTGACGGCACGGTGGCGCACGAGGGCGACGCCGGCAAGCTTCGTCAGCAGATCGTTCACAGTCGGCTTCGCATCGCCGTCCGCCATCCGCTCGACGAGCTGTTCGCGCAGGTGGAGTGCCTCTGTCATGTCGATCGAGAGGCCGAGCTGGAAGACGGGTGCCGTCCAGGCCTCGGTCAGTCGGCGCGCGATCGTGCGACGTGTGGAGCTGAGCTCGACGACCTCGATCTCGTTGCTCGGCGGCCCGAGCACCACAGTTGCCGGCGCAGGACCTGCCGCGCCTGTCCGCTCGAGGTCGTCCGCCACGATCCTGCCATCGGGGCCCGTACCTGCCACCGAGGCGAGATCGATGCCGCGCTCGCGCGCGATCCGCCGGGCCAGAGGCGACGCCTTGACCCGGCCGCCGGCTGGAATCGTCATCGCTGCGGCCGCATGGCCGTTGCTCGGGGACGGTGCGGGCGCGGCCGCGGCCGGCTCCTCGACCTCCTGAGGCTCGGCGGCGGGAGGCGGTGGCGCTGCCGCCGCGACAGCTCCTCCTTCGGGCTCGACCACGGCGATCGTGCTTCCGACCTGCACCTCGCCCTCGGGCACGACGATCTGGAGCAGGACGCCGTCGAAGTCGGCCTCGACCTCCTGGGTCACCTTCTCCGTGTCGAGCTCGTAGAGCGGCTCGTTCCGTTTGACCGTGTCTCCTTCGGCCTTGAACCAGCGCACGATCGTGCCGGACTCCATCCCCTGCCCGAGCTCCGGCAGCTTGACGTCGGTCGGCATCAGCGCTCGCTCCCGGCAGGCGCGACGGACGGCTCCTGGGCGACCTCGTTCATGGAGGTCATTATGCTGACTTCGCGATGAAGCTGGTCGATCAGTACCGCGCGCTCGAGAGCGAGCTCCCCCGGGGTTGGGAGAGCGTCCGCCTCGTCGTGACCGCGGAGCAGCCGTCGGACCTGCCCCGGGTGGCGCAGGTGCTCGGCGCCATCAACGGCGGCCGAGTGGGCTCGACCGTCGTCCTCGACGTGACGCGCAGCGCCGGCCCGCATGGCGCCCAGCGTGCTCAGCGCCTCTTCCAGCGGCTGGACGACGAGCGAACGTGGGGCTCGGTCGCCGTCGAGGACGTGACCGTGCTGGAGGCACCCGCAGCCGCGGTCACGGCTGCCTCGTCTGCGGAGCACGTCGGCTCGGTGGCCGGGTCCTGGGACACGGCGCTCGCCGAGCTACCCCCCGACTGGTCCGATCTCCTCTGCGAGGTCGAGATCGAGTCGAGCGCGCTGCTCGACCGCACTGCACTCCTCTGCGCCCCCGTCAACCCGGCGCGGGACGGGACACGGCTCGCGTTCACGTTCCGGGCTTCGAGCCGCAGCGGCTACGGCGTCTCTCCGTCGATGGCGCGTCGCTGCTTCGAGCGGCTCGACGAGGAGGGCATCGCCGGTCACGCGCGCGCGCTGCGGGTGCTCTCCGACACGGACAAGGTCTCGACCCAGGGTCCGGTCTGGCTCGTGGGCGGCAAGACTCTGTAGCGGTTACCCGCGCAGCTCGGCGTCGAACCGCTCGCGCACGAGCCTGATGATCCGCTCGCGCACGACCGCCGCCTCGTCGTCGGAGAGCGTCCGGTCCGGTGCCTGGAACGAGAGGTGGAGCGCGACCGACTTCCGCCCCTCGCCGACCTGGTCGCCCCGGTAGACGTCGAAGACCTCGGCCCGCCGCAACTCGGGCGCGCCCGCCTCGAGCACAGCGTCGGTGAGCGCCACCACCTCGAGCTCGTCGGGGACGACGACCGCGATGTCCTGTCGCAGCGGCGGGAAGGTGATCACGTCGTCGTAGAGGATCCGTTCCGGGATCGGCGCCGCAAGCTCGTCGAGGTCGAGCTCGAAGATGCCCCAGACACCCTCGAGCAGCGAGGGATGCAGCTCGCCGAACCAGCCCGCCGACGTCGCTGCCGCCTTGCCCGGGTGGAGGAACGGCGATGTCGTCCGGGTGGGTCGCAGCTCGAGATGCAGCGTCTCGTACAGTGCCTCGACGGCGCTCCGCGCACGCTCGAACCCTCCCGCCACGATGCCCGCCACCCGCCAACGTTCGTCGGGAAGCAGATCCCCCGACGGGAGATACACGCGCGCGACCTCGAAGAGGGCGATTCCGTCGCTCCCCGCAGCGACGTTCTCCGCCGCGGCGGCGACGAGCCCGTTCGCGAGCGTCGTGCGGAGGATCGCCTGGTCACCGCTGATCGGGTCGGGCAGCCGGATCGCGGCGGGGTCGGGATCGGCTGCGACGAGGCTCCAGGTGTAGGCCTCGTTGAAGCCGGCGCCGACGAGCACGTCCTCGACGAGCCGGCGCAGGCGCTGCGCCTGGGAGAGGTGCCCGGCGACGGCTCGACGCAGCGGCATCGTGGTCGGCACACGATCGAGCACCATCCGCGCGACCTCCTCGACGAGGTCGATCTCGCGCGTGACGTCGCGGGCACGCCACGGCGGCACCGTCACCTGCCAGCTCTCGGAGACGTCGAAGCCGAGCTGTTCGAGGAGCGAGCGCTGCTCGCTGGGCGCCACGTCGAGCCCCACGATGCGATTCGTCCGCCCGGGGCGCAAGCCGACGACCGGACGTTCCGGCAGGCCGGCGTGGACGTCGGCGGCACCGGTCGGCTCTGCGCCGGCCAGGTCGACGAGGAGGCGGCTCGCGAGCACGGCTGCGGGCTCGGCCCGGTAGGGGTCGACGCCCTTCTCCCACCGGTTCGAGCCCTCCGTCCGCAGTCCCAGGCGCTCGGATGTCCGGAGGACGCCGATCGGCTCGAAGTTCGCCGCCTCGAGCAGGATCTCGGTCGTCTCGTCCGAGACCTCGCTGTCGAGGCCGCCCATAATCGCGGCGAGCGCTACGGGCCGGGTGCCGTCCGTGATCAGGAGGTCGTGGTGGTTGAGAACACGACGGTTGTCGTCGAGCGTGCGCATCTCCTCGCCGTCGCGGGCGCGGCGGACGACGATCCGGCCGCCGTCGAGCCGCGAGCGGTCGAACGCGTGCAGTGGGCTGCCGTAGACGTGCATGACGTAGTTCGTCACGTCGACGACGTTCGAGATCGAGCGCATCCCGGCCGCGTGGAGGCGGGCTCGCAGCCACATCGGAGACGGCGCCACGCGAACGCTGCGGAAGGCACGGCCGATATAGCGAGGGCAGCCCTCGAGATCCTCGACGACGACCTCGACCGGCTCGGGCTCGGCGATACCCGGGCTCGCGACGAGCGGGTCGGTGACGTCGAGCGGCAGCAGCTCCCCGTCGAAGAGCGTCGCCACCTCCCGCGCCAGGCCGACCAGCGAGAGCAGGTCGACGCGGTTGAGCGTCGGTGTCACGTCGAGCACCTGCTCGCTCAGCGGTAGAACGTCCGCGAGCGGCGTTCCCGGCTCGATTCCGTCCGGCAGCAGCATGATCCCGGCATGGTCCGGGCCGAGCCCGACCTCGTCCTCGGCAAGGATCATGCCTCGCGACACCTCGCCGCGCAGCGGGCGCTCGTCCAGCGGGCCCGGGAAGCCTGGCAGGAGCACGCCCGGCAGGCCGACCGCGACGGTCGCGCCGACGCCGAAGTTCCAGGCGCCGCACACGATCTGCCGCGGCTCCCCCTCTCCCACGTCGACCTGGCAGAGCTGGAGCTTGTCCGCGTTCGGATGCTTGTCGGCCGCAACGACGCGCCCCACGCGCAGGAACGAGAGGTTGTCGCCCTCGTCCGCGACTCCGACGTCGATCACGCGCTCCACCTCGAGCGAGGAGACCGAGAGACGGCGGGCGATCTCGGGCGCGGTCGCATCCACGCGGACGTATTCACGGAGCCACGTCAGCGGCACGCGCATCAGAACTGCCTCGAGAAGCGGAGGTCGTTGCGCCAGAGCTCGCGCAGGTCGGGGAACTCGTGCCGCAGCATCGCGATCCGCTCGAGTCCCCAGCCGAAGGCGAAACCGCTGTGGCGCTCGGGGTCGTAGCCGGCGAACTCGAACAGGGCCGGGTCGACCATGCCCGCACCACCCACCTCGATCCAGCCGGAGTGCCGGCACGTGGGACAGCCGTTGCCGTCGCAGACATGACACGAGACGTAGGCCTCGATCGAGGGCTCCGTGAACGGGAAGTAGTGGGTGCGGAACTCGGTGCGGCGCTCCTCGCCGAAGAGCTTCTTGAGGAGGAAGTCGAGCGTCCCGGTGAGGTCGGCAAGCGTGATTCCCTCGTCGATCGCGAGGCCTTCCACCTGGTGGAAGATCGGCGAGTGGGTCGCATCCGGTGTGTCGCGCCGGTAGACGCGGCCGAGCGAGACGATGTACACGGGCGGCTGCTCGGCCTCCATCACGCGCACCTGCGAGGGCGAGGTCTCGGTGCGCATCACGGTCTCGCCGTCGAGGAAGAGCGTCGCGAGCGGCGAACGGGCCGGGTGTCCCGCAGGGAAGTTGAGCGCGTCGAAGTTGTAGTGGGTCGACTCGACCTCGCGGCCGTCGACGACCCGGTAGCCGAGCCCGAGGAACACGTCCTCGACCTCCCGCCTGATCTGCGTGATCAGGTGCAGGCGGCCGCGATGGTAGGAGCCGACCGGCAGGGTCACGTCGACGCGCTCGGTCGTCAGGCGCGCGTCGAGCTCCGCCCGCACGAGCTCCGCCTCGCGCGCGTCGATCGCCTCCTCGAGCCTGAGCCGGACGGCGTTCAGGGTCATCCCCGTCTCGCGGTCGCGTACCTCGCGCAGCGCCTGCTTGATGGCGCTCTTGCGGCCCAGGTACTCGACCCGGACGGCTTCGATCTCGGCGCTCGTCGCGGCCGCTGCGGCGGCGGCGAGTCCGTCCTGTTCGAGAGCGCGTGCGTCCATCATCAGGCCGCCGAATCTAGCAACGGCTCCGTCTGACGACAGGATGGAGCACGCATGGTTCAGGCCTGGTGCGGCGCAGAATCGTCCCGTCCAGTCGAGGTCGTGTCAGCTCGTCGCGCGACAGCCCGGGACAACGCACGAGTGCCGCTCAGCCATCGCCGGCTCCCGAGGGATCGATCGCGAGCCAGCACACAAGGTGCACGTCGTCCTGGGTGATCACGGGGAGCGGCTCGGGGGCGGGCGACGGCTCAATGCCGAGCTCGTCGGCCCGTGCGGCGATCGCAGCGGCCTGCTCCACCGGATCCTCGCTCGAGCGCATCGCGTCGCGGATCTGCCGCTGGATGCGCTCCGGGTAGGCATCTTCCAGCCGATCCACCAAGGCGTCGGCCTGCTCGCGCGTCCAACCCGCCGGTGGCGTCGACCGAACGAGCTCAGCAGCCTCACGCATGACCTTCGGCAGCTCAGGCGCGAGCGCGAGTGGGTCGCTGGCCGCGTTCCACTGCTCGACGATGTCACCCATGGCGAGCGCCCACGCGTCGTAGGCCGACTCCAGGAGATCGTCGGGGAGGACGCGTACCGTGTCCGGGCCGCCGTCGGGCCGGGCGTGCGCGAGACAGGCGAGGGTCTCGGAGACGACGGTCGGGTCGGAGCCATCGCCCCACTCGATGTAGCGAAACTGTGGGTCAGGGCGATCACCCACACGGGCGCAGAAGACGTAGCCGCGCACGGCGCCGACGCGCGCCATCCCGCTTCCCGATCCCCACATCAGCCCGCGCACAACACGCTCGAGCTCAGGCGTCTCGAGCGCCTTGCGGAGCTCCTGACGGTACTCCTCCCCGGAGAGAACACCACGCCCCTCGCCGGCCTCCTCGAAGAAGGTGGCGTCCTGGTCGCGGACGCGCTCGATCTCCTCGCGGGTCTCGGTGAACGTCGTGTCGGTCACCTCGCTACCGGGGAGGATCTCGCTGACGCCGATCGTGCGCGCAGCCTGGGTGATCTTGCGGTGCAGGCGCGCTTCGAGCTTGAGGAGGTCGTCGAGCCGAGCGTCGGGGAAGAAGCTACGCAGGAACACCTCACCATAGGTGCTGCCGATCCGGTCGATGCGCCCGTGGCGCTGGACGAGCCGCATCGGGTTCCAGGGCAGGTCGAAGTTGATGATGTGCTGCGCCTGCTGGAGGTTCACCCCCTCGCTGAGGACGTCGGTGGCGACGAGGATGTCGAACCGGTCGGCGTCGCGACCGGGCGGTGCGTCGGTCGTCCGGGGCGCGAAGCCGAACAACGCCGCATCCTTGCCGTCGCGGCCGCCGGCAGTCGCCGTAACGCGCCCGGAGTAGTCGCCGAGCCGGGGATCGCCGTCCACCCTCTCTTCCAGGTGCGCCATGATCCAGTCGACCGTGTCGGCGAAATAGCTGAAGACGAGCACCTTGCGCCGGTTGCGGGTGTCGTCGGGCCCGATCCCCGTCCCCTCGGCCTCGCGCGCGATCGCGGCCAGCTCCTCGACGAGCGCCGCCAGCTTCGGGTCGGTCGCGGCGGTAACCGTCTCCGCCTCCGCGGCGAACGCGAGCAGCACCTCACGGTCGTGCTCCACGTCGGCACGCAAAGAACCCACGTCGTAGAGCGAGACCGGGTCGAGATCTGCACCACTTCGTGAGACGAACGCCTCGAGCTCGTCGGCATCGTCCGAGTCGGTCGCCGCCCACTCGGCAAGCGTCTTCCCGGTGGCGACAGACCCGGCGTCGAGCAGGCCCAGGAAGTCGTCGTGGCTCGCGGCCATCTTGCGGCACGTCCTCGCGAACGCGTGCGACGACGACTCGAATCGCTTCAGCAGCGCCGACCGCAGCAGCCCCGCGACCTGGATCTCGTACGCCTCGGCCTTGCCCGCCTTCAGGTAGCGGGAGGGAACGTACCGCGCAAAAGTGAGGACGGGCAGCTCATCATGCTCCTGCTCGATGCGTTCCGCATCGGTCTTCTCCGTCCTGGCGCCCATGGCGACGGCGAACCGGTCGAAGAACCCCGGCAGCGCGTCATCGAGCGCGTAGCTGACCGTCAACGGCCGCGGCTTCGGGAACGTGATCGGTACCTCGGTCCCGTCGATCCTGACGCGGTCGTGCGGGTAGTAACGGCGCACGAACGGCCGCGTGCGCCGCACGGCGACGTCGTCGAGGATGTCGAACAGGTGGTCCGGGCGCAGGTCGTCTGGGTCGAGCGCCATCGCCTTGCCAAAGTGTTTGCGCAGCGACCGGATCCCCGCCGCGGCGAACGCCGAGTCGCTCTTCACGAAGTACGCGAGCAGGTAGTAGAGGTCCCACAGCGAGTTGTTGACCGGCGTCGCGGTCAGCAGCACGAGCTGCTTCGGCGGTGTCCCGGAGAGCAGCCGCCGCAGCGCGTCTGCACGCTCGGTGCCCGGGTTGCGCACGTTGTGCGCCTCGTCCACGACCACGAGCGCGTACTCCTCCAGCCCGTAACGCATGCTCCCGGCGCGGAGATCCTCGTACGAGATGCACTCCACCCCGAGCATGAAGTCGAGCAGGAACTTCCGCCAGGGCCCGTCCCGCAGCGTTGCCGGCGCGACCACCAGCACGCGCTGCCGCCGCTCCTGTACTGCCTCCCGGATCAGCTCGCCCGCGAGGAACGTCTTGCCGAGACCGACCTCGTCTGCCACCAGCACCCCGTTGCGGCGTGCGAGGATCCGCTTCGCGCGCCAAACGCCATCCTGCTGGAACTGCGTCAGGTGGATCACGCCGCCCGACGCCTCCGCCTCCTCCTCCAGCTCCGCCCCGTAGCGTTCGAGCAGCATCCGCAGGTACACCGTGTATGGCTGGTGCGGCTCGAACCGCGCCTCGTACAAGCCCGCGAGGTCGAACGGCTCCGCCTGCCCCCACAGCTCCTCGAACCAGCCGCGCACGTCCGCGACCACGTGCGGGTCGTAGTTTCCGAGCGCCAGCTCGAGGTTTGTTGTCAGTCCCGCATACGTGAAGTTCGCGCTGCCGACGATCGCGCCGTTCGTGTTGCTGCCGACGATCCACGCCTTGCCGTGCAGAAACCGATCCGGCAGGCGCTTCACCTCGACCCGGTCGGAATGGAGCCACGACACAAGCCGCTCCGCTCCGCGCGACGCCTCCAGCGTGAACCCGAGCAGCTCCGCCTCCGCCTGCAGGTCGCGACCGTGGCCCTCGAGCGCGCGCCGCACCTGCTGGCGCTCCGACCGCTCGTGCTCGTCGTCGAGCCGACGCACACGCCGCTCCGGGTCGGGCGGCTCCGCCCCGAGCAGGATCCGCACCCGCTGCGGATGGTCGAGCTCGCCGGCGACGAGCTGCCAGCCGCCGAGGTTGAAATAGGCCGTTGCGACGTCGAGCTCGTACGGCTGCACGAGGCTCGTGCGCAGATGCTCGAGGTAGCCGCGGATGCTCTCCCCGACGAGCTCGCCCGGCCGGTTCGTGAGGATCTCAGGCTGCACCAAGCCTCCGGAAATGCGCCAGCACGGCGTCCAGACGCGGCCGATGGTCCCATCCCTCGTGGAAGGTCTCGAAGATCACGCGCACATCGTCCTCGTCGAGCCCGTAGAGCAGCGCGACGGCGGCGTCGAGCTCGGCGACCCACTCGTCCTTCTCCGCCTCAGCGACACCGCCGATCGGCACTCCCACGGCGTCCGCCCAGCCTGCATAGCGATCGTCGACGGCGGCGAGCCTGCCGGCGATCTCCACAACCCTGCGACGCAGCGGGTTGCCCCTGTCCGGTCGGGGTACGGGAAACGCGTTGAAGATGTGGTAGTTCAGGCTGATTTCCACGAACCGCCGGGCGTACCAGTCGAGCGGGATCGAGCAGAGCACGCCGAGGAGGTACGCCTGGTCGCGCTCGTCGCCTTTCGGCCACAGCAAGTACGGCCCCTTGTTCGTGATGACGACGTCGGGCGGCACGAGCGTTGCGATGACCGTCCTGGTGTTCGTTCGGTTCGTCACGTCGCGGAAAGCGATGCGTGGGAAGCGGCACGGCAGCGTCGTCGGGTCGTCGATCCACGAGCGCGGGAACCCGTCGAACGCGGAGCGGGCTCGACGGCGCTTCTCCTGCAGCACCTCCTGGATCCGGGCCGGATCGGCCCAGCCGTAGTAGGTGCCCGTGTCCGGGTTCCAGAGGTCGAACGACGCCCCCTTGTACACAGGCCACATCCCGTCGGCCGACGGCGGGGCCGTGTCGAAGTGGCGCCGGTCGTTCGTCGCATGAAGTTCGGTGTACGGACGTGCACGCCAGCCGTCGTCGACGTCCAGACGCGGGTGGGTGCGAAGTCGGAGGAACACCCGAACGGACTCCTCGGTCGGCAGGAGCGGGAAGCTCGCTCCTTCCGACCAGGTCGAGAACGCGGCTGCGTCGAGCCGTGCGGGCGCGTGGTCGACCGCGGCCGCGTAGCGGGCGAGGCTCGCGTACGGGCCACGCATCGTCACGAACGCGTCGCTCGGGCGCGTCTTCAAAACGGCGACGAGCCCGATCGTGTACCGATGTTCGGCGTCGTCGAAAACCCATCCACCCGTGTTCAGCAGCATCGTCACATCGGTGAACTCGCCAGCCGCCAGGACGCGCTCACGCCACGGGGCGCTGCCCTTCGCCGACAACGCAGAGCGGGGAAGCACGACGCCGAACCGCCCGCCGTCTCGGGTGAGGTGCCAGAAGCGCCAGCAGAAGGCCTTGTACAGGTCGGGGTCGCCGGTGCCCATGCCCGGGTAGGGCCCGGCGAGGAGGAGCGCCCTGAGGGCCTCCATCGCCTCGACCTCGCGCTCGTATTCGCGCACGAGGTCGGTGCGGGCGGTCCGGAGGCGGTGGATCTCGTCCTGCTGCTGGGCCTGTGGCAGGCTCTTCAGCCCGGGGTAGCGCGCCGCCCAGAAGCCGAGCTCCTCGACGGTCGCTTCTTCCCACGGCGGGTTGCCGAGGATGCAGTCGAACCCGCCCCGGTCGCGCAGGAAGACCTCGGGGAAGGCGATCGGGAAGTGGAGCGTGTCGAGTTGCTCGCCGAGCCGGACCGCAGCAGTGAGGTCGGGGTTCGCGGCGATGTCCGCCTCGTCGAAGGCGGTGGGGAGTGCGGCGGCTCCCTGCCGTGCGGCAACGATCAGGTCGAACAGCTGCCTTGCGGGCATTACCGCGTCCCTCGCATCGGCCATCGCTGCGCGCGCGTCGGCAATCTCGGCGGCGGACGCGTCCGTCGCCCGCGCCATGCGCCGGAGGGCTGCGCTCGCGCGGCCGAGAACCTCCTCGATCTGGGCGGTGAAGTACGAGGTGGTTCCCGTCGCTCCGTGACCCGGATCGAGCGCCTCGACCGCCTCGTCGATCGTCCCGATCCCCGCGAGACTGTTCCCGCGCACGAGTGTGTGGTCGAGGAAGCTGAGCGGCAACCCAGGCACGAAGGTGTGGATCCAGATCGCGAGCCGGGCGAGCTCGACCGCGATCGGGTTCAGGTCGACGCCGTAGACGCAGCGGCGCGCGACCTGCCGACGGAGGAGGCTGGCGTGCTCGATCTCGGTGCCCTCGCCGAGCGGTCCGAGCGCGTCGAGAGCGGCGGCGCGGAGTCGCTCGAGCTCGGCGACCACTTGCGGAATCGGACGGAGAGCGAGGAAGCCCGAGAGCCGCGCTTCGATGCGGTCTACCGCGGCGACGAGGAAGTGCCCGGAGCCCATTGCGATGTCGACGCAGCGGAAGTCAAAGAACGCCTCGGCGGCCCTCGCCTCCTCGCCTTCGTCGAGCAGGGCGGTGATGCGGGCGAGGTGGTCGTCGAGGGCGGGCTCGAGCGCGTGGTCGAGCAGGTGCTCGACGGCGAACGGCTTCGTGAAGTAGCTACCGGTCGACTTGCGCGTTCCGGAGCGGTTGTGGAAGTACACCTCGCCGCCGTGGACGACGACCTCGTCGCCGGCGCCGGCTGGGACGTAGCTCTTCCGCGCGTCCAGCGTCAGGTCGCTGGGAGCGACAGAGAGGCTCGACTCGAGCAGGCCTTCGTAGATCGTCCCGAACTCGCGCACCGACAGGCTGCGGAAGTCGACCGCCCCGGGTGTGCCGTCGGCCTCGTCGACGAGCATCGCGGCGAGCGCGGGCCCGAACTCGGCGTTCGTCAGCCGCACCGACGCGAGGGCAGCACCCGCCGCGCTTACTGTCGGGTCGGAGGAGAAGAGGCCCCCGTTGTAGGCGGGGACGCCGCGCTCGGTGTTGCCCTTGTCGACCGCGAGCCATAGGGTCGCGACCTCGTCCCACAGGTCGGTTGCGTGCTCGTCGAACGCCAGCGTCCCCTCCGCCGCGCGGTCTGCGAGGTCGCGGGCGCGGGTCTTGAGGGCGTGCTCGCGGTACGCCCCGTTCGAGCGGTACGGGAGCAAGTCCTTGTCCTCCGCGTAGGCGACGAACAGCAGCCGGAACAGCACCGTCAGCGCCTGCTCGTAGACGTGGCCGAGCGCCTCCTCGTCGAGCGCGCCCGTTTGCCTGTTTGCGAGCGCCATCGCCAAGGTCGGCACGGCGTCCTCGTAGACACGGTCGCGTAGCCGGGCGCCGAGGTCGGCGGCGTAGTCGCGTGACCCTTCGAGCACCTGCTCGAAGGTGCCGTGTTCGCCCAGCGCGTGGGCCGAGAAGAGCAGCGGCACGTACCCCGCGCGGTCGTCGGGAAGCAGGGCGAGGTTCGCTTCGATGTAGGTCTCGGCGCGCCCTTTGCGGCCGACCCCGACGTCCGGCCGCGCCGAGTACACGCGGATCTGGCGGCCGCGGGTCGCGACGACCCACGGCAGGCTCTCGCGGTCGGCGAGCGCGAGGGCGTACGAGACGGGGCTCGTGGCGCCGAACCGCTCGCCTGCCTGCTCGAACTCCTCACCTTCGTCCAGGAAGACGGCGACGGCGCGCTTCGTACCGGCGATCTCGAGCACCGACGCCGACGTAGGTCCGGTTTCGATCGTGAAGCCGAGCTGCTGGACGAGGTCACGGCCGTGGTGGTCGAGCAGCGGCCGTCCGCGCTCGCACAGCTCATCCCAATCTGGCCGGAGAGGAACGCCATCGCGGAGTTCGTGCGACGCGAGCATCCCCGCGTTGCGCAGCCCCGGCAGCTCAGTCTCGAGCTCCGCCCACATCGCCGCGAGGAATCGGATCGCCGCGTGGCGCGAGGGCTCGTTCAGCGCCGCGTCGGCGAGCCGCTCGACCTGGCCGAGGTCGAGCCCGCTCTCAACCGGCGGATCGTCACCCGCAGGCCCGCAGATCGCTGCCTTCCACTCGTCTTCTTCTCGGTACGCAACGACGAGCAGCAGCGGGTTGGGAACGTTCCCGTGGCGCGCCTTCCAGAGCTTGCGCACGTCGTCGGCGCGGGGTTTCCGTTCCGACTTCGCGTACCCGACAGTCAGCGGGTAACGACCGTCGCGGCCAGTCCATTCGTCTGCGGGGACGATCCCACTCGGAGCACCTCGAGGGCTGCTCCACGGTCGCCCGATCCTCTCCACCAGAAGCGACGGACACGTCGTCATGCAGGCGCCGGCTTGGCTTCGACCATCGTGACGCGGCGGTCGAGCTCACGCCAGAGATCGGCGAATCTACTCATATCGTCGATGGACGCGCTGGAGTCGACGTACTCAGCAAGCTGTCCCTTTCCGAGCTGGTTGAAGCCGTACGCCCAGGCCCCGGCCACCTTCTTCTTCTCAGAGACAACGACATCCTCTCCGGCTTTCTCGACGAACGACGCCAGGAGAGCATCGGGGAGAAGCGCCTCTGCTTCCACGTCCCTGTTGTCGTCACGCCCAAGAAACTCGCGGTAGGTGAACGCAGCCTCCGGTGGGAAATCGAAGGTCTTCCTTAGCATCTCGATGTAGGACTTGGTCAAGGGCTCGTAGTCAAGCAATGCGAGCACCGGGAGGCCTGGGTTAGCCGCACGCAGCAAGACGGCCTGTACTGCTGCGGTCTTCGCGCCGCCGGCCTCCACCACTTCGATTGCGTCGGCAATAGCGTCCAGTCCGTGGAGACGCGCTGCAACCTCGAGATACCTCTTGTCTGTGTAGCCTTCTACGACAACAAAGGCGCGACCGGGAGTCTTCGTCAATGCAACGCGCTCGAGAAGGTCAGGAATACTGGAGTCGGAAAACAACGACGCCGTGATCGACCGTGCGTCGGCGTCTCCGGCTGCTGTCTCGGAGACGAATGTGCATCCCAGGCTGTCCTTGCAGACCCGGAATAGCTGCGCAGCGGACGCGCGTGAAATGACGAATGGCGAGTGCGTCGTGACAAGCAGTGTCACGTCCGACCGTTCCGCCAAACGTTCCAGATCGTCGCGAATCTCAGACTGAGCCGCTGGGTGCAGAAACGCCTCCGGCTCCTCGACAGCGAACACGACACTCCTCTTGGAGTGTTGCGCGATGTAGCGGAGCATGGCGATCAACAGCGTTCCACGCACCCCTGAGCCTTTGCCCGTGAGGTCAGTGTCGGCGGTATCTCGAATCGAGATGGACGCGGTCGCGAGCGTCTCCTCGATTGGGAGGACTCGTGGCTCGAACGTCACCTCTTCGATCTCGGGGATGAGCTGGCCAATCTCCCGCTGAACAAGCTCTGCGACCGAACCGAAGACGCTCGTCGAGACATCCCGCTGGTAGTCGTGGCGCTTCTCGTCGGCGGTCTTGACCTCCGTCGCAAGACTCTCCCGAAGGACGTTGTGGAGGATGTCGCGAAAACGTCCTGTCAAGAACGTCTGGATATCTTCGCCCGATCTGACAAGGATGAATCGCACCACCTTGCGGAATTGTTCGAGCGCTTTCTCGTTGAGCTCGGGCGAACCGCGCCGAGAGCCCGCGGCGGTGAGGAAGAAGTCATCGCGGCCGCTCCTGGTGAACTGCACCCTCAGCCTGACTCTGTTCTTGGAGGCGAGAGTCTTCTTCTTCTCGCCCTGGAGGGCGTCCTGCTCGTACTCCTCAAGGCGCTTCAGCAGAGTTCGTTCCGGGGAGGACGGCGCGTCGACGACGAACTCGAGTGTGATCGTTGGCCGCGCCCATTGGAGTTGAGCGGGTGTATCGCGCGCAAGAACGAACTCCCCTTCACCACCCTCCTCAAGCGCAAGCGCAAGTGCCTTGATGATATTCGACTTACCGACGTTGTTCGGGCCGACGAAGGCGTTCATGCCCGATGAGAGGTCGAGCTTCATCGTCGTATGGCCCGGCGCCTCGAAGATCGAGCGGTAGTTCTTGATCTCGACCCGCGCGAGCTTGACCCCCATTACGCCTTCGCCTCGATCGTGAGTACTCCGCCCGCAACGAGCTCGCGACCAATCGCGACTTCTCGCTGCTTCTCGATTTCTGCGAGCTTCGCAGGGAGCGCCGCCTCGAGGTTCCGGATCCGGCCCTCGCGCAGCCGTACGATCGAGGCGAGTAGGTCCTCGGCGATCGCCTCGACAGGAACGGGCAGCGCGGGGCCGCCGACGATGTCGAGGTATCGCTCGCGGACGGCGTGCGCGTGCGGATCCTCGTAACGGGTCACCACAGACATGTCGATCATCGGCAATCCGTCGGACAGAGTTGAAGAGATCCACGCCATCACCGCCACGTAGGCGCCGGCTAGGGCCAGGCAAGCCCCGGCCCGTGCGGATCGACGAGGGAGTACGGGACCCGGCATCCGCACGCTCCGTCACGCCGTGTAGTCCTCCTCGGACTGCCGCGCCTCGCGGAAGAGCGCGTCCGTCTTCATGGTGCTCGAGGCGCGGCGGCTCTTCGTGGCTTGCGCCAGTGAGCTCATGCTGCGCCTCGCCGAGTGCACCTCGGCCTGCCAGCGCATCGCGTTGCCACGCTGGAACGAGAGATGTGCGGCGGCGTCCTGCGCCTCCTCGAGCGTCGCGTGAGCGGCACCCAGGTAGACGAACGTCCAGTTCGGCCGCTCGTCGTACGACGCGATCAGGTTCGCGATCATCCCCGTGTCGTAGTCCGTGGACGAGTTCTCGAGACCGTCGGTCATCACGACGACCATCACCTTCTCCTCACCCTTGCCTGCCTCGTCCAGGCGGCGGTCGGTCTCTTGCACCGTGTGCGCGACCGCGTCGAAGAGCGCCGTCATGCCGGATGGGCGGTAGCCGATGTTCGCGAGCGACGTCACCTCCGCCACCGGGATCGCCACACAGACGGGCCGGCGACGCGTGTCGAAGAGCGTGAGCGAGAAGCGCGTGTCGCCCGGATCGGCGCGCAACTCTCCCACGAACTCGTCGAAACCGGACACCACCGAGGATGCCAGACGCTGCATCGAGCCGGACTCGTCGAGGACGAACGCAACGTGCAACGCGTCACGCGCCGGGCCATGGCCGTTCGAGGATCGGGGCATCGGGACTCCTTTCCGAAGGCGGCCGTAGCGGCCGGGTCTTCGTCAGTCAGCTCCTCGGCGCGCTCGTCTTACGGGCGTACCTAGCCGTTTCGACCATCTTGCAGCCGGTGACGGAACTCACTTCACTTGTTCGATGCCAACGGAGGCAACACCGCTCTACCTACATCCGCGCGGTCACCGCCGCGTAGTCCCGAGTCGCGGGCATCGGCGGACAGCCGGTCGACCTCGTCCAGCCCGGACGTGGCGGTAGCCGCAGGTAGCGCAGGTTGCGAGCCCGCCAGGCTCCATATCGAGACGAGTCCCGATCATCCGTTCCTACACTGTCGCCCGTGGCGCTCTACGACGCGATCGCCGGGATCTATGACCCCTGGAGCGTCTCCGTCACGGAGGACATCGCGTTCTACGTCCGCGAAGCGCGCTCGTGCACGGGCCCGGTCGTCGAGCTCGCCGTCGGCTCGGGTCGGATCGCGGTCCCGCTCGCAGAGGCCGGCCACGACGTGATCGGAGTCGATCTCTCCCAGGGGATGCTCGACGTCGCCCGGGGGCTCGCCCGTGAGCGCGGCGTCGCGGACCGGCTCGATCTCCGGCTCGGCGACCTGCGTAGGCCGCCCGTACCGGAGCGGGTCGAGCTCGTGATCTGCCCCTTCCGCTCGCTCTTGCACATGGAGGACGAGGCGGAGAAGCTGCGCGCGCTGCGCTCTGCTCACGACCTGCTCCGCCCCGGCGGCCGGTTCGTGTTCGACGTGTTCGCGCCGAGCGAGCAGGACATCGAGGAGACGCACGGCATCTGGCTCGAGCGCGAGCCGGGAATCTTCGAGCGAGCCGACTGGGACGAAGCGACGCGCGAGCTACGCCTCTCGGTACGAGCCGGCGGCTCGGCGGCCACGATGGTGCTGCACTGGTTGAGCGCGATCGAGTGGCGCCGCCTGATCGACGAGGCGGGCTTCGAGCTGGACGGGCTCTACGGCTGGTTCGACCGCAAGCCCTACCGCGGCGGCGAGGACATGATCTGGGTCTGCCGCCGACGAGACGAGCCCGCCGCCGACCCCGCCGCCGAGCGGCACGTGCGTTAGAGTCCCGTCCATGTGGGCCGTGATCATCGTCGTCGTCATCCTCGTCGTGATCGCGCTCGCCCTGATCGCGCTCTACAACGGGCTCGTCCAGAAGCGCAACCGGGTCGACAACGCCTGGGCCCAGATCGAGGTCCAGCTCAAGCGGCGCCATGATCTGATCCCGAACCTCGTCGAGACCGTCAAGGGCTATGCGGCCCACGAGCGCGGTGTCTTCGAGGCGGTCACGCAGGCGCGTGCCAACGCCGTCTCGGCGCAGGGGCCGGCCCAGACGGCCGCCGCCGAAGGGATCCTGAGCCAGGCACTCGGGCGCCTCTTCGCGGTCGCCGAGGCGTATCCCGACCTGAAGGCGAGCCAGAACTTCCTCGAGCTGCAGGGCCAGCTGAGCGAGACGGAGAACAGGATCGCGGTTGCGCGCCAGGTCTACAACGACACCGTTCTCACCTACAACAACGGCATCCAGGTCTTCCCCGCCGTTCTCATCGCCGGCATGTTCGGCTTCACCCGGCGGGAGTTCTACGAAGTGGAGGAAGCCGCCGAGCGCGAGGTTCCGGTCGTCAGCTTCGATCAGACGGCTGCAGCGCCGGCCACCGCGACCGCCGCTCCTCCGGCTCCTCCCGCGGTCGATGAGCCGACGCCTCCCGCGTCGTAGCGGCCTCCTCGCCCTGGCGGCGCTCGCCGCGCTCGCGCTCACGGGCTCCGCGGCGGCGAAGTCGTTCACGCTGCCACAGGCGACCGTCGAGGTCCGGGTCGACCGTGACGGCAGCCTCCTCGTCGACGAGCAGATCACCTACGCCTTCAGCGGGCCGTTCAGCGGCGCCTACCGGGAGATCCCGCTGCGCAGCGGCGAGTCGCTCGACCGCGTAGGAGTGAGCGAGGGCGGGACCGCCTACCGGGAAGGCGGCTGCACGACGCTCGGGTGCTCCGACTCGCCCGGGCGGTTCGGCGTCACGCGAGTGGGCTCGTCCACGCGGATCGTGTGGCACTTCCGGGCGGCCGACCAGGCACGCACGTTCCACATCCACTATCGCCTGCGCGGCATCGCGGTCGCCTACGACGACGTCGTCGACGTGAACCTGCAGGTGTGGGGATCCGAATGGGACGTGCCGCTCGGCCGGCTCCTCGCAACCGAGACGGCCCCCGGGGCCATTCTCAAGGCCTTCGGCCATCCGGTCTATGTCCGCGGCGACGTGACGCTCAGGGGCGAGGGAGCCGCTCTCCGGGCCCTCGACATCCCGGCGCATCAGTTCGTCGAGTTGCGCACCGTGATCCCACGGTCGGCGTTTGCGTCGACCGCCGGCATGCGCGTCGTCCATGGTCGGGGGCTTCCGAAGATCCTGGCGCAAGAGCGGGCCGACGCCGCCGCCTTCGCGCGCGACCACGAGCGGATCGAGCACGCGAAGCAGCACCCCTGGTTCTACCTCGGGGTCGTCCTGCTGCTCGGCACCGTGCCGGCGTTTCTCGTCGGCGCACTCGTCTTCTGGTTCTTCGGCCGTGAGGTCGACACCGGCTACGACCGCGAGTACGAGCAGGAGCCGCCGACCGCGACGGAGCCGGCGCTCGTGCCGACGCTCCTGCGCCAGGGGGGCGAGGCAGGCAGCTTCGAGTTCACGGCGACGCTCTTCGACCTCATCCGCCGCGGCGTCTTCACCTCCACCCCGGTGACGACGGAGCGGCCGGTCTGGGGTGGGCTTCGGCACGAGACGACCTCCGACCTCGAGATCGGCCCCGGCAAGGACGAGCCGCTGCGGCCCTGGGAGCAGGATGTCGCGAACGTCGTCTCTCACGTGACGGCGAAGGGCCCCGAACGGCTCTCGCGCTTCCGCGAGCAGATCGAGGACGACCGCGAGGCGATGAGCAAGCATTTCACGTCGTTCAAGCAGAATGTGGGCGCCGAGGTCGCCTCCCGCCACTGGCTGATCTCGCTCGGAGCCCTGCCGCTCGTCCTCGCGCTCCTCGGCTTCCTGGGACTCGGAGCCGCGTTCCTGTTCACCGCCGCCGACGGCTGGCGGGCGGTGTATCCACGCTGGCACGACGTCGTCCTCGTCGGGCTCTGCGTCGCCGCCTTCCTGAACGCGGCCCTGCTGCTCGGAGCGCTGACGCAGAGAAAGCTCTGGCGCCGCCGCTCACGCGACGGAGAGGTCGAGGCGGAGCGCTGGATGGCGTTCCGCCGTTACCTGACCGACTTCCCGCGACTCCAGGAGGCGCCTCCGGCGACGCTCGCGCTGTGGGAGCAGCTGCTTGTCTACGGCATCACCTTCGGGATCGCGGAACGCGTGCTTCAGGCGGCGCACATGGCGATGCCCGAGGAGGTTGCGAAGTCGTCCTCGATCTACTGGATCTCCCCCGGCGGCAGCCTGGGCGGCGGAGCCAGCTCGATGGCGATCGGCGACCTCACGTCGGGATTCGGCTCCGCACTCGCACCCCCCGGCTCGGGTTCGGGCGGCGGTGGAGGCGGCTTCTCCGGTGGGGGCGGTGGCGGTGGTGGTGGGGGCGGCGGAGGCGCCTGGTGAGGACCGGGAGGCGCTCGAGTCAGCCGCGTCGCGCGAGCTCGTAGAGCGCGATCGCCCCGGCAGCAGCGACGTTCAGCGACTCGGCTCGACCCGGCATCGCGATCGACGCCACCTGGTCGCAGGCGGCGAGCACCTCGTCGGGCAGACCTGCCCGTTCGGCGCCGAGGACGATCGTCACGGGAGGCTCCAGGTCGGACTCGTCGAGCGCGACGGCGCCCCCCACGTCGAGTGCCACCTGCCGCCCCGGGCGGTGATCCCAGGCAACGAGAGGCACGCGGAAGATCGCCCCCGCGGTCGCCCGTAGCGCCTTCTGCGAGAGGGGATCGGCGCACTCCGGTGAGAGCGCGACGCACGCGCCGAATGCGTCTGCGGAGCGGATCAGCGTCCCGACGTTGCCGGGATCTGCGAGCCGCCACAGCGCGAGGCAGGTCTCGCGCGTCCCGGAGGGCAGGTCGGCCTTCCGGAAGACGCCGATCGTCCGCGGTGGATGCGGCAGCGTCGAGACGGCTGAGAGCAATGCAGGCAGGACGCTCTCGCCCGCGACGAGAAGCTCGACCGGCTCGATCCCGGCCACACGTGCCGCATCGCAGAGGTCCTCCCCTTCGCAGGCGAAGAGGCCCGTCTCGTCGCGATGCTTCTTCTGCTGCAGCGCCCGGACGAGCTTGAGTTTCGCGTTGTCCTTCGACGCGATCATGCTTCATTCTGGGCGTCGTTCCGCCGCCGCCGCGTGACCATAGATCCTGTCACACGGCTTTGGCGGCCCGACGCGGATCCTGTCACGCCGCTTCGCGGCCTGACGCATCGTGCCAGTCGATCCAGTTGCCGTGAAAGTCGACGAGCGCGACGAGCCGGGAACCGCCCGGCCAGATCCGGAGCTCGAGCTCGTAACGGTCGTCGGCGTCGCTCTCGCGCTCGTCAGACCGTCTCGACGAGATCCAGGCGAGCGGCCTCCCGTCGGCGCCCGCATCCTCGAGCGCGGCACGGAGCGCGTCGTAGCGCTCGCGTGAGAGGTATCCGGTCGAGGCGGTCTGGAAGACGACCGTGATCGCCTCGTCACTCCGTCTCCCGAGGATGTCCGGCGCGAGCTCGACGTAGTCGCCCCGCAGCAGCTCCGGCCGCTGCGGCGCCTCGAGCAGGGTTGCGATCGCAGCCTCGAGCCGCTCCACACGATCGTTACGGCCGGGCCAGAGGAAGCTGCGGAGCAGGATCGCACCGTCGTCCGTCGAGACGTCGATCGGCGAGAGGTCGATCCCGCGTCGACCCGCAATCCGAAGCGGTGTCTCGAGCAGGCCGCGCGGGACGCGCCCTCGCTCGACCGCCGTGAACCGGAGACGGGCATCCGGGTCGCCCCAGCCCCCCTCTGCGTAGAGGTAGCGATAGCGGTCGAAGACGAGATTGAGCCCCGCGCTCGGGCCGAGCTCGAGCAGGTCGAGCGGCAGGCCCGTCTCGCGCGCGACGGTGAGGAATGCCGGCAGGAGCGCGACGCATCGTTGCGTCTCGTTCGTCTGCACCCCCTGCTCCTCGACGAACCGGCGCAGAGCCGGCCCGTGCTCGCGGAGCGCCGCGAGGAAGTCGGCGCGATCACCGCTCAACGCGGCAGGCGCCGACCCGGAGAGGACGAGGTGGTGGACGGCTGCGAAGAGCCGCAGCCCGAGGTCCCACGACGCCGCGTCCTCGAGGATCGGGCGCGCGGGCCCCGGGTCGTCGGCGAGCTGCCCGGCGAGCCGGGCGTAGACCGGCGAGCCGAGCAGCTCGAAATGCACCGCCTGGCGGCGGAAGATCTCCGCCTGCGGATCGCTCAGGTCAGGCTGCCTCGGGCTCGGCAGGCTCGGCAGGCCGATCGGCGGCGGGCTCGGAGCCCGACTCCGGACCCTGCCCCTCGGCGAGAGCCGCCTGCGCCTGCTTCGCTACGAGCGCGAACGCCGCCGGATCCGACACGGCGATGTCGGCCAGAGACTTACGGTCGAGCTCGATACCCGCCTTGTGGACGCCGGCCATGAACTGGTTGTAGGAGAGCCCGTTCTGGCGCGCCGCCGCGTTGATGCGGATGATCCAGAGGCGCCTGAACGTGCGCTTGCGGTTCTTGCGGTCACGGTAGGCGTAGCTGAGCGAGTGCTCGACCTGCTCCTTCGCGTAGGTGTAATGCGAGTTCTTGAGTCCCCAGTAGCCCTTCGCCTGCTCGAGGACCTTCCGCCGCTTCTTGCGCGCGGCAACGGATCGCTTCACTCTGGGCATCGGTTACCTCAGCCCCAGGAGCCGCTTGACGGTCGGCGTGTCGGTGGCGGAGACGGGCTGGTCCTTGCGGAAGCCGCGCTTACGCTTCGAGCTCTTGTGCTCGAGGTTGTGGCTCTTCATCGCGTGCCGGCGGGTCAGCTTGCCCGTTCCGGTCAGCTTGAACCTCTTCTTCGCTCCGCTTCCTGTCTTCTGCTTGGGCATCTGGTTTCACTCCTGCGTTCTTCGTCGGCCCGAAGACCATGACCATGTTGCGACCGTCGAGCACCGGCGGCTGTTCGATCTGGCCGACATCCTTGATGTCCTCCGCCAGCCGCATCAGCAGGTCACGGCCCCGCTCGGGATGGAGGTTCTCTCTCCCCCGGAACATGATCGTGACCTTGACCTTCGCCCGGCTGTTCAGGAACCGGACGACGTGGCCCTTCTTGGTCTCGTAGTCGTGGACTCCGATCTTCGGTCTGAGCTTGATCTCCTTGACGTTGATCTGCGACTGGTGCTTGCGCGCGACCTTCGCCTTCTGTTCCTGCTCGTAGCGGTACTTGCCGTAGTCCATCACCCGGGCGACCGGGGGATCGGCATTGGCTGCGACCTCGACGAGATCGAGATTGCGGCTGTACGCGTACTCCCGCGCCTCGTCGACGGACTTGATCCCGATCTGCTCTCCGTCCTCCCCGACGAGCCTCACCCTCGGCACACGGATCTGATCGTTGATCCGCTCCTGCTGGACGACGGGCCGCGTCCTGTCTTCGGGACGCCTGCGGGGTCTCAAAGGCTGCTCACCTAGCTATGTCCTTCGTCAAAGCCGTGCAGTTCCTTCCTCTCAACGACAAAACCGCTGACATGCAGCGGCACCGTTTCCCCTCGTCGGTCGACTCGGTTGAACCCCACGCGGCTCCCACGTCTCGGAAGACGCCGGCCTGTGAGGTGAGGGTAACGGCCCCTACTTGGCAGGGGCGAAGCGTAGCAGCGCAGCGGCGCGCCTGTCTACAGACCGACGGCCGCGTTCGCGGCAGCCACGTCGGCGATCAGCTCGGCCAGCGAGCGAGTCGACTGCCCCTCGCCCCGCGCGCGGACCGCGAGCGCCTCGTCCGACTCGCGCTCGCCGAAGACGACGACGAGCGGCATCTTCTCCAGCTCCGCATCGCGGATCCGCTTGCCGAGCGTCTCGTCGCGCTCGTCGATCTCGACCCGGATGCCCGCCTCGCGGAGGCGTTCGACGATCCCGTGTGCCCGCTCCGCGTGCTGCTCGCTGACCGGCAAGACGCGTACCTGCACGGGCGCCAGCCAGAGCGGGAGGTCGCCTCCCCAGTGCTCCAGCATGATCCCGATGAAGCGCTCGAACGAGCCCAGGAACGCCCGGTGGACGACGTAGACCGGGTGCTCCTGGTTGTCGGCACCCATGTAGGTGAGACCGAAGCGCGCCGGCATCTGGGCGTCGAGCTGGATCGTCCCGAGCTGCCAGGAGCGGCCGAGGCCGTCGGTCATGTGGAGGTCGATCTTGGGCCCGTAGAACGAGCCCTCCCCCGCTCCCACGAAATATGCGATCCCGTGCCGGTCGAGCGCCTCGACGAGCTTGCCCTCGGTGAAATCCCACTCGTCGTCGCTGCCGAGCTTGTTCTCGGGGCGCGTCGACAGCTCGGCGCGCGGCTCGATCCCGAAGATCCCGTACAGGTAGCGCAGGTATTCGAGCGCGCCGTCGAGCTCCGCATCCACCTGGTCGGCGGCACAGAAGATGTGGGCGTCGTCCTGCGTCACGTAGCGCACCCGGGTGAGCCCGTGCAGTGCCCCGGCGAGCTCGTTCCGGTGCAGCGGGGCCGCCTCGGCGTAGCGGAGGGGCAGGTCGCGGTAGCTCCGCAGCTGACTCGCGAAGAGAAGCATGTGACCGGGGCAGTTCATCGGTTTGATGCCGTAGGTGTGGTCGTCGTCGATCGGGATCAGGAACATGTTCTCGCGGAACTTCTCCCAGTGGCCCGAGGTGATCCAGAGCGCCTTGTCGTAGATGAGCGGCGTCTTGACCTCCGAGTAGCCCCGCCGCGCGTTCTCGCGGCGCCGGATCGCCTCGAGCGTGTTGAAGATCGCCATCCCCTTCGGGTGCCAGAACGGCGACCCGGGTGAGTGCTCGTCGAAGTGGAAGAGGTCGAGCTGCTGCCCGAGGCGGCGGTGGTCGCGGGCGCGAGCCTGCTCGAGCCGCTCCAGATGATCGTCGAGGTCCTTCTGGCTGAAGAAGGCGGTGCCGTAGATGCGCGTGAGCTGCGTCTTCGTCTCGTCTCCGCGCCAGTAGGCGCCGGCGAGCGAGGTCAACGTGAACGCCTTGATCGGCGCCGAGGTCTGTAGGTGTGGGCCGCGGCAGAGGTCGGTGAAGTCGCCCTGCGTGTAGAGGGAGATCGCACCCTGCGCGGTGTCGACGAGCTCGACCTTGTACTGCTCGCCCTCGGCCGCGAAGCGGGCGCGTGCCTCGTCGGCGCCGATCTCCTCGCGCTGCCAGGAGCGGCCTTCGGCGAGCTCACGTCGCACCTCGGCCTCGATCGCCTCCAGGTCGCCGTCGTTGATCGGGGTGGGGAACTCGAAGTCGTAGTAGAAGCCGTTCTCGATCGGCGGCCCGATCGCAACCTTGACGCCCGGGTGGAGCCGCCGTACCGCCTCGGCGAGCAGGTGGGCAGAGGAGTGGCGCAGGACGGCGAGTGCGTCGGGATCGGCGGTGTCGCGCGTCGTCAGGATCTGCAGCCGGACGCCCTCGGGGAGCGGTAGCCGCAGGTCCTGTGGCTGCCCGTCGGCCTTCACGAGCACCGCCTGCTCGGCCAGCTTGGGGCCGATCGCGCGCGCGGCATCGAGCCCCGTCGCCCCGTCCGGGAGCTCGAGCACGCTTTCGTCGGGGAGAATGACCCGCATCGGGCCAGGATACTGGTGGCCCGCTCGGGGCACCCCGTTCAAGGGTCGCGCCGGCCACGCGCCTCAAGTCGCGGCTGCACAGCGGCGATAGAGAACCGGATGGCCGCGGTTCCACGCTACGAGGGCCGGTTCGGGAACACCGAGGCCGAGCGCCTGCTCTGGCGCGCCGGCTTCGGGCCGCGCCGCGGCGAGGCGGCGAGACTCGCGCGTCTCGGCCTCGACGACGCGGTCCGCTCCCTCACCCACCCACCCGCAGAACGGCTCACCGGCCGGCCCCCACACGACGACAAGGGGCGCCGTCTCGCCCCGGCCGATGCGTACGGCCACGACCACCTCTGGTGGCTCGACCGGATGGTGCGCACGAACAGGCCGCTCGTCGAGCGGATGACGCTCGTCTGGCACGACTGGTTCGCGACCTCGAACGACGGGGTCGGGTCGCAGAAGCTGATGCTCGCCCAGAACCGGCTGCTGCGGCGGAACGCACTCGGCAACTTCCACACGCTGCTGATCCGCATCACCGCGAACCCGGCGATGCTGATCTGGCTCTCGGGCACGGACAACCGCAAGGGGTCGCCCAACGAGAACTACGGCCGCGAGCTGATGGAGCTCTTCACGCTCGGAGAGGGGAACGGCTACAGCGAGCGCGACGTGCGCGAGCAGGCACGTGCCCTGACGGGCTGGACGAGCACGTGGAAGCGGAACGTCGGGCAGACGGACTTCCGCTTCGACGCCTCGCGTCACGACACCGGCTCGAAGCTGATCTTCGGCAAGCGCGGCACCTTCGCGTGGCGTGACTCCGTCTCCCTCTGCATCCACCACCCGAAGCACGCGCCGTTCTTCGTCCGCAAGCTGTGGAGCTACTTCGTTCCCGTCCCACCCGACGCGTCGACGCAGCGGGCACTCGAGGGGATCTACCGAGACGGCTTCGAGGTACGGCCGGTGGTCGAGGCGATCCTCCGCCATCCGACGCTCTACCGTGGGCCGCGGATGGTGAAGCCGCCCGTCGTCTACATCGCCGGGCTCCTACGCGCGCTCGGACGTGGGATCGACACGACGGCCTGGGTGTGGCTCTCCGAGGGCGCCGGGCAGCGGCTCTTCTATCCGCCGAACGTGGCCGGCTGGGACGACAGCCGCTGGCTCGACACGAACACCTTCCGCGGCCGCTGGAACATCGCCAACGAGGCGCTCTCAAAGGTGACGCTCGGCGATCCCAAGAAGAAGCGCGCGCCGAAGGTGCCGCACGACCCGAAGGCGATCGTCGACGGCGCACTCGCCCTGCTCGGCAACCCGTCGATCCGGACGGCGACACAGCGCGAGCTGATCACGTTCGCCCGCGGCTCGCTCGCCGGTGCGGGCGGCTGGAAGGCGGACGCCTACCCGCCGCTCGTCGCGAACGCCGTCCGCCAGCTACTGGCCGTGTCCCCCGACCTGCAGACGAGCTGAGGCGGACGATGCGCTGTTGCGACGAGCACGCACGGGCCGAGGTGATGCGGCGCGGGCTCGCGAGCGCCGGCCGCGGCCTCCCGGCGATCGAGCCCGGGATGCCGATTCCGGCCGGCACGGGTCTCGATCGGCGTACGTTCCTCGCACGCAGTCTCGGGCTCGCGATCGCGGTCTACGGCGGCGCCGCGCTCGCGCCGCGTCTGATCGACGACGGGATCGCCGCCGCCACGGCCGCGCCCAAGGGCCGCGTGCTCGTGTCGGTCTTCCTCGACGGCGGCGCCGACGCGATCTCGCTGATGGCCCCGGTCGGCGATCCGCTCTACCGCACGTTGCGCCCCAAGCTTGCCCTGCCCGACGGCACCGGGATCGCCTTCAGCGAGGACCCGACGCTCGCCTGGCATCCGTCGCTCGCCCCGCTCGCCCAACTCCACGGCGAGGGCAAGGTCGTCGTCATGCCGGGGATCGGCTACGACCACCCGAACCAGTCGCACTTCACCTCACGTCACTTCTGGGAGGTCGGGGCCGCCGATGAGCGTCTCGCAAGCGGCTGGCTGGGGCGCTACCTCGACCGCGTCGGCGCCCACGACAACCCGCTGCAGGGCCTCTCGCTCGACTGGAGCCTGCAGCCGTCCCTCGCGACGACGCGGATGCCGGTCGCCGCCCTCGACTCCCCCGACCGCTACGACTTCTGGGCGCGCGGCGTCTGGGGGGATGTATCGGAGCGGATGGTGCGGACGATTGGCCGGCTCGGCGCCGTGCCGTCCCATGGTGACGCCGCGCTCGACGTGGCAGCGGACGCTGCGCGGCAGTCCGCGACGCTCTACGGCCAGCTGGCTCCCTTCCGTCCCAAGGACGGGGAGGACACGGGGATCAAGAGCCCCGTCCAGTACCCGGCCGACGACGACTTCCCGCGGCGGCTCGCGGGCCTCGCCGCCATGTTGGGTGCCGGTCTGCCGCTGCGCGTCGTCGCCCTGAGCGCTTCCGGACGCTACGACACCCACGACAGCCAGGCCCAGGACCTCGCCGAGGGGCTCGCGACGACGGCATCCTCCCTTCTTGCCTTCCAGCGCGACCTCGAGGCCCGCGGGCTCGCAGACCGCGTGCTCGTGCACGTGTGGACGGAGTTCGGCCGGCGCGCGCAGGAGAACGGCTCGGCCGGCACCGATCACGGCGCAGCCGGGACTGGGTTCCTGATCGGCTCGCAGGTGACGGGCACGATGGTGGGCGAGTTCCCGGGCCTTGCCCGCCTCGACGACGACGGCAACCTCCGCCCCACCGCCGACTTCCGCGGCCTCTACGCGGCGATCCTCGAAGACTGGCTCGGTACCGACGCGGACGGGATCATCCCGAAGGCACGGTCGTTCGCGCGACCGTCGATCGTCCGATGAGGCTCGTCTTTGCGGCGGCAGCGGCGTTCGCCGTGCTGGCCACCGGTTCGACCGGCGTAGCGGCGCCGTCGCCTGCACGGCTCCAGGTCACGGCGAGCGAGTTCCACCTCGTCCTCTCGCGGACCGTCATACGTCACGGGCAGGCCGTCGTCGAGCTCGTCAACGGCGGCCAGGACGACCACGATCTCGCCCTGCGGCGCATCGGAGGTACGAGATCCGTTCGTCTGAGGCTGGTCCACCCGGGCGCCACGACCGACCTCGACACCCGGCTTCGGCCGGGGCGCTACCTGCTCTGGTGCACGCTCGCGGATCACCGCGCGCGCGGCATGTGGGCGACGCTACGCGTCCGCTGAGCGCTCACCACGAGCCCGTCGTGGGCGGCAGCTCGAGCTCCGGCGGATGGATCACGTAGACGATCCCGCCCGAGCCGCCGAGCCAGGCCCGCTCGAACTGGGCGCGGTCGTAGACGCGCCGCACCTCGGCGTTCGACGCGGCCGCCGGGTCGTTGACGACGGGGTCGCCTGCCGCCGCGATCCCCGTCAACACGACGAGGTGACCCGCCGTCCCCTCCCGGCCGGGGTAGCCGTCGAGCTCGCCGGGGCCGGCTGCGATCGATGCGACGAGCGGAACGCCCACGGCCAGCAGCAGTTCCGCCTCGGCGAGCGAGCGCAGCCTGGTCACGTAGGCGACGAGACCGAACCCGGCAGCGTACGCCGTGTTGAAGGGCCAGTTGCCACAGCCCCTGTAGGCGCGATCGTAGGTGTGGCGCGCTGCATACGGAACCGAGGGATCCGGGCCTGTCGCCGCCGATGCGTCGTAGTCGTCCGGGCCGGGCCCGGCTCCCCAGTACGCGAGCACCATCGCCGTCGACGTCGGACTGCACCAGACGGCGCCACCCCCGCCGTACTTGAGGTGGGAGCCGTCGTGGATCGCCTGTGAGAAGCCTGGCACGTCGCACTCGAGGCGCTCTCCGAGCGGCGTGCTCGTCGCGGCTGGGCTTCCCTCAGCGGAGGACGCCACCGCGGCGGCGAGCGACACGGTCGGCGGCGCCTCGCCGCCATGGAGCGTCAGTCGCAGCCTGTAGGCCCGAAACGGCGCCGCCGCACGCAGGATGTCCGTCTCGACCCGGCCGAGTTCGTCCTCCTGGCCGGGGAGTGACGTTCGCTCGTCCGAGGTGGCCCAGTGCGCCAGCTCGTACCATCGCGTCTCGGCGCCGGCCTGCGTTGTCCCCTGCAGCGCGACGTCCACCGCGGTACCGCCGGGGGTGCGCGCGTTCCACGACGGCACGATGTCCGCGACCTCGAAGCCGGGGTGGATCCAGGGGCTCGTCCAGATGCCCGCGTCGACGTCGGCGAGCGTCAGCTCTCCCGCGGCGGTGTAGCGGGTACCGTCGAACGCACCCTGGTCGAGCGGAAGGCGGGTGAACGCGACCGCGCGGCCGCCGCTCACGCGAGTGTTCTAGCGACGACCGCCGCCGAAGAGCGACAGCAGCAGCAGGAAGACGTTGAAGACGTCGAGGAAGATCGAGGCGGCGAGGATCGGGGCGGACTCGATCTGCTGCGCGCGCCGCAGGCGCTGGAAGTCGAACATAGTCAGGCCGGCGAAGATCGCGAGGCCGAGCACGGCGTAGATCACGTTGCCGGCGGGGATCGTGACGAACAGCATCACGAGGCCGAAGACGATCAGCCCGAGCAGGGCGAAGAACGAGAGCCGTGCCAGCCCGGACAGGTCGCGCCGTGTGGCGTATCCGTACGCGCCGAACCCGGCGATGAAGAGCGCCGTCGCCCCGGCCGCCTGCCAGAGCGCCTGCGGCTCGACCGCCGCGTAGTAGGAGAGCATCGGTGCGGCCGCGAGCCCGAGGAAGCCGCCGACCGCAAAGAGAAGCCCTATCGCGAGCTGCTCCGACCGCCGCACGGCGGCGTTCAGCCCGAAGAGGCAGGCGAGCGCCCCGATCCAGGCCCCCATCGCGAACCCGTGCGAGATGTCGCGGCCGAGGTAGGCGCCGATGCCCGCAACGGCGCACGTGAGGGCGACGAGGCCCATCGTCTGGCCGAAGATGGCGCGCGACGCGTCACGCGTCAGCGCGACGGGCTGCTCGCCCGCGAGCTCGTGGCCCACCTGCGCCGCCGTCGGCTGCGCGGTTCTCTCCTGCTCGATTCCGCTCATGCGCACATCGTACCCGGTCGGGAGGCGTTTACGAGCGGCGTTTCGAGATCGGCCCGTGCTCCTGCTCGAACGCGAGCAGGAGCCGACGTAGCAGGTCGTTGAGCCGCTCCTGGTCGCGCTCGCTCAGCGTCGCCGCGACAGTCGACTCCTTGTCGGCCTGGACGGAGATCGACTGCTCCCACAGCTCCTTCCCGCGGTCGGTGAGCTCGACGATGATGCCGCGCCGGTCTGCCGGGTCCGGGAGGCGCCGGATCAGACCGGCCGACTCCATCTTGTCGAGCCGTGCCGTGATCGCCCCACTCGACAGCCCGAGGTGGCCTCCCAGGCGACCGGGGGTGCTCCGGTACGGCTCGCCGCCGTAGCGGAGGGAGCCGAGCACCTTGACGTCTCCCCACGTGAGCCCGAACTGCTCGAGCGTCTCGTCGTGGGTGCGCCGGAGGTACTTCTGGATCAGATCGATCCGGCTGACGATGCCCTCGGTGCTGGCGTCGAGATCGGGGATCTCCTGCAGCCAGCGCTCGATCCGCTCGTCGACCGCATCGCGTCGCGGAGGGGCCATGCGCGAATTCTCTCGTTCGAGATTCTTGACGTCAAGCATCTCCATGTTGTACGGTAGCAACTATCTTGATTTCAAGATACTTATGTTAGTGAAACACGTACTGGAAGGAGCTGACGTGATCCCGTTCACCCCGATCGAGCTCCAGAAACGCCTGCACGAGGATCGCGTAGCGAGCCTGCGCTCGTCGATGCAGAACGCCACCGCCACCATCCCGCACCGGACGGTCGGCCGACTGCTCGTCGCCGCCGGCCTCCGCCTCGCACCGGACGCGGCGACGCCCATCCGCCCGGTGGCAGGCTCGGAGCCTCCGCTCCGGCCTGCCGCCTGATACGGCTGGATCGACTCCTCTAACGATGAGCGACTGCGCGCTGCCCTGGTGGCGTCAGGGAAGAGCGTTACGCGAAAACTCTGGAGATAGAAACCGGGGCAGCAGTCCGTTCAGCAGCAGGTCGGCGCAGCGGTCGGCGACGACGGCGGGCGACAGGCGCCCGGCCGGGTCGAGCCACTGCGGCATGTGGTTCACGATCCCGAGGATCGACATCTCGACGATCGCGAGGTCGCCGATCGTGAACGCCCCGGCCCGTCCGCCGTCGCGCAGGACCTGTTCCAGCAGTCCACCGAACCGGTCGCGTGCCGCGCGCACCTCGGCCCAGGCAGGATCCGACTCGATCAGCCGCCGCTGCTCGGCGAACACCACCATGTGGTCGCGATGGGCCGCGACGTGAGCGACCCAGACCTGCAGCAGCGCCCGCAGGGTGGTCTCCGGATCGGTGTCGGCGGCCACGATCTGCTCGGCCTGCGCGAGCAGCGGCGCGATCAGCTCCTCGTGCGCGAGGAGGAGCAGGTGTTGCTTGCTCTCGATGTAGTGGTAGAGGCCACCGCGCTGGAGCCCCGTCGCCTCGACGAGGTCGTCGATCGACGTGTCGGCATAACCCTGCCGGGCAAAGAGACCGACCGCCGTGTTGACCACCTCGCGCCGCCGCGCCTCGAAGCCCGTTCGCCTGCGCCGAGGTCGTTCCTCGACGCTCGTCACAGGCCCAGGTGCCGTGCGATCACGAGGCGCTGGATCTCGTTCGTACCCTCGCCGATCTCGAGCACCTTCTGATCGCGGTAGAACCGCGAGATCGGCGACTCGTCCATGAAGCCGTAGCCGCCGTGGGTCTGCAGGGCGGCGTCGACGACGCGGTGCGACAGCTCGCCCGAGTAGAGCTTTGCCATCGCCGCCGTCTGTGCGAAGTCGCGTCCCCGGTCCTTCTCCCAGGCCGCACGGAGGACGAGCGCCCGGGCGGCCTCGATCTCCGTCGCCATGTCGACGAGACGCGCCTGTACCGCCTGGAAGGAGGCGATCGGACGACCGAACTGGCGGCGCTCCTTCGCGTAGGCAAGAGCAAGGTCGTAGGCACCCTGTGCGAGCCCGACCGCCATCGCCGAGACCGAGATACGGCCGCCGTCGAGGATCCGGAGAAACTGGCGGAAGCCGTCGCCGCGTTTCCCGAGCAGGTTCCCTGCCGGGACGCGCACACCCTGGAAGGAGAGCTCGCGCGTGTCGGAAGCCCGCCAGCCGAGCTTCTCCAACGGCGCCGAGATCGAGTAGCCGGGCGTCCCATTCGGGATCACGAGGTTCGAGATCTCGCCCTCGGCCGTCAGCGCCGTGATCGTGACTCCCCAGGTGATCTCCGTGCCGGCGTTGGTGATGAAGATCTTCGTCCCGTCGACGACCCACTCGTCGCCCTCGAGGCGGGCCGTCGTCCGCGTCGCGCCTGCGTCGGAGCCGGCATCAGGCTCGGTGAGGCCGAAGGCGGCAAGCCGGCGGCCCGACGCGAGGTCGGGGAGCCAGGCGCGCTTCTGCTCCTCGCTGCCGAACGCGAGGATCGGCAGCGTGCCGAGGGAGTGATGCGCCGCCACCGTGATCGCGACAGACGAGTCGATGCGCGCAAGCTCCTCGATCGCGAGCGCGTAGGAAACCGTGTCGGTACCGGCGCCGCCGTACTCCTCCGGGACCGTCATCCCCATCAACCCCAGCTCGCCGAGCTCGGCGACGAGCTCGTACGGGAAGCGCTTCTCGCGGTCGAGCTCGGCAGCCACCGGCGCCACGCGCTCGAGCGCGAACTGCCGCACCGTCTCCCGGAGCAGGACCTGCTGCGGCTCCAGGTCGAGGTCCACGCTTCCGATTATACCGAACGTACGGTACAAATAGAGTCGATGCGAGGAGCGTGGGAGCGGTGCAGCCCGTGAAGATCGAACGGTTGCTCGTCGCCAACCGCGGCGAGATCGCGCTGCGCGTCTTTCGCACCTGCGCGAGGCTCGGGATCGAGACAGTCGCGGTTGCCGCACCCGACGATCTGGGCGCGCTCCACGCTCGCTCGGCGGACGTCCTCGTCGAGATCCCGTCGTACCTCGATGCGGAGGCGATCGTGGGCGCTGCGGCGACGGCCGCGGCCGACGCGGTCCACCCTGGCTACGGCTTTCTCGCCGAGAGCCCGCGGCTCGCGCAAGCCGTCGTCGGGGCCGGGCTCAGCTGGGTCGGTCCACCCCCCGAGGCGCTTGCCTGCGGCGGCGACAAGGTCGAGGCGAAACGGATCGCCGCAGCGGTCCGAGTGCCGACGCTTCCGGCAGGCACTCCCGAGGAGGTCGGCTTCCCCCTGCTCGTCAAGGCCGCGGCCGGCGGTGGCGGCCGCGGGATGCGGATCGTGCGGGACCCGCGCGACCTCGACGAGGCCCTCGCAGCGTGCGCGCGCGAAGCCGAGGCGGCATTCGGCGACGCAACCGTCTTCTGCGAGCGCTGGCTCGAGCGGCCACGGCACGTCGAGGTGCAGCTGCTCGCCGACGCACGCGGCGCCGTCTCGCTCGGGCTCCGAGACTGCTCCGTCCAGCGCCGGCATCAGAAGGTGGTGGAAGAGTCGCCGCCGCCCGGGCTGACCCCCGAGCTCGGAGGTGCGATCGAGGCCGCAGCGGTCGCGTTCGCCGCTGCGATCGGCTACCGCAGCGCCGGCACGGCGGAGTTCCTCGTCGCCGACGGCGCCTTCTTCTTCCTGGAGTTGAACGGCCGTATCCAGGTGGAGCACCCGGTCACGGAGGCCGTGACGGGGCTCGATCTCGTGGAGCTCCAGATCCGGATCGCCGCGGGAGAGGAGCTGCGTCTCGACGTCCCCCGTGCCGGCCATGCAGTCGAGGCGCGCCTCTACGCCGAGGATCCACGAGCGTTCTTCCCGCAGGAAGGCAGGCTCGAACGGCTTCACTTGCCCAACGGCATCCGCGTCGACGCAGGCGTCGCCGAGGGCGATACCGTCGGGCTCGCGTACGACCCGCTGCTTGCGAAGCTGATCGCACACGGTGCCACGCGCGAGGAGGCGCTCGACCGCCTCGCTATAGCGCTCGCCGAGACGGTCGTCGAGGGGGTGGGGTCGAACCTGCCGTTCCTGCGCTGGCTCGTGTCACACCCCGCCTTCCGGGCCGGAGAGGTGTCGACGGCGTTCCTCACCGACTGGCCCCCGCTCTCGGCGCCGCCACGCAGTCTCGCGGAGGGTCCCTTCGCCGGGCCCTGGCGGCTCAACCTCCCTCCCGCGCCCACTCAGGCTCCGCCCCGGCTCGACCTCGGCCCGAGCTCCGCACGGGCCGGCGAGGGCGGCCGGATCGTCTCTCCCATGCCCGGCACCGTGGTCGCCGTGCACGTCGCAGCCGGTGACGTCGTGTCCGCCAGGCAGCCTCTGATCGTGCTCGAGGCCATGAAGATGGAGCAGCCGCTGACAGCCCCGTTCGCGGGCACCGTGGCGGCGGTGCACGTCGTCACCGGCGACCGCGTGGGCGGCGGGGCGCTCCTCGTCGAACTGGGGTCGAATCCATGACGACCCTCTCCAGCAGGGTCGAGCGCGACGCCCGCTACGAGCAGCGTCACGAGCGGATGGCCGGTCTCGTGGCCGAGTTGCGCGAACGCACGGCGCTCATCGCGCGCGGCGGCGGCGAGCGCGCCGTCGAGCGCCACCGCTCCCGCGGCAAGCTGACGGCTCGTGAGCGGATCGACCTGCTCGTCGACCCCGGCAGCGCCTTCCTCGAGCTCAACGCCCTCGCTGCCTGGGAGCTCTACGGCGGTCAGGCACCCTCGGCGGGGATCGTGACCGGAATCGGCGTCGTCGAGGGGCGGCACTGCGTCGTCGTCGCAAACGACGCCACCGTCAAGGGCGGCTCCTACTTCCCGCTCACCGTCAAGAAGCACCTCCGCGCCCAGGAGGTGGCAGAGCAGAACGCGCTTCCCTGCCTCTACCTCGTCGACTCCGGCGGCGCCTTCCTGCCGCTCCAGGCCGACGTCTTCCCGGACCGCGACCACTTCGGCCGCATCTTCTTCAACCAGGCGCGGATGTCGGCGCAGGGGATCGCCCAGATCGCAGTCGTGATGGGCTCGTGCACGGCGGGCGGCGCCTACGTGCCGGCGATGTCGGACGAGACGGTGATCGTGGCGGGCACGGGCACGATCTTCATCGGGGGCCCACCGCTCGTGAAGGCGGCGACCGGGCAGGAGGTGACGGCCGAGGAGCTCGGAGGGGCCGATGTCCATGCGAGGCGCTCGGGAGTGGCCGACCACTACGCGAGCTCCGACGAGCACGCGCTCGCGATCGCCCGTCAGATCGTCCGTCATCTCGGCGATCCGGCGCCCTGCCCGTGGCAGCTCGCGACGCCGGAGCTGCCGGTCGTCGACCCGAGCGAGCTCTACGGGCTCGTACCCGAGAACTTCCGTCACGAGCTGGATCCGATCGAGGTGATCGCCCGCATCGTCGACGGCTCGCGCTTCGCGGAGTTCAAGGCGCTCCACGGCGACACGCTCGTCTGCGGGTTCGCGCACATCGAGGGCTATCCGGTCGCGATCCTCGCCAACCGCGGCATCCTCTTCCCCGACTCGGCACGCAAAGGGGCGCATTTGATCGAGCTGGCGGCAAAGCGCCGGATCCCGCTCGTGTTCCTCCAGAACATCACCGGCTTCATGGTCGGGAAGGAGGTCGAGGAGGCAGGCATCGCGCGCGACGGGGCCAAGCTCGTCACCGCCGTCGCCTGCGCGGAAGTCCCCAAGTTCACCGTCGTCACCGGCGGCTCGTTCGGAGCCGGCAACTACGCGATGTGCGGACGTGCGTACGCGCCACGTCAGCTCTGGATGTGGCCGAACGCGCGGATCTCCGTCATGGGCGGCGACCAGGCGGCGACCGTGCTCTCCATGGTCGGTGACGCCGACCCCGCCGAGATCCGGGCCACCTACGAGCGCGAGGGCAGCCCCTACTTCTCGACGGCGCGGCTGTGGGACGACGGGATCATCGACCCGCTCGACACGCGGCGCGTGCTCGCGCTCGGCCTCGCCGCGGCTGCGAACGCTCCGGTCCCGGAGACGACGTTCGGCATCTTCCGCATGTAGGAGCGCCGGTCCTCGGGACGACACGAGGGACGGCGACGGAGACACGATCGGCGCCCTCCTCTCGACCCCGCGCCGACCACGAGTCTCCGTCAGCCCTCGGTAGTCCGACTCTACGCCCCGCAGGGCGCGAGTTGACGGACCGGTCAGGATCCGTTCATGTCCCGCCCCCGCACGAGCACCGCTGCCGCCGCATCTGCGTCGAGGCGGATGATCCGGCCGGCCAGTTCGCACGTCCCACGCTCCGAGAGCGCGGCGATTCTCGTTCCGGGCACGACGCCCTCGGCGACGAGACGTCTGAGCGGCCCGGCGTCCTCGCGCAGGCGCACCACGACGCCCGCCTGCCCTGCCTCGAGAGCAGGCAGCGCCACGAGTGACGCCGCCTCGTCACGGGCGGCACCCGGATCGACGGGCCATCCGTGTGGACAGCGCTCCGGGCCGCCGAGCGCGGCCGCGAGGTGCTCGACCGCCTCGTCGTCGAACGCCGGATCGAGTGCCCGGGCGCGCTCGTAGCTCGCGGGCAACGAGAAACCGAGGAAGGTGACGACGAACGCCTCGATCAGTCGATGGCGCCGGATGACGCGGTCGGCCGCGGCGCGACCGGCGAGAGTCAGCAGGATCTCCTTCTGCGCGCCGCGACGGACGAGCCCCGCCGCCTCCAGGCGAGCCAGCATCTCTCCTGCCGACGGACGGGTGACACCGAGCCGGGTAGAGACGTACGCCGAAAGCGTCGGTACGTCTTCGATCACGGCGCCGCAGGCGCCCACCGGGCTCGTCAGCTCGTCGAGTGCAAGCAGGTAGTCGTCGACCCCGTGGACACGACCGGATCCCGCCGCCGCGGCCACGGGCCTGTGCGGCCGGGGCAGCGCGGCCGCCGTCGGTGCCAGCTCGAGACGCCGCGCCAGCTGCTCGACGAGCCCGGCGCGAGTCACCTGCCCGAGTGTCTCCTCGTCGACGCCGCAGTCGGCGAGCGTCAGCCGAACCGCGGCTGGATGCCCCTCGGCAGCCAGCCTGCGTGCGGCACAGGCGGAGGCGCAGCCGTCCAGTACGACGACCGTCTCATCCGCAGCCGGCTCCGCGCCCGTGCCGCTGCGCACGAGGCCGCGCCGCTCGAGCTCGGCGACCGCACGTGCCGCCTCCCGGGAGAGCGGTGAGCCGCTCTGGCAGGAGACGATCAGCGGCGGCGCGCTCATGCCGCTCCTCCGTCCGTGGTCGCCGCCTTGACGTGGATCCCCCGGCCGACGCCGCGCTCGAGCGCGAGCTCCAGGTGCTCGAGGCGGACGATCGTCACCGGCGTGCGCTGGAGCACCTCGACGACACGCCCCGGTGCGATTCCGTACGCGAGCAGCTGCTCGCGCTCGCCGTGCGGGACGTCGGCGAGGGAGGCGATCTCGACGCGCGCGCCCGCGGAGGCGGTCGCAAGCGTCTCACCCTCCGCCTTCCCGGCGCGCCGCGAGCCACCGAGCGCGGACGCCACGCGGGCTCCGAGCCTGAGCAGCGCCGACGCTCCCGGCGCCGGCGCGCTGTAGCCGCAGTTGGGGCAGCAGGCGAGCGCGCAGCCGTTCCCGAGAGGGCACGACTCGCAGAGACTCGTACCACGCGGGTCGAACAGGTGCCCACACATGGCACACGTCATCGTGACGGCGCTCATGTGCCGAACCCTCCCAGCAGGAGCGCCCTGTGGAGCAGGCCGCCGACGAGGAAGGCGAGCGGGAACACGGTTGCAACGATTGCCGCAGCCTGCGCCATGCCACGCTCGCGGACGATGATCAGGAGGCTCGCGACACAGGGGATGAAGAGCGTGATCGTGACCATCGCCACCACAGCCTGCTCGGCGCTGAGGGTGCCCTGGGCGTGCATCAGGTAGAGCCCCGCCGCACCGAAGTCGCGGCGCAGGAAGCCGACGACGAAGGCTGCGCTCGCTGCCGCCGGGAGGCCGAGCCAGCCGGAGACGAGCGGCCGCATGCCGTCGATCAGCGCCGGCAGAGCGCCCGTCCGGTCGAGGAGGAAGAGGAGGGCGGTTCCGAGCAGGAACAGGGGCACGACCTCGCGCAGGTACCACTCGAGCCGCGTCAACGTCTTCGTCAGCACGTTCGAAGCACGGGGGACGCGGAGCGGCGGCAGCTCGATCAGGAGCGGACTGCGCTCTCCCGGTACGACGCGGGCGGCGAGCCAGCCGACGGCCAGGACGACGGCGGCGACGACGGCCGCCCAGACCACGGTGGCGGCGAGCGAGATCGAGCCGAGGATGCCGAGCACGACCCCGAGCTGCGCCGAGCAGGGAATGCCGAGCGCGAGCAGGAGCGTCACGAGCAGCCGCTCGCGGCGGGTCGCGAGAATGCGCGTCGTCAGCGTCGCCATCGTGACGCAGCCGAGGCCGAGCACCATCGGCAGCGCCGCCTTGCCGTTCAGCCCGAGCGACTGGAAGAGACGGTTGCTGACGACCGCGAGCCTCGGCAGGTAGCCGCTGTCCTCGAGCACGCTGAAGGCGAGGAAGAACGTCGTCACGATCGGCAGGATCAACGCCAGGGCGTAGGTCATCCCCATCGTCCAGAGGCCGTACTCGCCGACGAGGAGGTCTCGGACGAGACCGACCGGCACGAGGCTCGACACCTCGCGGCTGAGCCACGGGTTGAGGTGTGCTCCGAAGACGGTTCCCTCCAGCCACCCCACGAGCGTCCCGGCACCGAAGACCCCGACGAACCAGTAGACGGCGAAGAGGATCGCCGCGAGGACGGGCCAGCCGAAGAGCCGGTGGGTGCTGAGGTGTGCGCACCAGGCGCGGAGTCGGCCTCCTTCGCCCCGCCCCTCCGCGACCGCGTCTGCCGCCAGCTCGTCCGCGAAGGCGGCCCGGACGCGATGGAGCACGGCTGCCGGAGGCTCTCCCAGCTCCTCCTCCACGTCCCGTCGGAGGGAGGTGAGGAAGGCTCCGGATACCTGACGTTCCAGGAACGACTCGGCCTCGGCGTCGCCCGAGAGCCAGAGGAGCCCGGCGCCGCGGCTGAACGACACCTCGCCGGCCTCCTCCGCGAGGCAACCGAGCGCCGCCTCGATCGCCGCCGGATACGTGACCGCAGGCCGGGCCGGACGGGCGGCGGCCACCGCGGCGGCAACCTCGTCGACGCCTGCGCCGGTGGTGGCGACCGTGAGCAGCACCGGGACGCCGAGCGCAGACGAGAGGCGCGTGCGGTCGATCACGACTCCCGCCGAGCGCGCCTCGTCGGTCATGTTGAGGACGACGACGAGCGGGATCCCGAGCTCGGCGAGCTGGGCAGTCAGCTCGAGCGTACGGCGGACGCTCTTCGCGTCCCCGACCTGGACGAGGGCGTGCGGTGGCCGCTCGAGCAGGAGCCGCGAGACGACGCGCTCGTCCTCCCCCCGCGCCGGGAAGCCGACGACGCCGGGCGTGTCGATGACGACACCCTCCAGCACCCGGCCGGTACCGCGGAAGACGTCGACCGTCGTACCGGGATAGTTCGCCACCGTGACATAGCGCCCCGTCAGCCGTCCGAACAGCACCGACTTGCCGACGTTCGGATGCCCGACGAGGACGATCTCCTGCGGTGTCGAGTCGCTGGACGGAGCCGGCGGCGCGGCGGTGTGGCAGCTCATTCAGAGCAATGTAAGGCATACCTTACATTGCCGCTATCCGGAGAAAACCCGGATCCTTGCTCGCAGCCCGCTCTGATATGGAGCGCGGTTTGTCAAGGGTCCAGGCCGCATCGTCCAGTCGTT
>CAZOMP010000016.1:0-72696 GCA_964581085.1 uncultured Gaiellales bacterium | reverse complement strand
GGCCTGCCAAGCCGCGAACTCGCCGCCTACACCGATTAACCGATCAACCATCTAGCCGCCGCAGACATCCGTGTCGTGGGCGCGCTTCGCCCCGGCATGGTCGCGACCGCGATCCGCGTGGCGTTCGACCCCTGGTCGCGGCCGGGCCTCGCGCAGCTGGCGGCCGCCGACCCCGACCGCGATGGCATCGACGAGGCCGCCGCATGGCCGCTCGGAACGGAAGAGTCGTGGAACGCGTACCGGACGGACGGCGCCGTTCATGCGACCTACTGGATCGCGAGCTGGCCGCGTGTCGACGTCGGCGCCGCCTTCCTCTCCCCCCTTCTCCTGCACACACGGATGGTGCGGGCGATCGCGGTCACGATCGAGCCGATCTCCCCGCTGAAGGCCATTCGCGAAGTCGAGGCATCTCGCACGAGCGACGTCGCAGACCGCGAGCTGCGCGGCCGCATGGGCTTCATCGAGACCGCCAGGCGGAAGCGCCAGACCGAAGCCGTCGCGCGCCGCGAAGAGGAGCTCGCCGACGGACACGCCGCCGTCCGTTTCGCCGGCTACGTCACCGTCTCCGCGCACACCCTCGACGAGCTCGAGCACGACTGCTCCGAGATCGAGCACGCCGCCCAGATGTCCCGGCTCGAGCTGCTCCGCCTCTACGGACAGCAATCGGAGGCGTTCACCTACACGCTGCCGCTCTGCCGGGGGCTGAGGTGAAGGCGCGGGGCCAGCCCGGGCACCGCGCCACAACCGCGCACATCCAGGCCGCGTACCCGTTCGTCGCCGAAGGCGGGCTCGGGGGCCGCGGCGTGTACCTCGGCCGGGACGTGTACGGCGGCTCCTTCTGTTACGACCCCTGGGAGCTGTACGGCAAGGAGCTGACGAGCCCGAACGCGGTCGTGATCGGGATCGTCGGCCGCGGGAAGTCGAGCCTTGTCAAGACGTACGTGCTGCGCCAGGCGGTGTTCGGACGGCAGGCGTGGATCGTCGACGTCAAGGGCGAGTACGACCGGCTCGCGGAGGCGCTCTGCGTTCGGCCGATCGCGCTCTCGCCGGGAGGGCCGATCCGGCTCAACCCGCTCACCCCGCGCGGTGGCCCCGAACGGCAGCTCAACCTCCTCTACTCGGTCGCCGCGGCCGCGCTCGAGCGACCCCTCACGCCCGAGGAGAAGCGTGCAGGCCAGGAGGCGATCGTCGTGCTGGCTCGTCGCTCCGGCCGGGAGCCGACGCTGCCCGACGTCGTCGACGTGCTCGTCCACCCGTCCGCGGAGATGGCCGAGGCGCTGGCGATGGACGTCGTCGACATCGCAAACGTCGTGCGGCCGATGGCGTTCGCGCTCGACCAGCTCTGCACCGGGAACCTGCGCGGCATGTTCGACGGACCGACCACTCCCGGGCTCGATCTCAACGCGCCGCTCGTCGTGCTCAACCTCCGTGCGGTCCTCAACACGCAGACGGCAGCGCTCGGGATCCTGATGACCTGCGCCACCGCCTGGCTGCAGGCGATGATCGAAGCGGAGACCGACGAGCGGAGCACGAAGCGGATCGTCGTGGTCGATGAGGGCTGGCGCATCCTCTCCAGCCTCGGCATCGGCGAATGGCTCCAGCAGTCGTTCAAGCTCTCCCGCGCCCTCGGCACCCAGAACCTCGTCGTCCTGCACCGCCTCTCCGACCTGCGCGCCGCCGGTGCCGAGGGAAGCCGCGAGCACCGCCTCGCCGAAGGGCTGCTCGCCGACGCCGAGACCAAGGTCGTGTACGCGCAGCCCCGCGACCAGATCCCCCACGCGCGGGAACTGCTTGGTCTCACCGACACCGAGGCCGAGCTGCTTCCCCATCTGCGCCGCGGATGGGCGCTCTGGAAGGTCGGCGAGCGCTCCTTCCTCGTGGAGCACCAACGCTCCACGGTCGAGAACGGGCTGGTGGACACGGACGCCCGAATGACGGCCCGGCGGGCGGCGTGACATCGGAGCGCAGACCGCCGCGCTTCCCGGTGTCGGGCGAAGAACGCATGCACCCGCTCGAGAGGGCCGCCCTGTGGGCCGTCGCTGCCGTGCTTGTCGTTAGCGGACTGCTGTGGGCCACCGGCGAGATCTCCGGTCGACTGTTCGGAGGCGTGTGGCCGAACACGCGGTTCGCGGAGATGGGACTCGTACTCGCTCGCTTCCATGCCCACGCCGGCGATCCGGCGCTCGCTTGGCCCGCGCCCGGGCGAGCGCTGATTCCAGGCCCTATACCTTTCTATTCCACGCTCGCCGTCCTGCTCGTACCGATTGCAGTCGGGACGTTTCTGCTCATCCGGCATCGGGCGCGAGCTGCACGGTCACGCGGAGCCGGTGCGCGCTGGGCAAAGACACGGGATCTCCGAACGCTTCGTGTCCGCGCGTCGCAGCCCCGACGGCTCACGCTCGGCCGAATCGACGGCCACCTGATAGCGGCCGAGCCTCGCGAGTCGGTGATCGTGATCGGGCCGACGCAGTCCGGCAAGACGACCGGCTTCGCCATCCCCGCGATCCTCGAGTGGCAAGGGCCGGTGCTCGCCACGTCGATCAAGAGCGACCTCCTGAACGACACCTACGCCGCGCGCAGCACGATCCCGGACGCGGACTTCTTGATCTACGACCCGACCCACAGCACCGGTTACGCGACCGCCGGCTGGACGCCACTTGCCGCTTGCGAGACCTGGCAGGGAGCTCAGCGGGTCGCGTCCTGGCTCGTCGATGCCGCCCGCGCCACGAGCGCCGGGATCGAGAACGCCCGCTTCTGGCACGGAGCCGCCGAGAAGCTCCTCGCGCCTCTTCTTCTGGCCGCGTTCCACCATCGGCTCACCATTGGCGACGTCGTCAAGTGGCTCGACACGCAAGATGAGAACGAGCCCAAATGGGGCCTCACGCTCGCGAACGAGGAGGCCGCTTCGAACGCATTCGCCGCGAGCCTAAAGCGCGAGGAACGAACCCGATCGAATGTCTATGCGACCGCTGAAACGGTGCTCGCGGCCTACGCGGACCCGGGCGTCCTCGCGTCTGCGGAGAGTTCCGACATCAATGCCGACGCCGTGCTGGATGGCGGTCACCACACGGTTTACATCTGCGCGCCGGCGCACGAGCAACGCCGCCTCAGGCCGCTTTTCTCGGCCCTCATCCAGGAGATCGTCGCAGGTGCTTACGAGCGGGCCAACCGGAGCGGCAAGCCGCTCGATCCTCCACTGCTCCTTGTGCTCGACGAGTGCGCAAACATCGCCCCTCTTCGCGACCTGCCGACACTCGCGTCGACGGGAGCGGGCCAGGGCATCCAGCTCGTCTCGGTCTTCCAGGACATGGCCCAGATCAACGCCGTCTACGGCCGCGACCATGCCCCGACGATCGTCTCCAATCACCGCGCCAAGGTCGTCCTCTCCGGCATCGGCGACCCGCGCACGCTCGACTACGTCGCCGCGCTGCTCGGCGACGAGGAGGTGCGCCAGGTTGCCTCGACCCGAGGCGCCGAAGGAAGACGCTCCACCACCGAGTCCTTCAGCTATCGGACGCTCGCGCCCGCGCACGTCCTGCGTGAGATGACGCCGGGACAGGGAGTACTCGTCTACGGACACTTGCCGCCGGCGAGGATCGCCATGCGGCCGTGGTTCAAGGATCCGCAGTTGCGACGCGTCGCAAGCAGGGCGTCACGTGGTGCCGTCCAGACGGAGGGCTATGGTGAAGATCATGGCCGAGAGCCTCACTCAGCTGAAGCCGAAGCGGCTGAGTCGCCGACTGGAGGAACTCGCGCGTAACGCGCTTCCGTGCGTCTCGGCGGTCGTCTCCCACGGCGATCCGGAACATGGCCTCACCGTCGCGCTCTGGGTCGAATCGCAGGGCAGGCGGGATGTGCTCGACCTTGCTCGCGTGCTCGAGAGCGAGCCAGGCGGCCATGTCGAGACGGGGTGGTCGCTCCTCTCGCCGAGTCGTCGGCACCCGCACTGGCGGCTGCTCCTCCACGTCAACTTCGAGCGGCCGGTGCTCTGTGACTTCGTTGTCCGCTTCGACGTGAGCGATCACTCGAACGACGAGTTGCGGCTCGATTTGCCCCTCCTGCTAGCCGCGAGCGGATTCGCGCTCGCATTCGATGGATTCCCTGAGGCGGATATGCCCGTCGCCTGGATACCAGCGCCGACTGCGCGCGAGGGCGTGCTCGACGTGCTCGCCGCAGTCGGTCCCTGATCGAGCGCGACCGCAGGGCTGTACTGCAGGTCCGCCCTCGTCCAGGCGCGGCTGTCACATTCTGGGCGCGATCGGCATCTCTCTCATTGACGGTGCACACGTTGACGACAGAGCCGTGGCCGATGCCTAGCGAGGCGAGGCTCGACCAAGTCCGCCTTGAGGCGCTGTTCGCGTCTAGCGAAAGACGCCTGGGGCTGTTCCTCCGGCACATGGTTCGTGATCCCGAACTCGCTGATGACCTTCTTCAACAGACGTTTGTCACGGCTCTTCAGACGTGGCCACAGCTAGCGGACGTTGACAACCCCGAAGCTTGGCTCTTTCGCGTTGCTCGCAACCACGCGCTCCAAGCTCTTCGTCGACGTCGTCGTTGGCTGCGTGCGGTCCAGCGATTCGCTACGGGAATAACCGAACAGCCGAACACCGACGACGCCGAGGCGTTGGCGTTGAGAGATCTTCTGATCCGTGAATTGTCCCCGGACGACCGATCCCTCGTGCTTCTGCGCTACGTCCACGGCTATTCGGGTCAGGAGTTGGCGGACGTCCTTGGAGTCAGCGCCGCCGCGGTCCGTCAGAGGTTGTCACGAGCCACCCGTCATCTCGCTGCGGTGATGACTGCGATGGGCTACAGGCCGAACGAAAGTGGATCGCCTCGCGAAAGGGGCTGACGTGCCGTCTCCTTTGTACTACACCGACGAAGACTTCAGCGCTTTTCTCAGCCCACTCGCAACGCTCGCACCGGCAGAGCGACGTGAAGGAGGAGTTCCGCGGTCGCGTTCGCGTAGAACGCGCGCGTTCCGCGTCGCCCTTGTTTTTTCAATCGTCGCTCTCGCTGTTGCCGTTCCGGTGACTGCGGCCTTCTTGGATCGTTTTCCGAGACCAGAAGATGTTCGGCGTGAGCCAACGCCAACCAGCAATCGAGTTCTTCTGCGCGAAGGCCAGGTCGGAACATTGAGATGGAAGTTGACCACCTACGAAAGTGACCGTGGCATCTGCCTAGAGCTCGATCTCTTCGGCTCAGCCAACGCTCGCGGAGGCGGTTGTGGGCTCAGGCTGCCAAGGGTCGATGACGTGGAGCCGCAGCTAACGACGGTGTTGGACTCTGTATTCGTCTACGGACTAGCGGGAGACAACGTGAGCGAGGTGACGGTTCTAGGCAGCGGTCACGCTCAAACAAGCCCGACTCGCCGTCTGGGAACTGGTCTGCGTTTCTTCATAGCGCCTATCCGATTCGATCCTGAAGTAGTCGTAGCGGTCGCTCGCGATGGGAGGAGTCTGAACACGCGCGACATTCCCTAATCCTTTCACTCAGAGCACGACGGGCGAGATGCAGCGCAACTATGCGTTTCTGTTTTGTGCTGTTCAATGGCTTCATCCGGGCGCTTAAGTCTATCCAAAAGGGTAATTGTATTTTCGCGGCGTTGAGGAAGAATCCTTTCGCCACTGTCGTTGATGAGGCGTCGACGCTACCATCGCTGCCAGGTCGGCACGAAAAGGAGACGCGATGAGAACACCCGTAGTTCTTCTTCTTGCGACGATCGTCGTCGGCTTGTTCGCTGGAATCGCGTATGGGTTCCATGTCCACACTGTGGGCGAGTGGGACCACGGACTCGGTGACGGCGCGAACAACAACTACTACGTCCATCCGTACAACGACAACCTGAACGGTCACACCCATTCGAACACTGTCTGGGTGGGTAAGGACGCAAACGTCCTCGCAACCGACGGCTGCTCGTGCTCCCATAGCCATATCTCTTGGGACACCAGTCCGTATTCAGAGACGCAGTACTGGAGCTACAACGTCTCAGACGGCACACATGCCCTCAACGGGCACTACCACGCGCACGAGTAGCCAGGAGGAACGATGAAACGTACGCCCAGTCTTGCCAAGGTCGCGCTGGCTGTCGTGCCGCTGGCCGTGGCCGCGCTAGTCGTGCCTTTCGCCATGGGATCGGCCACGACGATGCTTAGTTCTGCATTCGATCGTCCCGCCGACGTGTCTCGTGAGCCAGTCGCACAGTCTCCAGAGGTCGTACTGTCACGAGGTACGAGATCGGGTATTGCATGGCAATTGAGCACGTATGAAAGCGATCGCGGAACGTGCCTGCACCTGGTCTTCAGTGGTCCGGCGTCAGGGGCTGCCGGTGGCTGCGGGTTCGACATGAGCCGCGATGCGAGCGGGTTCAGCCAGGTGACATTCCCGCCGCAAGGAGCGGGATTCGTCATTGGACTGACCACCAGTGCCGCGCACAGCGTCAGACTGTCGTTCTCTGACGGCCGGCGTATCACGCAACCGACAATGCCGAACCCGAGCGGATCCGTATCCGCGCCTCGATTCTTTGTCGCGGCGACTAGTGCGGATTCGAACCTGGCCGCCTACGAGGCGCTCAGCCAATCCGGCGCCGTTATTGATCGGCGTAGCGCCGTAGAGTAAGGACCGCTTGAACGCAACGTGGGAGTGCGAGCCTGGCCACGCCGGGCTCGCACTCTGCCGCGGGGTACCGTGGATCTCCGATGGGCGCACGGTTCTGACGTCGAGCAACTGTTGAACCAGTGACGCTCGCTCGTTGCGCGGCGCTTGGGGCGTGCGCCGTGAGTCTGCCGGCGCTGCACAATGTGCCCGTGCGACTGCGTGAGCGCAATCTGATCGATGAGATCGAGCGCAACGACTCGGAGACGATATGTCGCTCGCCAAGGAGATCATTAGCGAGCGCGGCGTCTTAAAGGAGCCTTCGGCGGCGTCGGAGCGGCGCGAGTCACGGCGAGAACCTTGCCCGGGTCAGATTTCCATCGCCGGGTCGGTCACCTTGTGCTCCAGCGGCCTAGTTGCGCGCTCCGGACCCGAGCACACGGAGCTTGCTGGTCGTCGGGGTGCTCTGCGTACGTCTCGCAGCTCCGTTGCGAGCGTGGTCAGCCTCATGTCGGCCACGCTGACGGCGTTCCGGGAGCGAGACATCTCCTGTTCCAGCTTCTCCCGATGCCGTCTGCGCCGGAGCACGCCGAGTCGGCAAAGCCCGCGCTCAGCACTGCGAAGAGAGAGCTCAGCGTGCCGTCGCGCCTTGGTCAGCGCGAGCCGCTCTTGCTCGAGGAGCCGGAGCCGTGCGCGTAGCGCAGCCGTCGGATTGAACTGCTCGATCTCTGCTCGCGTGTCGTGGAGCGGGCCGGATGGAAGGGGGCGCTGGTCGACTGCGAGTCGTTCGACCGCTGACTCCTCGAGTGCCTGTCCGAGGCGGGTGACGGGGTCGCGGTCGTCGAGGTCGTGAAAGTGGCTCTCGCGCTCGCGCGGGGTCGCCGTGACGTAGAGGCGCGTTTCCTGTCGTGCGCGGGAGAGGGCTACGTAGCCCCACTCCTGCAGTCTCCGCCCGCCGACGCCGAGGACGAAGGCGCGCTCGACCGTGACGCCCTGGGCGGCGTGGCCGGTGAGCGCGTACGCGTGGCGGACGTGGCTGCCTTCGAGGTAGCGACCGCCGAGCTCGATGCGATCGCCGCGGTCGGTGGCGACCGTGAGCGTCCGGTGCTTGCGATCGACGGCTTCGACGGTGGCGCGGGTTCCGTTCTTGACGCCGAGGAGGCTGTCGTTGCGGAGGCATACGATCCGATCCCCTGCCGCGTACTCGGCCCCGGCAACGGTGAGCCGCTTGCGGCCGAGGCGGCCGTGGCTGTCCATCAGCGCGTGGGCGAGCGTGTTGAGCTCTGTGACGTCGCGGCGGCGGAGCGCGATCATGATGTTCCCCGAAAGGTCGGAGCGTGCAGCCTCCCACCAGTCGGACAGCAAGCGGATCTTCGTTCTGACCGGCGCATCGGAGGAGATCAGGCGCCCATTGCCCTCGGCGAAGGCGAGGTAGTCACGGCCGAGGCCGTTGCGGATCGCCTCCAGAGCGCACCGCTCGTCGCGGTCGCGCTGCCGGCGGTTGTCGCCCAACTCGATCGCGCCGTGACGTTCGACGATGCCGGTGAAGAGGCCGCCGGCTCCAACGGCGGGCAGCTGAGCAGGGTCGCCGATCAGCACGATCTTCGCCTGCGCCTGCTCGATGCGTTCGAGCAGCGGGACGAGGACGCGGGTCTCGGCCATTCCGGCTTCGTCGACGACGACGAGGCAACGCTCGGGGAGCGGCTGCTGGAGGAGCCGGTGGAGGGTCGTCGAGGGAATGCCGGTCTCGTCTTGCAGCTTCTCGGCCGCGATGCCTGAAGGTGCGGCGCCGAGCACGGGGACGCCCGCCTCCCCGAAGGCGCATGCGACGGCACGTGTGGCGGTCGTCTTGCCGCTGCCGGCGAGCCCGACGACGCAGACGACGCGATCCGGGCTCGAGGCGACGGCCCGCAGCATCGCGGTCTGCTCCGACGTGAGCGTGGGTGTCTCCCGGACTGTGGCCTCGATCGCCTCGGCGGAAACGGATGGCGCGTCCGAGGCGATGCCGCGCTCGACGAACGCCAGCGCGGCTCGCTCGGACTCGAGCAGCTCGCGGGTTGAGTAGCGAGCCGGCCGACCCGGTTGCGCCGCCTCGCCGACGGGCTCCACGCCGTTCATCCCGACGAACCGCGCGGCGAGCCGCCTGACCCGCTCGGCGCTCGCGCCCTGGGCGTGCGCCTCGGACCAGGCCATCACGAGGTCGGGATCGGAGAAGGCGGTCGAGCACTCGGTGAGCCCCTTCGGGCCGAGCAGGTCGCGGGCTATCTCGAGCAGCTCGCGCGAACTCGGCTCCCGCCATGGCGCGCGGTGCACCACGGCGTCGAGCTGGGCCCGGCCGAGACCGTGCTCGGCGGCGCGGGCGCGCCACTCCTCGCGCAGCCGGCCGAGGTCGATGTGCTCCTTGCGGTCGCGCGTGTCGAGGGCGGCGACCTGTGCGGCCCAAAAGCCGCTCGTGCCTCGCTCATCCATATGCTCGACCACCTGTGCGCGCCGGGTCGAGAACTGATCGATCACCTCGCGCGCCACACCCTTGAGGTCGGCGAGTCCCTTGTACGCGCTCTCCCACTCGACCCCGAGACTCCGGGAGAGCTCGCCGCGCAGGTGGGCCTGGTAGAGGTAGCCGGCGGCGAGCCGATACGTCCTGAGAATGGCCTCGCCGTCAAGTGCCCGCCACTTGCCGTCGCTGGGACGGCGGGCCATGTTGGCGACGATCACGTGAGTGTGCAGCTGCGGCTCCTGCGCCCTGGAGGTGCGGTGCTGGTAGGCCGCAGCGACAAAGCCCTCGCCGTCCTCGCGAGCTACGCCGCCGGTGCCGCGGCGGACGACGCACGCCTCGTCCTCGAGGTAGGCAAGCGCCGCCTGCCAGGCGGTCGTGTGCGCCTCGTTGACCGTCCGCCGCGCCTGCTCGTCTCCGAGCGCGTGCAGGAGGCTGACGCTCTTCGGCGGGGAGAAGACGAGGTCGAAGCCGGCCACCGGGCGAAGCGTCTTCTCCTCGCGGCGCCGCTCGCCGCTCGCCGGGTCGATCCTTTCGACCGTGATCGTTCTCGCTTTCGGGTGGCGTCTCCGCAGGTTCTCGCCGGTGAGTGGGTTGTCGCCCTGGATCAGCGTGTGGAGCTGGCCGTCCTCGACGACGCCTTCCAGCCCGAGGGCGGCGGCTCCTCTGCCGGTCCAGATGCCGGGTGACTCGCCCCGACCGGCGTAGTAGTCCTCGATTCCGGCGGCGACGGAACGCTCGTAGTAGCGCTCCTGCCCCGGTGCGATCTTGGCGACACTCAACACCGCTTAGATTGTGCACATGACGCGTTTACGCGTCAAGTGCATCTGTGTGCTGCGTGCTATTGAGGTTACTAAGTCGGGTGGACGGCGCATCAGGGGGCCTCCTCCTGGTCGAGTTCGCTGCCCCACTGCTGCTCGCAGTCGCCTCGGTGGACGAGGCTGCCGTGCGTCTCGGCTGCCTGGTCGAGCGACGTGATCGGCTCGAGGCAGCAGGCGCAGCGGACGGGTTCGCCGGCGTCGAGCTTGGCGCGCTGCTCGGCGATCTTCGCAGCTTCCTGTTCCCGCCATGCCTGCTCGCGGCGTTCGCGCTCGGCCTCCTGTTCGGCCAGGTGCCGTTTGACCGAGGCGGGAGCGACGCGGCGGGCGAGCTTGTCGAGCACCGTCGATGCGCCGAGCTCTTGCGGCTCGTAGACGCCCTGGCAGTCGGCTCCGGGGAGACCCTCCGTGTCGACGAGCCGCTGTGCGACGAGTAGGCGCATGACAACGGCGAGCGCGTCCTCTGGCGTGCGCGCCCGCATCAGGCGCTCGGTCGCTTCGCGGTGAAGCTCCTGCTCCGCCTGCGCGCCGCGCGGGTAGCGGACGCTGGCCTTGCCCTGCTTGTTCGTGGTTGTGGGCTGCTCGACGCAGAGCCGGTGTGCCCACGCCGCAGGCTTGCCGTAGTGGTGCAGCACGAGCGAGCCGAGCAGCTTGACCGCGTCGGTGTCGAGTTTCGGCTGCCAGCGGGCGAGCGCCGCGCCGAGGTCTAGGTTGCGCGAGCGTCCTGCGACGCGTGCCTCGTACTCGCGCTGCCGCTGCTCGCGGCGAGCCTCCTTCTCCGGGTCGTCCACCGAGTCTGACGGTGTGCGAGCCTCGCGCTCGCGCTGCTTCCGCTCCCCCTCGGCGCTCGCGTGTGCTGCGATCTTCTGGCGGAGCCGGTCGGCGAGCCACTCGGGGTCGGTGACGTAGCGGCGCTCCTGTCCTTCCGGGCCGGGTAGGTCGAGCAGGCAGCCGAAGGCGCGGGCGGCGTCGGCGTCCTCGTCGGTGAGGGCGAAGCACTCGCGCTCGCGCTGCTCGACGGCCTGGCGCGTCTGCCAGTCGTACTCGTCCTCCTGCGGGATCGCCGGCAGCGTCGCGTAGGCGGTGGCGACCTGCTCGCCGTAGTCGCCGAGCTTGACGAGGATGCGCGGGAGTGGCTCGTCCCGGCTTCGCCCGCCGGGGAGGGTCGGCCCGTGCCAGCCGCCGACGCTGTAGGCGACCGGGTGGAGCGGCTGGCTTTCGTCGTCCTGCCACTCGGCCTCGAGCACGTCGTCCACGACCTCGCCGGGATCGGCCGGGAACCGTGCGGAGGCCGAGGGTCGGTCCGCGAGCCAGATGGCGCAGAGGTCGGCGAGGAGCGGCTCGCGTTCCGCGATGCGTATCAGCGCGGGCGCGCAGGCGAGCGGCACCCTCCGGGCGGCGAGCAACGCTTGCGCTTCGGCGGGTAGGCGCAGGAGGTCGAGCCGCTCGCCGAGCAGCTTCTCGCTGCGGCCGACGAGCTTCGCAACCTTCGCGGTGTCGCCGTGCTCGGCGACGAGCCGCTCGTAGGCGCGCGCTTCCTCAATCGGGCTGAGGTCGGCGCGGATCACGTTCTCGGCCACGGCGAGCGTCAGCGCGTCCCCGTCGGTGTCCCGCACCTGGGCGGGTACCTCCTTGAGCCTCGCCTGCTTTGCCGCCCGGTAGCGGCGCTCCCCAGCGACGATCACGAACCCGTCGCCGTCGGGGGCGAGTGTGAGCGGCGTGATGATCCCATGCTGCTTCACCGATGCCACCAGCTCGGCCATCTGCTCGTCGCCGAACTCTGCGCGCGGGTTGAAGCCGTCCCGCGGCCTGATCTTCGCCAGCGGCACCATCGTCAGCGTGGCCGCCATCAGCGATCACCTCCCTCGGCGAGCAGTGCGAGTGCTCGGTCCTTGAGCGGCTGCGCCTCCGTCGCCCGTTCGAACCGCGCCTCGGCCTCGGTGCGGGTGGCAGTTCGCCGCGTCGGCTGGACGTGATCGACGTAGGCCGTGACCGCCTGCAGCGCTCCCCACTGTGTACCGCGGACGGCGTCGAGGTCGGGGGCCGCGCGGTACGCGGTGCGGATCGCGTCGCGCGCCCGCTCGACGTTGCGAACCGCGCGGCCGCCCTCGTCGGGTACAGGATCGGGCAGCGGCACGAGCCGCGCGAGGAACCGCTCGAACTCCCCTTCGCCGATCGGCTCGCGGATCAGCCGTCCGCCAAGCTCCTCCAGCTCGTCGTAGTAGCGCCAGGCGATACCGAGCGTCCGCCGCGAATCCGCGAGCCGCGCCTCGACGTGCGCCGTGTGGCGCGCCTTCCAGGTGCGCTGCGCGTTCTCGATCGGGAGCAGCATCCCGTTCAGGCAGGCGAGCCGGAACGGCGCCACCGACACCGTGACCGCCAGTCCGCCATCGTGCCCGTTGCGGAAGCAGAGCAGCGGGAGCACCTCCTCCCCCTCCGCTCCGCCGATCCGGATCTCGCGATCCAGCCGCATCAGCGCGTGCACGCGCGCGCCGCCGCGCGTTGCGCCCGCGCCGATCCAGTGCGCCCGCCCCGAGTCGGTGATCGCGTCGCAGAAGGCGAACGCGGCCGCGTTCTGCAGCGGCTCGTAACCGTCGCCCACCACGCCGAGCACCGTGCGCGTGTCGCTGCGCACGTTGGCGACGTGGCGCGGCACCGGCACCCGCTGTGAGTAGGGCTCGCGCTGGAGGACGGCCTCGATCGGGTGCTGCTCGACCGTCCAGCCCAGCCCCGCTGCCGCGACCATCGAGGCTGCGTCCTGCGCCGTCTCCGGGTCGACGCTCCGTACGACGTCGGCCCACGCGGCCGGCACCCGTCCCAGCCATAGAGGCAGCTTGGCGTCCGCGACCGCGTAGCCCGTTGTCTCTGTTGTCGTCATCGGTCTTTCCTCCTCTCATCGTTCAGGCGACGAGCGCCACCGGTGGCAGGGGCGACGGCTCGCCCGCCGTGATGAACCGCTCCGGCTCCTCGAAGATCGCGAGGCCGACATGCGTCGCCAGCCCCGCGCCGAGCCAAAGCGCCCGTACCTCGTCGCGGCTGACGCTCTCGTGCCGAAGCCGCAGCTCAACCACGTCCGCGAGCAGCCTTGGAATCGATCCGGCCTCGACGACCTCCACCTGTCGCGCCACGAACTCCGCCAGCGCCTCGCGGTCGATCCGGTATTCCACCTCTCCTCCCTTCGGTTGATTTACATCAACACCCTCGATGCGACGAAGCGCCCGTGCTTGGCGACGTTCCCCACCGGGCCGGTGCATCTGCGTCTCGATGCTCTGCGGGTTACTTGCCAGCGCCCGCGGCAGGCAAGCGTCCGGTCTCGCCTGCCCACCGCTCGACGCTGCTCCAGCGCCACACGGAGGACCGCCCGAGCTTGCCGAGCGGCTTCGGGAACCCAGGTCCGCTCACGAGCACATTTACGCGCTGCGGCGAGATACCGAGACGCTTCGCGATGTCGACCGCTATGACGAGCTCGGTTCGCGAATCAACCTGCACGTGGGAACGGTAGCCCTCTCTACTGCAGGCCCGTGGCGACGCCGTGGTTCGGGTCGTACGGCGTGCCCGGGCAGCGGCCCCACAAGCCGAGATCCCGCGCCGATCCTCCAGGAAATTCCGACGAGTCCAGGAACGCTTGCTATCATCTCTACAACTGATTGGTTGTTTAACGTAGAAGAGGTCTCACATGGCGCTGCCGCACCCGATTTCCGACGACTTGGCCGAGCTGGTCGCTCGCCGCTTTCGGCTGTTGGCCGAGCCGATGCGGATCCGTCTGCTCGACCGGCTCCGCGACGAGGAGGCGACGGTCGGCGATCTGGCCGACGCGCTCGAGACGTCACAGCAGAACGTGTCCAAGCACCTGGCCGCGCTTGCTGGGGCGGGGATGCTCGGCCGGCGCAAGGAGGGGAACCGCGTCTACTACCGGATCGTCGACGAGAGCGTGTTCGCGCTCTGCGAGCTGGTCTGCGGCTCCCTGCAGCAGCAGCTGCGCGCGCTGAACGAGCTCGTCGAGGGTGTGGGCGTCTGATGGCGCGCCGCTGGCCGCTCGAGCGGGTGCTGTTCGCGCTCGCCGGCTCGATGACGCTGATGAGCGCGCTCCTCGCAGTGTTGGTCACGCCCTGGTTCCTGCTGCTGACCGCCTTCGTCGGTCTCAACCAGTGGCTGTTCGTGAGCGCAGGGTGGTGCCCTGCCTCGTTGCTGCTCGAGCGCGGGGTTGGCATCGAGAGGGGGTGCGGCCGATGAGCACTCTGGTCAGCGCCCGCCGACCGAAGGCGCCCGTCGTCGCGCAAGGTCGGACGGTTGGGCCGCTTGGCCGGCTCGGCGGCTGGACCGTAGACCACGTCCGCACGGTCTCGATTTCCTGGGCCGTCATCGCGATCGCCCTGGCGGCGTTCGCGCCGAAGGTCGAGACGGCGCTCTCGGGCGCCGGCTGGCAGGCCAATGGCTCCGAGTCGGTGCAGGCGCGGAGCCTGATCGAGCGCAACTTCGCCGGTCTCTCCAGCTCGGCGCTGATGGTCGTCGTCCACTCGCCGCGCGCTACCATCGCGACCCCCGCCTTCCAGCAGACGATCGCGCGCGTCGAGGAGATCCTCCGCGCGAATCCACACGTCTCCCGCGTCCAGCCGCCGACGCGCGGCGCGAGCATCTCCGCCGACGGACGCACCGCGGTCGTCATGGCCGGCGCCAAGGGCGACCCGACGCAGATGGTCGCCGCCGCCGACACGCTCAAGTCCAAGCTCCATGCCGCCGCCGCTCCCGGCGTCGGCGTCTCGCTGACCGGCGCCTCCGGCATGTGGAGCGACTTCAACGCCGCCAACCGCAGCGCGATGATGAAGTCCGAGCTCTTTTCCTGGCCGGTGACGATGGCGATCCTCGTGCTCGCCTTCGGCTCGCTCGTCGCCGCCGGTCTGCCGCTGCTCTTGACGATCGTCGGCCTGATCGCCTCTGCAGGTCTGTTGACGTTGCTGACGCACGGCTTCGAGATCTCGATCTGGGCGATGAACTTCGCGCTCATGTTCGCGCTCGCGCTCGGGATCGACTACGCCCTCTTCCTCGTCCAACGCTTCCGCGGAGCGTTCTTCGGCTCGAAACTGAACGTGCGGGACGCGGTCGCGGTGACGATGGACACCGCCGGGAAGGCAGTCCTCTTCTCAGGCGTGACCGTGTTCGTCTCGCTCTCGGCGGTGATGCTCGTGCCCAGCCCGGCGTTCCGCTCGATGGCGCTCGGGATCATGCTCAGCGTCGCGTTCGTCCTGGCGGCGACGCTGACGCTGCTGCCGGCCGTCCTCGCCAAGCTTGGGCCCAGGGTCGACGCCGCGCCCCTGCGCTGGGTGCACTCGGGCGAGCACCGCTCGCCCCGGTTCGCGCGCTGGGGCGAGCGGCTCTGGCGCCGTCCCCACATCTACGGACCACTCGCGACGCTTGTACTCGTGCTCCTCGCCCTCCCGATCGTCGGGCTGAAGACGGGCATGCCGTCGATCAAGGTCGTGCCGATGCAGGACGGCTCGCGCGTCGGCTACGCGCAGGTGCAGCAGGCGTTCGGCAAGGGAGCGCCGGGTGCGCTGCAGATCGTGGCCCCGCGCGGTGAGGCGGCTGCCGTCGCGGCCGCCGCGCGACGCGACGCGGGCATCGCACGCGTCCTCCCTGTGCAGCCCGGCGGGAACGGGCTCGCGCTCGTGCAGGCGATCCCGACCACCGACCCGTCCAGTAAGGCGACGGGCCGCACGATCGACCGGCTCCGCTCAGCTCTGCCGGAGCGTGCGCTTGTCGGCGGCGGGGCCGCCGAGAACCACGACCTCGAGCAGTCGCTCACAGCGAGGACCCCACTCGTGATCGGGGTCGTGCTCGCGCTCGGCTTCCTGCTCCTGCTCGTCGCGCTGCAGGCTCCGCTGATCGCCGCGCTCGGCGTCGTCACCAACCTGCTCGCGGTCGGGGCCGCCTTCGGGATCGGCCGGCTGATCTTCCAGAACGGCCACGGCGCCGGACTACTCGGGTTCGAGTCGCAGGGGTTCATGGACGCCTGGGCGCCGGTCTTCTTCTTCGCGATGATCTTCGCGATCTCGATGGACTACAGCGTGTTCCTGCTCTCCTCGGCCAAGGAGCACTGGGACCGCTCGCGCGACCCGCACGAGGCGACCGTCGGCGGGCTCGCCCACTCCGGGCGCGTGATCTTCGCCGCTGCCGCGGTGATGGTCGCCGTCTTCTTTACCTTCGCCCTCTCCGGGCCGCTACCGCCGAAGGAGATGGGCGTGATCCTCGGGCTCGCCGTGCTGCTCGACGCGATGCTCGTGCGGCTCGTCCTGATCCCGACCTTGCTGCGCGTATTCGGCCGCTACGCGTGGGCCTGCCCGCAGTGGCTGTACCGCCTGCTCCCTGACGTGCGCTTCGGTCACGCCTGATGGGTTCGCCCATAAAGCATGTACTGATCCTCGGTGCAGGTTTCGCCGGCCTCGAGCTTGCGACGCGTCTCTCCGAGTCGCTCGCCGGTGAGGTCCGCACGACACTGATCGACCAGAACGACGCCTTCACCTTCGGCTTCTCGAAGCTCGACATCTTGTTCGGGCGGAAGACCAGAGAGGGCGTGCGCCTCCACTACCGCGATATCGCCAGAGACGGAGTCGAGTTCCGGCAGGAGCGCGTCACCTCGATCGACCCGCGGACGCGACGGGTAACGACGGACTGCGGGTCGTACGACCCCGACGTCCTCGTCGTCGCGCTGGGCGCAGACTACGACTTCGCAGCCACACCGGGATTCGAAGAGGGCGGTGTGGAGTACTACTCGGTCGCGGGCGCGGAGCGGATGCGCGATGCCCTCGCGGACTTCAATTCGGGGACGATCCTGATCGGGATCCTCGGTCACCCGTTCAAGTGCCCGCCGGCGCCGTTCGAGGCCGCGCTGCTGCTGCACGACCACTTCCTCGAGCGCGGCCTCAGGGATGCGGTCGAGATTCGCACCGTCGGCCCGATGGCGGCTCCGGTGCCGATCACGAAGGAGCTTTCCCAGGCGATCCTCGATCTCTTGAACGAGCGCGGCATCGACTACCTCGCGAACCAGCAGATCGTCGGCGTCGACCCCGACCGGAACGCGGTGCTGCTCGCCGACGGCGGCAGCATCGCCTACGACCTCTTCGTGGGCATCCCCGTCCATCGTGCGCCTGACGTGGTCGTCCGTTCGGGACTGGCCGTCGACGGCTGGGTGCCCGTGGAAAGGGACACCCTCGCAACCCGCTTCCCCAACGTCTACGCGGTCGGTGACATCACCGCGCTGCCGATGGCGAAGGCAGGCGTGTTCGCCGAGGCCGCGGCTCGCGTGGTCGCCGACGACATCGCCGCCCGCGTGCGCGGGACCGAGCTCCAACGGCCGTACGAGGGCGCCGGCACCTGCTACGTCGAGCTCGGCGGCGGGATGGTCGGCATGGTCGAGGCCAACTTCTTCGGCGGCCCGACCCCGACGGCGCGGCTCGTGGGACCGTCCCACGAGCTCGCCGCGGACAAGGCCTCGTTCGCGGCGACACGGCGAGAACGCTGGTTCTCGTAGGCCACGCACTCCGCACGCCGACGTCTGTGCGGACACACTTGACCCCCCAGACGCGGAGCTCCTGATAAATGCCCCGGCGTCCGGCCAGACAAGTGGCTACGACCCTATGAGGCGGCGGTCGCCATCACGGCCGTTGCGGTCTACAGCACTCGGCGGGCGCCCACCCAGTTGGCGACGTAGTAAGGATCCGAGAGAGGTGAGATCTTGACGACGTCACCGGTGTGTGGTGCGTGGATCATGTTGCCGCCACCGATGTACATGCCCATGTGACCTAGCCCGCGGAAGAAGACGAGATCGCCAGGCTGCAATTGGTCCTTCGAGACGGGCGAGCCCAGCTGGTACTGCGCCGCCGCGTAGTGCGGCAGCGAAACCCCGACCTTCGCGAAAACGTACTTCGTGAGCCCGGAGCAGTCGAAGCCCACCGACGGGTCGGCCGCCGCCCAGACGTACGGGACACCGAGGTATTGCATCGCGATCGCGACGACCTGTGCACCCTTGCTGGCATCGGCGGGCGGGGGTGTGTAGTCGACGCTCGGCGCCGAGCCGGACAGGCCGTCCCCGTCGGAGCCGTCGCTCGTCACCGGAGAAGACGATGCGGGGCTCGCCGCCTGATCGGTGGCCAGCGCCCGGGCACGTTGCTGCGCCGCGGCCTCGCGACGCTGGCGCTCGAGCTCGAGCTGCGCCCGTCGTCGAAGCTCCGCCTGGCGTCGGCGCTCCGCCTCCTCGAGCTGGGCGATCTCGTCCTTCACCGATGCGAGCAGCCGCTGACGCTCCGCGAGCTTGCCCTCGATCGCCTGTTTCTCCGCCGCGCGCTGCGCGACGACCGCGGCCTGGCGCTCCCGCGAAGCTGCGAGCTGCTTCTCGCGCGCGGCGACACGCTCCCGCAGAGCCTTCGCGTCGTGGGCAATCTCGGCGTCCTGGGCGGTCACACGCTGGGCGAGGTCGACACGGTCGAGCAGATCGTCGAGGCTCTCCGCACCGAGGATCACCTCGACGGCCGACCCCCCATCGCCGCCCATGTAGAGCTGGCGTAGTCGCACCGCCACGCGCTTCCGCGAGGCCTTCTGCAGCTGCCGCGCGTGCGTCAGGTCATCGCGCGTCTCCGCGAGCTCGGACGTGAGCTTGCCCAACTCGTAGTTCGCGCCGTTGAAGCGCTCGGCCGCGGCACCCACTTCCTCGTCGAGACCGTGGATCTCCGCAAGGATGGCTTCCGCCTGAGCACGCTTGTCCTCGATGGAGGGGTTCGCACTGGCCCCGACTGCCACCGCGAGGAGAAGGACGACCGCGACTCCGGCCGTGACCGCTAGGCGGAACGAAGCTGCTCTGTTGACGTTGCCGCTGACGCGGCGGGATCGGAAATGCACGCATGTTCTCCTTCTTCGACTGCAGGACGCGGCGATGCGCCTCGCGGCGCGCGCCGGTCAACGTCGAAGTGGAGTGGCGAGCAGGGGTGCAGCGCCGTCCGGCTGCGTGACCCCGCGGTGCGAGAGCGACACTGGTGGCCCGCGGTCGCCACGCACCGGCACGACGATCGACGGCCGCGTGCGGCGCATCCGGTCGACGAGGAGCGGGCCGAGAATCGTGAGGATGGCCAGGCAGAACGCCCCCGCCTCCGTCGCCGAGCCATGACCTTCGTGAGCCGCATGGAGGAACACCAGCGCAAGCAGCAGCACGAGCAGGATCAACAGGATGGGACCGAGGATCGGGTGCGCGCGGCCACGGTCGAGTGTGCGCCTGAGCCGGATCACGAGGGCGGGATGCTACAGGATTGGCCTGCTAGACGACATATTCGACGAACTCACGGCATCTCCTGATCGTCCATCGTCGAGCCGTCCGTCATCGTGTGGGTGCCGTCGCCGGTCATCTGGTCGCTCGGCATCGTCGACCCGTCCGGCATCCTCATCGTCGGCGTCCCCGAGTCGCCGCCCGTGAAGGCGAGGGCGCCGAAGACGCCGACTCCCAGGAGGATGATCGCGCCGACGATGACGACGAGGGTTTGCTTGTTCACGCCCGTACTCCTTTCGTTGCCGCTCATATGACGTTGACCACCATGAGCAGGCCCCCGGGGTCCTTGCCGTCGTTCGTGAGGTGGTGGCCGATGTGGCAATGGAAGACCCACTTCCCCGGTCGATCCGGGGTGAACGCGATGTCGTAGCGCTCGCCGGAGCCCACCTGGATCACGTCCGCCTCGAGCGGCGATGCCAAGGGATGGCCGTCCTTCGCGACGACCGTGAAGTCGGTGCCGTGCAGATGCATCGGGTGGGAGAGGGAGCCTGCGCCGACGAGCCGGAAGAGGGCACGCTGACCCCGCCGCACCGTCACGGTGTCCGTGGCCGGATAGCTCTTCCCGTTCAGCGTGAAGAAGTTGGGCAGCATGCCCTCCATCTCCATGGCGGGGCGGGTCTGGCCCGTCGAGGCGTTCAGGTTCCACTCCTGGATCAGCACGGTCCTCTCGACGTCGTAGCCCCGCGGCCGCTTCGGCTCGATCACGAAGGCGCCGGAGAGACCGAGCCCGAACTGGCGGTCCTCGTCCACGTGCGAGTGGTAGAGGAACGTGCCGCCGGCCGAGTCGCGGCCGGCTGGGATCGCGTCGAACTCGTACGTGAAGCTGGCTCCGGGCCGGATCGGCTCCTGCGTCACGCCCGGGACCCCGTCCATTGCGTTCGGGACGTCGATGCCGTGCCAGTGCACCGTGGTGTCGTCGGGCAGGTCGTTCTTGACCACGATTCGGACCCGCTGCCCGTAGGGGACGCGGATCTCGGGGCCGGGCACGACGCCGTTGTACGTCCACGCGGTAACGCGCGTCCCCGGCAGGATCGCCCAGCGCACCGGCTTGGCTTCGAGCGTGAAGACCCAGACCCCGTTGTCGACGGTGTGTGCGAGCGGCTGGCCGCCGCGTGTCGCGGTCGCGTCGGGCACGCCGTCCATCGGCGCCGGCGCCATGTGGTCCGTCATCGACTGGCTGCCGCTCATCGACATGCCCATCCCGTCCGCCGAGGCGGTCGTCGCCGAGTCGTCTGCGCGAGCAAGCGCGACGACGCCGATCCCGAGCGCGAGCATGGCGACCAGCAGGCCCGCGGCGGCGACCCAGAAGGTGGATCGCTGGTTCATCTCGTTGTGTCCCTCCACTGGTTTCGCGCCCGACGGTAGGGGCGGGTCGTGAAGGTCCTGTGAATCTCAGCGCGTCAGTGCGCGGAGCTCAACCGCGCAGTCGTCGCAGAGAGCGGCGAGCGTCTGTTCCGCGCCGTGGACGAAGCGAATCGTCCCGGGGCACCCGGTGGCCGCGAGCGACCGAATGTCACGCGCGAACCGGGCGGTGTCCGCATGAAGTCGCCCGTGGTCACGGAGGTCACGAGTCACCGCCGACTGAAACCCGACGGCGGTGGTCGAAGCGGCGCCACATGGTGCAACCGCTCGCGTATCGCCCGTGCGGAAGCGCGAGACCACCCCCGCGGCGGAGAGAACGAGCAGCGTCGCGACGAAGACGATCATGGTCACCCGCGTGCTCGTCCAGCGGCGCCCGTGACCGCGCTCACAGGTGCCGCACACCGCTGCCTCCGGCTCGACGCACGACCGTTGTTCGCTCGCACGGTCGAGCCGGTTCGCCGGCTACTCGCGGCGGGTCACGTGAGGCTGGCTGTTCTGGGGTCGCCGGGTGCTTTCGCGACGCTCCGCAGCAGCCGGTCGGCGGCGGCCGTCCGCTGCCGCATCGTCCTCCAGACGCTGACCGAGACAATCACCAGCACGAGCTGCACGGCCGGCATGAAGCTGTCGAGGTCGACCCCCTCGTCGAAGCCGTCGCCCGGGATCAGCCACGGGTGGGCGGAGCCGTTCGCGAGGTGGAAGTTCAGGTTCATGACGATGCCGCCGAACGCCGCCGTGAGAGTCGCCGCCAGGATTCCTATTCGACCGCCGTACCCAAGCCTGTCCCAACGGAACGCCCAGAGAAGCGCAGCGGCGAGGAGCGCCACTCCGACGACAAGCTCACCGACGATGATCAGCACGCCGAAGAAGCGTGCGTTCGGGATCACGGCGCTGTCGAGAACGCTCGTGTACCACGACGCCGCGCCCTCGGACTTCTCGCGCAGTTCGTCGGCCAGGCCTCCCGGGAAGCCACCGCGTACGACCTTGGTCAGCCCGGACATCAGCCACTCGTATCCGAGCAGCGCCTGGACGGCCAACAGACCGAGGAGCCCGGCCCGAGCAACGTTCGCGTCCATCCTTTCCATCGTCGCCTCCTTCGTGTCGACTCGATCGTGCGTGCCGTACGTGAAGGCGGCACGAAGATCGTCTGGAGAAGGTGTGAAGCGACGTAGCGACCGTCGCGGCCGTCAGCCCGACGAAGAACCCGACGCGGCCGGCTCGCTGTGGAGGTACGCGACGAGGTCCGCCATCTGCTCGTCGGCAAACGTGGGGACGGGAAGACCCTCCTCCTTGAAATGCATGAGCATCGCGGGGAGGTGATTCCAGATCTGGCCCGACATGTCCGCGACCTCGCGCGCAGAGAGGTGACCGGCCATGTAGTCGAGCGGCGGCGCGTCGGTGCCGCCCTTTCCCCCGTACGAGTGACAGTCGGCGCAGCCCTTCGAGACGAACAGCCGCGCGCCCTGCACCGGGTCGCCGAACTCGTGTGCGGGCAAGCCCGCGCCACTGTGCCCAGCGGGAGCGGCCGAGATCGACGGCGACCCCGACTCGCGGCCGACGATAAATCCAACCGTCGTCCCGACCGCAACCAGCCCTAACGTCAAGAGCATCACGGCGGCTTCGGCGGCGTACACCGATCGTTGCGACATCGAGGAGACGGTACGGGCCTCGTCGATCAAGGGCAATACGAGGATGACCTCTTCATGCCATCTTCACAGCGCGTCCGTGAGGCACGGGGGACGTCTTCCACAGATGGCCTGCTGTTCACTGCGCCTCGCGCAGGTGGAGCGCGGCCGAGCCGTGGAGTCGATCAGTAGAAACCCGTGAACTGGCGCGCAGGGCCGGGAACTTCACTCTCCCTTCACAGCCGGACCCGATCGTTGGGGCAGATGAGTGACCTCATCCTCGTCACGATGGACGACTGCCACTTCTGCGACCGCGCGCACGCGGTACTCGGCTCCCTCGGGATCGGCTTTCGCGAGCTCTCGGTCGACTCGAACGAGGCACGGGCTCTTGCCGAACGCGGCATTCCGCTCGCGTTCCTCCCAGTTCTGACCGACGGCCAGCGGGTGCTCGCGTACGGTCGCTTCTCCGAGAAGCGACTCAGTCGAGAGCTCGACCCTGAGCGGGTGGCATGAGCGATCTGTTGATGGCCGGCTCGCTGGCCGCGGCGTTCGCCGCCGGCATGGTCGCGTTCTTCGCGCCGTGCTGTGCCGGCGTGATGATGCCCGCCTACCTGGCGGCGATCGGAGGCGGGCGGCGCCTGCGCGTCGCGCGCCTCACCGCCGTCTACGTCCTCGGCGTGTCGGTTGTGGTCCTCCCGATCACGCTCGGGGCCGCCGCCCTTGCCGGATACGTCTCACGCTGGCACCCGCAGATGTTCGCGATCGGAGGGCTGATGATGATCGGCGTCGCCGTCGCGCTGTGGCGCGGGACGATGCTGCCGATCGACGTGCCGCAGCCGAGGATGTCGGGCTCGGCGCTGTCTGTCTTCGGGCTCGGCGTCTTCTCCGGCGCCGCGAGCGCGTGCTGTGCACCGGTGCTCGCGGGGGCGATCGCGCTGTCCGCGACGAGTGGCACGATCGCGGGCGGGCTCCTGCTCGGGATCGCCTATGTCGCAGGGATGATGACGCCGTTGATCCCGGTCGCCTTGGTGTTCGGGAAGACCAGGACGCGGGTCAGGGACCCGAGGCTGACCCTCCGTCTCGGCGGACGCACGAAGCGGATCGGCGCCGCGAAGCTGCTCGGTGTCGTCGTCTTCGCAGGCTTCGGCGTGCTCTTCATCGCTCTGGCTCTGACGGGCAACTCGGACACGGCGCCCGGCTTCCAGAAAGCGATGGGTGCCTGGATGCGCGACGTGGCGGCCGCGGTGGACGGGGTCCCGAACGCCGTTTCGCTGCCGGTCCTGGCCGCCGTCGTGGCCAGCTTCGCATACGCCGTCTTCAGAAGAGGAGGTACAGCCAGTGAGCGCTAGAAAGGTCAAGGCGGCGCGCCGAGCGGCGCGCGAAGCTCCGCCCGCACGGTCCCCGCGGCTTCTGCCGCCGTTCTGGACGTCCTGGAAAGGGGGTCTCGTGGCCGTCGCGATCGCCGCGATCGTCACCGGAAGCTTCGTCCTGCCCGACGTCTTCGACAGGAAGCCTGCGGCAAGCTCCCACGCCGTGATGGAGATGGGGGTCGAGCCGGGGGCCGGACTGCCCCTCGACTCGCCGGTTCCGTCTTTCTCCGAGCGTGATGTCGAGAACGGCAACGCGATCACATCCACGACGGTCTACGGTGAGAGGACGCTCCTGTTCTTCTCCGAGGGGGTCATGTGCCAGGCGTGCTTCGAGCAGATCAAGGGCCTCGAGCAGTTCGGCTCGGAGCTCGACAGGCGAGGCATCCAGCTCGTCTCGATTACCCCCGACTCTCCGGGCGACCTCCGTCGAGCCGTATCGCAGTACGGGATCGCCAGCCCCATGATTGCCGACAATGACCGTGACATGTCCGCCGCGTTCAACACCCTCGGGCAGGGCATGCACGGAGACGCGCCGGGGCACGCCTTCGTCCTCGTCGACCGAGGGAGGGTGCTCTGGTACCGCGACTACTGGCTCGCGCCGACGCGCTCGATGTACGTCGACCCGAGGCAGCTCCTGGCAGACATCCCCACGTGAGAAGAAGTTCCGAGGCCACGGTCTACTTCATCCCCTCTTCACATCCTTGCGGCACGTTCCGGCGGAGGTGAACGCGCAACCGAACAAGAAGGTGGTCGTCGTCGACGACGACGCTTCCGTGCAGGAGGTCACGCGCGCGTACCTGGAGCGTGACGGTTACCTGGTTTACGTCGCCGGAACGGCTGCGGAAGGGCTTGCCGTCGCCGAGCGGGTCAAGCCGGGGCTCGTCGTGCTCGATCTCATGCTGCCGGACCGTAGTGGCGAGGACGTCTGCCGGGAGATCCGGGAGCGATCGGACGTCCCGATCCTCATGCTGACCGCGAAGGCGTCCGAGGACGAGCGCGTTGCCGGGCTCGCGCTTGGGGCCGACGACTACCTGACCAAGCCGTTCTCCCCCCGCGAGCTGGTCGCGCGTGTGCGCGCGATCCTCCGGCGGACGCAGATCGAGACGCCGCTGGTCGAGCTCTTGTCCTTCGACGACGGTGCGCTCGAGATCGACACCGTGCAGCACGAGGTGCGCCGCGACGGAGAACCGGTCGAGCTGACCCCGAACGAGTACAAGCTGCTCCAGACCCTCGCCCGGTATCCCGGGCGCGTGTACTCGCGGTTCGAGCTCATCAACCACGTCCAGGGCTACGAGTACGAAGGCTACGAGCGGACGATCGACGCACACGTGAAGAACCTGCGCAAGAAGATCGAGCCCGACCCGAAGCGCCCTCGCTACGTCGAGACCGTCTTCGGAGCGGGCTACCGTCTGCGCAAGGGATGAGCGCGATCGATCGCCTGGGACTGCGGGCGCGCCTGGCGATCGCGCTCGTCAGCGTCGCCGTGCTCACTGTCGGGCTCGCCACGCTGCTTGCCAACCGAGGGCTCGATCCATTGGTCGACGATGCCGCACATGCGCGCCTGCAGCGTTCGGCGGAGCACATGGCCGAGATCGCCGGGGCCGTGTACCAAGACGAGGGCGGGTGGTCGCCCACCGCCAGGGAGACCCTCCTGCATCTCAGCGAGCTGGACGGCCTCCGCGTCATGGTCCGGTCGGGGGGCACCTCCTTCGGCAGCGACGTGACGGACGCCGAGACGGCGAGTGCGCCGCTGGTCGTCGACGGACGGACGATCGGGACGATCGAGGTGGCCCAGGAAGGCTCCGGCCTCCTCACACCCGAGGAGGCCCATCTGCGGCACTCGCTCGACCGCCTCCACCTCGTGGCCGGCGCGGCTTCGGTGGTGGCGGCGCTCGTGCTCGCCTTCTTCCTCGCAGAGACGCTGTCGCGGCCGCTGCGCCGCATCCGCCTCGCGGCGCAGCGGATCGGCCAGGGGGCGCTCGAGACGCGCGTCGAGCCTGTCGGCGATCCGGAGGTTCGTTCCGTCGCCCAAGCGCTGAACCGTCTGGCGGAAACGCTCGAGCACGAGGAAGAGGCCCGCAAGCAGACGGTCGCCGACCTCGCCCACGAGCTCCGTACCCCGGTGAACGGTCTCCTGGCGCGGATCGAGGCCGCGCAGGACGGCGTCCTGACGGGACGGGGCAATCTGGATGCGATGCACGGGGAGGCGGTGCGGCTGACCCGGCTGCTCGACGATCTCGCGCGTCTCGCCGACGCCGAACGGCCGGGCCTCCTGCTGGAGAAGCATGCTCTCGACCTCGGCGAGGTGGCCAGAGCCGTTGGTTCGTCGTTCGCGCCACGGTTCGCGGACGCCGGAATCGAGTTCACGGTCGATGCCGAGTCCGTCTGGGTCGAAGGAGACGGCGATCGCCTCGAGCAGGTCGTCTCGAACCTTCTTTCCAACGGACTGCGCTACACACAAGCCGGCGGATCGGTGACCCTCCGGGTCGAGGGCGTCGGCAACGATGCGATCCTCGAGGTCGCGGACACGGGCGTCGGCATCGCGCCCGATGACCTGCGGCACATCTTCACGCGCTTCTGGCGCGGCGATCCATCTCGATCTCCCGCAACGGGCGGAACGGGCATCGGGCTCGCGATCGTGCGTGAGCTCGTTCGCGCGCACGAGGGGCGCGTCGACGTCGAGAGCACCGTTGGCGTCGGCTCGCGGTTCCGGGTGATCCTCCGGGCCGTCGACAAGCCGACCGTCGGGTATCGGCCGCCGTCGCTGCACGGCGTGCGGACGTAGTCCATCTGTCCGTCTCGTTCACGCGACGGACAGATGGCCTTCACCGGTTCTTCGAACGGTGGCGCCACGGTGAAAAACGTCGAGCGAAAGGGAAGCCATGTTGCTCTCGGCGATCAGAGCCGCACGACGACCGGCAGCACGGTCTCGAAGCGACATCGGGCTCGTACGCGTGCGCGGCGGCTACAGCCCCGATGTCGTCCGCGCCCGTGCGGGCAGACCGATTCGAATCGCGTTCGTCCGCGAGGAGACGGCTTCCTGCTCGGAGCGGGTCGTGTTTCCCGCCTTCGGGAGGAGCACGATGCTCCCGTACGGACAACGGGTCCTGGTCGAGCTGCCCGCCGCACCTCCGGGCACCTACGAGTTCACGTGCGCGATGAACATGCTTCGCGGCACGATCGTCGTCGAGTGAGGCTCGGATGCACTACTGCGCGCTGTTGCTGCTCGCGATCGTCGTCCTGATCGTCGCGGTCCTCGTCCTTCTCTGACCCGCGCAAGTCGCCTGCTCAGCGGTTGTGCCAGGCAAGCACCCCGATCCACGGCGCCCGAACGAACTCCGAGGCAGGCCGTCTTCACAGGATCGGCAGACGGGCTTCACCGGATCTTCAGCGGCTGGCGCGAGAGTCGAGAAGACGAGATCGAAGGAGGTCAGGTGATCGGACTGGGCCCGCACGAGATGGATCGGTGGTTCTGGGCCTTCGAGATCGGTCTGACCGCCGTCCTCGGGCTCCTGGCTGCGCTGTCGATCGTCTTCACGTTGCGGGTGACCCGCGAGCGACCTCGAGCCTCAGTTCGAAGGGGTGGGTCGTGACCACGGTGGCGGTCGAGCGGCCGTCGCTCGCGGGGCGGGCGTGGAGCGCCGCGCTCGCGGTGTGGGGCGGCTTCATCGGTCTCCTGCCGCACGTTCTGCATCACGTGGGCCCACTCGCCGGCGCCGCCCTCCTCGCGGGAGCAACGGGTCGGGCCTTCTTCGCCGCGATCGGATTTGTCGCTGCGATTCCCTTCCTGCGGCGACTCCACCGGCGATTCCAGAGCTGGCGGGCGCCCGCGATCGCGCTGGCGATCTTCGCCGCGATGTTCTCGCTTTCGAGCTTCGTGATCGGGCCCGCGATCTCGGGCGACGACGCACCAACCCGACCAGGGATCGAGCAGGGCGGACATGACCAGCACCACTGACTGCGGGTCGCCCCCGGCGGGGAACCCTTCGGGGTCCAGCCACAAGCCGGAGCGTGCCTGGCGCAGGTTCGTGGGAATGGGGCGCGACGAGCTGCCGGAGCCGCTGCGCCGTGCCGTCGAGCGCGTCGTCGAGCTGGCTCGAGAAGGAGGCGACCGATGAACGAGGAGTACGGCTACGGACTGTGGGTGCTGGTGGTTCTGAACTCGGTGATCTTCATCTTCTTTGCGGTGAGCTTCTTCCATCCGCGCTCGCAGCGTGACTGGCGCGTCCTGGGCGGCTTCTCGGCGTTCGTCGTGGCGCTGTTCACCGAGATGTACGGCTACCCGCTCACCGTCTATCTCCTCAGCGGACCGCTCGGTGGGCTCGTGCCGGGCGTCGACCTCTCCCACGACGCGGGGCACCTGTGGACGGATCTGATCGGGTGGAAGGGGGACCCGCACTTCAGCCCGTTCCATCTCGCGAGCTACGGCTTCATCATCGGCGGCTTCTGGCTGATCGCGTCGGGCTGGAAGGTGCTCTTCGCCGCGATCAAGACCGATGAGCTGGCGACGACCGGGCCGTATGCGCGCCTCCGCCATCCGCAATACGCGGGCTTCGTGCTGATCATGGTCGGGTTCCTGCTCCAGTGGCCGACCTTCGCGACCCTCGTGATGTTCCCGGTGCTGATCCTCGTTTACCGCCGGCTCGCGATCCGCGAAGAAGGCGAGGTCGCGACCCGCTTTGGGGAGGAATGGGACCGGTACGCGAGCCGGACACCGCGGTTCATCCCGCACGTGCGTCAAACCCCTTCGGCGCTACCGGAGGCGTGATGGCCGCCCGCGGCGTTCCGGTGGCCCGCCGGCAGCTGCGCTCGGAGCCGGCGAAGCTTGTCGTCACCGTGCTCGCGGTCGCGGCCGCGGTCGCACTCGTGCTCCTGCTAAGCGGGCTGCGAAGGGGGATCGGCGAGCAGGTCACGCTGTACGTCGATCACCAGCCGCCGGTCCTCGTCGCGCAGACGGGGGCTCGCGACTTCCTGGCACAGACGTCGGTGCTTCCCGAGGCGCTCGAGGGACGGATCGACCAGGTTCCCGGCGTGGCGGCCGCGACGCCTATCTCGCAGCAGTTCGCGATGTTGACGCTGCACGACCGTCGAGTGCTCGTGATCCTGGTCGGCTACGACCCGGGCAGGGCAGGCGGCCCGTGGAAGCTCGCCTCGGGTCGTGCACCGCGCGCGGCGGGGGAGCTCGTGCTCGACCGGGTGGTCGCGTCGGAGCACGGTCTGCGGATTGGCTCCACGCTGGCGTACCGGGGAGCGCGGCTGCGTGTGGTCGGGCTCTCGAGCGGCACCAGCGGGTTCATGACGCCGCTCGCGTTCGCCACCCGGCGGACCGCGAATGACCTTCGCCGGCAGCCTGGCACTGCGAACTTCTTCCTCGTCCAGCCTGATCCCGACGTGACCCCCGAGGCTCTCGCCGCGCGCATCGAGCGCGAGGTTCCCGGAGTCTCGGCACTGACGCGGAGCGAGGTCGCGGCCAACGATCGCGGCCTCTTCGCCGCTGTCTTGTCGAAGATCCTGCTGCCGATGGTCGCGATCGCATTCGCCGTCGCGATCCTCGTGATCGGTCTCGCCGTCTACAGCTCGACCGCCGAGCGCGGCCGCGAGTACGCGACGCTCAAGGCGCTCGGACTGCGGCATGGAGCGCTCTTCAGATTGGTCGGCGCTCAGGCTGCCGCGCTCGCCTTCGCCGGCACCGCGGTCGGGACACTGCTCGGCTTCGCGGCCGCCCGCGGCGTCTCCGCCCTCGCGCCCAAGTACCTCATCGCGATCGGCCCAGGAACAGTCGCGGTGGTCGCCGCGAGCGCCCTGGCGATGGCCGTCGTCGCCGCGCTTGTCCCGGCGCGCTTCGTGGCGCGCATCGACCCGGCCACCGCCTTCCGCCGATGAGCGTCCCGGTCGCCCGCCGCCAGCTGCTCGTCCGCAAGGGCCGCACCTTCGCGGGCATTGCCGGCATCGCGACCGCGTTGCTGCTCGTGCTCGCGCTGAAGGCGATCTTCGCCGGGATGGAAGGGCGGCTGACCGCCTATATCGACCGCAGCGGCGCCGACGTGATCGTCGCCCAGCAGGGAGTCCAGTCGATGCACATGACCGAGTCCGCGCTCCCCGAGCGAGCGGCGCGGACGATCGCCGCCGTTCCCGGCGTCGCCGCCGCGCGCCCGATCCTCTACGTTCCGGCAACGCTCGAGCGCGGGGAGAAGCGCGGACTCGTCTACTTGATCGGCGAAGAGCAGGGCATTCCGCCGATCAGTCTCGAGCGCGGACGGCGCCCCGGTGCGGGCGAGATCGTGCTCGACCGCGAGCTTGCGAAGACGCTCGACAGCCCTCCCGGATCGACGGTTCGGGCGTTCGGGCGCAGCTTCCGCGTGTCGGGCGAAGTCAAGGGTTTCACCCTGATCAGCAATGCCTTCGCCTTCGTCCGTCTCCAGGATCTCGCCCGCACCCTCCGCAGCGCAGGTGTCGTCAGCTACGTCCTCGTCCAGGCCCGGCCCGGGGTCGACTCCGGCGAGCTTGCCGGGCGCATCGAGGCCGCTGTTCCCGGCGTGACCGCGTCCACGCGCGAGGCGTTCGCCCGCTCCGAGCGTCGGCTCGTGGGCGACATGTCGACCGACATCGTGCGAGCGATGATCCTCATCGGCTTCGTGATCGGGGTTGCCGTCGCGGGACTCGTCGCCTACAGCGCTGCCCTCTCGCAGTTGCGCGACTACGCCGTCCTCCGCGCGCTCGGGTTGCGCGCGCGCCGGGCGCTCGGCCTGGCACTCGCCCAGGTCGGCGCGATGGTCGCCGCAGCCTTCCTGCTCGCGCTCGCCCTGGTCTGGGCGCTCGCCGAGATCCTGCCCGCGCTCTCGCCGCTGCTCACGCTCGCGATCAGACCGGGCGACGTCGCCCAGGCGCTCGCGGTCGCCGGCGCCGTCGCGCTCGGCGCGGCCGCGTTCCCGGCGATCCGCGTCTCCCGCGTCGACCCGGCCAGCGTCTTCCGGAGGTGATCACAGATGGCGACTCCCGCACTCGTTCGAATCAACAGCCTGACCAAGACATTCGGAGAAGGCGACATCCGCGTCGACGCCGTCCGCGGCCTCGACCTGGCGCTCGAGCGTGGCGAAGTCGTTCTCGTCATGGGACCTTCGGGCAGCGGAAAGACGACCTTCCTCTCGATGCTTGGCGGGCTGCTGCGCACCTCGAGCGGCGAGATCTGGATCGACGGCACGAACATCGCGGCGCTCGGCGAGCGCGAGCTCCCGCCCTTCCGGGCCCGCACATTCGGCTTCATCTTCCAGGACTTCAACCTCGTCGCCGCGCTCTCGGCACGCGAGAACGTCGAGGTCGCGCTCAACATCGCCGGTGAGCGCGGTCGACCCGCACGCGAGCGGGCTCGTCTCCTTCTCGAGTCGATGGGTCTCGCCGAACGTCTCGACTTTCCCGTCGAGAAGCTCTCGGGCGGCGAGAAGCAGCGTGTCGCCATTGCCCGCGCGATCGCCAACCAACCGGCACTGATTCTCGCCGACGAGCCGACCGCCAATCTCGACTCGCACCACGGCGCCGAGACGATGCGCCTGCTCCGCGAGCTCGCCAAGGACGAAGGAACGACGGTCGTCATCGTCAGCCACGACCAGCGCCTGCGCGAGGTCGCAGACCGGGTCCTCTGGCTCGAGGACGGGCGGCTGAAGCACCTCGAGGCGCTCGTCCGCGACCCCGTGTGCGGCATGTTCCTCGACCCGGAACAGGCACCGTCCCGGTTCGAGCGCGACGACGGCGAGACCTTCTACTTCTGCTCGCGCGGATGCCGGCTCGAGTACGAGCAGCGCGAGCAGGCCCACACCCGCTTCCACCCGCTCGCATGAAGGTGTCCCGCCGAACGAACGCGGTCGAGAGCGCCAGGTGCTCGTGGCTCGCCAGAACGACAAGCGCGTTACGACAGAGAGGAGTCCGTAATGGCTGTTATCAGAGTCGCCGTCAACGGATACGGCGTGATCGGCAAGCGTGTCGCAGACGCGGTCACGCTCCAGCCGGACATGGAGCTGGTCGGCGTGGCCGACGTGGCCGTCGACTATCGAGTACGTCTCGCCGTAGATCACGGCTACCGGCTCTTCGGGTCGACGCCCGCGGCATCCGCTGCCATGGCCGAGGCCCGCCTCGTCCCCACCGGTGACCTCGGTGACCTGCTTGCCGAGTCGGACGTCGTGGTCGACGCGACGCCGAAGCATGTCGGTGCGGCGAACAAGCCGGCGTACGAGGCGGCGGGTGTGAAGGCGATCTTCCAGGGTGGCGAGAAGCACGAGCTGGCTGGCGTCTCGTTCGTCGCTCAGGCGAACTACGCCGATGCGGTAGGAAAGGACTTCGTCCGAGTCGTCTCGTGCAACACGACCGGGCTCGTCCGGCTGCTCGGCACCCTCCGCGAGCACGACCTCCTCGAGAAGGCCCGAGCGGTCTTGATCCGCCGCGGGACCGACCCGTGGGAGTCGCACCTGGGCGGCCTCGTCAACACGCTGTTGCCCGAGCCGAGCATCCCCTCTCATCAGGGGCCAGACGCGCGCACGGTGCTCCCCGACCTCGATCTCGTCACCATCGCGGCTGCCGGCCCGTTCAACCTGTCGCACGTCCACTTCGCCGTGATCGAGACGCCCCGTGAGGCGGACAGGGAGGAGGTTCTGGCGGCTCTGAGAGACGCTCCCCGGATCGTCCTCGTCAGCGCAAGCGACGGCGTGGAGGCGCCCAACTCGGTGATCGAGATCGCCCGCGACCTCGGCCGCCCACGCGCCGACCTCTGGGAGGTGGCCGTCTGGGAAGACTCGCTTGCCGTTTCCGGACGGGAGATCTTCCTGACCTACCAGGTGCACAACGAGGCGATCGTGACCCCGGAGAACGTGGACGCGATCCGCGCCGTGACCTCGGCGGAGCTTGTCGCCTCCCGCTCGATCGCCCGGACCGACGCGGCGCTCGGAGTGCGCTCCGACCTCCTCTCGCCGATTCTTGCCAGCGCTGCGGCGGCGGGCGGCGGCGGAGCGTGACGCGCGCAGGCCGGCCTTCACCGGCTCTTCACGCCCCGCGGCAATCGTTGCACCAGCTGATCGAGAACTGAAATCAAGACGGAGGAAAGAGTCGAAATGGCGAATCGAACAGTCCTACTCTCACTCGCGGGCGTCGCCGTCGTCGCGGCCGTCGCGGGAGCCCTCGTGGCCGTTACACGGGGGTCGCCCGAAGCAAGCCCGGAGCACGACGGCATGGTGCAAGGGACGGTCTGGATCGCGAACGAGGGTGGCGGGGCGCTGACCGCGATCGACGCGGGCACGAACCGCGTCGTCGCCACGCTGACCGGGATCGAGGGCCCGCACAACCTCCAAGTCGCCCCCGACGGCCGCACCGTATGGGCGGTGAGCGGCCACGACTCGCTGGCGGCGATGGTCGACGCCACCTCGTTGAAGCTCCACGGAACCGTCCAAACCGGGATGGGGCCGGCGCATGTCGTGCTCACTCCCGACGGACGGCGCGCCTACACGTCGAACGGAAGCGACGACACCGTCAGCGCGATCGATGTGGCGTCGATGAAGACGGTCGCGACGATTCCGGTGGGTTCGTTCCCACACGGGATGCGCCCGAGCCCGGACGGCAACTGGCTCTACGTGGCGAACGCGAAAGGAACGACCGTGAGCGCGATCGACACGCGCTCGAACCGCGTGACGGACGAGATCGAAGTCGGCAAGAACCCGGTGCAGGTCGGCTTCGCTCCCGGCGGCGACGTCGCTTACGTCTCGCTGAACGGGGAGGACGCGGTGGGGAAGATCGACGTCGCCACCCGCCGGCTCGTCGCCAAGACCAAGGTCGGGGACGGTCCGATCCAGGTGTATGTCAGCCCGGACGGCAAGTACCTCCTCGCTGCGAACCAGGGATCGCCGGAACAGCCGGCGCGGACCGTTTCGATCATCGACACCGCGACCTTCTCCGTGATCGACACCGTGGAGACGGGCAACGGCGCGCACGGCGTCGTGATCGACCCGTCGTCCCGGCATGCGTACGTCACCAATATCCACGGCAACGACGTCGCGGTGCTCGACCTTCGCGAGCGAAAGGTCGTCGCGCGGATTCCCGTCCGCGCTGAGCCCAACGGGATCAGCTTCTCGACGTTCGTCACGCAGCGGAGCGGCCCGGCCGAGGTGGAACTCGGGATACCCCACAGCGGCCAGGGCGAGAGCATGCCCGGTATGGGCCACTGAGCATTGCCCGGAGCGACCTCGGCGCGCGGGGCGAGACGCCCGCGCCCTCATGCAACGATCCGAGTTGACAGGTCGATGAGCACGCTGACCACGCGTCGGGGAGAGATCGAGCGGGCGGTCGAGATCGCGACCGTGCTGTTCGCGAGCGGGTTCGACTGGCTGCTCGACGCGATCGGGCTGCAGGCATGCGTCTCACCGCGGTGCCGATTCGTCTGCTCGTTTCGTCCGAAGGAGCAGTGCCCGCACCACGTGGACATGACGCTCCCGTTGCCCGACCGGATCCGCGAGGTGCTCGAGCGGCTCGGGCCGACGTTCGTCAAGGGGGGTCAGATGCTCGCCCTCCGACCGGACTACGTGCCGCTCGAGTACGCGGAGGCGCTTCGCTCACTCCACGACGCCGTCGCTCCCTTCGCCGGCGCTGAGGCCGAGCGGCTCGTCGCCGCCGAGCTCGGCGCACCGTTGACGCGGCTCTACGCCGAGTTCGAGCACGAGCCGTTCGCCGCGGCGTCGCTCTCGCAGGTGCACCGGGCGACGCTGCCCGACGGTCGCGTCGTGGCGGTGAAGGTGCAGCGGCCCGGCATCGCCGAGCAGGTCGAGCGCGACCTCGCGCTCCTCGCGTTCCTCGCGCGCAGGATCGAGCGACGCCAACCGGGGGCGATCGCCTTCCGGCCCACGACGGCCGTCTCCGAGCTCGCGGAGTACACGCGACGCGAGCTCGACTTCCGGCGCGAGGCGCGAACCGCCGAGCGCGTCCGCGAGCTCTTCGCCGGCGACGAGCGCGTGGTCGTGCCCGCGGTCGACCCCGAGCGGACGTCGGCGCGCGTGCTGACGATGGAGCTCGTGGAGGGGCTGCGCCCCGCGCCCGCGGAGGAGCTGCGCGCCGCCGGGCTCGATCCCGAGTCGATCCTGCGTGCGGGCGCCGACGCGATGGTGCGCCAGATCTTCGTGCACGGGCTGTTCCACGCCGACCCGCACCCGGGCAATCTTCTGCTGCTCCCCGGCGACAGGATCTGCTTCCTCGACTTCGGCATGTTCGGAAGGCTCGGGCGGCGGGAGCGGCGCCGCATGGGCTTTGTCTTCTGGGCTCTCGTGGAGGGCGACTACGACGGCGTCGCCGACCAGTTGCTGCGGACCTCGGAGCTCAGGTCGGGCGCCGACCCCGACGGCTTCCGGACGGCGTCGGGCGAGCTCGTCGAGGAGTGGTTCGGCACGCGGAGCCGCGACTTCTCGATCGCGCGTCTGCTCCTTCGCTTGCTCGCCCTCGGCGCCGGTCACGGGATCGTCTTTCCGCGCGGCCTGATGCTGCTCGCCCGCTCGCTCGTCAACCTCGAGTCGACGGCGGCCGTCGTGGATCCGGCCCTCGACCTCGCGACTCTGGCCCGGCCGCTCCTGCCCGGGCTGCGGCGTGCGCTCGTCCTCGACCCGGGGGCGCTCGAGGAGGCGTGGCACGACAACCGGTTCGAGTACCTCGCGCTCGCCCTCGAGCTCCCGGATCTCGTCCCGGAGCTCGTCGCGCGACTCGGGCGAGCCGAGGCTCCGGAGGCGGCGCGAGCGAACGGCGGTTCCGGGATGGGGGTCGCGGCGGCTGTCCTTGCGGGTGCGGCCGCCGGCTACGTCACATCCCGGGCCGCGCAACGGATACGTCGAAGGAGGCACCCATGACCGGACCGGAACCACTTCCGACGGGAATCGCCGACGCCGGGCCGCTCGCCGACGACGAGCTGCGGAGGATCGACGCCTACTGGCGCGCCGCCAACTACCTCTCCGTCGGGCAGATCTACCTGCTCGACAACCCGCTCCTCCGCGAGCCGCTCGCACCGGAACACATCAAACCGCGGCTCCTGGGCCACTTCGGCACGGTGCCCGGGCTGAACCTGATCTACGTCCACCTGAACCGGGCGATCCGCGCGCGCGAGCTCGACGCGATCTACGTCACCGGTCCCGGTCACGGTGGACCTGCCCTCGTCGCGCAGAGCTACCTCGAGGGCACCTACACCGAGCTCTACCCGCACGTCAGCCGCGGCGAAGACGGCCTCCGCGCGCTCTTCCGCCAGTTCTCCTTCCCGGGCGGCATTCCCTCTCACGCCGCCCCCGAGACGCCGGGGTCGATCCACGAGGGCGGCGAGCTCGGCTACGCGCTCGCCCACGCGTTTGGCGCGGCCTTCGACAACCCCGACCTGCTCGTCGCCTGCGTCGTCGGGGACGGAGAGGCGGAGACGGGCCCACTCGCGACGAGCTGGCACTCGAACAAGTTCCTGAGCCCGGTGACCGACGGCGCCGTGCTGCCAATCTTGCACCTGAACGGCTACAAGATCGCGGCGCCGACGGTCTTGGCCCGGATCCCCGACCAGGAGCTCCTCGACCTCCTCAAGGGCTACGGCTGGCGGCCCATCGTCGTCAGCGGCGGCTTCGACGGCGAGGATCCGGCGCCCGTCCACCAGCGCTTCGCAGCCGCGCTCGACGAGGCGCTCGACGAGATCGCGGAGATCCAGCGCACCGCCCGCGAGGAACCGCTCGAGGCACGCCCGACCTGGCCGATGCTCGTGCTGAGGACGCCGAAGGGGTGGACCGGCCCCGAGGAGGTCGACGGCAAAAAGACCGAGGGAACATGGCGCTCGCACCAGGTTCCAATGCCGGCCGTGCGCGACACCCCGGAGCACGTCCACCAACTCGAGGCGTGGCTCAGGAGCTACCGGCCCGAGGAGCTCTTCGACGATGCCGGCGCGCTCGTACCCGAGCTGGCCGAGCTACCGCCCCGCGGCACGCGACGGATGAGCGCGAATCGGCACGCCAACGGAGGCGAGCTGCTACGCGACCTCGTCCTTCCCGACTTCCGCGCCTACGCCGTCGCGGTCGAGCGGCCCGCGACGACTTCGAGCGAAGCGACACGCGTGCTCGGCGCGTTTCTGCGCGACGTGATCGTGAACAACCCGACCACCTTCCGCCTCTTCGGCCCCGACGAGACGGAGTCGAACCGCCTCGGCGCAGTCTTCTCGGTGACGAGCCGAACATGGGAGGCCGAGGTCGAGCCGACCGACGAGCAGCTGTCGCGAGACGGCCGCGTCATGGAAGTGCTCTCCGAACACCTCTGCCAGGGCTGGCTCGAGGGCTACCTCTTGACGGGCCGCCACGGTCTCTTCAACTGCTACGAGGCCTTCATCCACATCGTCGACTCGATGTTCAACCAGCACGCCAAGTGGCTGAAGGTCACCCGCGGCATCCCCTGGCGGCGGCCGCTCGCCTCCTTCAACTACCTGCTCTCCTCGCACGTCTGGCGCCAGGACCACAACGGCTTCTCGCACCAGGACCCCGGCTTCATCGACCTCGTGATGAACAAGAAGGCCGAGATCATCCGCGTCTACCTGCCGCCGGACACGAACTCTCTGCTCTCGGTCACGGACCACTGTCTGCGCTCGCGCCACTACGTGAACGTGATCGTCGCCGGCAAGCAACCGGCCCTGAACTACCTCTCCATGGAGGACGCGATCGTCCACTGCACACGCGGGATCGGTATCTGGGAATGGGCCTCCTCCGACGCCGGCAGAGAGCCGGACGTCGTGCTCGCGTGTGCGGGTGACATCCCCACGCTCGAGACGGTCGCCGCCGCGGCCTTGCTGAGGGAGCATCTCCCGGAGCTGAAGGTGCGCGTCGTGAACGTCGTCGACCTGATGCGCTTGCAGTCGGCGAGCGAGCATCCGCATGGCCTTGCCGATAGCGAGTTCGACTCGTTGTTCACGACCGACAAACCGATCGTCTTCGCCTACCACGGGTATCCGTGGCTGATTCATCGCCTCACCTACCGGCGCACCAATCACAAGGGCATGCACGTGCGCGGCTACAAGGAGGAGGGGACGACGACCACGCCCTTCGACATGGTCATGCTCAACGACCTCGACCGTTTCCACCTGGTGATGGACGTCGTCGACCGCGTCCCCGGTCTTGCGCAGCGCTCCGCGCACCTTCGCCAGCAGATGGAGGAGCGTCGGCTCGAGGCGCGCGCCTACACGCGCGCGCACGGGGAAGACGAGCCCGACATCCGCGACTGGACATGGCCGTACTAGTCGTCAACGCCGGCTCCACGAGCCTGAAACTGCACCTCGTCGACGAGGACCAGACGGCTGTGACCGTCGGCTCGCTCGCCACCGTCGCCCCCGCCAGCGTCGACGCCGTCGCCCACCGGGTCGTCCACGGCGGCGCCCGCTTCCGCGAGCCGGTGGTGATCGACGCTGCGGTGCGCGAGCAGATCTTCGAGCTCGAGCCGCTGGCGCCGCTGCACAACGCGCCCGCCCTCGCCGCGATCGCCGAGACGGAGCGAGCGCTCCCCGACGTTCCGCACGTTGCCGTCTTCGACACCGGCTTCCACACCACGATCCCCGACGAAGCCTCCGTCTATGCCGTGCCGCGTCGGTGGCGCGAGGAGTGGGGAATACGTCGCTACGGCTTCCACGGGCTCTCGGTCGCCTGGTGCGCCGCGCGCGCACCGACCCTGCTCCGAAGACCGGCGGAGGGGCTGCGGCTGGTCGTCTGCCATCTCGGCGGCGGCTGCTCGGTGACGGCGGTGCGGGGTGGTCGCTCGGTGGACACGACGATGGGCTTCTCGCCGCTCGAGGGCGTGCCGATGACGACGCGCTCCGGCTCGGTCGACCCCGGCGCCCTTCTCTACCTGCTCCGCGAGCACGGTCTCGACGCGCAGGCGGTCGAGCGCGCTCTGAACCTCGACTCTGGCCTCGCAGCGCTCTCCGGCCGCGCCGGAGGGATGCTCGAGGTCGAGGCCGCCGCTCGCGAGGGCGACGCGGAAGCCGCGCTGGCGATCGATGTCTTCGTGCATCGCGTCACCGGCGCAGTCGCGGAGATGGCGGCGGCGGCGGGCGGGATCGACGCGCTCGCGTTCACGGCCGGCATCGGCGAGGGATCGCCGCTCGTGCGCGAGCGCGTCGTGGAGCGGCTGCGCTTCCTCGGCGTGCTGATCGACGGCGATCGGAACGCCGATGCGGTGCCCGACTGCGACGTCGCCTCGCAGGACTCGCGCGTGCGTGTGCTCGTCATCCGCACCCGCGAAGAGCTCGTCGCCGCGCGCGCGGCGCGAGCACATCTGCGGGAAGGACATGAGACGCAGTGAGAAGCAACCTCCGGCTGCCCGACACGATCGAGGCGTGCTTGCTCGACCTGGACGGTGTGCTGACCCGCACGGCCGAGTTGCACGCCGACGCCTGGAAGCGGACGTTCGATGCCTTTCTTCGACAGCGCGCAGAACCAGACGGCAGCCCGCCGCGCACGTTCGACGCGGTCGCCGATTACGACGCCTACGTCGACGGGAAGCCGCGCGAGGACGGCGTACGCTCGTTCCTGGCGTCGCGCGGGATCGAGCTTCCGGAGGGGACGCCGGCCGACCCGCCCTCGGCCGAGACGGTGCAGGGACTCGGCCTGCGAAAGAACGAGTTGGTGCTCGCGCTGATGGCGGAGCGAGGCGTTGCCGCGTATCAGGGGTCACTGCGGTTCCTCGCGGAGGTGCGGCGGGCGGGGCTGGGCCTGGCGGTCGTCACCTCCAGCGAGAACGCCGATGCCATCCTCCGCGCCGCGGGGCTCGAGGGCCACTTCAACGTCCAGGTCGACGGCAAGGTGGCCGACGAGCTCGGGCTCGCCGGGAAGCCGGCGCCCGATGGGTTCCTCGAGGCGGCGCGGCAGCTGGGCGTCGAGCCGCGCTCGGCCGCCGTGTTCGAGGACGCCTTGGCCGGCGTGGCCGCAGGACGGACGGGCGGCTTCGGCTTCGTCGTCGGCGTCGACCGCGGCGGACAGGCCGCCGAGCTGCGCGCGCGCGGCGCCCACGTCGTCGTCTCCGACCTCGCCGACCTGATCGCAGCACCGTGATCGCCCCGCAGCACGACCCCTGGGCGCATCGCGAGACCGGCTGGTCGCCGGCCTTCGCGGCCCCGTCGGAATCGCTGCTGGCGCTCAGCAACGGCTACCTCGGTGTACGTGGAACGCTGGACGAGGGCGATCCCGCCGCCCTCGCCGGCACCTATCTGAACGGGTTCTACGAGACACGGCCGATCCCGTACGCCGACCGCGGTTACGGCGACCCGGAGCTCGACCAGGTCCTCGTCGCGGTCGCGGACGGCACCCGCATCCGGCTCGAGGTCGAGGGGGAGCCGCTCGACGTACACACCGGCGTGGTGGGGGAGCACGAACGCGTGCTCGACCTGCGCGCCGGTTTGCTGACGCGGGCGCTGCGCTGGCGCTCGCCAGCCGGCGACGAGGTCCGGCTTCGTACGCGGCGGCTCGTCTCACTCAGTGAGCGTGAGCTCGCCGCGATCGAGTACGAGATCGAACCGACCGAGCGGCCGCTTCACCTCGTCATCCACTCGGAGCTCCTCGTCTCGTCCACGCCAGCCGCACCGTCTCGCGACCCGCGCTCAGGCGCCGTACTGCCAGGCGGGACATTGCTGCCGCGACTCAGCGCCTGCGAGGGCAGCCGGGCACTGCTCGCGCACGAGACGCGTTTCAGCCGGCACGTCGTCGTCGCGGGGATGGACCACGTCGTCCTCAGCTCACCCGCACATGAAGTTGCGGGCGCCGCGCGCGACTCCGATGCGCATTGGTCCCTCGCGGCCACCGCGGAGCCGGGACAACCGGTCCGGCTGGTCAAGCTGCTGGCGTACCGCTGGGAAGATCGCGGTGACACGGCGGCGCTCGCTGCCGCGGTGGAGCGCGACCTCGACCGGGCTCGGAGTCTCGGCTTCGACGAGCTGGCCGTCCGCCAGCGGGCCGCGCTCGACCATGTGTGGGCCGTTGCGGACATCGAGCTCGAGGGCGACCCCGAGATCCAGCACGCGCTGCGCTACGCGCTCTTCCAGCTGCACCAGAACACCGCGCTCGCGGCCGGCCACGCGATCCCGGCGAAAGGACTGACCGGCCCCGGCTACAACGGACACACCTTCTGGGACACGGAAATCTTTCTGCTTCCCGTGCTCATGTTCTGCGCCCCGCGCCACGTCGAGGAGGCGCTGCGCTGGCGCGCGTCGACTCTACCGAAGGCGCAGGCGAGGGCTCGCCAGCTCAGTCTGCGCGGCGCTGCCTTTCCATGGCGAACCATCGCCGGCGAGGAGTGCTCCGGCTACCTGCCCGCGGGCGCCGCCGCTTTCCACGTCAACGCCGACATCGCGCACGCGGTCGTCACCTACATCGAGGCGACCGGTGACGAGAGCTTCGAACGGGCGGTAGGCGCACGACTCTTGGTCGAGACCGCGCGGCTATGGGCGAGCCTCGGCTACCACGACGAGCGCCGCGGCGGACGCTTCTCGATCGACGGCGTCACCGGGCCGGACGAGTACTCGGTGCTCGTCGACAACAACCTCTACACCAACCTGATGGCCCAGGCCAACCTCCGCGCCGCGGCCGACGTGGCGGAGCGCCACGGCGCCGAGGCGCTCGGCGTCGATTCTGGCGAGATCACAGCTTGGAGGCGGGCGGCCGACGCGATGACGATCCCCCAAGACCCCGAACTCGGAATCCATCTGCAGGACGAGGACTTCGCGCGCCACGCACCCTTCGACTTCGAGTCGACCCCGCCGGACGACTACCCGCTGCTGCTGCATGTCCCCTACTTCCAGCTCTACCGCAGGCAGGTCGTCAAGCAGCCCGATCTCGTGCTTGCGATGGCCCTCCGCGGCGACGCGTTCACCCCGGAGGAGAAACGCCGCAACTTCGCGTACTACGAGGCGCTGACCGTCCGCGACTCGTCGCTCGCGGCCGGCACCGAGGCCGTGCTCGCCGCCGAAGTGGGGGACGTCCAGCTCGCCTACGACTACCTCGCGGAGGCCGCGCTCCTCGATCACCACGACGTCCACCGCAACACCTCCGACGGCCTTCACCTCGCCGCACTTGCAGGCGGCTGGATTGCCGTCATCTCGGGTCTCGCCGGCGCGCGACAGCGCAACGGCCGGCTCCGCTTCGCGCCGAGGCTGCCCCGGCCGCTGCGCCGAGTCGCTTTCCCCTTGGCCTTCCAGGGCCGACAGTTGCACGTAGACATCGCTCCTGCCAGCGCGACCTACCGCCTCGAAGCGGGCATGCCGCTCGAGATCGAACACTGGGAGACGACCCTCACCGTCACCGCCGAGGCCCCCGCCGTCAGACCGATCCCACCGCCGCCGCCCGCGCCCGACCTGCGCCAGCCCTCGGGACGGGCACCGCAGCGGCGCTGGCCGTAGCCCCAACCCGACGTAGCCGGTACAGCCGGCGGGCCAACGCGAGCTGCGTCGGCGTTCACGGCAACAGCAGATCCGATTCACACGCCCTTCACGGCGGCGGTCGAAGCTTGGGACAAGCAACGAAAGGCGGTACGCCGTGAGCGCAACGACTCTCATCCTTCTGCTTCTCCTCCTCGCCTGCCCGATCTCGATGTTCTTCATGCATCGCGGCGGCGGTCATTCCCACGGGTCGCACGACGACTCGCAGCGTCAGGCGACGGGCTTGGACGCCGATCGGCACGCTGGTGACTCGCGGCAGGCGCACGACGGGTGCGGGCACGCCGGACACGGCGGCGGTTCGCAGCACGAGCACACGAAGAGCGGCACGCCGGCTTGACTCGGCGATCCCCCCGGAGGGCGGCGACGATGATCGCCGCCCTCGCCCGGCCACGGGAGGGCCGATCTCGGGTTGGCCGTTCCACGATGCTCGCGGCGCTGTCGCTTGCCTCTCTCCTCGTCGTGTTCGACGACTCCGCGGTGAGCGTCGCCCTCCCGTCGCTTCAGCGTGACCTGCGTCTCGACATGGACGAGCTCGAATGGACGCTGAACGCGTACACGCTCGGGCTCGCGACCGTCCTTCTGCTAGCCGGCAAGCTCGTCGACCGGATGGGCGCCCGGCGGGCGCTCGTCATCGGCCTTGCGCTGTTCACGGCCGCCAGCCTTCCGGCCGCCCTCGCCGAAGGCGGCGGCCTCCTGATCGCCGCCCGTGCCGTGCAGGGAATGGGCGCCGGCTTCATCGCCCCGGCGAGCCTCGCCGCGATCGCCGTCCTGTTCCCCACGGCGCGCCGCGGGCTGGCGATCGGTGTCTGGTCCGGCCTCTCAGCCATCGGTCTCGGCGCGGGGCCGCTTCTCGGTGCGGTGATCGTCGAATACTTCGGCTGGAGCGGCCTCTTCCTGATCAACCTCCCTCTCGGCTTGCTCCTCATCGGTGTCGCCCTCTCCTCGGCGGTCGCCGCACCAGTCGAACGCGCCCGCGGCCGGCTCGACGTCGGCGGCGCGACAGCCGCGGCGGGCACGCTCTTCTTCGTCCTGCTGGCGCTGACACGCGGAGGCCCCGACGGTTGGCTCTCGGCGACCGTCCTCGTCCTTGCGGTCGGAGCGCTCGCGAGTGGCATCGCCTTCGCCGTCATCGAGGCGCGGGCGGCCGACCCGGTCGTACCTCTCGATGCGTTCCGCTCGCGCCAGCTCGTCGGCGCCACCACGGTGGGCCTCCTCTCCACGGCAGCCATGTGCAGCCTGTTCTTCTTCATGTCGCTCTACCTGCAGTCCGTCGCCGGATACCGCGTGTTGGCCGCGGGTGCCGTGTTCCTGCCCATGACCGCGGTGATCGCGCTCGGCGCGCCACTGGCCGGGCTCGCTGGCAGCCGCGTCACGCCGCGCATGCTCGCAGGGACCGGCATGGCGCTCCTCGCGGCGGCGATGCTCCTGCTCGCCCGCATCGAGGACGGCCTGGGGATAGGCGGAATCGTTGTCGGTCTCACACTTGCGGGAGTCGGCGTCGCGATGACCGCCACGCCCGTGACGACCGTCGCGCTCGCTGAGCTTCCTTCGTCACGCCAGGGGCTCGCGGGCGCGCTCGTGACCACCGCCCGGACCATCGGCCTTGCACTCGGCGTGGCGGTCATGGGTGCGATCCTCGGCAACGCCGAGGGCGAGGTGCTCACGAGTCGCCTGTCGGCCGGGCTCGAGCTCAACGCAGGCGTCGCGTTCGTGGGCTCGATCGTGGCGTTCGTCCTGTTTCGACCGTCACCCGCCGGCGCACGTGCCGTGACGCTACCGAGCCGCACGGAGACCGAGGCGGAGGGTGGGACCTCGTGAGTGTGTCCACCGCGGTCTCGTTGGTGGCCGTCTTCCTCGCGCTCGTCGCGCTGGCGGCGGTGATCGCCGGAACGCTCGTGCGGCCGATGTTTCGCTACTCACGGTCGAGGCGCGGTCAGGACGACGCGGCCATCTCGCGACAGCGCTCCGACAGATGATCGGTCATGGAGAGCCTCCTCGTCGGAACCTCGACTACCGGAGGTCCACAGCCAGCGCTGGATGGGACAAACGCGCGGAGCCGAAATTCACGAGATCTCCATATTGAGCCAATACCCTCACCGGGTACCTTCGGAGAACCGCGACACAGGAGGAGCAACGATGGAGAGAGTTCAGTACACCGTCCCGGCCATGCACTGCGGTCACTGCAAGACGGCGGTCACGGACGAAGTCTCCGCCGTGCCGGGTGTCGAGTCGGTCGTCGTCGACCTCGACACGAAGCGAGTCGAAGTGACGGGCACGGCTCTCGACGACGCCGCCATCCGGGCGGCGATCGAGGAAGCCGGGTACGAGGCCGCCTGATGGCGGTCGCGGCGAAGCCTGCCGAGCGTGTTCGCCTCGACGTCGAGGGGATGACGTGCGCGTCGTGCGCCGCACGAATCGAGCGCAAGCTGAACAAGCTCGAGGGCGTCGAGGCGACCGTCAACTACGCGACCGATGAAGCCGCGGTCGCGTACGACCCGAACACGGTTGCACTCGACGACCTCCTTGCTGCGGTCGAGGCGGCCGGGTACCGTGCCGCCCTCGCTGGAGAAGGTGCCGGCTCGGATACGGCTCGCCCGCTCCTCGTCCGGCTCGTCGTCGCGACCCTGCTGAGCGCGCCGCTCGCTCTGCTCGCGATGGTGCCGCCGCTTCAGTTCGGCGGCTGGGAGTGGATGGCATTCGCATTGGCCACGCCGGTCGTGCTCTGGGCGGGGTGGCCCTTCCACCAGGCGGCTGCGCAGAACGCCCGCCACCTGGCTGCCACGATGGACACGCTCATCTCGGTCGGGACGCTCGCCGCCTGGGCGTGGTCGACGGTCGTGCTCCTCGGCGGCATCGACGCACACACCTACTTCGAAGTCGGTGCGGTGATCACGACGCTGATCCTCCTCGGCCGTTACCTGGAAGCCCGCGCGCGCCGCCGCTCGAGCGAGGCGATCCGCGCGCTGCTCGAGCTGGGCGCCAAGGACGCTCGCGTCCTCCGAGACGGCGAGGAAGTCGTCGTCTCGGTCGACGAGCTCCAGGTGGGGGACCTCTTCGTCGTCCGCCCCGGCGAGAAGATCGCCACCGACGGCGTCGTCGTCGAGGGGTTCTCCGCCGTCGACCAGTCGATGCTGACCGGCGAGCCCGTGCCGGTCGAGGTCGTCGTCGGTGACGAGCTTGCGGGAGCGACCATCAACACGTCCGGTCGTCTCGTCGTCCGTGCTACCAAGGTCGGCGCCGACACCGCGCTCGCGCAGATCGCACGGCTCGTCGCGGAGGCGCAGGCGGGCAAGGCTCCGATCCAGCGGCTCGTCGACCGCGTCTCGGCGGTGTTCGTCCCGGTCGTGATCGCGATCTCACTTGCCACGCTGGCGGGCTGGCTCGTGGTCGACGGGAGCGTCTCCGCCGCCTTCACGGCCGCGGTCGCAGTCCTCATCATCGCCTGCCCTTGCGCCCTCGGGCTCGCTACCCCAACGGCCTTGATGGTTGGCACCGGCCGAGGCGCGCAGCTCGGCATCCTCATCAAAGGCCCCGAGGTGCTCGAGCAGACGCGACGGATCTCGACCATCGTCCTCGACAAGACCGGCACCGTCACCGAGGGCCGCATGTGGGTCACCGACGCGGTCACCGGACCCGGCATCGACCGCGGCCGGCTGCTGTGGCTCGCCGGCTCGGCCGAGGCGGCGAGCGAGCATCCGATCGCGCAGGCGATCACGGGGTTCGCTCGATCGGAACTCGGCTCGCTCGGAAACGTCCAGCACTTCACGAACCGCGCGGGTCTCGGGATCGAGGCGGTCGTCGACGGTCACGCCGTCGTCGTCGGACGCCCCACGATGCTCGCGGACTGGGGCCTCCGGCTGTCGCCGGAACTCACGCAGGAGGTCGAGAAGGCAGAGCAAGAGGGTCGCACCGTCGTGGCGGCTGCGATCGACGGCGCGGTGGCGGGTCTCTTCGTGGTGGCCGACAGGATCAAGGCCTCGTCTCCGGATGCGATCGAGGAGCTGTACGCACTCGGCCTCACACCGGTTCTCCTAACCGGAGACAACGAGCGAACGGCAAGAGCCGTCGCCCGTGAGCTCGGCATCGACTTCGTCATGGCGAACGTGCTCCCGGACGACAAGACGAAGGTGGTGTCGAGGCTTCAGTCCGAGGGCGAGGTCGTCGCGATGGTCGGCGACGGCGTCAACGACGCACCCGCCCTCGCCCAGTCCGACCTGGGGCTCGCGATCGGCACGGGCACCGACGTCGCGATCGAGGCCTCCGACCTGACGCTCGTCTCCGGCGACCTGCGCGCCGCGGCCGACGCCATTCGGCTTGCTCGTAGGACGCTGCGCACGATCAAGGCGAATCTCTTCTGGGCCTTCGCGTACAACGTCGCGGCGATCCCCCTCGCGGTCGCCGGCCTGTTGAATCCGATCGTCGCAGCGGCGGCCATGGCCTTCTCGAGCGTCTTCGTCGTCACCAACAGCCTGCGCCTGCGGCGATTCCACAGCATGAGGGAAGGGACGCGATGACGGGCTACGAGCAGGACAAGCAAGCCCTGATCAAGCGCTTGCACCGCATCGAAGGGCAGGTGCGTGGCATCGAGCGGATGATCGAAGAGGACCGCTACTGCATCGACGTCCTCACCCAGATCGCTGCCGCCCGCACCGCGCTCGAGCAGCTCGGAGCGAAGCTCCTGGAAGGCCACGTCAACCGCTGCATCGCATCCGCGATCGCATCCGGTGACGAGAAGTCGGCGAACGCCAAGTCGGCGGAGATGCTCGACGCCGTGCAGCGATTTGTAAGAACGAGCTGATCTTCATGCGGTCTTCACAAGAGTCCGGCAGCTTCACATTGGTGGGACGGCAGTCCGGCGGACGATGACGACGCACGCACACTCCCAAGCGCATCACGATCACCGCGACGCCCCGACGCAGACGACGACGCTCCATGTCGGGGGACTCCACTACGCGAGCGAGAAGGCAGTCGTGGAACGAGTGCTGGGTCGGCAGCCCGGGGTCGTCGACGTCGAGGCGAACCCTGTCTCGCAGACCGCGACGGTCGAGTACGACCCGACCGAGACGTCGGTCGCGGCGCTCCAGCGTTGGGTCGAGGAGTGCGGCTACCACTGCGCCGGGCAGTCCGTGCCCGGGCACCTCTGCGACCCGATGCTCGAATCGGGTGGCGCGCCGGCAGCGGAGCCGGCCGGTCACGAGCACGCCACGGCGGCGATCGAGGCGGCGGCTCACGACCACGCCGCGATGCAACGCGCCGACGAGGCGCACGGCCACGGCCATGGCGGTCATGCGGGGATGTCGATGGCCGAGATGGTGCGCGACATGCGGAACCGGTTCCTCGTCGCGGTGGCATTTGCGATTCCGATCGCGATCTGGTCGGAGCTCGGCGACCGGATCTTCGGAGGGATCCCGCCGACGCCGTTCGGGATGCGTGACGACGTGTGGGAGTTCCTGCTCAGCCTGCCGGTGATCTTCTACTCGTGCCAGATCTTCTTCGTCGGCGCCTGGCACGCGCTGCGGGCGCGGACGCTCGACATGATGGTGCTCGTCGCCGTCGCGATCGGCACCGGCTGGCTCTACTCGGTTGCGGCGACGTTTTTCATCGAGGGCGAGGTCTTCTACGAGGCGGCTGCCTTCCTCGCGGCGTTCGTCCTCCTCGGCCACTGGTTCGAGATGCGCGCCCGCGGCGGCGCCAACGACGCGATCCGCGCGTTGCTCGACCTCGCGCCTCCCAAGGCGACGGTCTTCCGCGATGGGGTCGAGTTGGAGGTTCCGACGGCCGAGGTACAGGTTGGCGAGTTGCTGCTCATCCGACCTGGCTCGAAGGTGCCCGTCGACGCGGAGGTGCTGGAGGGCGAGAGCTCCGTCGACGAGTCGATGGTGACCGGCGAGAGCATGCCGGTCTCCAAGCACCCGGGCGAGACTCTGATCGGCGCGACGATCAACAAGAACGGCACGCTGCGTGCCCGCGCGACCGCGGTCGGCTCGGACACGGCGCTCGCGCAGATCGTGAAGCTCGTCCAGGAGGCGCAGAACTCGAAGGCGCCGGCCCAGAGGCTGGCGGACAGGGCGGCGTTCTGGCTCGTGCTCGTCGCGCTCGTCGGCGGCGTGGGCACGTTCCTCGTCTGGAGGTTCGTTGTTGGCGCGGACACCCAGGAAGCGCTCGTCTACGCAATCACGGTCGTCGTCATCACCTGCCCGGACGCGCTCGGGCTCGCCACGCCCACCGCGATCATGGTCGGCACCGGGCTCGGCGCACAGCGGGGCATTCTCTTCAAGAACGCCGTCGCGCTGGAGCAAGCTGCGAAGCTCGACACCGTCGTCCTCGACAAGACCGGAACCCTCACCCGTGGCGAGCCGGAGGTCGTCGCGATCACGACCGCGGACGGTGTCCCCGAGAACGACGTGCTCCGTCTCGTCGCCGCTGCAGAGCGCGAGAGCGAGCATCCGCTCGCGGAGGCCATCGTCGCAGCGGCGGAGTCCCGCGACCTTGGTACGGCGAAGGTCGATCGCTTCGAGGCGGTACCCGGCCATGGCGCCCTCGCGACCGTGGAAGGCAAGCAGCTCGCCATCGGCAACGGTCGCCTACTCGAGCGGGAGCGCATCGAGCTCGACGGGCTCATGCCGCGCGCGCGTGAGCTCGCCGGCGAGGGGCGCACGGTCGTTCAGGTGGCAATCGACGGTCGCGCGGTCGCCCTGATCGCGATCGCCGACGCACCACGCGAGACCGCCCGCGCCGCGGTCGAGGCGCTCGAACGGCAGCAGATCAACGCCGTCATGCTCACCGGCGACAACCGACAGACTGCCGAGCGGATCGGAACCGAGCTCGGAATCGGAAAGGTCATCGCGGACGTGCTCCCCGGCGACAAGGCGGGGGTCGTCAAGACGCTGCAGGAACGAGGAAACGACGTCGCCATGGTCGGCGACGGGGTCAACGACGCGCCCGCCCTCGCCCAGGCCGACGTCGGGATCGCGATCGGCGCCGGCACCGACGTCGCGATCGAGACCGCCGACGTCGTGCTCATGCGCTCCGACCCCCTCGACGTCCCGACCGCGGTGACGATCGGCCGGGGCACGGTTCGCAAGATGAAGCAGAACCTCGGCTGGGCGATCGGCTACAACTCGCTCGCGCTCCCGATCGCCGCCGGAGTCTTCTCGAAATGGGGCCTTACGCTCCGGCCCGAGATCGCAGCGATCTCCATGTCCGGCTCCAGCATCCTCGTCGCCGTCAACGCGCTCGCCCTGAAGCGTCTGAGGCTTCCGGGTCTCGATTCAAGACACGGTGGGGGGTCTCCGTTTCGTCCCGAGCGACCGGAGCCTCGCGCTCAGGAGGCGTGAGTCGCGGGCGATAAACCAGAGATTCCGGCCCGGCGGCCAGCCAAAGCCGGCTACCCGGCCACCTGCCTACTGGTGGTCCATGCCGTTCATCGGGTGACTCACCGAAGCGGCACACTCATCCTCCGCTCGATCTCTGCCTTCTGGTGGCGATGACGCCATCTGCGAGCGTCCGGATCTCGTCGTGCTCGGCACGTTCCGAGGCGGGCCGGGCCATGGCGGTGGCAGGGCCGAAGACCGGATGCGAGCGCTATTGCCGGCGCCGCCGCCGCCCGCGGGGAGGCGGGCTGTTCGAGGTCGGAGAGGTCGATTCGAGCAGTGCGAGCTCTATCAAGGCCGCTCCTTAGCTCCGCGCTCGAGCAGCGCCACGACGGTGGCGATCCGCTCCGCCCGGAGCGCCGGGCTGCGCTTCGTCGCGTCGATCCAGCGCAGATGGGCCCTGCGGTAGAACTGCGCGAGGTCGTCCCAGAACGCGGCGGCCGCAGGCGACGCGTCGAGCGCGGCGGCAAGGTCGGGGGCGAGATCGCGCCGCTGGGGCCCCTCCGGCTCGAGCTCGACGCTCACGCGGTCCCCCGCCTCCAGGCCGCAGCCTCGACGCCAGGCTGGCCCGAGCACGAGCGCCGGCGAGCCGTCGATCGACTCGACTGCGCCCCGATATCGCATCCCGTTGACCGTCCCTGCCAGGTGCCTGACCTCGGGCTCGCCAGGGAGCGGGAGGTAGACACGGCGTCTCGCGTCGCTCTGGAGCGCTGTCTGAAATCGCAGCATGGTCCGCCGATCGCTACCGGACGTCGAGCTCGGTGAGGATGCGGGCTGCGACCGAGTCGGGGACGCTGAGCATGCCGCGCAGGATGTGTTCGTCGGTGACTGGGTGCCCGTCTGCGTGGTCGACCGCGTATGCCAGCGCCATCTTCAGCCGTGGACAGATGCCGAGGCAGGCGGGGGTTCGCTGGAGCGCACCCGGCCCGAAGGTTTGCTCCAGGCGTTCGCGCACCGTCTCGAGGTCGATTCCCAAGGCTGCGAGCGCTTCCGGGTCGATCTTCGGCTCGGAGGTGGCCAGCCAGCGCGCGAGCCGCTCTTCGACCGTGTCGGTGCTGACGCCGAGTTGCTGCAACACCGCGGTGGCGCTGCCGTCCGGGTTACGGATCAGGGCGAGCAGCACGTGCTCGGTGCCGACGTAGCTATGCCCGAGCCGGCGCGCCTGCTCGGCGCCAGCCGCGAGGTATGGCTCCGCTGGTCTGGCTGTCTTGGCACGCGGGCCGGGGCGGCGGCGGGGGAGCAGTCTCATCGCAGCGTCCGTCGCTTGCGCCGCTCGCCCGTGCCGTACTTCTGGTGGACGGCCTGCTTGGAGACGCCGAGCAGCGCGGCGATCTGCTGCCAGCTCCAGCCGAGTTCGCGGGCACGGCGCACCTGCAGCTCCTCGACCGCCTCGAGCAGCGCCCGCAATGAGGCGACCCCGCGCAGCCCGACTTGCGGATCCTCGCTTGCCGTCTGCGCTACGACATCGCCCGGCTCGACCATCTGCGTCAACGTAGCTTGACGAGCGCATGCCCGTCAAGTTGTATTGACGGCGTTGCGGAGTGCGGCCTCGGCATCGGGACGGGTGAGGAGTCCGAGGAGGCGGCCGTCTGGGGTCGTGACGGGAAGGTTCGTCAGGTTCTGGCGTCGCATCCGCTCGACCACGTCTTTGAGGCGGGCGCTCGGGCGGATCGTGCTCGGGCCGGGTGTCATCGCCTGCTCGGCCGTGATGTCCTCTCGGCTGCGGATCGCGCGGCGCCCGATCCGGCCGAGCACGACGCCCTCGTCATCGAGGACGAAGCAAGTGTCCCAGCCGGTCTCGTCGAGGCGCTCGCACACCACCTGCAGGCGATCGTCGGACCGGCAGCTCGGGACGTCGCTCCGGACATGGGCGCCGACGCGCGTCTCACTTCCCTCCGTGCCTTCGAGGCAGAGACCGAAGCTGCCCCAGTCGACCTTGCCAGCGGTGTAGTCATAGACCTGCTCGAAGCCGATGCTTTCGAGCCGCGACGCGGCTCGTGGGCTCATGTCTCACTGGGTGTCGTAGCAGTAGACGATCACCGGTCGCGTCTGGTCGAGCCGGCTCGCCGTTTCGCGGTCGAGCTCCTTGAGCGGGATGTTTATCGCTCCAGGCAGGTGCTCGTCCGCGTACTCGGCGGCAGGCAGCACCTCGACCAGCTGCGCCTGTTGCTCGGCGATGAGCTGTTGCACCTCGTGGCGGTCGATCGATCTCGGCATCAGCTCTGCATGAGCACGTCGCCGAACACCGCTCGTCCGGCGGCGGCAGCCTCCCGCATCGAGATCACGGTGCCGCGCACCTGTGGGTGCTTGGAGAGCCAGCGCTCCGCGGTCGCCGGCGAGACGAAGAAGTTCAGTACCGGGCAGCAACCCTGGCAGGAGTCGCCCCCGGCGACCATCGCGCCGGCGACGACGACCGCCGAGTCGGGCGACCACGCTGCGGAGCCGTCGGGTGCGACCCGCGCCCGGATCTCAGCGCTGCTCACCGGGTCGCGCGACTCGATCTCGATGGCTTCCCCGAGCATCGGCGCGATCCCGAGCGCATCGATCGCGCACATCGCGTCCGCCTCATGCCCGCCCGGGAAGCGAACCCGATGCGCGGTCGGCCGGCCCGAGAACGGATAGCCGACCGCGATCTCATTGTCTGGGCCGAGATGGACCAGGTCCACGCGCGCGAGCGCCACGAGCGCGCTACCGGCTTCGAGCCCGAGCCGCTCGGCCGCCGCCCGCGTCTCGGCGCTGCTCGGTCGGCCGCTCGTAGCGAAGCGGCGGAGGATCCAGAAGTAAAGCTCGCGCTCCGGCTCGGAGAGCCGGGCGTGGCGGGCCGGCCCGAGCTTGGAGGAGGGGATCGCCGCGGCCGCGAGCACGGCGGCGGTGCTCGCGCCTGCGCCACTCACGTCGTCGCCTCGACCAAGGCGTCGCGGATCCAGCGTTCCTCGGGCTGCCCGGAGAAGCCGCTCTCGCCGCGATAGACACGGCAGGAGAGCACGAACTCGCGGCGCTCGTCCGCGCCCGGCTCGACGTCGACGCCGTCGACCCGCACGGTCGGGGAGCCGAGGAATCGGAGCGTGACGGCCGCCTCAGCGTCGACGACCTCGACAAGCTCGATCACCGGCTCGACGCGAAGCTCCCCCGCGAGCCGCTCGACGAGCGCCCGCACCGGCCCGTGGTTCGGGCAGCCCTCGAAATAGAGGATCTCGACCCGCGGCCGCCTCATCGCCCCGGCTCCTCGATCCGGCAGCAGGCGGCGACATGCTCGGCGTTGTCGGCAAGCAGGGACTGCGCCAGCTCCAGTATCGACTCGACGCGCCGATCGGCGATTCGGTTGTAGACCGTTCGACCCTCCCGGCGCGCCTCGACGAAGCCGCACCAGCGCAAGCACGCGAGGTGATTCGACACCTTCGGTTGCGGCAGCGCGAGCCGGCGGACGAGCTCGCCAACGCTGAGTTCCTCTTCGCTTTGGAGCAGTTCGAGGATGCGCAGCCGGATCGGATCGCCCAGCCCGCGGAAGTACTTCGCCACCAGATCTGTCTCCAGCGGAGCCGCGGGAAGCCGGAACGGAGAGGCACTGATCGCACCCGCCATGTCTGAACTTATATCATCTCTTTCTGATGTTTCGGCGGCAGGACGAGGAGCAGAGGGGCGAGCGGCTGATGACCTTGCGGCGAGCTCGCCCGCCGCACGGCATGCCCGCGAAGGCGATCCGTCAGTTCGAAAGGGCCGGGCTTGATCTACAGCGCCGACGGCAGCGAGGCGAACTACCGCCTCTTCGACCGGGCACGCTCCGCAAGATGCGCCAGAACCTCGGCTCGGCGATCGGCTACAACTCGCGCGCGCTCCCCATCGCCGCCGGTCTTCTCCAAATGGGGCCTCACGCTCCGGCCCGAGATCGCAGCGATCTCCATGTCCGGCTCCAGCGTCCTCGTCGCCGTCAACGCGCTCGCGCTCAAACGGCTCAAGCTCCCTCGCCGCGCCCGGTGAGCCGCGGACGCGCGGCCCCGCCCTCACGCTGCATGCGTGCCACCCGCGCTGCGGCACGAGCAACGCACTTGTGGCCCTGGCCGTTGCAGCTGCAGCGATCATGAATGCTCACGGCATTCAAGCTCCCGACCCTCAGCCGTACCACGGTTTCTCATCCGGCTCGACCCGTAGGCCATCCATCAGCTTGTTGAAGCCACTGAACAGGTCGACGACCGCCATCAACTCGAGCACGGCCTCGTCGCCCAATCCCAACTTCTGCACCGCAGAAGTGTGGACGCGCAGTCAGTAATCGCAGCTGTTTACCGCGGATACAGCGACCGCGATGATCTCCTTGGTCAACCGATCGAGATGCTCGGACTCGATCATCACCGCCTTGACCTTGTTCCAGTTCGCCTCCAAGTAGGCCGGGTTCGGAGCCATCACCCGGTAGAGGTTCGGCACGAAGTCGATTCCGAAGGTGTCCTTGATCTCCTCATAGATGTCCTTGACCCTGCCTGTGGCGTCCTCTTCGACAACCATCTTGATCGCTGCCATTTGCTCCCTCCTCTGCAGCTCGCGACTACGTCAGGGCAGTGCCGTGCGGCGCAGTTCGTGCGCCGTTGGACCTTCGTCAGGACCCTGAGAGGCCCGCGCACCGAGCAAGTCACGCGATCGCGAACCACCGTGCATCTGGGTACCACAGTCTGACGGATCATCGCACGGTCCGGAGACAGTTCCCCCTCCTGGGTCATCGGGGACGGAGGCGTGGGCATCGTGAGCGGTTCTCGAGCGGGCGCGCGGGCCGGTAAGGCCCAGGGCTTCTGGCGATTGGGTGTCCTCGTCGTGATCGTCGCCTTGTCTTTCGTCTGACGACGCCCTCGGCGGCGACATCAGCCTCCCCCGCCGGGAGCGGGCAAGCGCGACGGGGAGTGAGCCTCCTTCGGGGATCTACCGGCGCCCGTCGAGGAACCCGAGCCACCAAGTTCCCGAGGCGGCAACCACGAAGCCCACGGCGAAGTACCACTCTTGGTGCCCGCCCGGCAGCAAACGCAGGTCGGCGTAGTCGATGTAGTTGACGACGATGACCGCAAGCCCGATCGTGATCGAGAGTCCTCCCACGGCCCTGTGCCAGGACGGCCTGCGACGGTAGCGTCGCTCGGCGAAAGGATTGACGACCTGCTGCGGTCGCGTCTCCTCCGGCTCGGGTGCTCGGCGGCGCGGAGTGGGGCCTTTTCGTCGGCTACTCGACGTGCGTCGCGCCTGTCGTGTCATGGCGTTCCTCTTTCTCCTTGCCGAGACAGAGGACGAGTGCGGCCCGCCCGAGCTCGATCACGGCGCTGAGCCCGGGCGGGCCTCAAGGAGGGCTTGCACGAGGCGACGCTACGCCGCCGATGTGAAGATCCGGTGGAGATCCGGCCAGATCTGCCACATTCGCGCTCACGCCGATGTCAACGCGGCGCAGGCCGGGTGGCCCGCTCGACTCGCGTCGGTCCAGGCCCGCACGGGATCGCCGCGGTGCCGGCACGCGGACGGGTCGCGACGCAGGCCGTTCACGGGTTCTTCAAACGGCCGGGCCAGACTTCGCGCCTCATGCGAACCACCATGTTCGAGACGGCTCGCCAGCTCAGGACATTCACGCGACGCCAATGGCTCGTGTCGGCCGCCGGTGCCGTTGCGGTGAGCCTGCTTACCGGGCTTCCGACCGACATCGTCTCGAACCCGTTCTACGTTCGTATGACTCCCGTGCACTGGTGGGCCTACCCGGTCTGGGCGACGACGGCCGTCCTCGCGGGTCTCGTCGGCGCGACCTACGTTCGGCACGCGCCGCTCGATTCGACCTCCGCCGCAACAGCCGGCGGGGGGCTCATGTCGTTCTTCGCGATCGGATGCCCGGTCTGCAACAAGCTCGTCGTGGCCCTCATCGGCGCGGGAGGCGCGCTCGGTTTCTTCGCGGCAGCGCAGCCGTACCTTGCGCTGGGTGGGCTGGCGCTCCTCTCGACATCGCTCGTGGTGCGGCTACGCCAGTCCGCCCGCTGCCCGGCTCCGGCGTACAGCGGGCCGCACTTCGCGTCCCCGGGTGGCCGTGCAAACGAGTGACGGCCATCGGTCGGAAGGGGCGCACGCCCGGCGGCGCCTCCGACCGTTCATGGTCCTCCAAGTTCTCGCGTTCGCATCGGTCGCGCTCCTTCTCGCCCTCCTCGTGTGGAAGGTGGTGCGCGGCTCGAGCGGCGCGAGCCTCGTGGCCGCGGTCAAGCGCGGCGACCGCCCGGCCGCGCCGGCGTTCGATCTGCCGGTCATCTGGAACCGACCGCAGATGTGGCCTCGGCGCGTGCGACCCGCGCTCGCTGACAGCCGAGTCTCGCTGGCCGAGCTTCGGGGCACGCCGATCGTCCTGAATTTCTGGGCCTCCTGGTGCAAGCCGTGCAAGGAGGAGGCTCCGTACCTCGCGGCTTCAGCACGTGCACACCGCGATGACGTGGCGTTCCTCGGTCTCGACATCCAGGACTTCACGACCGATGCGCGTCGCTTCCTCGACGGGCTCGGCGTGCCCTCCCCCTCCGTGCGCGACGGGAGCCCCCACACCTACGGCGCCTACGGCCTCACGGGCGTCCCCGAGACCTACTTCATCGACGAGCGAGGGCGGGTCGTGGCGCACGCCGTCGGCGCCGTGTCGCGTGTGGAGCTCGAGCGGGACCTTGCGGTCCTGCTCGGTTCGGGGCCGTGACAGTGGACCGACCAAGTCGTGAAGGCGGCGTGAAGGGACTGAGCGGTGGCAGCGGAGGCGTCGTCTAGCGTGTGGCCGTGATCCGCCTGCACCGGCTCATCGACCGCGGACGGCGGCATCCTGTGGTGGGACCGCTGGTCGTGCTCCTGGTCGTGCTCCTCGTCGCCCTCACGATGCTGCACGAGGGCCACGAGGGCCTCGCTGGAGAGATCGGCGTGCTGTGCGTCGGTATCGCCGTGTTGTTAGTGACCGCTGCAGCCTTCGCTCCGGTCGCTCGATTCACGAGTCTCGTCGCCGCAGCGCTGCCCGCGCGCGCGCCTCCATCTGTTCCCGCCGAAATCCCCTCGTTCGGGTTCGGCACGCCGAGCTCCCTTCCCCTGCGGCTGTGAGTCGCCGATCTGCCCTGCTCGCAGGGCTCGTCGGATCACTCACATCGCACGAAGGGAGAAGCACGTGTCCATTCGCAATCTCGAAGCACCCCTCACGCTCGCCGGCGCGCCTCGCCTTCCGTCGGCGACGCCCTGGGATGACCGCGTCGTCGCATGGGAGGAGGTCGCAGCCACGCCCGTCTTCGAGCGGCTCGCCGCCCGCGTCCTCGAGCTGGCGGCCCCGGACGAACACGAGACGGTCGTCGATCTGGGCGCCGGTACCGGTCTCCTCTCGATTCCGGCGGCAAGCCTGGCCGCCAACGTCGTCGCCGTCGACTACAGCCAGCCCATGCTCGATCGACTCGCGGAGCGAGCCCGGCGGGAAGGACTCGAGACACTCACGTGCCTCCGCGCCGACCTCCGCGAGGTACCGCTCGAGGATGCGAGCGCCGACGTCATCGTCTCGAGCTACGCGTTCCATCATCTCGTCGACGACGGCAAGGAGCTCGCGCTCGCCGAGGCACGCAGGATCCTCCGTCCGGGCGGCCGGCTCGTCGTCTGCGACATGATGTTCGGGCTGTCGCTCCGCGCCTCCGACCGCCGCATCCTCGCCGGCATGGTCGTGGCCGTCGCGCGCAAAGGCCCCGCGGGCCTCGTACGTATCGCGCGCAACGCCGGCCGCATCGCGACGGGCCGATGGGAGCATCCCACGACCCCCGAGCGGTGGCGGAGCCTTCTCGAGGCCCGCAGATTCGTGGGCGTGCACGTGGAGATGGCGGCGAACGAAGCCGGGATCGCCGTCGCGCGCCGCCCGGTCGACGGATCCGCGTGAAAGGCGCCGTCCTCCTTCTCGCGGCCGTCACTGCCGTCACGTTCGCGGCGCGCGAGGTGACAGCCGACGCACGGTCCCACGCGGCGATCGCGCCCCCTGCTCGAACGTCGACCCCCGTGCAGCGACCGAGACCCGGACCCGTCCCCCTGCTGAAGCAGGCATTTCGCAACAACTGCGAGACGGCGTCGCTGTCGATGCTGCTCGCGTCCGCGGGGGTTCGCGTCGACCAACGCGTCCTCCAGCGAGAGGTTGCGAAAAGCGGCCCGCTCGATCCCATCGTCGCCGCGGAGGACTCGCGGATCTGGGGAGACCCCGATGCCGGGTTCGTCGGGCGGGTCGCCGGTGGCGGAACGGCTGGGGGCTTTGGCGTCTACCAGACGCCCATCCGGCTACTCGCGAGGCGGCACGGGGTGCAACTCGACGACCTCAGCCGGCGGAACGTGAGCGCGATCGTCGACCGGCTCCGGGCGCGGAGGCCGGTGATGGCGTGGATCGGTCTCTCGCAGGGGCCGTACCGGAGGTGGCGGACACCGACGGGCGAGCCGGTCGTCGCGAACTTCGGGGAGCACGTCGTCGTCCTCACCGGCATCAGCGGCTCGACCATCACAGCCAACGACCCGCTCAGCGGCGGCAAGCTGACCTGGTCGGTCTCCGAGTTCGCCCGAAAGTGGAGGCTGCTCGGCAAGCGAGCGCTCGGTCTCTGACTACCCCCGGACGGGAAAGCCGATCGCGGTCAGCAGGCTGCGCAGCAGCCCTCGCCGCGCCAGCTCTCGATCCCCTCGCGCACGGCGACGGCGGCCACGACGAGCGCGGCCGCGGGGTCGAGCCACCACAGCCCGAACAGCGCGTTGCCGAGCAGGCCGACGAGAACCGCGGCCGCGAGGTACGCGCAGAGCAGATTCTGCGTCCCCTCTCCACGCGTGGCGACCGATCCGAGCGTGACCGCGAGTCGACGCTTTGCGATTCCGAGCAGCGGCATCCCGATCACGCTCGTTGTGACCAGCACGATCCCGACCCAGCTCGCGCCCGGGTGATCACGCGCTATCAGCTTGTCGATCGCTTCGTACGCGACGTAGGGCGCGAACACGAAGAACTGGATCGCGACGAGCTTCTGCGCCCGTTGCTCGGCCGCGTGGGAATGGAGGCGCGCGCCAGTGAAGCGCCACACGATCACCAGGCTGGCGAAGCCTTCGATCGCGGAGTCGATACCGAAGGAGATCAACGCGATCGAGCCGGCGACGACCCCGGCGGTCAGCGCGATCGCTCCCTCTGCGCCCATCCACGCGAGTGAGATCCAGGACAGCAGCCGCGCTCTTCTGGCTGCCTCCTGCCACTCTCGGCTGCGTGCAGACGGGGGCGGCTGAACGACGGTCAGCTCACGCGTCGCTGTGCTCACGAGCCTACGGTGGTGCCGAGGACGACATCGAGTAGCGCGCGGCCCTCGTCCGTGATCCCGTAGAGAACCATCTTGCCGTCGCGACGCGAGCCCACGACCCCTGCCGTGCGGAGAAGCCGGAGGTGGTGCGAGACGAGATTCTGCGAGCGCTCGACGATCCACGCGAGGTCGCAGACGCAGAGCTCCTCGGCCTCCGCAAGCGCGGCCGCAAGCGACAGCCGTGTCGGGTCGGCGAGCGCGCGTGCTCGTCCTGCGGCTCGTTCTGCTGAAACACCAGAGAGACGGCGTGCTCGGAGCGACTCGGCGACTTCGAGGTCGAGGCAGAGGAGATCGCACTGATCGCCGTCCACCACTTCATCCTAACACCTGTTGATATATCGGTACGTTCTCGAACGGGCTTGACCGAATCTTGATCACCCCTCTGGTTCAGGCTTGATCCGTCCCGCCTACCGTCGTGAGCATGAGAGGACAAGGAGGCCGACGATGATGGAAGGATGGGACGGGATGGGAGTCGCGGGTTGGCTCCTGATGACGGTTTTTTGGGTGGCCCTGCTTGCGGCGATCGTCTGGGCGGTCGCGAGTCTGTTCCCCGCTCGCGGGACGGGAGACGCAACGGAGAGGGTCGAGCGGCCGGATGAGATTCTCGACCGGCGCCTTGCACGCGGCGAGATCGACGCGGCGACCTACGACGAGCTGCGGGCCAAGCTCCGCGGCGCACGCGCCGACAGGGTGTGAGCGTGATGAGAGCAAGGACACTGCCTCTCGTGGTGCTGCTCACAGCCGCAGCCGCGCTCGTGGTCTCGGTCGGCTGGGCGGTCGCTCGCACGGACGACAACGGATGGATGATGGGCCGCTACGGCTCGGGGATGATGGGACTGTCGCGCAGCGGTGGCGGTCAGCCGGTCGGTGACCTCGCGGCCGCTCGACGTCAGGCGCAGCGTTTCGCGGACCGGCTCGACCTCCGGGTCGGTGAGGTGATGCGCTTCACGAACAACTACTACGCCGAGCTGCGCGAGCGGAATGGCCCATTGGCAACAGAGGTGCTCGTCGACCCGACGAGCGGCTCGGTCTGGCTCGAGTACGGCCCGGCGATGATGTGGAACACGCGCTACGGGATGATGGGTGGCGGGATGATGGGTGGCGGGATGATGGGTGGAACCGGAACGTCGAACGGCACCGGGATGATGGGCCGTTCAGGAATGGCCGGCGGCGCGGGCATGATGGGCGGCGCCGCGATGATGGGCAGCGCGGGAATGATGGCGGGCGGCGATTCGAGCATCGCACCCGTGCGGACGGGCAAGGGGGGCATCACGGCGGCCGAGGCGCGCGGCATCGCGCGGCGTTGGCTCGATCGGAACGGGACCGGCGTCACGGCCGCCGAGCCCGAGTCGTTTCCCGGCTACTACACGCTGCACACCCTTCGAAACGGCAAGGTGACCGGGATGCTGTCGGTCAATGCGTCGACCGGCGGCGTCTGGTTCCACTGGTGGCACGGTCGCTTCGTCTCGATGAGCGAGTGAGCCCGGAGGTCGCGCCCGCGGGTGGTGCGCAGCCTGCGCGTCCGCGGGCGCTCGTCGTCGACGACGAGGCTCCGCTCGTGGCGCTCGTGCGCTCGTACCTGGAGCGCGAGGGGTTCGACGTGTCGACGGCGCGCGACGGGGAACGCGCCGTCGAGCTCGTCGGCGAGCTCCACCCGGACGTCGTCGTGCTCGACGTGATGCTCCCGGGTATCGATGGCATCGAGGCCTGTCGGCGGATCCGCAGCTTCAGCGACGCCTACATCATCATGCTCACCGCGCGCGCGGACGAGGTCGACAAGATCGTCGGGCTCTCGACCGGGGCCGACGACTACGTGACGAAACCGTTCTCACCGGGTGAGCTCGTCGCCCGCGTCCGCGCGCTGCTCCGTCGGCCACGTGGCGAGACCCCTTCTACGTCGGCGCGGCGCTTCGGCGACCTCGTCATCGATCCCCTCGCGCGCGAGGTCCGGCAGGGCGATCGTCTCGTCGAGCTGACGCGTCTCGAGTTCGACCTCCTCGACGCCCTTTCGGACAGCCCGCGTGTTGCGTTCTCGCGCGCGCAGCTGCTCGAACGGGTCTGGGGCCCGACCTGGTTCGGGGACGAGCACGTGGTCGACGTCCACATCGCCAACCTGCGCCGCAAGCTCGGCGACGACGGCGCTGCGCCTCGCTACGTTCGCACGGTCAGGGGCGTCGGATACCGCATGGGCCCCGGCCAGTGATTCGCCGGCTCCGCCACAGCCTCGCCGGCAAGCTGATCCTCGCGCAGCTTCTGGTCATCGTCGCCGGCAGCGTGACGCTCCTCCTCGTCGCGCTCTCGATCGCGCCGGGTCTCTTTAGGGGACACGTGCGGGACGCGCTCGGGATCGTCCCCCAGGATGTGTCCCACCATCTCGACCAAGCGTTCGACGACGCCCTGCTCGTGGCGCTCTCCGTCGCCGTCGTGGCGGCGGCCCTCACTGCGGCGGCCGTCAGCTGGTTTCTCTCCGTGCGCATCGTTCGCCCTCTCCGACAGCTCGCGCATGCCGCCGAGCGGGTCGCGCAGGGCAACTACGGCGAACGTGTCCCGGTGACGGGATCCGACGAGCTGACAATCCTCGCGGCGGCGTTCAACGACATGGCTGCCTCGCTCGAGTCCGCAGAGCTCAGGCGCCGCCGGCTTCTCAGCGACCTCGCGCACGAGCTGCGGACACCGCTCGCGACGATCGAGGGCTATGTCGAGGGGGTGCGAGACGGTGTCGTCCCCCCGACCGCGGAGACGTGGTCCGTGCTGGAGACGGAAGGCGGCCGCATCCGCCGGCTGGTCGACGATCTCCAGAAGGTGTCGAGAGCGGAGGAGCGACAGCTCGACCTCCATCTGGAGCCACTCGCCCCGGCCTCGATCGTCGCAGATGCAGTCCGGGCGGCCGCCCCCGCATACGCAGCGAAAGGCGTCGTCCTCGACACAGTGGCCGCCGCTCGCCTCCCGATGGTCACCGTCGACAGGGATCGGATCGCAGAGGTGCTCGCGAACCTGCTGGACAACGCGCTCCGCCACACAGCGGCCGGAGGCCGCGTCGAGTTGACAGCCGACGGTGCCGGAAACGAGGTCGAGCTCACCGTCTCCGACTCGGGCGAGGGAATCGAGCCCGAGCATCTCCCCCGCGTCTTCGAGCGCTTCTACCGTATCGACAGCGGGCGCGCTCGCGCACGCGGCGGAAGCGGCATCGGCCTCGCAATCGCGCGCGCCCTCGTGGAGGCCCACGACGGCCGGCTCCGCGCCGAAAGCAAGGGGCCAGGAACCGGTGCCCGCTTCGTCGTGACGATTCCCACGAGACCCCGGGGCACGTCCGCCGGGCAGGCGAAGACGAGTGCCGGCGCACCCGAGCCGTAGGCGGCGACCACGCTTGGGTCGGTGCACGGCACACCCTGCGCGACTCAACGACGGCAGAGGTTGCTCGTCTGGACGCGGACGCGATCTACACGGACCAGGCGCCGGCGCCGCGGTAGGAGACGACTCGCTCACATCGCGCAGACGCTGAGCCAGCCCCGCCCGCGTTCTGCGTCAACGTCGAGAAAACGCCAAGTCCCGCGAACCCGAGGGCCCACGGGACTTGACCGGTAGAGACTCTCACGGCGACCCGGGCGTGTCAAGCTGGTGGCGTGTCCCTCACCCGTCGCCTCATATTCTGTTCGGCGTGACCGGGCTCGAGCGGATCCGTCGGCGTGCGCCGGTGATCGTCTTCCTGCTGCTCTTGGTGCTGGTCCTGCTCATGGTCGGGTTCGCGTGCGCGTGCTTCAGCGATCAGCCGTTGAAGGCGGTGGAGCGGACGTTGGGCGGTCTCTCGACCCCGGCGCTGATCGAGATGTGGGCGGCACTGGTGCTCGTCTTGGTGACGACTCCGGTGCTCGTCGTCCGGCGGGTTGCCCCGATGGGTCGGGCCTCACCTGCGGCGTTGCAGTGCTTCCTGCTTTGAGACGGGCGTGATTCCCGCGCGCGCATATGCGCGGTGCCTGGCGATCCGTTCTCGACCAAGGAGGGTGCAACGTGGCGACACCAACGACGAAGCACCGGAAGCGCTCGACGCCTCGCGTTCAGGGGCTGCGGAAGCGCACTGACACACCGTCCCGCCCGAAGTGGCTGCTGGCAGTCGCCGCGACGGCGGCGCTCGCAGCGGTCGCCGTGATCGTCACCGTACTGGCGACTGACTCGGGCAATGACTCGTCCACTGCCGTGGGGCTCCCGCGTGCGGCCGATTACCACTCACTGCTCGTTGCACCGGAGAGCGCCAGCGCGCTCGTCCTGGGCACGCACGAGGGTCTTTTCCGCTCCAGCGACGGCGGGCGCACGTGGACGAAGGCCGAACTGGACGGCAACGATGCAATGAACCTCGCGCAGCCGGACGGCAAGACGATCTGGGCTGCCGGACACGACGTGCTTGCGAAGAGCGCCGACGGCGGCATCACCTGGCAGGAGGTCAGGCCGTCCGGGCTCCCCAGCCTCGACGTCCATGGTTTCGCCGTCGACCCGCGGAACTCGAACCGTTTCTACGCCGCGATCGCCGGTCAGGGGCTCTATCGCTCGACCGACGGCGGCCGGAGCTTCTCGCTCGTCTCGCGAGTCGTCGGCCCCGGAGTGATGGCGCTTGCCGTGCTGAGCGACGGGACGCTACTCGCCGGCGACATGGAACGACAGGGGCTAGCGGCAAGCGCGAACGACGGCCGTGACTGGGCGGGGATCGTCCGGGCGAGCGTGATGGGCCTTGCCGTCAATCCCTCGCGGCCGCGGCTCGTACTCGCTTCCGGGCCGGGCGTGCTCCGCTCGACCGACGGCGGGATGACCTGGAAGCAGGCCTTGGCGCTCGAGGCAGGCACCGGGCCGGTCGCGTGGTCGCCGGGCGACCCGCGAATCGCCTATGTCATCGGCCTCGACCGGTCGCTCTGGCGCTCCGACGATTTCGGTGCCACCTGGACAACGGTCACCGGAGGGGAGGGCTAGATGGGCGCGCTCTGGCCGGTGGCGCTCGTGCTGGTCTGCCCGGTCGTGATGGGAGCGATGATGATCTGGATGCGCCGCGGCGGAGGCGGCCGTGGCGACTGACAGCGAGCCAGAGCAGGCGCACCGGCGGCGCCTCCCCGGCCCGCTCCCGCTCGTCCAGGTGCTCGCGCTCGTGTTCGTCGCCCTGCTGCTGGCGCTCCTCGTGTGGAAGGTAGCGCAGGGCTCGAGCGGCGCGAGCCTCGTCGCCGCGATCAAACGTGGAGACCGTCCCGTCGCACCGGCGTTCGACCTGCCTGTGATCTGGAACCGGCCGCAGCTGTGGCCCCCGCGCGTGCGCGCCGCGCTTGCAGACAATCGCGTCTCGCTCGACGAGCTCCGGGGCACGCCGGTCGTGCTCAACTTCTGGGCTTCCTGGTGCATCCCCTGCAAGGAGGAGGCGCCTCACCTTGCGGCTGCCGCACGCGCGTACCGCCGGAACGTGGCGTTCCTCGGCCTCGACATCCAGGACTTCGTCGCCGATGCGCGCCGGTTCCTCGATCGCCTCGACGTTCCCTATTCGTCCGTGCGCGACTCGAGCTCGCGCAGCTACGGCGCCTACGGCCTCACTGGTGTCCCCGAGACCTACTACATTGACGCTCGCGGCAGGATCGTCGCCCACGCAATCGGCGCCGTCTCGCGCGAGGAACTCGAACGAGACCTCGCCCTGCTCCTGGGGAGCGAGTCGTGAGGCTCATGCTGGCAAGCGCCGGCGCGGCATTGCTGGTAGCCGGCTTGACCGTCTCAGTCGTCCTCCTGACAGGGAGAGGCGAGTCCTCCACGGCAGGCGATCGGTTTCGCGGCAGCGAGCCGCCCGCCACGATCGCGATGCCCGACTTCGCGCTCCTCGACCAGAACGGCCGCCTCGTTCGCACGGGAGAGCTGCGCGGCAAGGTCGTCGTCCTCACGTTCCTCGACACGAAATGCCGCGAGGCGTGCCCGATCATCGCCGGCCAGATCGCACGAGCCTGGACGCTGCTGACACCCGCCGAGCGTCGAGGGGTGGTCGCCGTCGCGTTCAGCACCGATCCACGCGACGACACGCGGCCGAGCATCCGCGCCTTCCTCGCCCGCCACCGGGCCACTCGCACGATCCGCTACCTGGCCGGGAGCGTCCCCGAGATGAAGCAGCTGTGGCGACGCTTCCAGATCCTCTCCTCGCTCCAGTCAGGCGAGGCCGACACCCACTCCGCGCCCGTCCGCATCTACGGCCGCGACCTCACCTGGCTCGCGACCCAACACCCCGGAGCCGACCTCTCGCCCGCCAACCTCGCACACGACGTGAGGCTCGCGCTCACCCGCAACCAAGGCTAAAGACTCGCGCAGCATCGTTCCCGCACTAATGGCAGCGTGCTATGGAAACCTCGCAGGCGCAGGGCGAACATCTGCGTTCGGTGAGACGGTGACGTGGATCACGCTGTCGTCGCGGAACCACGCGATCAGGCCGAGCGCTTCGAGACGCTCGAGCGTCCATTGGAACGCCTCCGCCTGGGCGCCCGATCCATACTGCCGGCCGACGTCGAACGAATCGCCACTCGCATGGCCTGAGGCGTGCGGTGCTGCGCTGGGCGTCGCGCTTGCTGTTGCCTCGTCGGAAGCCGCCTGGGTCACGGTCAGCGGAGTCGAGTCGCCGCTCAGCTTGTGCACCTCGGCGGCGACGTAGCCGAGGAGATCCGCGGCCTGCGGCGTGAGGCTTCGATACACGGAGGGACTCGCCGACGCTCGCTTGGGGCGGATCTGGAAGTGCAGCCGCGCCGGGTCGTTGGGGAGCGTCGCAAGGACGCCTCGGTCGAGCGCGGCTTCGAACTCTTCAGGCTCGGCGAAGCGCTCTGTGACGTTGGGGGGATGCAGCACCAGCTCTGCGCTCGGGCCGCGGCCGTGCAGCGTGGCGAGGCGGTCGAGCTCCGCTGGGCTCTCGCGGAACAGCCGCATGATCTCGCGCGCCGCCAGAACGCGCCAATAGTAGGTCTGCGAGTCGTCGCCGAATTCAGCGAGCTGCTCCCAGGCGTCGCGGTGACGTGCCGGCGAGGAGTCGAAGTACAGGCGGGCGTAGTCGAGGTCATCCTCGTCGACGACGGTCTCGATTGGCTCGTTTGCCCGGCCGGTGTAGGCGCGCACGACTACAGTGAGGTTGCCGATGCCCATGTGATACGAGACGACGGCGAGATCGTCGCGCCCGAGACGTCGGCGGGCTTCGGTGAGGTACCGGACGGTGCCGGCGAGCGCTTGCGCCGGGTCGAAGCGGGCGTCGACCCGGCGCCGCGCTGCCTGGAGTCGGCCGACCAGCTGCGCGGCCCCGCGCGCGCGGGCGGCCTCGATCTTCCGTGTCAACCGGCGGCTCGCCGCAAGATCGACCCGCATCCCGAGGAAGCTCGTCGCTGTCTCCGCGAGGATCTGGGTCAACCCCGCGGCGTGGGAGACATCGTCGCCGGCGATCACGTCCGGTCGGCCGGCGCTCTCGAGGAACACGATCGCCTCGAGCAGGTCGGCATCGAACCCGCTTCCGGCAGCGGCCTCCTCGACCATAGGCCGAAACGCGGCGGTGCGCCGCGCCGACGCCGCGACGCCGCCCGGACTCTTCGCAAACAGGGCGTGGCTCAGGCCGAAGGCTGCGGCGCCCTCGTACGCCGACGTGCGCCCCTCCTCGAACGCGAGCGGGTCCGGCCCGACGATCTTCTGAGGAAGGCGCAGGCTCGAGGGGTTCGACTCCTTTCGGCCGACTCCAAGGACGAGGGCGGTCACCGTCACGAGCGCGACGACGCCAATCAGCGCCCCAAGAGCGAGTCCACGTCTGCGCATGTGTTGAGCCAGCTTCTGCTCGGAAAACGGGCAGAACAGGCCGTCAGTGTCGCAGCGATCGCTGATCCCGGTCGACCGAGTTCGTCGGAAAACAGCGTCCTTCGCACTCCCAGCCCCCGCGTGGATGGCGTTGTCTGAACATCTGCATAAGTCTTCATGTTATCATCGACTCATGAGTCACGGAGTCGCGGGGCGCTCGACGGTCGGCACGATCGACGCTGGGATCGCGCGTGAGGTCGCACAGACGATGCAGGCGCTCGCGACGCCGAGCCGGCTCCAGATCCTCGGCCGGCTGCGCGAGTCGCCCTGCTCCGTAGGCGAGCTGGCGGAGGCGGTCGGGATGCAGCAGTCAGCGGTCTCCCATCAGCTGCGGCTCCTTCGCCACCTAGGGCTCGTCTTGGGCGAGCGTCGCGGCCGCCACGTCGTCTACGCACTGCACGACACCCACGTCGCCGTCCTACTCGACGAGGCCGTCTACCACATCGAGCATGTGCGCCTCGGAGCGTCGGAGCCGGTCGGCCGGGCCCGCGCCTCCTAACCGATGAAACACCGCCGCGCGGAAAGCGCGCCGCCGGAGACGCGAGAGGTAGGGCACGAGGACGACCACGCTCACGGCGGCGGACACGACCACCTGCCGGGCCATGCACATTCGCACGGACTCCTCGACCGTTCGATTCTCCGTTCGAGGGCGGGGATCAGGGCCGTCCTCCTGAGCCTCGGGGTGCTGGGGCTCACCGCCATCGTCCAGACCGCAATCTTCGTGCTCTCGGGCTCGGTCGCGCTCCTCGCCGACCTGATTCACAACGTCGGCGACGCGCTCACCGCCATTCCGATCGGCATCGCTTTCCTGCTCCGCTCCGTGCGCGGCGAGAAGCTCGCGGGCATGGCGGTCGTGCTCGCGATCTTTATCTCTGCTTGCGTCGCGGCCTACGAAGCCATCCAGCGCCTGATCGAACCGGAGGAGCTTTCCCACCTGTGGGCCGTCGCTTTCGCCGGGGTGATCGGATTCCTTGGAAACGAGCTCGCCGCGCAGGTCCGGCTGAAGGCCGGACGGCGGCTCGCGAGCCCGGCGCTGGTCGCCGACGGCAACCACGCCCGCGCCGACGGCTTCGTCTCGCTCGGCGTCGTCGCCAGTGCAGGGGCCGTCGCGCTCGGCGCGGAGATCGCGGACCCGATCATCGGCCTGCTGATTACCGTCGTGATCCTCAAGATCACCTGGGACTCGTGGCGGGTGATCTCGACGAATGAGCCCGGCGAGCTCGTCGACGGGCTCGACAACTAGGAACGGAGCCGTGAACCTGCTCGTGCCTACCGGAAGACGATCAAGAGCACGGTGACGGCTCCCGAGCGGACGATCGCCGCGCGGCCTCGGCGAAACGGTCCGGGCTGCTTCCCGTCGACCCGGGCCATTGATATCTCTGTAGCGGGCTGAGCGGTGGGACCGCGAGCTTCATCAACACGTCGTCGCCGGAGTCGTTGATCACGTTGACGCGAGTTTTCCGGGTCTGGTGGCGTTGGAGCTGCCGGGCGCGGTGACGAGGCCGTTCAGGACGCGATGACCTGCCGGCGTGGCAGCTCGCGCTCCACCATCAGGCGGAAGACGCGGTCGGCCGTCTGCAGCGGGTAAGCCGCCCACTGGTGTGCGAGGGCGACCGGGATTAGCGCGTCGGCAAAGAGCTGTGTGCCGACGCGGTCGAGGAGGGCACAGACGCCGCGCAGGGTCGGATAGTCGTCGGTCTCGAGCCGATCCCCGCGAGCGTAAGGGGAGAGTCCCGGCGTCAGAGGCGGGACGCTGATCACCAGCATGCGGCCGTCGCGCGTCTTGTAGAGCCACTTGCGTCCGTAATAGGTGTCTTGGCCGAAGTTCTCGCTGCCGACATATATGTACTTGGCGATGTAGCTGGCCGGCAGCTTCATCAATGTCCCCGGCGGCACGTGCTCTTTGACGGCAGCGGCGTACTCGGCCGCGCGGCCGGTCTTCTCTACACCGACCAGAAGCGGCGGCTCGATCGACTTCTCCTTGAGCTCGGCGCAGACGCCCTGCCACAGCGCCAGCAGCGGCACCTTGAGCTTCTGCGTTTCGCCGAAGACTGCCAACGGTCCGTCGACGATGAACGCCGTCGAGGCCAGCACCGTCGCGCTCGTCGGCGTCGCTTTCTTGAGGTAGAGCAAGACGGCGACATGGGCTAGATGCTCGGCGGCGGCGACGACGCGCCCGGCCGCGGTCAGGTTCGAGCCATGCGGGTCATGCGCCTCGTGCGCGCGCAGGAAGTCGGTCGGGTAGATCGTCGCCTGGCAGAGCGGGCAGGGTTGCGGCGTCCGCGTTACGTCGAGGTCGACGTCCCCGGCGCAGGCGGCGCACTTTTCGATTAGGGCGGCCAACGGGCTCGCCGCCAACGTCGCCAACAGGGCGTCAAGCAGGGTCGGGCCCTCACGATCCAGCCTCGTCTCGTTGAAGAAGCGGTAGATTTCCTCGCGGAAAGCGTCGCCAGAGTTCTGGCCGCTTTTGGCAACGAGGTTCCCGGACGGAAGGAAGCCAGCCTCGACGGAGTGTTGCTGGGCGGCGGCGATGGCGACCGGGTCAGCATAGGGACCAACGCGGGTCGCCAGCCGCTGCAGGTCGACGATGACGCCGGCGATCTGCAGGAAGATCGCACGTGTGGACGGGAACCGCGGGTCAATCTCGTGCTCGTGCGTCGAGCCGTCGACGGAGATCGTCCAGTCAACGACGCGGTCGGCGCCGTCGAGCGCGAGCGAGTCGATGAGCAGGCTCTCGACCAAGCCGACGTCGAGGTTCGGTTCAACCTGCTCGTAGCGTTGGAGGGCGGCCTTGACGAGCGGGTGTTCGACCGTCGGCACGTGCCCAAGCGGGCTTGCCAGCTCGAAGCGGCCCTCGTGAGTGGTGTAGGGCATGACCTACTCCGGCGCGACGTCTTCGACCGGCACGACCCCGTCGGCGAAAGCCGGCGCCTCGTCGACGTCGTCGATCATCAGCGGCTCGAGCCCGGCGCTTTGCCGAACGCGGTTGATCATCTCGGCGTCGAAGCGGTGGATCTGCACCGGCAGCACGTAGCGCGAGCTGGCGGTCTTCAGGCGGACGAAGCCGGGATCCTCGGCCGAGAGAATCTGGTCCTTGAAGCGCTTGAACTCGTAGCGTCCCTCGATGCGCTTGACCTGCGCCTCGTCGTTGAGGTGAGCGACGATCCAGTTCGATGTCTGGTTCAGTACTGAGTCGTCGACGGCGGCCGGCTCCTGCGTCGCGAAGATCATCCCCAGGTTGAACTTGGCCGCCTCGCGGGCCATCGTCACGTAGGGATCCGTCGAGGTCGACTGCTGGAACTTGTCGCGGGCGAACAAACGGTGTGCCTCCTCAAGACAAATCTGGATCCGGTGCGGAGTCTGCCCGGCGGCAAACAGTGCGGCCTGCTTGGCCAGCACGTGGCGAATCACTCGCTCGCTCGCGAACTGCAACACGCGGTCCGTGCCCTTCGACAGGTCGACGATGACGATGCGCCCGGCGACCAGGTCGTCGTAGATCTTGACCGCGTAGTCATCGCTGGCCAACGGTGAGTGGAAGGGCTTGACGTCCAACAAAGCCTTGAAGCCGCGATGGCCACGCGGGACGATCATCGCCCCCATCGCTGCGATGCGCGGCGAGGCCGTCCACCAGGCTTGCACTTGCGCGCCGGGAGCGTCGGACTGCGCGTTGTCTGCGATCAACTCGGCGACCAGAACCGCCTCGACCGGGGAGAGCAGCACGGCGCCGTTCTTGAGGAGCTTGTTGTCGCCTCTGAGCTGCGTGTCGTCGGCGAGGAAGGCTGCGCGCTGGTCGAGCGCGGCCAACTCGTCGCGGAGCGGTTTCGACATCGACGCGCGGACACGCAGGTTTGGCGGCGGTGCCAACTCGAGCTTCAACAGCATGGCGAAGAAAAGGAAGTGCACGCGCGCGGTCTTCGTCTTATTGCCGAAGGTCTCGGCCTGCGTCTCGGCCTCGTCGTTGACGCCGACCGGATCCGAGTCGGCGAAGGCCTTCAAGAAGCCGGGCACCGTCGCCTCCTGCTGGGCGATGGTCTGGCACATGCTCCAGACCGCCTCGAGCTGCTCCTCGCGGAAGAAATTGAGCGCCAGCGAGGACAGGTCGGGATGAGAGCTGAGCTCGGTCTGGGTGGCGCCGTAGCGGTAGCGGCGCACCAGCGTCTCCCCTAGCTGCGCCAGCGCCGTCTGGTCCTGGACGTTGACGTTGGCGTACTCGCCCGCTGGGTCGAAGATCAGCTGGCCGATCGCCAGCTGCTGCTCGTAGCCGTACTCTGCAATGTGGGCGCAGATCGTCTTCAGCGCGTTCGACTTGCCGAGTCGGGTCATGCCGAAGAGAGCGCTCTTGCGACCGATGAAGTCGACAATGTTGACCTTGACCGGGACATTGGTCGGCTTGCCGGCCCGGGACGCCTTGAGCTCGCGCCGGCGCGTCGAGGCGTAGCGAACGACGCCGATCTCGACCAGCGCCTGCTCCTCGCCCGCAGCGCGCAGGTGGTTGACGATGCGCTCGAGGCTGGCGTCGTAGGGCTTGTAAACGAAGTAGTGCGAGGAGCCGTACAGGCCGTCGACGTCGGCGCCGAACAACAAGGTCGGCTTGCCGCCGACCTGCTCGTCATAGAAGGTGCCGAGCACACGGCATCGGAGGGCGAACGTCTGCATGACGCTCGCCGTCAACTGATCGACAACCTCCTCACGCTCGCGTGGAGGCGTCTGCTGAGCCCCCGCCAAGACGTCGAAGGCCGCCCGTGCTCGCAACCGGTGGCGATCGCCCTCGTCTGGTAGTCCAATTGAGCCCTCGACTCGCAGCAGGATGATCTCCTGATCGTCAGGATCAACGGCGCCTGCCAGATCAGGCCGGGCTAGGTCTGCCGAGCAGGCGATCAAAAAGCAGTGCTCGGGGACCCCGTGTGCGGGATAGAGGAAGCTGTCGTTCGTGACAACGTGCGCCTCCCGGAAGTCGACGAAGCGGAAGACATGCCCAACCGGGTCGGCGTCCACCAGCAGTTCGCGCATCGGACTGGTCGCCGCCAGTAGATGCGCGCCCAAAGACGGGCGTGCGTTGTCAACCGTCAGATCAGACACTCTCTGACCGTAGCAACGTCCTCGGTCGGCAACTCGACGCCGGTCTCAGGGACCAACCCCGTCGGGAACGGCTAGCTCGCGGCCGGTGCGCGCCGCAAGACCCGCCACTCACCATTCGTCCGCCAGAGGCGCGTGTCGCGCGGCAGCTTGGTGAGGTTCGTGATCACGAGCTCCATGCCGGCGGAGCGCTGGGTGGCCGAGTAGAAGAGCTCGACCGTCTGGCGTCGAGCGTAGGTGTAGAGCGCGCCGATCTCCGGCGCAGGGTCATACGAGAGCAGATATGGCTCGCGCAGGTAGCGCAGAGCCGAGGCCAAGCGCTGGTGGTCGTCGGCGGCGAACGAATGGCGGTAGAGGGTCTGGCTCTTGGCCCAGAAAGGCGGGTCGAGATAGAAGAACAACGATTGCTTGTCCTTGGCGGCGGCCCGCCGCATCCGCGCGACGAACTCGAGGGCGTCTCCGGCCGCGACGCAATTGACCTTGCCGGCCGTGGCCAGCGCCTCGACCGCGCGCAACCGTGTGACCAATCGGGCGCGCGGGAAGCGGCAGTCGAGCGCGTAGTCGCTCCTCGCGGCCTTGCCGCCGATCGGTCCGGCACGGCGGTGCAACGTGCCGTTGAAGCTCGTCCGGTTCAAGAACAGGCATGCCCAGGCCATCTGCCGTCGCGTCCGGAAACGGCTCGCCTTCAACCGCTGCCACTCTCCGAGAGTGACCTCAGCCTGCTCGATCTGGCGGCACAGCCAGTCGCAGTCGAAGAAGGCGGTATCCCAGAAGGCGGCGACATAGGGGTCACGGTCGGCGAGCGCCACTTGGCCGACCAAGCCGTCGGCGGCGAGCTCCAAGGCGACGCTGGCCCCGCCGGCGAACGGCTCGACGAGGAGATCGGGCTCGAGTTGGTTGGCCTTCAGTGCGGCCGCGACGTACGGCACCAGCCGGCGCTTGCCGCCGGGGTAGCGCAAGGGGCTGTGCACTGTGCGCTTGCGCAGGATCTCCTCCCAGCTGATCTCCACGCCTCCACCCTAGATGGTTGATCGGTTAATCGGTGTAGGCGGCGAGTTCGCGGCTTGGCAGGC
>CAZOMP010000015.1:0-85250 GCA_964581085.1 uncultured Gaiellales bacterium | reverse complement strand
GCCTGCCAAGCCGCGAACTCGCCGCCTACACCGATTAACCGATCAACCATCTAGGCGTGGGCGGGCTCTCAGATTTCAAGGAACGAACAAAACCAACACCAAGGTTGACCTATGAGCGGCGTCCCGTCCGACCACTTCAGATCCTTGCGCAGCGTGTAGGTGTACGTCTTGCCGCCGTCCGAGGCCTTCCACGACTCGGCCAGGCCCGGGATCGTGTGGAAGTCGTCGGCCGCCTTGTCGGTGAGCGTCGCGTACTGGAGGTTCCAGACCTCGTAGTCCGGCACCTCGACGCCGACGACCGGGTTGAGCGTGTCGTAGTCGTTCGTGACGCCGACGGTGAAGACGACCGGCTGGCTGCCGTCCGCGCCCCCCGCCGCAGCGACGCCGACGAGCGCAGCGGCTGCTGCGACGAGCAGAACGATGAGGCGACGTCCGCGCACGACTAGCTCCTCTCCCGAACCCCGGAACCAGTCGATCATTACGACCCTTGACCGTTGAGTCAAGTCGGTTCGGCGGCTAGATCAGATGCCAGTCGAGAAACCGCTCCAGACGGCGGTAGAAGTCGATCTGGGGCCCTGCACGGAGGAGGCCGTGCGCCTCGGTCGGATAGGTGACGTACTCGAATCGCTTGCCGCCGAGCCGGCGCAGCTCCTGGACGAGCTGCTCCGACTGGCGCGGATTGACGCGGACGTCGAGCTCGCCGTGCGCGATCAGGAGCGGTACGGCGACGTTCTCGAGCCGGTGGAACGGCGAGCCGCGACGGTAGGCGTCCGGATCGGCGGACGGGTGGCGCATCATCCGCATCATGTCCTGGACGCCGCCGCGGTCGCCCTGCGCCCAGGAGGTGAGGATGTCGCAGTCGCCGTACTTGGCGACGGCGCAGCGGAAACGGTGCTCCGGGTCGTCGGTCACCGACAGCAACGCCAGGTACGAGCCGTAGCTCGCGCCGAAGATGCCGAGCCGGCGGCCGTCGACCCAGTCGAGCGTGCGGAGGAAGTCCGCGGCCGCGAGGCAGTCCTTCGTGTCGCCGACGCCCCAGTCGTCGTGGTTCAGCCGCTCGAACGCGCGTCCGTACCCGGTCGAGCCACGGAAGTTGAGCGCGAGCCAGGCATAGCCCTTGTCGACGAAGTACTGCGCGTGGCCGTCCCACTCGTCGCCGTAGTAGCTCGTCGGGCCGCCGTGGGGGTAGACGATCGCCGGCACCGGTGCGTCCGCCGCCGCACCCGGCGGGCGGAAGAGGAAGCCGGGGATCCCGACGCCGTCGAACGACGCGAACACGACGTCCTGCGGGCGCACGTGCGGCGCCGCGCGGATGGCGAGCGGCGTCGGCGCGTGGATGGTCTCCGGTGGAGCTCCGGCGGCGACACGAACGAGCCGCGGAGCCGTCCCTGCGTCCTCGTACGTCGCGACGACGCTACCGTCCGCCGTCCAGTGAGGAGCGCCGAAGCTACCTCCCTGCGCGAGTGTCGTCACCCCACCGTCGTCGACCTCGACGCTGACGAGGTCGAAGCGGTTACGGCGGCAACAGACGGCGAGGATGCGCTCGCCGTCCGGGTGCCAGGCGAGCTCGGAGAAGTCCGCAGCCGCGGTCGTGAGCTGCCGCTCGGTGCCGGTGGCGACATCCACCAGCAGGATCTCGTACCAACCCGTCCGTTCGGAGGCGACGGCGACGGTCGCTCCGTCGGGCGACCAGGCGGGCGCCTTGTCGGCGTACCCCGCCTCGCCGCACAGCTTGCGGGCGGCACCGGTCTCGACGTCTGCGACCCAGAGCTCGACCGTGAGCTGGTCGGAACGCGGTGTCCAGCCGAACGCGACCCGGCGCCCGTCCGGCGAGACCGCAGCTCCCCATTCGTCGCCGCGTCGCTCCCCGAGCGGCCGACCCTCGCAGAGCGGCCGGGGCCACGCATCGTCGACGGCGACGACGGCGAGCCGGGACTCGTCACCGCGCTCGACGGCGACGACCAGACGCGAGTCGTCGATCCAGAGCGGGCTGCCTCCCTCGACGAGTCTCCGCGGCGGCCCACCCTCGGCGGCGACGAGCCAGACGGCACCCTGGTCGGCGTAGGCAACCTGGGCGCCGTCGGGTGAGAGCCGCGGCTCGGTGTCCTCCCAGTAGGGCATCGGGTCACGTCCGGTGGTGAGCCTGCGTGGGCTGTCGGACGAGTCGAGCTCGAGCACCCACAGATCCGAGGTATCGCGGTCCTGGATGAACACGGCGCAGCAGCCGTCGTGGCCGACCGTGAGCGAGCGCGGCCGTTCCATCGCCGCCACCGCTTCGAGGCGCCAGTGCGGCGGCGGCTTCAGGTCCTGCCGCGGCTGCGAGGGGACGCCCTCGACCTCGTCCTTGCCGATCCAGACCGACAGTGGTTCAGGCACCGCCCACCAACCCCTCCTCCAGCCCTTGGAGCGTCGCGAGCACGAGCTCGCCGATCGCGGCCAGATCGTAGCCTCCCTCCTGCACGACGACGACGGGCAGACCGCTCGCCCCGACAGAGCGGCCCGCCGCGCGGTAGCCGTCGACCGAGACGTCGAGCGGGCTCTCCGGATCGGCTCGGGCGGCGTCGACCCCGAGCGCGAGCACGAGCGCGTCGCACCCGTGGGCCACCGTCTCGCGTACGAGCTCGACGACGGCGGGCACCCAGCCGTCGTCGCCCGTTCCCGGCGCCACCGTGACGTTGCGGTTGGCGCCGCTACCGGCGCCGGCCCCCCGCTCGGTCGCAGTACCGAGGAAGTGCGGGAACCAGCCGGCCGCCGGGTCGACGTGTACCGACCCGGTGAAGACGTCGTCGCGCTCCCAGAAGATCGCTTGCGCCCCGTTGCCGTGGTGGGCGTCGACGTCGACGATGCCGACGCAGATCGCACCGAGCTCCCGCAGCCGCGCCGCCGCAAGCGCAGCGTTGTTGAGATAGCAAGAACCGCCGAAGGCGGTGCGCGTGACGTGATGGCCGGGCGGTCGGCAGCAGGCGTAGACGGCTCTGCGCCCGCCCGCGACGAGGTCGGCTGCGGTCAGGGCTGCATCGGCGGCCCCGACCACCGCCTCCCACGTTCCCGGCCCGATCAGCGTCATCGTGTCGAAGCAGTGCGCCCCTGCCCGCGCCCAGGTCGCAGCCGGCTCAAGCGGATCGAGGTCCCCGACGAGACCGGGGTGGGGGAAGATGTAGGGGACGACACGGCTCTGGCCCGGATTCTCGGGCAGTCCCGCCGCCGTCCAGTCGCGCCAGGCGGACTCCAGATACGCGACCAACGCCTCGTCGTGAACCGCGAGCAGCGCCTCGCGGCCGTGTGGCGCCGCTGCGAGCAGCGGCGCTCCCGCCGCCACCAGCGAGTCGCGGATCAGCTCGGCGCGGGCGTCGACCTCGGTCGCCGGCGTCCGGATCCCGACCCAGATCTCCGCGCCGGGATCGTGCAGGCGGTGGTCGTCGGACCAGACGAGTGGGATGCCGAGTGCCATCGCGGCGACCCTATAGGCTCGCGGCCGTGACGGGCACGCTCCGCGACCACGGCCTCCGGCTCGGGGTACTCGAGCCCGGACCGCTGAACGCGATCACCGACGTCCCGGGCGTCCGGGTCGGTCACGTCACGCTGGCACGCGACGAGCTGCCGCCGCCCGAGGGGCGCGGCGTTGCGCGGACGGGGGTGACGGCGATCGTCCCGGGCGACCCCGCGACGCTGTTCGACCGGCCGCTTCCCGCCGGGGCAGCCGCGCTCAACGGCGCCGGCGAGCTGACGGGCTTCCTCCAGGTGAGCGAATGGGGGCTCGTCGAGACGCCCGTGCTGCTCACCTCGACGATGGCGGTCGGCCGGGTATTCGACGGCGCCGTCGAGGCGGCGCTCGCCAGCGACGCCCGGGTCGGCGTCGACGACGTCGTGATCCCCGTCGTCGGCGAGTGCGACGACAGCTGGCTCAACGACGCGCGTGTCGTCCAGGTGGAGACGTCAGACGCCCGGCAGGCGATCTGCGAGGCGCGGCCCGGAGCTGTGGAGCAAGGCTGCGTCGGCGCGGGTACCGGCATGGTCGCGTTCGGCTGGAAGGGCGGGATCGGCTCCGCGAGCCGCGTCGTGCCGGATGCCGGTGCGACGATCGGCGTCCTCGTGCTCGCCAACTTCGGAACCGGCCGCGACCTGCTCGTGGGCGGGATTCCCGTCCACGGGGTCGTCGGTGCGGGGGCCGGCCCCGCCGCTGCGGCCGGCAGCTGCATAGCGGTTGTCGTCACCGACGCGCCACTCGGGACCGCACAGCTCGAGCGCGTCGCCCGCCGCTGCGGGCTCGGGCTCGCGCGCACGGGTTCGGTCGGGCATCACGGCAGCGGCGAGATCTTCCTCGGGCTCTCGACGGCAGCGGAACCTCGGGCCGCTCACGGCGATCGCCGCAGCACCCGTGAGGTCGTTCCGGATGGACTCCTCGACGGCATCTTCTCCGCGACCGTGGAGGCAGTGGAAGAAGCTGTCCTGAACGCCCTCTGGGCGGCGACCGACACGGTCGGGCGCGAGGGGCGTCTCGTGCGCGCCCTCCCCCACGAGCCCGTGCTCGAGCTCCTGCGTCGCTCCGGCCGCCTGACGCCCTGAAGCAGGTCCTACAGACGGCCCGAGCGGGCGATGCCCCAGATCAGCCAGAGGCCGAAGACGCCGGAGAGAACGAACCCGAAGAAGGCGATCAGGTTGACGCCCACGAGCTCGGGGCCGCGCGAGTTGACGACGCCGAGAATGGACGAGCCCACGAGCCCTCCGGCCACGATCATCGCCACCGCGAGCCGGTTGACGGCATGGTCGAGGTGGTAGGTGATGTCGTCGATGCCCGGGTTGCGGATCTGCACCTCGAGCCTCCCCTGGCGGGTCTGCTCGACGATGTCTCGTACCTGGTAGGGCAGCTCACGCGCTATCCCGGCGAGCTCGCGCACCTCCCCCTGTGCACGCAGCGACATCCGCCTGGGTGAGAACCGCTCTGCGATCAGACCGCGCGCGTACGGCTTCGCGACCTCGAAGACGTTGAAGTCGGGGTAGAGCTCGATCCCGACCGAACCCAGCGTCGCGATCGCCTTGTCGAGGATCACGAAGCGAGTCGGCAGGCGCAGGTTGAGCGAGTAGATCAGCTCGAGCGCCTCGCGGATCACCTCGAGCGGGTCGATCGAGGAGATGCTGGCGCCGTAGTAGCGGTAGTAGAGCTCCTCGATCGCGATTCGCAGATCCTCCTCGCGCTCCTTCGGATAGCGGAGCCCGAGCTCGGCGAGCCGCCGTGGCAGGACGTCGACGTTCTCGGTCGCGGCGTCGACGAAGAGCCGCGTCAGCCGGGTCATGTCCTCGTCGGTGAGGCGGCCCGCGAGACCGAAGTCGACGAGGCCGATCCGGTCGTCTGGAAGCAGGAGGATGTTGGCCGGATGCGGGTCGCCGTGGAAGAAGCCGTGACGGAAGATCATCGTCATCCAGGCGTCCGTCATCCGGTAGGCGATCTCGCGGCGTTGCTCCACCGTGTAGGTGGAGAGGTCGAGATCGGCGATCTGCGTCCCCTCGAGGCGCTCGAGCGTCAGCACGCGCGACGACGAGTAGCGCCGGATCACCCGTGGGACCGCAACCTCCGTCGAGCCCGCGAAGTTGCGACGGATCGTCTCGGCGTTCCGTGCCTCGTGCTGATAGTCGAGCTCCTGCCTGATCGAGCGCGCGAACTCGTCGACGAGAGCCTCCGAGTCGATGAAGTCGAGCGGCCGCACGCGCTCGCGTACGACCCGGGCCGCCGAGTGCATCAGCTGCAGGTCGGACTCGATCTGGAGCGGCGCCTCGGGGCGCTGCACCTTCACGACGACCTCCTCGCCGGTAGGCAGCACGGCCCGGTGCACCTGCCCGATCGAGGCAGCCGCGACCGGCCGCTCCTCGAACGAGATGAACGCCTGCTCGATCGTGAGGCCGAGCTCCTCCTCGATCACCCGTGCGACGTCTGCGAACGGAAACGGCGTCACGTCGTCCTGGAGCTTGCGCAGCTCGACGACGATGTCCTGCGGCATCACGTCGGGGCGTGTCGAGAGCAGCTGCCCGAACTTGACGAACGTCGGGCCGAGCTCGTCGAGCATCTCGCGCAAGCGGCGGCCTCGATCGGCCAGGCGGCGGTTGTCGTTGCTCCGGCGGCGGTCGATCAGATACCCGAAGCCGTGGCGTGTCGCGACACGCCCGATCTCCGAGAGGCGGGTGATCCGCCGTTTCGGCCGCACCGCGTTCATGGCGCCGTCGTGCGGGCTCGGGCCCTATCCCGCCGGGGCGTCGTCTGCCGAAGCGTCCGGCGCGCCCGACTTCTCGAGCAGACGAACACGATGCTCCAGCTGCGCTATTCGGAGCGAGGCGTCCTCCATCTCCTCCCGCCGCACGAGCCCGAGCCGGCGGAGCGCCTTGTCGGTCGCCTCCGAGGGCACCGCAGTAACGCGCTCGCCCTCCTGCTTCCAGCTCGCAAACGTGTCCCGGACGGCCTCACGCATCTTCTCCGGCGCGACCCCGACACGGTGGGCGAGATCGTCGGCCATCTCCTCGATCGTCTCTGCCGTGATCGAGATCCAACCGACGCCGGCGAGGAGCAGCTGCTCCAGCGAGTGCGTCCTCGGGCTCCCGTTCTCCGCCATGGCTCAAGTGTACGCAGGCAGGGGGCGCCTGCACAGGGAGCGGGGTTATCTGGCGCGGCCGTGCGGCCGGCTCGAACGCCGGGCCCGCCGCCGCTCGCGCGCCGCCGACGTCGCAGCCGTGGCCGGTCCCGGAGCCGCGACCGCGGCTGCCGATGCAGGCTCGTTCGCGAGGAGGGGGTTCGCCTCGGCGGCGAGCGTCGAGTCGTTCGTCGCCGTCACGGCGGCGCCGCCGACCGACTGCACGTCGCCGATCTCGCCGCGGCGCCTCGCCCACTCCGGCTCGCGTTCCTTCAGCCAGTCGAGCAGTGGTGCAGCGACGAAGATCGAGGAGTAGGCGCCCGACGCGATCCCGATCAGCAGGGCGAACGCAAAGTCCTTGAGGGTGGCGCCGCCGAAGAGCAGCAGCGACAGGATCGGCAGCAGCGTGATGAAGGTGGTGGCGAGCGACCGGGGAATCGTCTCCCAGAGCGACACGTTCGTGATCTGCCGGAAGGAGCCGCGCTTCATGAGCGGGATGTTCTCCCGGATCCGGTCGAAGATGATGATCGTGTCGTAGATCGAGTAGCCGAGCACGGTCAGCACCGCAGCGACGGTGGCCGTCGTCACCTCCTGGCCGAGCAGCGCGTAGATCCCGATCGTGATCACGATGTCGTGCGCCAGCGCGATGATCGCGGGTAGGGCGAACTGCCACTGGAAGCGCGCCGAGATGTAGCCGACGATCAGGAGCAGGGAGACGATGATCGCGATGATGGCGCCCTTTGCGATCTGCCGGCCGAAGCTCGCCGACACGTTCTTGACGCCGAAGGCCTGCGCGTCGACCGCCTTCTGGAGATCACGCGTCAGCGCCGCCGACTCCGCCGTCGTGAGGGCCTCGGTGCGGATCTGGAAGTTCGAGTACTCGCCGTTGCGGGAGGCGCCGCGGCCCTGGATCACGGCGCCGCTCTGGCCGACCTTCGCCGCCTGGGTGCGCACCTGTTCGAGCGAGGTCGGTTGCGGCGTCGTGAACGAGATCTGCGTGCCACCCTCGAAGTCGATACCGAGGTTGAGTCCCTTGACGCCGAGCGCGAGGATCGAGACCGCGATCACGCACGCGGAGATGCCGAACCAGAGCCGCCGGCGCTTGACGAAGTCGACCTTCAGCCACGGCCTGATGCCGCCGCCCGAGACGCCGAGCAGCTTCGGGCTCTCGAGGAACCTGGCCCCCGCGAGCAGCGAGAGGAAGGCGCGCGTCGCGAGAACGGCCGTCAGCATCGAGATGGCGGTGCCGATCAGGAGCATGAGGGCGAACCCGCGCACCGACGAGGTCGCGACGGCGAAGAGCACGAGCGCCGTGATCGCGGTGACGACGTTGGCGTCGATGATCGTGTGGAATCCCTTCGAGTACCCCGTCTGGATGGCCGCGCGCACGCTGCGCCCCCCGCGCACTTCTTCCTTGATGCGTTCGAAGATGACGACGTTCGCGTCTGCCGCGACGCCGAGTGTGAGGACGAGGCCGGCGATCCCCGGCAGTGTCAGCGTCACGTTGAAGAGCAGGATCGCGGCATACAGGAAAGCGGCGTAGATGCCGAGGCCGAGGACCGCGATGACCCCCAGGAAGCGGTAGAAGACGAGGAGGAAGAGCGCCACCAGCAGAAGGCCGATGACGGCTGCCTTCTTCGCCTGCTGGAGCGAGTCTTTTCCGAGCGTGGCGGAGATCGCGGTCTGGTCGAGGGTGACGAACTCGACCGGCAGGGCGCCCGTCTGGAGCACGAGGGCGATGTCCTTCGCCTCCTTCACGGAGCCGATGCCGGTGATCTGAGCGTTGCCCGAGATCCCGTTCGAGAGCGTCCTGTCGGTGAAGTCGATCTGGGGCCACGACCGGATCTCACGGTCGAGCACGATCGCGAAGTGCTGCGGCGCGTTGCGCAGTTTGCCGCGGATGTACTCGTCGCGGGTGATCTCCTGGAACCGGTCGCTGCCCTTCTTCGTGAAGTCGAGCAGAACGACGGGCTGGTTCGTCGTCGAGTCGAAGTCCTGGCGCGTACCCGAGAGCTTCAGGTCGGCGCCGGTCATCTGCGGGATCGTCGGCGGGTCGTACTTGAACAGGTAGTACGAGTTGCCGGTCGGCGTCCCGACGCCCGGGCAGACGACCGCCTGCACCCCGCAGGAGATGACCACCGTGCCGTTCGGCGTGCCGAACAGCTTGTAGCCCTCGGGGAGCTTCCCGTTGTACTTCGCGAGCGCGCGGCTCTTCGACGAGGTCGGGCCGACGACGAGCTTCTTGTCCTTGTTGAAGACCCACCACTGGTTCGACGAGTCCTTCACGAGCGCCTGCTGGCCGGAGAGGAGGTCGTAGACGGTCGAGCGCGCCACCGGGTTGCCGTTGATGTCGATCGACGGTGCCACGAGGCTCGTCTCGAGGTCGTAGAGCTCGAGCTGCGCCGTCTTGCCGATGATCTTCGCGGCAGCCTCCGGGTCCTTGACGCCCGGAAGCTGGATCGAGATCTGGTTCTGGCCCTGGGTCGTGATCGACGGCTCCGAGACGCCGAGCCGGTCGACGCGGTCGCGCATGATCGAGACGGAGCGGTCGAGGTCTTCCTTCGTCAGCTTGCGGCCCTTCGGCGGCACCGCCTGCTTGGTGATCTCGAGGCCGCCCTGCAGGTCGAGACCGAGCGTCGGCGTCCTGTGCAGGGGCGACGCGGGGATCGCGAGGAGCGCCACGCCGACGAGTGCGGCGACGACGAGCGCGACGACGGTGATGGCTGCGCGACGAGTCATGGCTGGATGCGGTGCGGCGAGAAAGTTAGCTGCGGTCGGGCGGCGCAGGTGCCCCGGCGCCGTCCGGATTTACAGTTTCCTGCGCCCCGTTAACCTCCTCTACCCCATCCTCCTCTTGCCCGGCGTCCTCCTGCCCGGCGTCCGCGGGCTCACGCTCGTCGGCCGCTCCGGACTCCGCGTCCTCGTCGTCCGCCTCGTCCTCGTCCTCGTCCTCGTCGTCGTCGGGCTTGACGACGGTGGCGACCGCCTTGCGGGCGATGCGCACGTGGATCCCCTCGGCGATCTCGACGACGAGGTCGCCGCCGTCCTCGTCGGGCTCGACCTCCTGGACGATCCCGTAGATGCCGCCGACGGTGAGGATCTCGTCACCGGCGTCGACGTCGCTCAGCATCCGCTGCTGCTGGCGCTGCTTCGCCTGCTGCGGCCGGATCATGACGAAGTACAACAAGCCGAAGAGCAGAATGATCACGAACAGTCCTGTCACAGGTCCTCCTGGGGCCCGGCTTCGAGGCGGGAGAGCGCGGCTGCCCGGAAGTCGGCGAAGACCCCACGGCAGATCGCGTCCCGCGCTCCCGCGGTGAGTCGATGTAGAAGCCATAGATTATGCAGCGAGAGGAGCCGGAGCCCGAGGATCTCGTCCTGGTTCACGAGGTGACGGATGAAGGCCCGCGAGAACCGGGTGCAGGCCGGGCACTCGCACCCCTCCTCGAGCGGACGCGGATCGCGGGTGTAGCGGGCGTTGCGGAGGTTGAGCCGGCCCGCCGACGTGAGCGCCGATCCCGTCCTGGCCGTCCTGGTCGGCAGGACGCAGTCGAACATGTCGATCCCGCCCGCGATCACACCGAGGATGCCTTCGATGTCGCCGAGCCCCATGAAGTAGCGTGGCTTCTCCGCCGGGAGCAGCGGGGCCGCCCAGCCGACGCACTCGAGCATCTCCTCCCTGCTCTCTCCGACGGCGAGGCCGCCGAGGGCGTTGCCGTCGAAACCGAGCGCGACGATCTCCTCGATCGAGCGTCGGCGCAACTCGCGGTCGGTACCGCCCTGGGCGATCCCGAAGCGCAGCTGGCCGGGAGCGCGCGGCGCCTCGACCTGCCGCGCCGCCCACAGCGAGGTGCGCCGGACGGCGTCCTCGTGGTCGGCCCGCGAGGCGTCTGCAGGTGGGCAGATATCGAGGCACATGGCGATGTCCGAGCCGAGCCGGCGCTGGATCTCGGCCACAGCCGCCGGCGTGAAGCGGGAGGCGGCGCCGTCGTAGACGGAGCGGAACGTGACTCCGTCGTCGTCGACCGCAAGCAGCGTGTCGCGCAGGGAGAACACCTGGTAGCCACCCGAGTCGGTCAGGATCGGCCCGTCCCAGCCGCTGAAGGCATGGAGGCCGCCGAGCTCCTCGATCACGTCCTCACCGGGACGGAAGTGCAGGTGATAGGTGTTGCCCAGGATCACCGACGCGCCGAGCGCGCGAACCTCGTCCGGATGGAGCGTTTTCACGGTCGCCTTCGTGCCGACGGGCATGAAGGCCGGCGTCGGGATGTCGCCGTGAGCCGTCCGGACGACGCCCGCGCGTGCAGCGCCGTCGACCGCTTCGAGGGCGAAGACGCTCACAGGATCAACATCGCGTCGCCGAACGAGTAGAAGCGGTAGCGCTCGCCGATCGCGAGCTCGTAGAGGTCGCGGACGGCGTCGACTCCCGCAAACGCCATCACGAGGGCGAGCAGCGTCGAGCGCGGCAGGTGGAAGTTCGTCAGCAGCGCATCCACGCGGCGGAATCTGAAGCCGGGGAGCACGTAGAGGCTCGTCCGGCCCCCGAGTGGACCGCCGGCCGCGATCGTCTCCAGCACCCGTACGGTCGTCGTCCCGACCGCGAGCACCCGCTGCGCCGCTGCGATCCGCGCCCACACAGTCGGGGTCACGTGGTAGCGCTCGCCGTGGAGGGTGTGGGCCTCGAGCTCCTCGACCGCGAGCGGCCGGAAGGTGTCGAGGCCGACGTGAAGGGTGACGCGTTCGACGTCTAGCCGAGCCAGGAGTTCCGGTGTGAAATGGAGCCCCGCCGTCGGTGCCGCCGCGGAGCCCGCCTCGTCGGCATAGACCGTCTGATAGCGCCCCCGGTCGGCGAGAGGCCCGTGGATGTAGGGCGGCAGCGGTGTCTCGCCGTCCGGCTCGCCCTCGAGCCTGAGCCGCCAGCGCCCCTCGCCGAGAGCCTCGAGCAGCTCGACCGGGCCGAGACGATCCCCCGGCCGCAGGCGGCGCGAGGGTCGCGCGAGCGCCTCCCATTCGCCGCCGCCGATCGCCTCGAGCAGCAACACCTCCACCGCGCCCCCGCTCGCGCGGCGGAGGTGGAGGCGGGCCGGCACGACCCGGGTGTCGTTGACGACGACGAGCTCGCCGTTCAGCTCCTCGGCCAGCTCGGCGAAGCGTCGGTGCCGAACTGCACCGCTCGCCCGGTCGTAGACGAGCAATCGCGAGCCGTCCCGCCGCTCGGCGGGATACTGGGCGATCAGCTCCGGTGGGAGCGCGTAATCGAGCTCGTCCGATCTCATCCGACGGCCAGAGTAACGTTGCGCCCATGGATGAACAGGCGCTGGCACGGGCACGACAGCGAATCGCCGAGGCGAAGGCGGGGCGCAACGAGGATGGTCGCTTCGAGGCCGCGTTGCGGCGCTCGCGCGAGGAGATCGAGGCACTGGTGGCGGCGACGCAGGCGTTCGAGGCGGGCCTACCCGACCGGGTCGGCGAGGCGGTCCAGGAGGGCCTCCGTCGCGAGGTCGTCCCCGTCGCCAGGAACCTCGCCGAGATCAAGGGTCTGCTCAACAATGCGATCCGACGACTCGAGCGACTCGAGCAGGAGCTGATCGCCGAGCGCAACGCGCGCCTCGACGACCTGACGCTGCTCGTCGACCTCGTCTCGAGCGGCTGGCAGGCCGTCGACCGGCGACTCACCCGGATCGAGCTCGGCGAGACGGCAGAGATCGTGCCGCTCCGCGCCGACGTCGCAGCCGCCTCGTAACGGTCGCCTCGGAGCGAGCGGTGTCGCCGCCAGCTACGTCGCTGCGAGGATGACGCCGCAGGTCACGGCCCACGCGGCCACCGTGAGAAGGATCGGTAGGTCGCCGAGCAGCACGTTCTCCGGCTCCTCGCCGGCGCCGCGGCGGTGCAGCAGCTGCAGGTAACGAGCCAGCCCGAAGACGACGAACGGCACCGTCACGACGAGGGCGTGCGAGTCACGCGCGGTCAGCGTGTACGCCGCATAGGCGACGACGGTGGCGCCGACGGCGGCAGCGAGGAGCTGATCGACGAGCCCGACCGTGTACCCCTCGAGGACGCGACGTCCTGGTGTGCGCTCGGCGCCGACGAGCACGAGCTCCGCCCGGCGCTTGCCGAGCGCGAGGAAGAGGGCGAGCATGGCCGTACAGACGAGCAGCCAGGGTGAGATGCGGACGTCGACCGCGACCGCCCCCGCCGCGGCGCGGATCACGAAGAGAACGGCGATCGCGGCGACGTCGACGAGAACGACGTGCTTCAGACGCAGGGTGTAGGCGGCCTGGAGCAGCACGAAGACGAGGAGCAGCGCGAGCGTGGCTGGACCGAGCACGGCGGCAATCAGGCTTCCGCCGACGAGGAGGGCTGCAGCCAGCCGGCGTGCCGTACCTGGCGACAACTCGCCCCGCGCGATCGGCCGTCGCCGCTTGACGGGGTGGGCCCTGTCTGCATCGACGTCACGGAGGTCGTTGAGCACGTAGGCAGCGCTCGAGACGGCGCAGTACGCGGTGAAGGCAGCGAACGCCTCGGCCCAGCGCAGCGGGTCTGCCACCTGGGCGGCGAAGACGATGCCGGCAAAGAGCAGCAGGTTCTTCAGCCACTGCCGCGGCCGCAGCGCCGCGAATGCGGCTGCCGCGGGAGAACGGCGGGGGCGCAGTTCGGTGACGGTCGCGCCGGCCGCTTCGGCGACGCGCTCCGGGCGCGCCTCCGGGCTCGTCCGATCCATGGCTGGAGCCTAGCCCTGGATCAGGAGACGGGGGTCCGGGTTGACGGTACGAGCGTGGCCGGCAGGACGAGCGTGAACGTGCTTCCCGCTCCCACCGTCGAGGACAGCTCGAGGCTGCCTCCGAGCGCGTGCGCGAGCTCGCGGGCGATCGGCAGGCCGAGGCCTGTGCCGTGGTTGTCGCGCGAGATGAAGGGGACGAAGATCCGCTCCTGCTCCTCGGGCTGGATTCCCGGTCCCGTGTCGGTCACGGCGATGCGCACGGAACCGCCGAGTGTGTGCCTCGAGAGCGACACGGTGCCGCCGTCGGGTGTCCAGCGGAATGCATTCGCGAGCAGGTTCGTGATCACCTGGAGGACGCGGTCGCCGTCGGTGACGATCGTCGGCGCGTCGACGTCCTCGTCCAGCACGAAGTCGATCTCGCGCCGTCTGGCCTCCTCGCCGAAGCTCGCATGTGCCCGCTCGACGAGCGAACCGGTGTCGACCTCCTGGGGGTAGACGGTGAAGCGGTGCGCGTTCAGCTTCGCAAGATCGAGCACGTCACCCACGAGCCGCTCGAGCCGGATCGTCTCGCTCGCGACGACGTCGAGCGAGGCCCGTTCGAGTTGCGGGTCGTCGAAGAGGCCGTCGCGGATCGCGTCGACGTGGCCCTTGATCGCCGTCAGCGGCGTCCGGAGCTCGTGGGAGACGGACATCAGGAACTGACGCTCCCGTTCCTCGGTCGCCGCGAGTCGGGCGGCCATCTCGTTGAACCGTTCCGAGAGATGGCTGATCTCGTCCCCGCCACCGCGCGCCGGCACACGGACGGCGTAGTTCCCCGCAGCGATCTCGTCCGCAGCGCCCGCGAGCGCACTGACCGGATGCGAGATCTTGCGCGAGAGCCACCAGGAGAAGAGCCCGGCGAAGACGGCGCCCACGAGCACAGCGACGGCGAGCCGCCAGACGAGCGGGACCCACTGGTCGCGCAGCTCGGTCTTCGGCTTTGCGACGATGATCGCACCGAGTGGGTCGCTGTCCGGCTCGAGCCGGACCGGGTGTGCGACTGCGATATACGAGCGGCTGCCGCCGGGCGGGGTGAAGCTGAACGTGACGGGTCCCTTCAGATCCGTCACCTGCGGGGGCAGCGTCGCCTCCTTCAGGCGCTTGAGGCCGGTCTCCTGCCCCGGGAAGAGCGAGGCCCCGACATAGAAGATCGTGTCGCCGGTCGCGAGTTCGAGCTTCGCCCCCGCGAAGTCGATCGAGCTCGACCCCTCGTCGGCGGCGCGCAGGGCGGCGTCGGCGTAGAGCTGCGACAACCCTCGCGCCTCGCGCTGGAGCTCGGAGACCGACTGGCTGCGCGTGTAGGTCTGGAACAGGCGCAGCGAGATCAGCGATGCGAGGATGCCCGTGAGGACGATCCCGAGGAGGAACAGGGCCGGCAAGCGGACACGCAGCGAGCCGAGCATGTGTCGAAGTCTACGAGGACGCCGCGGGTGCGGACGCTCGCTCCGGGGCGACCTTGTAGCCGACGCCCCAGACGGTCACGATCGGCGAAGCATCGCCGAGCTTGCGGCGCACCTGGCGGACGTGGACATCGACGGTGCGGGTATCGCCCGCGAACGTGTATCCCCAGACCCGCTCGAGCAGCTGGTCGCGTGTCAGCACGAGCCCACGGTGGTCGAGCAGCTCCCAGAGGAGGTCGAACTCCTTCGGAGCGAGCTGGATCTCGTCGTCGCCGACCAGCACCTCGCGCCGACCGGCGTTGATCACGAGATCGCCGTGGCGGATCTCCTCGCCCTCGTCACGGCGGCGGTCGGGCGAGGACCGACGCAGGACGCTCTTCACACGCGCGACGAGCTCGCGCGGGTTGAACGGCTTCGTCAGATAGTCGTCTGCGCCGACCTCGAGCCCGATGATCTTGTCGACGTCCTCGTCTCTCGCGGTCAGCATCAGAATCGGGACGTCGGAGCTCTTGCGCACGCGCCGGCAGATCTCGAGCCCGTCCATGTCCGGCAGGTTCAGGTCGAGCACGATCAGGGCCGGCGCTTCGGCGGCGATCGCATTCAGCGCCGCACTCCCCGTTCCGACCGCCCTCACGTTGTAGCCCGCGTTCTTCAGGTAGAGCGCAACGAACGATGCGATCGAGGTTTCGTCCTCGACGACGAGCACTGTCTGGGGGCCGCTCATGCCCCCATCTTGACTGATCAGGATGACGTCGCGGCCGGTTCGAGGCCGAACGTGAGCCGCAGCGGCGAGATCGGGAGCGGCGCAGGTGCGTTGTCGCCGATCGCGTACGTCCCCGTGTCCTTGACCGGATCGGGATCACCGTCGAGCGTCACCGTCCCCGTTCCACGTGCCGAGACGGAGATCCCCGTCCCCTTCGCGGCGATCTTGTAGCGGCCGCCGGGGACGTAGAACGAGACGTTCTTCCCTCGCAGGCTCACCATCTTGCCGCGTGGGATGCCCCACACGCGGGGGCTCCACTGGTCGGACGTGCTGAGGTCGACGATCTCGAGCGAGCCCTTGTCCATGCGGCCGACGAGCACCCCCCGGCCGACGACGACGACGGAGCCGCGCGCCTGCTCGACGAGCAACGAGACGGCCGGCGCCGTCTTCGCGGCCGGCTTCGATGCGGTCTGCGTCGACAGCACCGCGGCGGCCGCGGCGCTGGCGGACAGCGTGAGGGCGAGCGTGATCAGGCCTGTGAGGCGCATCCAACTCGAGTATCGGCTGCTCCGGTGATCCCGCGGTGAATCGCCCGTAAGGAATCTGTTAACGGAGGCAGGAATCCGTCGGCGGCCCCGGCTCGTAGGCTACCCGCATGTCCGAGACGACCGACTTCGCGCAGATCGTCCTGCTCGCGTCGGTCGCTCTCTTCGTCGCGATCTCGCTGCGCTCGTTCACCGCGCGACTCGCGCTGCCCGCGGCCGCGCTGCTGCTCGTGCTGCCGCCGCTCGCAACCTCGGCCTTCCCGGCCCTCGGTGATGCGCTCGACATCGTCGACGTCGAGCGCATCACGACAGTGGCGTTGATCGTGATCCTCTTCGACGGCGGGCTCCACGTCGGCCTGCAGCGCTTCCGCCGCTCGGCCGGCCCGATCCTCGCCCTCGGAGTGATCGGCACGTTCGCGACGGCAGCTCTGCTCGCCGCGGTGGCGCACTGGGTGCTCGGGCTCGACTGGACGCTCGCCGGGCTGATCGGAGCGGCACTCGCGCCGACCGACCCGGCGGTGACCTTCTCGGTCTTCGGGAACCGTGAGATCCGCGGCCGCTCGGGAACGATCCTCGAAGGGGAGTCCGGCGCCAACGACCCCGTCGGGATCGCCCTCATGATCGGGATGATCGAGCTCGCGACCCACGCCGACGCGTCGTTCTGGATCGTCGTCCACGAGTTCGTGGTCGAGATGGCCGTCGGGCTCGCAGTCGGCATCGCGGGCGCCCTGCTCCTGCTGCCGCTCTTCCGACGGCTGACTTTGCCGGAGCCGTCCCTCTATCCGCTCCGCGTCCTCGCGGGGGCGGGGCTCGTCTACGGCGTCTCGGCCGCGATCCACGGCTCCGGCTTCCTGGCCGCGTTCGTGGCGGGGATCATCCTCGGTGACGCTGCGATGCCACAGAAGGGCGCGACGGAGCGGTTCTCGAACGGCCTTGCGAGCCTGGCGGAGATCACCGCTTTCATCGCGCTCGGTCTCTCGATCGACCTCGACCTCCTGCGGAGCGGCCGCCTCTGGCTCGACGGCATCCTCGTCTTCGTGCTCCTGACCCTCGTGATCCGTCCTCTCGCGACGGGACCGCTGCTCCTCTTCGCGCGGCTGCGACCGGGCGAACGGGTCTTCATCATGCTCGGCGGCCTCAAGGGTGCCGTGCCGATCCTGCTCGCCGCGCTCGCGGTGATCGCCCATATCGAACGGCCGGACTATCTCTACGGGCTCGTCTACGTGGTGGTGCTGCTCTCCGTGGTCGTGCAGGGAACGTCGATGTCGTGGCTCGCAGAGCGGCTCGGGATTCCGTTCAGGACCGTGATCCGTGACCTCGGCGAGGTGCGCCGGTTCGTCGTCGGTAGCAGCGCGTTCGCGCACGGCCGGCGGGTCGAGCAGCTTCCCCTGGCCGAGCGAGCCTGGATCGGTGGGGTCATCCGCGACGACGCCGCCGTCCGCGTCTCGGGGTCGCTCGAGCTCCGCCAGGGCGACCGCGTCGCCGTCTATTGCGAGCCGTCAGACGAGGCCGCGCTGAGGCGGATCTTCGAGGGCGACTGACGCGCGCGCTCAGTCGTACGAGTAGAAGCCGCGGCCGCTCTTGCGGCCGAGCAGACCCGCATCCCGCATCGCCACGATCCGCGGCGGCGGCGCCATGCGAGGGTCGCGCACGCTCTCGAAGAGCGCCTCCGCGGCATGGACGTGCACGTCGACCCCGACCAGGTCGATCAGGGCGCACGGACCGAGCGGCCAGCCCGCGCCGTTCTTCAGCGCGGCGTCGATTGTCTCCGGAGAAACACGCGCCTCGTCGAGCACCCGGACGCAGTCGTTCAGCAGCGGGATCAGGATCCGGTTGACGACGAAGCCGGGCGTGTCCTCGCAGCGGACGACCACCTTGCCCATCGCCGTGCCGACAGTGGCGGCCGTCTCCACCGCAGCGTCGCTGCTGAGTTGCGCGCGCACGACCTCGAGCAACGGCATCAGTGGGGCCGGATTGAAGAAGTGCATCCCCACGACCCGCTCCGGAGTCTGCGTCGCGGCGGCGATCGCAGTGACCGACAGCGCCGAGGTGTTCGTCGCCAACACGGCGTCCGGGCGGCACACCCGCTCGAGCTCCCGGAAGAGCTCCCGCTTCGGCTCGAGCGACTCGACGATCGCCTCTACCACGAGGTCGCAGTCGGCGAGCTCGCCGAGATCGTCCGTGACGCGCAGGCGCGCCACTGCAGCGTCTCGCGCCGCCTCCTCGAGTTGCCCCTTCTCGACCTTGCGCCGCAGGAAGCCGCCGATCCGGTCGGCTGCGGCGCGCGCGAGATCGAGGCTCACCTCGCGCCCGACCGCCTCGTAGCCTGCCTCGACGGCGAGCTGGGCGATCCCGGCGCCCATGGCGCCGAGCCCCACGACTCCGACCGTCCGCACGTCCCGCATGAGGACGATCCTAGTCGCGTTGGGCGGCGCTCAGCCGAGGTGGCGGCGCCGGCGAGCGACGTCGTCGATGCGCGAGTCCTTGCCCCAGACGACCGAGGCGAGAGCGACCGCAACGATGAAGATGAGGAGTGCGAGTCCGATGTGTCACATCATGACGTGCAGGTACTATCAGTGCCAGTCGATGTTTTCATGACATCCATTAATCACGTTGATAGAGCACGGGAGCACTGGTACGGCGTCGAGGTCCGTCATCTTGCCGCCCTCGAGGCCGTCGCACGCGTGGGCTCGTTCGGGCGCGCCGCCACGGAACTCGGATACACGCAGTCGGCCGTAAGCCAGCAGATCGCGGCGCTCGAGCGGCTGGTCGGTGAGCGGCTCGTGGAGCGGCCCGGCGGGCCCCGCGCCGTCTCGCTGACCGAGGCAGGCGAGCTCCTCCTGCGCCACGCGGAGGCGATCGTCAAGCGGCTCGACGCGGCCCGAGCCGACATGGCGGCACTCCGCGCCGGTGAGACCGGCATGCTCCGCGTCGCGACGTATCAGTCGATCAGCGCCCGCGTCCTCCCCGGCGTGATGCGCCGCTTCATCGGCACCTGGCCGGGAATCGAGATCCAACTCTCCGAGCCCTCGAACGACGAGCGGCTCTACCACGCGATCGAGAGCGGCGCCGTCGACCTCGGCTTCACGAGCCTTCCCGTCGTCGATGGCCCGTTCGCGGCGGCCGAACTGCTGACCGACCCGCACGTTCTCGTCGTCCCCGCGGAGAGCCCGCTCGCGACGCGGGGTTCGGCCTCACTCGCCGATCTCGACGGCGCCGCCCTGATCGGCTCCAACGCCTGCTCGAGCGGCCGCATCCTCGAAGGCGCGCTCGCCGAGCAGGGAACACCCGTCGCGTACGCATTCCGCTCGGACGACAACACGACCTTGCAGGGTCTCGTCGCTGCCCGTTTTGGCGTCGCGCTGATGCCGCTGCTCGCCGTCCAGCCAGGAGACGACCGGGTCGTCGCGCTCCGGCTCGAACCGCCCGTACCGAGCAGGCAGCTCGGCGTCGTCTGGCACCGCGATCGGCATCGCTCCCCCGCCGCCCGCGCCTTCGTCGAGATCGCGCACGAGGTCGCAGCCGACGTGCAGGCGGAGCTGGGCGGCCTCGCGCCGTAGCCTAGAGCCGCTCGATCACGGCTGCGATCGCCTGCCCCTGCCCGATGCACATCGAGGCGAGGCCGTAGCGCGCCTCGCGACGCTCCAGCTCCGCGAGCAGCGTCGCCGTGATCCTGGCCCCCGTGGCGCCGAGCGGATGGCCGAGCGAGATGCCGCCGCCGTGCGGGTTGACGTCGCCGGCGACCCAGCGCTCGTGCTGGTCCGTGTCGGCAAGCGCCTGGAGCACGACCGATGCGAATGCCTCGTTGATTTCGATCACGGCCATCTCGTCCCAGCCGAGCCCCGCGCGCGCAAGCGCCTGCTCGCACGCCTTCGGGTTGCCGTGGAGCATCCGGAACGGATCGACACCGGCGATACCGAAGGAGACGAAGCGTCCACGAGGCGTCAACCCGTGCGAAGCGGCGGCGTCCTCGGAGACGAGCAGCATCGCTGCGGCGCCGTCGACGATCTGGCTCGAGTTGCCGGCGGTCACGACTCCGGCCTCGCTGAACGCAGGCTTGAGCCCTGCGAGGCGCTCCGCCGAGGTGTCGCGCCTGGGTGTCTCGTCGACGAAGTACGAGGCGCCGTCGGGCAGCGTCACGGGAACGATCTCCTGCTCGAAGAGACCCGCGTCGATCGCGGCGATCGCACGTTCGTGCGAGCGCAGCGCGTACTCGTCGAGCGCCTCCCGGGAGAGGTGCCACTCCTTCGCGATCTCCTCCGCCGAGATCCCCTGCGGCACGATCGGCCACCGCTCGCCGATCTTGGGGTTGATCCCGCCGAAGCCCTCCGGACCGAGGTTCGAGCCCATCGGCTCCCGCGACATCGACTCGACGCCCGCCGCGACGACGACGTCGAGGTGGCCTGCCTGGATCGCTGCGGCCGCGTTGAACGCCGCCTGCAGCGACGAGCCGCACTGGCGGTCGACGGTGGTCGCCGCAACAGTCTCCGGCCAGCCGGCAGCGAGCAGCGACGTACGGCCGACGTTGAGGGCCTGCTCGCCGACCTGGGTCACACATCCCATCTGCACGTCCTCCACGTACGCGGGATCGAGGCCGGTGCGGCCGACCAGGCCATTGAGGACGTCCGCCGCGAGATCGTCCGCACGGACGACCGAGAGTGTGCCGTTGCGCCGGCCGATGGCAGAACGGACGGCGTCGACGATGAGCGCGCTGGTCATGCCCAAGACCCTAGACGATCACTGCCAGAGCGCCCTCACCTCGTCCGGCTTGCGAAAGACGAGGCCGCGCGGTGCGCTGCTCGAGGCAGGGTCGAGCCTCAGGCCCGGCAGCCGGACGAGTGTCCGCTCGATTGCGATCCGGGTCTCGAGGCGGGCGAGGTGCATCCCGAGGCAGACATGGGGGCCGTGCGCGAACGCGACCTGCAGGTTCAGGTTCGTCCGGCCAGGATCGAACCGGTCCGGCTCCGGGAAGACCTCGGGGTCGCGATTGGCGCCGGCGAGCGAGAGCGTCACGAGATCGCCCTTCGCGATCGCAACGCCGCCGAGCTCCGTATCCCGGGTGGCGTAGCGGTCGAGTACGGCCGCAGCGGGCTCGAGTCGGAGCGACTCCTCGACGACGGCGGTGACGAGGCCGGGGTCGGCACGCACGTGCTCGAGCCAGCTCTCGTCTCCGAGTAGATGCAGGAAGGCGTTTGCGATCATCGCTTCGGACGTCTCGATTCCGCCGAAGAGCAGGACCCCGGCGTTCGAGGCCACCTCGTCACGCGTCAGTCCGTCGGCCTCGGCGGCTGCTGCTGCCACGAGCGACGCGGAGGGATCACGGTCGAACGCAGGCCCCAGGGAGGCACGCAACCGGGCAAAGGCATCCCGGCCGCTGCCGTCCGGCTCGGCGCCCGCGGTGATCGCCGTCACCTCGGCCACGATTGCCGCGTACCACCCGAGCGCCTCGTCGGGGTCCGTCTCCTCGAGCCCGAGCACGGCCACCATTACGTCGACCGAGAGCGGCCCGGCGAGCCCACGCCGGAGATCGCCCCTGCCGGCGCCGGCAAGCTCGTCCAGCTTCCTGTCGACGATCTCCACGACGAGGGCCGTGAATCGCTCCCGGACGGCGTCGAGCCGAAACGGGCGCGCGAACGGAGCGCGGTGCCGGGTGTGCTCGTCACCGTCGAGCGAGAGCATGCTCGGCCCGATCACCTGCGCGGTCGAGAACCGCGGATCGTCGACCGTGAACGTCTCGTCGTCGCGCATCGCCTGCAGCACGAGCGGCCGGCTCGTCACGAGCCAGGCGCCGAGAGCCGGCACCCACGAGACCGGCTCCGAAGCGCGCAGCCGCGCGAGGAGCGGGTGCGGCTCCAGCTCGAGCTCTGCCAGCGTCACCGACGCCCCGATGGGAGACGAGGAGGACATGGGCTCCACGATAGACTCGACGGCATGGCAGCGACTGCCACCGATCGCAAGCTCCTGCTCGACGGCGAGTGGATCGAGACCGGGGCCTGGGTCGAGGTCGCCTCGCCCTACGACGGTGCGCCGATAGCACGGGTCGCGAAGGCAGGCGCCGACGAGACCCGGCGGGCCGTCGACGCTGCCGCGCGGGCGATGGCCGAGCCACTGCCCGCCCACAAGCGGGCCGAGATCCTCGTCAGGGTGGCGGCTGCCCTCGGACGCCGTGCCGACGAGGCAGCGCGGCAGATCTCCGCCGAGGCCGGCAAGCCGCTGAAGGCGGCCCGCGTCGAGGTGGCCCGCGCCATGTCCACCTACACGATGGCCGCCGTCGAGGCGCGGAAGCTCACCGGCGAGATGATCCCCATGGACGCCTCGCAGGCCGGCGCGGGCAAGCTCGCGTTGACGCTGCGGCTGCCGGTCGGGATCGTGGGAGCCATCTCCCCCTTCAACTTCCCCCTCAACCTCGTCGCCCACAAGATCGCGCCCGCGCTCGCCGCAGGCTGCGCCGTCGTGCTCAAGCCTGCCTCCCAGACCCCTCTCTCGGCGCTCCTGCTCGCGGAACTCGAGCAGGAGGCAGGCCTCCCGCCGGGCTGGCTGAACGTGCTCGTCGGCCCCTCGGCGGAGATCGGGGACGTGCTGGTCGAGGATGAGCGCGTCAAGCTGATCACCTTCACGGGCTCGGGCGCCGTCGGCTGGGGGATCCGCGAGCGCGCCGCCAAGAAGCGGGTCGGCCTCGAACTCGGCAATGCGACCCCGGTGATCGTCGAGGCCGACGCGGACGTCGAGGACGCTGCTGCCCGCTGCGCCGGAAACGCGTTCTCCTACGCCGGCCAGAGCTGTATCTCGGTGCAACGGATCTACGTCCAGCGCGACGTCTACGACCGGTTCAAGAGCGCGTTCCTGCCGAAGGTCGAGGCTCTCGTCGTCGGCGATCCCGCCGAGGAGGAGACCGACGTCGGGCCGCTGATCGCGCCGGACGAGCGCGAGCGCGTGCTCGCGTGGATCGAGCAGGCACGGGACGCGGGCGCGACGATCCTCACGGGCGGCACCCTCGCGGGCGAGCTCCTCCGGCCCACCGTCGTCGAGAGCCCACCGCCCGATTCCCACCTCTCCTGCGACGAGGCGTTCGGCCCCGTTTGCACGCTCCAGCCCTACGACACCCTGGACGAGGCACTCGAGAGCGCGAACGCAACCCGCTACGGGCTCCAGGCGGGGATCTTCACGAGCTCGCTCGCAACTGCGCTGAAGGCGTCCGCCCGGCTCGAGTTCGGCGGTGTCACGGTCAACGAGGCGCCTACCTTCCGCGCCGACCAGATGCCCTACGGCGGCGTCAAGGAGTCGGGCAACACGAGGGAGGGCCCGGCGTGGGCGGTGCGGGAGATGACCGAGGAGCGCCTGGTCGTCGTCCAGCTGTAGCGCCGCTTCGTCCCGCCAGCCCGTCCTCTATCCTCGTCCCCGATGGGTCTCTTCTCGAGCAAGCCCTCTGCCCCGGCCGCGAGCGACCTGCGGCGCGAGCGGCGCGCCCTGCTGCTCCTGCGCGAGGACCGGTTGCACGAGCTCGGCGGGCTCACGCTCGAGATGTACCGGCGCGACCACTTCAACGAGACGCTGATCGTCGAGCGCTGCGCCGAGCTCGTCTCGATCGAGGCGCGCGTGAGCGAGATCGAGGCGCTCCTCCAGGGCGCCCGCGGGCTCCGCCGCCGTGGTGCCGCGATCTGCACCTGCGGGGCGCCGCTCCTGATGGGGGCTCGCTTCTGCCCGAGCTGCGGCCGCTCGCTCGTCGAGGAGCCGCAGCCCGAGGCAGGCGCCTGATGCGGTGCCCCCGCTGCCACGGCGCGCTCGCGACGGGCCAGGAGTACTGCCTCGAATGCGGTCTCAGGCTGCCGGGAGTCTCACGCCTCGGCCCCGTGCCTGCGGCGCGGCGATCGCTGCTCGTGCCCATTCTGGTTGCCGCGGCCGTTTCCGTTGCCGGCGCCGGGGTCGCGATCGCACTCACACGCGATGCGACGTCCGCCGCGACGATCGTCACGGCCACGGGCGGCAGCGAGACCGTCACGGTCGCGACCACCGCCTCCGACCGGCTCACGGAGTGGCCCGCGGCTACGAGTGCCTGGACGAACGTGCTCATCTCCGTCCCGAAGGTCGACGGACGCGATGTCGCCGTGGCCTCCGCCCTCCAGGCACGCCAGAAGGGGCTGCGGGACGTCGGCGTACTCGACTCCTCCCGCTTTGCGAGCCTGCACCCGGGGTATTTCGTCGTCTTCGCCGGCATTTATTCGAGCCAGCCGGAGGCCGCGAGCCGGCTCCGCGAGGCGAAGGGCGCTCAGCACGGTGCACACACGGCCGAAATCGCCCCCTGACGACCGCCCCCAAGGACATCACGGATGGTGTCAGAACTGGCAATTTCGACCCCGAGTTTGTAACACCGACCCAAACCCGGTAGACTGACCCGGAGAAGAGGGCAATGCCGCCTACATACAGCGTTTCCGAGGGAGTGAAACCCGTCTCATGGAAGACCATGTCGCGTACTTGCAGTCCTGCATGTATCAGTACTCCCGGGCGATCTACAGGTCGATCAAGGACCTGATCGATCCGTACACGGATCAGGAGACGCGACTCGAGTCCCGCCGTACCGTTCTGCACGAGTGCGAGCTGACGATGTCGCGCCTGGCCGCAGACCCGCAGTACTTCGCGCGTCCCGACCGCGCTCTGTTCCAGGACATCCGCCGCTACTTCCCGATCACTGCACAGGCACAGGTCGCCTGGGCCGTGCGCGAGGGTGTCGGCGCGGCGATCGCATTCATCGAACAGCAGATCGAGGCCGGCGCCTTCGACGGTGGAATCGCGCGCTGCAAGGCGACGACGCGCAAGGGCAAGGCGTGCCAGCGGACGCCGCTCCCCAACCGCGACTACTGCCCCTCGCATCAGCATCTCGAAGCCCGCACGTCGTCCCTCGCCGCCTGACGCCCCGAATCGGCGGACGACCAGACTCCCTGCGGACCAGACCTCCGCGGGGGCCTCGTGACGGCGACGTCGCGATAAGCTCGCAGACACGATGTCGCACGACACCGACAAGCTGATCCGTCAGCTCTCCCTCGTTGCCTTCCTGATGGCGGAGCGACGGCCCCTCACGGCCCGCGACGTCAAGGGCAACGTCGAGGGCTACTCGGAGATGTCGGATGAGGCGTTCGCGCGCCGTTTCTATTCCGACCGGGCGGAGCTCACCGCCCTGGGCGTCCCGCTGCATTCGCAACGCGACGAGTTCACGGGCGAGGAGCTCTACACCCTTCGCTCGGAGAACTACTTCCTGGACCGGCTCGACCTCAAGGACGACGAGCTCGCGGCGCTGCAGACTGCTCTCTTCTACCTCGACGGCAAGTTCGCCTATGCCGAGCCGCTCCGGCTCGCACTGCAGAACCTCGCGCTCGGGCGGCCGGGATTCCAGGACGCCCGCACCGACACCGCCGAACGCGTCCGTGTCAGCGCACCCGACTACTCACCCGAGCTGGCGGGACGGCTATCGAAGCTGGAGTCTGCGATCTCGAAACAGCGCACGATCAAGTTCTCCTACTGGTCGCCGCAGCGCGACAAGGTGAGCGAACGCACTCTCAACCCGTACGCACTCCGCCTCGACGAGGGCGTCTGGTACGTGATCGGCCACGATCTCGACCGGAGCGGCGTCCGCACGTTCCGCGTCTCGCGCATCCGCAGCGACATCCGCTTCGCGACGCGGCGCGAGCGCGACTTCCGGCTCCCCTCCGAGTTCGACGTCGAAGCTCATCGGGTGCCGCGTCCCTGGCAGATCGGCGAAGCCGTCGGCAAGGCGAGGATCGCCGTCCAGGACGACACGGCCTGGTGGGTGGCGCGGACGCTCTCGGATGCAGGCACGCTCGAGGACGGCGTCTTCGAGACCGAGTACTCCCGTGTCGAGCCGCTCGCCGGCTGGGTTCTGCGCCAGAACGGCCGCGCCGTGCCGCTCGAGCCACGGGAGCTGCTCGACGCCGTCGCCGACGGGCTCGTGAAGCTGCGCGAGCGCCACGAGGGGGCAAGCCCCTCGCTCGCTCGCGAGCGTCGGGTCGAGGCCGACAGCGACCGCGGCGACCGTCCCGTCGGGCCGATCGCCCCCGAGCGCTTCGGCGTCCTGCAGGCGCTGCTCGCCCACCTGCTCGCGTCCTGCGGCGAGGACCGGGAGGCGTACCTCGACGCCGACGACCTCGCGGCACGCTTTTCGATCCCGCGCGAGGAGCTGCAGGAGACGCTCTCGCTGCTCAACCTCGTCAACTTTGGCGGCGGGTGCTACACGGTCTATGCGGAGGTCGACGAGGACGAGGGCACCGTGCGCGTCGACAAGGAGCTCTACGGCGACGTCTTCCGCAAGCCGCCCAAGCTGACGCCGCTCGAGGCGCGGGCGATCCGGCTGGCGATCGACTACGTGGGCCCGACGATAGCGGCCGAAGCAGGGACTCCGCTCGACCGGGTGCGCCGCAAGCTGGAGGAGACGTTCGGCCAGTTCGACCTCCCGCAGGCGCCCACCGGTACCGCCGCCGACGCCGAGGAGGAGCTCGTCCGAACCTTCTCGGACGCGGTCGAGAAGCGACGCGTCGTCGAGATCGAGTACCTCAAGGAAGGCGAGGAGGCGCCGACGCAGCGGCTCGTGGAGCCGTACTCCTTCGAGCGTGAGTTGCCGGTCTGGCGGGTCCACACCTTCGACCGAACGGCGAAGGGCGCTCGAACGTTCCGGCTCGACCGGATGCGCTCGGCGCGGCTCACCTCCGAACAGTTCGAGCCGCGGGAAGGCTTCGATCCTCGCTACCTCGACGAGCCGCACGTTGCCTGGCTCTGGCACTCACCCGTCGTGGCGCGCTGGAAGGTGGAGCGGGGCGCGACGCCGCTGACCGACAAGTCGGCGCGCATGGAGCAGCCGTTCAAGACCGAGGAGTGGTTGCTGTGCGAGGTACTTGCTGACGCCGGCGAGACCGTCGTGCTCGAGCCTGCGGGCGCGCGGGCGACCGTGGCGGCACGGGCGCAGGCGCTTCAGTCCGAGCTCGGGCTCACTCCGCGCCGACGGCGGCCGGCAGCACGAGCCTGAACGTCGCGCCGCGAGCCGGTTCCGACTCGACCTCCACCCCACCGCCGTGGGCGAGGGCCACCGCTCGGACGACGGCGAGACCGATACCCTGGCCCGCTCGCGTGTCGGTCGCCCGCACGCCGGGCTCGAAGATGCGCTCCAGATCGGGAGCAGCGATTCCCTCTCCGAGATCGCGGACGGAGACGACGACCGACCGTCCTTCCCGAATGGCAGTCACGGTGACCGGTACGCCCTCCGGTGAGTGTCCGAGTGCGTTGTCGATCAGGTTGTCGAGCGCCTGACGCAGGCGCTGCGGGTCGCCGTCCACCAGAAGTCCCCGCTCGAGCGGCCCGAGGAGGACCGGGCCGTGGAGCGCAGCGGTATCCACCCGCTCGCGCACGAGGAGCGCGACGTCCAACGATTCTCGCCGCCGCGGCCCCGGATCTGCTTCGGCGAGCAGCCGCTCGATCGCGGCGACAGCCGCTCCGGCGAGCTCGAGCAGTCGCCGCCGCCGGGCTGTGTCCGAGGTCTCCCACGCCTCCACGACCGCGCCCAATGCGGCAACCGGGCTCCGTAGCTCATGGGCGAGGACGCCCAGTCCCGCATTGGTCGGAATGGACGACATGCCGTGATTGAACACGACCTCGCGGCGGGCGATCCGCCCGGTGGCCCAGGCGCCGGCATCTGCCAGGACGGGATCCTCGTCGTCGACAAACGCCGCTGCCAGCGGCAGATCCGCCGCGGTGCCGACGTTCCCGAGCGCATGGAGTGCGTTTCGGCGCAGCCAGCGGGGATGGTTACGAGGGACGTAGAGCCGGTCGACGTCCCGCACGAGCCGGTCGCCGTCCTGGGTCAGCCAGTCCACGAGCGAGACGTTGGGCGAGGCAGGCTCGGGTCGAGGCTCGTGGCGACGTCGCTTCTCGACGCCACGGTTCCAGGGGCAGACGTCCTGGCAGATGTCGCAGCCGTAGACGGAGACGCCGAGCGCTTCCCGGTACTCCTCCGGGACGGGTGCAGGCGCCTGCGTCCAGTACGAGAGACAGCGATTGGCGTCGACGACGCCCGGCTCGTCGAGGGCTCCCGTCGGGCAGGCGTCGATGCAGAGCGTGCAGCGACCGCAGTCGAGCTGGAGCGGCGGCGTCGGCTCCACCTCCACCTCCGTGACGAGCGTCCCGAGCACCACCCACGACCCAAAATCGCGGGTGATGATCATCGTGTTCTTGCCGTAGAAGCCGATTCCGGCCCGACGGGCTCCTTCCCGGTCGACGTGCTCGTTGTGGTCGACGAGCACACGGTAGGCGCCGCCGAGCGACCGCCCGAGTGCGTCGAGCCGGTCGCGGAGGAGCGCGTAGTGGTCGCGCCAGGCATACCGCGGCAACCGGCCCTCCCCAGGTCCCGGCTCGGGCCCGTCCGTCCAGTAGCAGAGCGCTGCCGAGATGACGGTCCGGGCCGTGCCCTCGAGCTGCGTCTCCGGGTGGCACGACGCTTCGGGTCGCGCCATCGTGAACCGCATGTCGGCGAAGAGTCCGCGTCGGCGCCGTTCGCGAATCTGATCCTCGGTCTCGTCGTAGGAGACGGCCGGGGCGGCTCCGACGACGTCGAGTCCCAGAGCGGTCGCCCGGCGAGCGAGTTCGGCGGCCTCCATGGAACCGATTGTGCCCCGCCGCAAGGCTGTGCTGCGCAAGCCGCGACGGCGTCGCCCAGAGCTCGAGAGAGAGCCGTCACCGCTGGATCTCAACTGCTCCCCCACCGCTGCCGATACCCGGAAGATGGAAGCCGCGAGGAATCCCTGGCCGGCACTCGGTGTGCTGCTCGTGCGCGACGACGTCCTCTCGGCCGAGGAGCTCGAGCAGGCGCTCACCGAGAAGCGCTTCCGGCCCGACACACGGCTCGGAGAGATCCTCGTGGAGAAAGGCCTTGCGACCCGCGCAGACATCTCCCGCGTACTCGCGGAACAGTACGGGTTCGAGTTCGTCGACCTCGCGAAGCTGGACATCGATGCCGCCGCGGTGAGCCTCCTGCCGCAGGGGCTTGCCGTCCGCTACCAGGCGCTGCCGATCGCCGTGGAGGAGGACGGAGCGATCCTGGTTGCCGTCGCAGATCCGACCAACGTGATGTTCTCGGACGAGCTCCGGCTGGCGATCGGGCTCCCGATCCGCCTCTGCGTCGCCGCGCCGGAAGCGATCGAGCATGCGATCGAGAAGGCCACAACGGACGCCGCCATCGTCGTCGAGGGCCTTGACTCCCCCACCGACGAGAGCTGGGACGACGCCACAGTGCTCGATCTCGAGCACCAGGCTCCCGCCGTCGCCTTCGTCAACCGGACGATCTCGAAGGCGCTCGATCTCGGCGCATCCGATATCCACTTCATGCCCCAGGAACGTCGGCTCCTCGTGCGCGCGAGAGTCGACGGCGTCATGCGCGAGCTCGCGTCGACTGCCGCCTCGCATGCACCCGTGATCGCCACCCGCTTGAAGATCATGGGCGAGCTCGATATCGCCGAGCGCCGGGCCGCGCAGGACGGCCGCGTCTCGATCCGGCGCAACGGCGAGCCCTATGACGTACGGATGGCGGTGCTCCCCACGACCTTCGGCGAGTCGACGACGCTCCGGATTCTCTCCCAGGGGCAAGCTCCCGAGTCGCTCGACGCCCTGGGGATGTTCCCGCGCAGCCGGGCCGCACTCGAACGCGCGATGGCCCGTCCGTTCGGCGCCGTTCTCGTCGTCGGGCCCACCGGCTCCGGCAAGACGACGACCGTGCACACCTGCCTCAAGCTGATCAACACGCCGGATCGCAAGCTGACGACGATCGAAGATCCCGTCGAGTACCGCACCGAGGGAATCGATCAGATCGAGGTCAACCCCCGCGCCGGCCTGACGTTCGCGAGCGGGCTCCGGACGGTGCTCCGCTCCGACCCGGACGTGATCCTCGTGGGCGAGATCCGCGACGAGGAGACCGCGCGGATCGCGTTCCGTGCCGCCATGACCGGACACTTCGTGCTCTCGACGCTCCACACCCAGAGCGCTGCGGCGACGATCCAGCGGCTCACCGACATGGGGATCGAGCGCAGCATCATCGCGAGCTCGATCAACTGCGTCGTCAGCCAGCGCCTCGCGCGTCGCCTCTGCACTGCATGTTGCGAGCGCAGGACACCGGACCCGGAGGTGCTTCGCGCACTCCGTGTCCCCGAGACGTACGGCGAGATCGACACCTACGCCGCCGTCGGCTGCCACGAGTGCGGCGATACGGGCTACAAGGGACGGGTCCCGCTCTTCGAGGTCATGTCCATGAGCGACGAGATCGCAGATCTCGCCGGTGTCGCCGCGGGGACGGTCGAAGCGATCGCCATCTCCCAGGGGATGTTCACGCTGCGCGAGGACGGCATTCGCCTGGCGGTCGCCGGCATCACGACGCTCGACGAAGTGCGTCGAGTCGCCGGCGACGCGATCAACTGAGCGGTCTCGCGGGCCTCTGCCGGGCCACCATGAGAAGGACGGGGCTGGCACCGGTCGCCGCGCCTCGATCCGAGGGGCGAGACACGTCTCGCCCCTCCATCCGCCATCGAACCGTAGGCGACACGTGTGTCGCCCGCCTCAATCCCGATCACGCAGCCTACGACCGGCGAGAGCGCTTGTTCTTCTTGCCCTTCTTGTGCTTGCCCTCGGGCTTCTTCGCGCCCCGCTTCGCCTTCTGCTGCTTTCGGCCCTTGAGCTTCTTCGGCTTCTGGCCCTGCGAGACGACGGCCGTCACGAACGTGTCCTCGTCGAAGTCGTCGTCCTGCTCGTCCGATTCGGAACCGGCGTCCTCCTCGACGGCCCGCCTCGCCGCGGCCGCCTGCTGCTGCAGGTCGTCGACGATGCTCGACAGTGAGCCCAGCTCGTCGAGTCGGCCCTCGAGCGCGCCGATCGACTCGCGGTGCGCGTCGTCGCGGGCAGCCGCGACGATCCAGGCGCCTTCGACTGCGGTCGAGAGCGAGCCGACATCGTCTCGAATCCCTGCGAGCTCTCCGGCGAGCGACTGGAGGGACGCTTCGGCAGCGGCCGCACCGGGCGCGGTGTCCTCGACGGCCGCGACCCTTTCGGCGAGCTCGGCCACGACCCTCGAGAGCTGGCTCCGGTCATCCTGTGCGCGCTCCGCGACCGTGGTGGCGAGATCGTCGAGCCGACCGGCGATCGTCGCGTCGACCTGCTCGATCCGCCCGGCGAGCTCCGAGACCTCGTCCGGGTCGGCGGCGGGCGTCGGCACGGACGCCATCTCCGCGGCGAGAGCGTCGAGCCGCTCGTCGAAGCTCGTCCGAACCTCGTCCAGACGGCGTGTCAGGACTGCGTCCTGGTCGGGGCGCTCTTCGAGCGCTGCGACCCTGGCGGCGAGCACCTCCACGTCGACGGTCGCGGCGGCGTCAGCGGCGTGCTGTTCGACCGCGTGACGAAGCTCGTCGAGCCTGTGCTGGAGATCGCTCAGCCGGGTCGAGTGCTGTGCGAGCGGTAGCGCCTCGACGGAGGCTGCCAGCTCGTCGAGACGACGGTAGATCTCGGCTGCTCCCTCGGGATCTGCGTCGGCCTCGAGCCGATCGACCACCGCCCGGAGGGCGGCCAGAGCATCGAGCTGGTGTTCGCCCTCCTCGATCCGGGCAGAGAGCTCGTCGAGGCGGCGCTGTCCTTCCTCGACCCGGTCGGACGTCTGTGCAAGGGCAGACCGCGTCCCCGCGAGCTCGTCGGCACGATCGGTCTCGGAGCGCGTGCAGCGCTCCTCCGCGCTGGCGACCCGTCCGGACAGCTCCTCCACGCGTCCGACAACCTCGTCGCGGGCCGCCGCCGCGGTCTCCGCCAACTCCGTCCGTGCAGCGGCGAACTCGTCGGCACGGGCTGCCTCGGAACGCGTCAAACGCTCCTCGACCCGTGCCACGGCTTCTGCAATGTCCCCCTGACCAACAGAGTCTGCTGCCAGATGCTCGAGCGTCTCCCGGAGTACGGCGATCTCGTTCGACCGCGCAGCATCCGCATGTGCCACCCCTTCATCGAGACGGCCGACCCGCTCCGACACCGCCTCCACGAGCTCGACGATCTCTTCGGCCGAGCCCGACGACGCGGCGAGACGCTCGACCGTCTCGCGCAGCGCAGCGATCTCGTCCAGCCGTGCCGCGAGCGAGTGCGCCAGCCCCTCCTCTACGCGCGAGACGACCTCCATGATCTCGCCGCGCGATGCCGACACGAGCTCGTCCAGCTCGCCCCGTAGCGCAGCAAGCTCCTCCACGCGGGCCGCCTCCGAGCGTGCCAGGCCGTCCTCCACCGCGCCCACCCGCTCCGACAATCCCGCTGTCGCAGCCGAGACGGCCGCAACGCTCTCGACTCTGTCACGGACGGCTGCGAGCTCGTCCAACCGCACGACATCCTCCCGCGCCAGTTCCTGCTCAACCACCCCGACCCGCTCTGACAGCCCCGCCGTCGCATCGATCGACTCCCCAAGGCGGCTCAGCTCGCCCGAGACCCCAGCGACCCGCTTCTCCAGCTCCTCCACCTGCCCCACGACCTCCACGACCTCCTCGTACCCGGCCGAGGCGGCCGCAACGCTCTCGACCCTGTCACGGACGGCTGCGATCTCGTCCACCCGCGCCGCATCCGCAGAGGCCATCTTCTCCTCGAGCCGCGAAACCGCTTCCATGGCCTCGCCGCGCGATGCCGACACGACCTCTTCCAGCTCCACCCGCACCGCAGCGACTTCGTCCACCCTGGCTGCGTCCGAACGCGCCAGGATCTCTTCCACCCCATCGACCCGCTCCGACAGCATCTCCACGCGCCCCGCAACCTCCGTGACCTCCTCGGCGGCGACCGACGCCGCCGCGAGGCGCTCGACGCTCTCACGGACCGCCGAGAGCTCATCCGCGTTCTCGGAGCTGCCAGGTCGGGCCTGATCGATGCTCGTCCGCAGTGACTCGAGTTGCTCGGCGGTGGCCGTGACCACGGTGCGCACCTCCTCCTCGAGCCTGCCGAGGTCGGCCGTCGACGCTGCCGCCGTTCCGTCCTCCAACGATCTCAGCCGCCCCTCGACGTCGTCGAGCGCACGCTCGAACGCGCCCCAACGCTCGGTCGAGATGGTGCTGCTCGAGACGGGGATCGGGGACTCTGCCACCGCCGGGCCACGGAGCACCTGGAGCAGCGACCACTGTTCCGCCAGGGCGTCGGCAAGGTCGAGGCGCCGAACGGCGCCCTGGGCGACGAGAATGTCTCCGATCCGCCCTCCCTGCTCCAGCTGGGTCGAGAGCGCCCGGTCGAGTTGCTCGTCCGTTATCAGGCCCCTCTCGATGAACAGCTCGCCGAGCGGACGACGCAGTGACGGTCCGGTCTGAACCGAGGGCGGCACGACCGTTTCGTGGTCGTCCGTGGGGGGCATCGGCTCGGATGCATTGTCCGGCACCGGAGGCGGCGCCTCCCGCACTGCCACCCACTGCTCGGCCAGGACGCCGGCAAGTTCCAGACGCGGAACTCCGAACTGCGCGATAACGACCTCGCCGAGCCGCTCTCCGGTCTCCTCCTGCACCTCGAGCGCCCGGCCGAGCTCAGCCTCGGTGAGCAGGCCGTTCTCGACGAGGATCGCGCCGATCAGGCGCGACTGGACGGCCACGGCGCTTTCCATTCCTCACACATCGGCAAACCCTCGTCCGAGGTATAGAGCGAACTTCGCGCACCCGAGCTCGCGCGGACCTGCCGCGCCCGGGTCAGCCGAAGCCGAGGATGAACTTTGCGTCGTCGGACATGCGGTCCGGCGTCCACGGTGGGTCGAAGGTGAGCTCGACCTCGACGTTCTCGACTCCCGGCAACGCTGCGACCGCGTCGTGGATGTTCTCCTGGATCATCGGCCCGGCCGGACAGCCCATCGACGTCAGCGAATGGATCACCCGGACCGAAGGGCCGTCGATCTCGGCCTCGTAGAAGAGCCCCAGCTCGACGATGTCCATGCCGAGCTCCGGATCCTCGACTCCGTGCAGGGCCTCGACGACGTCGCTCTCGGTGACCATGCCGTCACTCTACTGATCTGGAGCGTGGCACCGCGAGCGAGCGGATCGGGTAAAATGCGTCCACGAACAGGCGATGAGGCCCGCCTGACGAGACCGCCTACGGGCTGATGGCTTCTACCGACAAGAGAAGGGAACCGGTAGAAGCCCATGAGTCGCCCCACGCCACCCACGCTCCAGCCCGGTACACAAGAACGACAACCGCACCCACAGGCAGTGGTCGCAGGGCATTCGCCGGCCACGACCTTCTCGAGCGTCCTCTTCGACCGTGACGACGTCGCTACGTCGATCGAGCAGACCCCGGAGCCGGACTTCTTTCATGACCTGAGCCTCGATCGGGCGCTCGAGGCGATCCTCGCCGGACGCAGGCACTACGCGCTCGCACCGTTCTTCTACGCACCGCTGACCCGGGTGGAGAGCGTCCACTACCGGCACGAGGTCGTCCACGATCTGGAGCAACAGAAGATCGCAGCCCCGATCCGCAGCTTCGCGGAGCAGATGGGTCGGATGCGCGAGCAACTCGCCCAGATCGAGAAGCTGCACTACCCGCGCCAACGCCAGGCCTGGTACCGGGACGCGATCGAGCTCTACTGCGACGGCGTCGCGACCCTGGCGGCAGAGCTCGGCCAGGCGCCCGTCACGGCGCGCGCTCTCATTGGGCTGCGCGGCTACCTCGCTGCCTACGTGGCCTCCGAGCCGTTCACAACCCTGGTCGCGGAGACGCTCTCACAGAAGGAAGCCCTCGCCTCAGTCGACTACTCCGTTCATATCCATGGCGCGCGGGTCACCGTCGGACGCTACGAGGGCGAAGCCGACTACGGCGCCGAGGTCGAACGGACCTTTGCGAGGTTCAGGCAGGGAGCTGTCGGCAGCTATCTGGTCAAGGTGCCCGACTTCGCCGACATGAATCACATCGAGGCGCGCATCCTCGATCTCGTCGCCCAGCTCTACCCGGACGTCTTCGCAGCGCTCGCCGGCTACTGCACGCGATACCGCGACTACCTCGACCCGACGATCGACAGGTTCGACCGTGAGATCCAGTTCTACCTCGCCTACCTCGACTTCATCGCTCCGCTCGAAGCCAGGGGCCTCGAGTTCTGTCTCCCCCACCTCGGCAGCGAGACGACGGAGATCAGCGTCCATGACGGCTTCGACCTGGCACTCGCCAACAAGCTCGCCGCCGAGGGACGCGAGATCGTCCGCAACGACGTTCAGCTCGGCGGCGGCGAACGCATCATCGTCGTCACCGGCCCGAACAACGGCGGCAAGACGACCTTCGCGCGCATGTTCGGACAGCTGCACTACCTGGCCGGCCTCGGTCTGCCGATCCCGGCACGTAGCGCACGGCTGCGGCTCCCCGACCGGATCTTCGCTCACTTCGAGCGCGAAGAAGACATCGAAACACTCCGCGGCAAACTCGAGGACGAGCTCGTCCGCGTCCACGAGATCCTCGAACACGCGACCGCACGAAGCGTGATCGTTGCCAACGAGAGCTTCAGCTCGACGACGCTCCTCGACGCGCTCTTCCTCGGCAGCGAGGTCCTGAACATGATCAGTGAGCTCGGATCCGTCGCCGTCTACGTCACCTTCGTCGACGAGCTCGCTTCGTTGAACGAGGCGACGATCAGCATGGTCAGCGAGATCGTTCCCGACAATCCCGCCGAACGCACCTTCAGGGTCGAACGCAGACCGGCCGACGGGCTCGCCTACGCGGCAGCGATCGCGAACAAGTACGGGCTCAGCTATCCGCGCTTGACGGAACGGATCGGATCTTGAAGGTCTTCCTCCTCCACAGCGACAGCGACTTCGCCGTCGACCCCGAGCTCCATGACACCATCTACGAGGCGATGCGCAGCGGCGACCTCTTCGCCGTCACGAATGCACGCCGCAATCTCGAGCGTGAGCTGAAGAAGCAGCCCGTCGGCGACCACGTTGCGCCGCAGAGCAGTGTCGTCACCCAGGATCTCGAGCTCACCACGCTCTGGAACCAGATGGCGGCCGACGACGAGTTCCTGTTCGAGACCGCCAAGCGCGTCCTCCTCACGCCGCTCCCCGATCCCGAGGCGATCCGGTACCGACAGGATGTCCTTGCCGACTGCCTCGCCCACTCAGACCTCGTCCGCGAGATCTATGCGGTTGCGCTCGAGGCGCTCGGGAACGACCGCAAGGTCGGTGGCCTCTGGCGCGGCGCCGGTCCCGATCTGATCCTCAGCCGCTCCGTCCAGATCCTCACGCTTCATGTCCCCCTACTCGAGCGACTGCGCCAGATCGCCGACGAGCACGCGCCGCAGTTCCGCTCCCAGGGCTTCAACCGCTTCTTCGCGATGCTGCAGCACGAGCTCTCGGACGACTACCTCCAGACGATCGAGCACCACCTCCGCGAGCTCGAGTTCAACCGCGGCCTGCTCGAGAGCGCCAGGCTCGGCAAGGGAAACAAGGGTCGAGGCTACCTCGTTCGTACGCCACGTCAGCTCTCGTGGAGAGAGCGCCTCCTCCCGGGTGATCGCCCGCAGACCTACAGCTTCACGATCCCGCCGCGTGACGAGAACGGTTTCGCCGCTCTCGAGGAGATCCGAGCCCAGGGGGTGAATCAGCTCGCCAACTCCGTCGCGCAGTCCGCAGCTCACGTCAAGGGCTTCTTCACGATGCTCCGGCTCGAGCTGGCGTTCTATCTCGGCTGTCTCAACCTGCACGAGCGCTTGACCGAGCGAGGCGAGTCGGTGTGCTTTCCAACACCGCTCCCATCCGGGCGCGCGACGCTCCGCGCCGAGGGACTCTACGACGTCTGTCTTGCCTTTCACCTCGAACACCGGGTCGTCGGCAACGACATCGACGCCGACGGCAAAGCGCTGCTGATCGTCACGGGCGCCAACCAGGGCGGCAAGTCGACCTTCCTGCGCAGCGTCGGGCTCGCACAGCTGATGCTGCAGGCGGGCATGTTCGTCGGCGCGGACTCGCTCGAGGCGAACCTCTGCACGAGGTTGTTCACGCACTACAAGCGTGAAGAAGACGCAAGCATGGAGGGCGGCAAGCTCGACGAAGAGCTGAGACGCATGAGCGACATCGCCGACCGGATCGAGCCAGGATCGCTCCTGCTCTGCAACGAGTCGTTCGCATCCACGAACGAACGCGAGGGCTCAGAGATCGCCCGCCAGATCGTCAATGCGATGCTCGACAAGCAGATCGCGATCGTCTACGTCACCCACATGTATGACCTCGCAGACGGCTTCCATCGCCAACAGCGGCAGGACGTGCTCTTCCTCCGGGCCGACCGAGCCGAGGATGGCGAACGGAGCTTCCGGCTTCGCCAGGGCGAACCACTCCCGACGAGCTATGGTGAAGACTCCTATCGGCGGATCTTCGGGGACCGAGTCGCCCGGAACTCGTCGGGCCCACGGGGCAGGGCAAACGTCAACGCGTCGAGTCCGACGAGCACTGTTCCCTAGACGCGCGCGAGGCGTTCGGCGCCGGTCAGTACGAGATCGAGGATCTGCCCGACGGCGTCGTCGAGCGACGTGTTCTCGATCACGGGCACGTCGAAGCGGCGGGCGCGTTCGAGCAACGAGTCCTGGATCGAACGGATCTCGGGCATCCCCTCGAGGTACTTCTCGAGCGGGCGGAGCCCCTCCGTGGCACGGTCGCGCACCCAGAAGTGACTCCGGTGCACGTCCTCGTCGGAGATCGCGACGACGCACTGCACGACGAGGGCGTCGCCGCGGTCGAACGAGATCATCCCCGGCACGAGATGGACGCCTTCGAGCACCATCGACCAGCCTTCCGTGAGCACCCGGTCGACCACCGCCTCGACGCCGACGAGCACGTTGCGCGTCTGCTCGAGGAAGCCGATCAACGCCGTGTCGCCGGCGACGTCCTCATCGGCGTGGGTGAGCCCCAGCTCGGCCTCGAAGCTCGAGTAGTGAACGGACGGCATGAAGTCCCGCGAGAAGAACGCGCGCATCGTCTGCCGGATGAAGTCGGTCGAGGTGACGCGAGTGATGCCGAGCCGATGCGCCACCTCGGTTGCGAGCGTCGACTTGCCGGTGCCGGTGGCGCCGCCGACGAGGAGGACGACCGGCAACTCGAGCTGCTGCAGCGCCTGCAGCCGACGCAGGCGGCGCATCGTCCTCCCTCCGTCCCCCTCGCCCAGCATCCCGGCGGCGATCTCCGCCAGGCGGTCGAGATCGAGCTCGACCGTCCGGTGCTCCAGCATGTCGGCATCCGCGCGCCGGGCAAGCTCGTACGCGCGTGTCGGATCGAGACCCGTTGCGGCGAGCGCCCGGGCCATCAGTCCCTTCGACCAGGGCGGCCCCTCGTCACCGCCGAGCGGCAGCGGCGCCAGGTAGCGGCGCTCACTCACGCGACGCCTGCCGTGGCCGGGACCGACTCGGTCGCCAGCTGCTCGAGCAACGGGTCGAACTCGCGCTCACCGGGGAGCGGCACGACGTCGTTGCCGGCGAGCACGATCGGGATCTGCCGCGCCGCCGCGTGCTCGGCGACGACGTCGATCGCGGCCGCCTTCACCTCCACGACGATGACATCGGCGGTGAGCCGCTCCAGTTCCGACCGCAGGACGGTGCGGTTCGAAAGGCTCCCCGAGACGTGCGTCACGACCGCCCCGTACTCGCTTGCGAGATGAGCGGCGATCGCACCGTGCCGGGTCTCCGGAGCCGTCCCGAAGTAGGCCACCCGGCGGCCCCGGACGTCGTCGAGCGGACGCGGGCGCAGGACGGTACGCACGACCGGGACATCGGGGCGGACGAGGCGACCCAGCTCCGCTGCGAGCGCCTCGTGCGCAACGTCGTCCTCGCACATCGTCACGACGACGAGATCGGCAAGTAGCGCCCGGTAGGGGTTCAGGTAACCGGTCACGACGGCCGCTTCTTGGTGCGCGCCGACGACGAGGATCCGCTTCTCCGCGGCGACGGGTGGGATAGCCGCGCCGCTGCCGTCGAGGACGAGCAGCTCGGCGCCCAGCTCCTCGGCTCGCGCGATTCCTGCCAGCACATTGGAGCGGACGACGGCACCGGCAAGGCCGCCACCGCAGCGTCTGCAGCCGATCGTGACCACTCCGCCGAGAGCGGCTGTCTCGAGATGGTCCGACGCCGCATGGCGACCCGCGCGCGAGAGCTCGAGCAGGTCGTCTACCGTGGGGCGGATCTCGACGAGCTCGGGCTCGGAGGGCCCGCCTCTGCCCATCGCGACGACGACGACGCTCCTGTCTCTGGCGAGGACACGTGTGACGTGGCCCGTGACCGCGGTCTTGCCCACGCGCTTGCCCGTGCCGATCACGGCCAGCGACGGCGTCTCGACCAACTCGAAGCGCGGCGGCTCCAGGCGGAAGTCCGCTCCGACGTACGGCACACCGAGTGCGAGCACGCGCGCTGCGAGCCGGAAGCGCTCGGGCGGCCCAAGCACCGGCTCGTCTGAGAGATCGACGACGAGCCCCGGTGCGTACTCGCGCACTGCTGCCTCGATGGATCCAGACAGAGGCACCCCGTAGTCCTCCCCGCCCCGCAGCTTCTCCGTGCCGCCGACGAGCACGCACGCGACGACCTCGTAGGGCAGCTCGGCGAGCGTCTCCCGCACAACCGAGGCGTAGTGCTCACCGTCGATGACGGCAACGGCCCTCACGAGCGCGAGGTCACCTCCGACTCGATCCGTCCCGTGTACTTCTCGTACTCGAGCGTCTCGGTCGAGAACTGGATGATCCGCTCCTGCCCGTGGAACGGATGGTGGAGCCAGACGTCCACGTGGCTGCCGTTGACCTCGATCACGTTGTAACAGGGCCGCGAATGACCACGAAGGCGGAGGGTCGAGACCGTGCCGGTGTTGACGACGAAGAGATCCTCGAGCCGCCAGGCATACGGAACGTGCTTGTGCCCCGACAGCACGAGGTGGACGCCGGAGCGGAGCAGGCACTCGATCAGGTCGCCGGCGTCGTAGACGACGTTCCGTTCCCGGCCAGTGCCGGGCACAGGAAGCAGGTGGTGGTGGAGGACGAAGACCTTGAGATCGGCAGGCTCTGCAGCGAACTCGCTTTCGATCCACGCATACCGCCCGCGGCCGATCTGACCGTGGTCGAGGTCCGGCTCGGTCGAGTCCACCGCCACGATCGTGACACCGTCCTTGCGCAGGACACGGTTGCGCTCGCCGAAGAGATCCTCGAAGTGGACGTAGCCGACGTTGCGGGCGTCATGGTTGCCGGGGATCACGACCAACGATTCGCACTGGATCTTGTCGAGGTAGGTGCGTGCGAGTTGGTACTCGTGCTTGAAGCCGAACGCGGTCAGGTCGCCGGAGCAGACGACGATGTCCGGCGAGAGCTCGTTGATCTCGCCGATTGCGCGCTCGAGGAGGCTCGGCTCGAACTGGGCTTCTCCGCAGTGCAGGTCGGAGAGATGGGCGATGCGGAACGGGCCGGCGGCGCGTGCCATCGACTCGCAGTGTACGGGCCCCGCAGCCGGGGGTCGAGTGGGCCGTCCGGCCGTCGGAGTACCGTTGCGCCGTGCGTCCGGAACCCCACCGGTTCCAGGCCTATCGTGGCGCCGAGCCGCCGCGGTTCGCCAACCGGATCGAGCTCGAGTGCGCCAGGATCCTGGATTGGTATGCGATCCCCTGGCAGTACGAGCCGACGTCGTTCGTGCTCGAGCGCGACGCAGACGGCCGCGTCACCCGCGCGTTCACACCGGACTTCTATCTTCCCGACGAGAACCTCTACGTCGAGGTGACAGTGATGAAGCAGTCTCTCGTCACCCGCAAGAACCGGAAGCTGCGCGAGCTGCGCGAGCAGTATCCGGACGTCAACATCAAACTCTTCTATCGGCGCGATCTCGAGCGCCTCGCCCAGCGATACCGGCTGAAGCTCGCATCCTAGATCCCGCCGCTGCGGGGCCTGTGTATCTTTCCGCCGCGGAGATCGGGGCGCGCGTGCAGGAGCTCGGCGCCGCCGTCGCAGCCGACTACGAGAACCGCGAGCCGCTGCTCGTCTGGCCGCTCAAGTCCAGCACCGTCTTCCTCACCGATCTCTCCCGGGCGATCCCGATTCTGCACGGGATCGACGTGATCGAGCTCGCCGGCTACGCGGGCGGCGAACGCGGCGGTGTCCGCCTGTTGAAGGATCTCGACCTTTCGATCGGTGGCCGTGACGTCCTGCTCGTCTCGGACGTCGTCGACACCGGCCTCACGCTCGCCTACCTGACGCGCACGCTCGCAGAGCGCGAGCCGGCAAGCATCGCGGCGGTGACGCTGCTCGATCGACCCTACCGCCGCCTCGTGCAGGGGATCGATCTCCGCTACGTCGGCTTCACGGTGCCCGACGAGCTGTTTGCGGGCTACGGCCTCGGGCTCGAGGAGCGCTGGCGGGCGCTCCCGGACCTGCATGTGCTCCCGGCCGAAGCGCTTCCCGCCGCGGCGAGCGGCGCTGCCTGAGCCCGGTCGGCGCTAGGGCGTCACGACAACGGGCGTTCCCGCGGGTGCGAGCGGAAAGAGCTGCCGCATCACGTCGTTCGAGACGCGGATGCAGCCGTGCGAGGCCGCACGCCCGATCGACCAGGGCGCGTTCGTGCCGTGGATCGCGATCGGGCCGTTCTCGACCCACGTGTTCTGGAGCACGGTCGAGTGCGCCGAGATTCCGAGTGCGTTCGGGCCGAACGGGCCGCTCGAGTCGGGGAGCACGTAGCGCTCGTTGATGAAGAACCGGCCCGTCGGGGTCGGCGTCGTCGTGGCCCCGACCGCGACCGGAACCTCGAGCACGAGTCGGGAGCCGCGGAAGAGCCTCAGGTCGCGTCGGGAGAGGTCGACGACGATGCGCGAACGAACACGGAACGGCGTCACCGCTGCGGCACGGATCCAGCCTGTGGTGCCGTTCGGCAGAACGGAGAGCTGGACGCGATACCACGCCGGCGCACAGCCGGCATCCACCTTCGCACCGATCACGCCGAGAACCTGCCGGATCCCACGGTTGCCGACAGGCTCGACACGGGTGATGGCGGACGCACCGGGGCGGGGCAGGCGGTACACAACGGCCTGCCTGTTCACGAGTGCTGCGTACGCGGAGCGCGACGACGTTCCCGGTGCGACCGCCGCCACACACCTCGGGGGGGCGGCCTGCGGCGGCGTCGAGCGACCCGGCGTGATGCCCTCGTGGCGTACGCCCAGCCCGGCGGGTACCGCTGCCTGAGGGGCGTCCTCCGACAGACGCTTCTGTGTCTGCTTCCCGGACCCGCCGCAGCCGACGAGCAGGAACGGGAGCGCAAGCGTCACGAGGCCCGTCACCAGACCTGTCGACATCCTGTAGCCGACGCTCACGCGCGAGCCACCCATTGCGGGATCGTACGCCATCGGCGGGCCGATTAGCCGGCGTCCAGATACTCCTCGAGCCGGCGGCGCACGAGCGAGACGCCGACGGCCCCCTGGTCGCCGAGTACCGCTACCGCCAGGCCGTTCGCCTCGTAGACGAGCCGTTCGCGTTCGGTCTCGAGGCTCCCCCGGACGACGAGGAGAGAGGCGTGCGCCCAGGCCCCCCACGCCCCGATCTCGACGAGCGAGGAACCTGGTTCGACCCGTCCTGCCGTCGAGAGCCGCGGCACGCCGTCCACGGCGGCTGCGACGGCGCGAGCCACCACCGCGAGCCCATCCCGTGCGGCCTGCAGCGCCGCCTCCTCCCGTACGAGCGCCTCGATTCGCTCCCGATGTCGTGCGACGCCCGCAGCCGCGTCCGCGAGCGCGCTCTCCGCACGGCGCAACGTCCGCTCCGCCTGCTCCCGCTCCTGCGCGGACGAGCGTGTTGCGCGGCTCACTCTCTCGAGCTCTCGAGATGCGTCCTCGTGTTCGTCCCGTGCAGCCGCCTCCCGCTCGCGGGCATCGCGCTCGTCGCGCTCGGCGTGCGCGATCTCCGCGGGCATCGCCTCCAGGCCGGAGCGGATCCGCTCCACCTCCACGCAGACGGCGTCCACCCGTCCGAGGACGTCGTCGGCCGCCGCGAGCCGCGCGGCGACGTCCTCGTCCTGCCGTTCGAGCTCCCTGACGAGGGCGAGCTGCTCTGCGCCACGGTCGCTTGCCACCGTCCCAGTATCCCCCACGGTCGCCCGTCGGTGGCGCCCGGCCGGTACGCCGAAGGCCGGCTAGCCCGGCGTCGCGTCCCCGGCAGCCGTGCCGGGGATCTTCGTCGAGGCGCCGCCGGTCGACGAGACGGTCGCGAGACCCCCGCCGCCGATGGATGCCGAGGCGAAGACGATCCGGTTGGCAAGGAAATAGAACGGCGCCACGTCGTCTCCCGCGATCGTCGTCAGGCGTGCCTGGGAGTGACCGTTCGACCCCATCACGTAGATCTCCTGGCCGTTGGGAGTCCCGCTCGTGGCGCGGTCGCTGGAGAACGTGATCTTCGTGCCGTCCGGCGAGTACTGCGGTTCGACGTCCGTGCGTGGGTCGTTGGTGAGGCGCGTGACGCTCTTGCCCGAGGTCTTCATCGTGTAGATCTCGAACTGGCCGTTCCGGTTCGATGCGAACACGAGTTTCGATCCGTCAGGCGACCACGCCGGCGTCAGGTCGTCCCCGTTCGCAGAGCCGACGGCGGCTTGAGATCCCCCGGTCGCCGTCATCACGTAGACATCGATGCCCTTGCTGCCGCTGCGGCGGCTCTGGAAAGCGATCTTCGCACCCGTTCCCGGCAGCCAGGCCGGAGCCGTGTTGTCGCCCGTCGCCGTCAGGGTCGTCGGGTTGCGGCCCGCGGCATCGACGGTCGTGATCTGGCGGTTCCCGCCCTGCGACGGCGTGCGTGCGAACGCGACCTTCGTACCGTCGGGCGAGATGGCGGGCTGCTCGTCGACGTTCGAGCCGGGGTCGCGCCCCGCGAGGCCCGTGATCTGACGCAGGCCGGTCCCGTCCGGCCTGATCGCCCAGATCCGGCCGGCGCGCGCAAACGCGAGATAGCCGGCGAGATTCCCGACACTGTAGATCCGCGTCTCCAATCGCAAGTTACCGACCCTGTCCGTGCAGATGACCGAGAGCATGTACGTGCCGACCCGAGCTGTGGGCAGCGTGCCGCCGCTCGAGATCGCAACGCCGAGGCCAAGACCCGGACCCGTGACCCTGCCGGTGCACGTCGTCGGGTTGCTGTTCGCGTCGTTGCCCGAGAACGTCGCCGTGGGAGTCGACCGTTGCGCGAAGTCGTCGTTCGCGACCGGTGCCCCGATCGTGATCACGGGTGGCGTGAGATCGACCGTGAACGTCAGCGAGGCGGCGTAGGCAGGAGGTACGGACACATTGCCGAGCCGGTCGACCGTCCGCACGTGGACGGTGTACAGATCGGTGCTCTGGAGCGGCAGCGGGAAGACGAGGAGCCAGACGGTCGACGTCCCGTTCGGGTTGGTGAGCAGGGAGGGCGTGAAGACCTCGGCGACCGACGAGGCGAAGCCCGTCCCGTCCCAGTATTTCCCGTCCGAGGCTCGCTGGACCGAGAGCTGCACCGACTGCACACCAGAGCTGTCCGTGGCGGTTCCGCAGATGCCGATCGGGGTGCAGCCGCCGAAGCCGAGCGGGCCGTAGGTCGTACCGTCTGTCGGGAAGATCACGCTCGCCGTCGGCGGCAGCGTGTCGACCGTCACCGCTGCGCTTGTGCCCGACACCCCCTGGTTACCGACGTTGTCGGAGACGAGCGCCCGGTAGCGGTAACAGCCCCCGCCGGGCACGGTGGTGTCGACGCCGCCCGCGAGGACGACCGTCGTCCAGGTCACGCCGAAGCTGCCGCACACACCGGCGGTGACCGGCGCCGCCTGGCGCTGGACGACCGTGGACGAGGCATCTACTCCCGAGCCACCGACGTCGGTCGCCGGACCGAGCGTCACCGGGACGGCGAGACCGACGGGTGCCGTCGGGACACCCGGCACCGGCACGACGGGAGCGATCGTGTCGGGCACGACCGAGAACACGGCCGAGATCGAGGTCGCGCCGGCGTTGTTCGCAACCGTCGAGGTCGCCGACTGCGGACCGAGGTCCGCGCTCGTCCAGGCATAGGTCTTCGTGAACGGCGGCGAGAGGACGTCTGCGCCGGCGGTGCCGTAGATCGTCGGGAACGTAACCTTTGCGATGCCGGACTCGGGATCGCTCGCCGCCTCGCTGACGGAGAAGGCGCCGTTCCCGAGCAGCGGGTTCGTGTAGATCGTCGACCCGTTCACGAACGAATGTCCGGTCACCCCTGCGAGCGTCACCGCGGGCGCAGCCGGAGCCGTCGCGTCGACCTTCACGTCACCGCCCGTGTACGTCGTCTGATTCCCGAGCGCGTCGGCGACGACGAACGAGTACCGGGCGCATTGCCCGCTCGGGACGCTGTCTGGGTAGAGCGGCGCGAGGCCGCTGCCGAGCACCGTGGCTCCCCCGTAACTGCCGCAGACACCGCTCAGAAGCGACGCCAGCTCACGCCGGAGCACGAAGCCCGAGGGAGCGGCCAGGCCGACGCCCGTGTCGACGCCGGGAGCGTATGTGATCGAGACGTTCGTGGAGGTGGAATAGCGTCCACCGGCTCCGGTCAGCCCGACCGCGTCGACGGAGCCTCCAGTCGGCCCGGTGTTGTCGACTCGTACCGTCCCGGGTGCGAGGGCGTCGTTGCCCGCGTTGTCCGCGGCTGCAACTGAGAACCCGTAAGGGTTGCCGCCCTCGGGCAGGGTGGCGTTCACGGTCTGGAGGGCGCTACGCCGGTTGTAGGTCAGGCCGCCGATCGTCCAGGAGCCACTCGTCGAGAGGTCGACGCTGTTTGCGCCGGTCGTCAGGGCCCCGAGGTCTGCGGTGAGGGAGGCGAGCCCACTGCCGCTCTCGCTCACCTGTGCGTAGGCGTAGTAGCCGCCGCCCTGCGCCACATATCCGGCTGTCGCGGCGGTCGAGGCGACGACGACGCGGTCGATCACGGGGGCGGTCTTGTCGACGAGGTACGACGGCCCGGTGCGGCCGGCGGCGCTGAGGCCGTTCCCCGCCGCATCCTCGATCGTCGCAGCGGCAGCGACGTTCAGTCCGAGCAGCCCGTCCGTCGCCCCGGTCGCGACCGAGATCGTGTACGTGTCACCGTTCCCGGAGACGGACGGCGTTCCGGCGCCTGCCGCGGCCGGGCCGGTCGTCGTGAAGTCGGACGAGTCGACGCCGGTCACGTCCTCGCTCAGCGTCAGCGTCCAGCGGACCGTCGCGAGGTTCGTCGGGGTCGGATCCGTGCGTTCGAAGGAGACGATCGAGGGCGGCGTCGTGTCGACGCGGAACGTGCGCGGCGCGCTCGTGCCGACGTTTCCGGCCGCGTCGCCCTGACGTGCAACCGCCGTGTAGGTCCCGTCCGCGAGGTCACTCGACGGCGCTCCCGACCAGCCGGAGCCGCTGCGCGTCGTCGAGAACGTCTGGACGGGCGCACCGGTGACCGCCGACCCGGCGTAGAGATCCACGTTCACCTGGGCGTCGTCGCCCGAAGCGTCGCCTGCTGTCCCCGAGATCTGGGGCGTCTTGTCCTCGACCAGCTCGTTCGCCGCCGGGGACGTGATCGAGACTGCGGGCGGCGTTGCGTCGACCGTGAAGGTCGCCTGGGCCGTCCCCGTGTTGCCAAGGTCGTCCGACTGGGCGGCGAGCACGGTGTAGACGCCGTCGCCGAGCTGCGCGTCCGACGCGACCGACCAGATCGCACCGGACCGCGTCGCCGCGAGCGTCGTCACCGGCGTTCCCGTCGCTGCGGCGCCGGAGAAGACGGTGACGGTGACAGTGACGCTGTCGCCCGGCGCCTGACCCGCGGCGCCGGCGAAGGTCGGCCGGCCGGCGTTGACCGTACCGCTCGCCGCCGGCGCGGTCACCGTCACGGCTGGAGCCGTGTTGTCGACGACGAAGCTGACCGGTGCGCTCGAGATCGGGTCGCCCGAGGTCGTCTGCTCGGCGACTGCGGTGTAGGTGCCGTCCGGACTGATGCCGTCGCCGCTGTCGGGCATCAGCGAGAACGAACCGTCCGCGTCGCGCGCCGCAGCGTACGACTTCACCGGCGTCCCCGTCGCCGTCTCGCCCGCGTAGACGTTGATCGTCACGGTCGACGAGTCGCCGGAGCCCGTCCCGGCGCTGCCGCTGAACTCGGGTCGACCCTGCGTGAACGGAGCGTCGAGCGCCAGCGAGATCACCGACGCCTCGTAGTACGTGCCCTTGTTCGTCGTCACGGCGACGTTCCCCGCCGCGTCGACCGCCTGGGCGAAGTAGATCATCTGGGTGCCGACGAGCCCTCCGCAGCCGACCCAGTGGCCCGAGCCCGACGGCGATTCGGCAAGGTCGACGAACTTCCACGCGTTGCCGTTCGTCTCGTCCTTGTAGGCGGCGACGACGCGCTTGACGCTGCCGGCGTTGCCGCTGCCGTCCAGATCGGATACGTCGAAGGCGAAGGTGACGGCGCGGTCACCCGTGACGCCGCTACAGGTCGAGGCGTCGCCGGTCGTCGCGTCGATCCTGTCGAAGACCGGCGGCGTGTAGTCGGTCTGGCCTGCGCTCGAGGTGTAGACGAGCCCCTTGATGTGGGTGAAGCGCCGCTCCTGGCCGGTGCCGCTCGCATCGATGGCGGGACGGCCGGTGAACTGACCGGTGATCAGCACGAGCTTCTGCGTCTTGACGCCGTGGCTGAGGGAGGTCGTGACCGACTGGATCTTCGAGGGGAAGACGAGATCGTTGAAGGGAAGCTCGGGCTCATTCGTCGAGTTGTCGGTGACGGGCCGGGCGAAGACGGGGTCGAAGGCGTCGTCGTCGACACCCGAGGCGTGGTTGACCACCGAGTCGAGCTCGGTGATCAGAAAGCCGTGTGCGTTCGGCGCCGTGATCGGCAGCTCTTCCTTCGGCTGGATGGGCCGGAAGTGGGTCACCTGCGTACCGGCGCCGCCGGCGTAGAAGACGCCGTCGGGGGTGACATGCCGGTCGGCGAGCGGGTCGGCGAGCTCGAACTGGAGCTCCTCGGCGTCGAGCCCGGTGATCGGGTCGGTCGCGACCGATTCGGTCGAGAGCGTCTTGAAGCCCGCCGGCTTGTTCTTCCCGCCCGTCGCGAGCGTGTCGACGTGGTAGCCGCTCCCGTCGACCTTCCACATCGGCAGGCCGTACATCGTCAGCTCCGCCAGCGCCTTCTCGTCGTAGACGCCGACGATGCCGAGGTCGCCGAAGTAGCTCTGCTTCGCATCCGTGAGCGCCTGCCCGACAGTCTCGGCGGGCGAGCTGCCGTCGCCCATCATGTTCTCGGCGAAGGACTCGTTCAGCTTCTCGCTGAACGCGACCGTGTCCGAGTCGCCGAAGCCGAAGCCCGTGTTGCCGACGAAGACCGCGGCCTTCTTCTGGGCGAGCGTCTCGGCCCAGTCTGCCCGGCGGGCATCCGGGGGAAGGAAGTAGTCGGAGACGTTGAGGCCCGCATGGCAGCCCATCGAGAAGACGATGCGGCCGTCGAAGGTCTGAGCGGCGGCGAGGAGATCGTCGGTCGAGAGCAGCCCCGTCGCCTCGCTCGCAGGCCGGAAGCGCGAGTGGTCGGCGTGTCCGTTGAGCGAGACGATCGACGGCGCCGGTTGCCCGGACGGGAGGAGGGCGGCCAGCAGAGCGTTCTTGTCCCACGTCGCCGTGACGCCGTTGAGCAGCGTCCCCGTCGTGGGGGTCGCCGCATTCGGGTTCGTGAGCGCGGCGGCGACGGCGTCGGCACCGTCGGCGAGGAAGTCGTAGCCCGTCGTCAGCGAAGTCGTCGGGTCGAGCTTGCCCTCTCGTGCCGGGTCGACGAAGGCAGCGATCTGGCCCGCGATCTGCTCCGGCGACTCGACCAGGCGTCCGACGGCGATGTCGGGGACGTGCAGCTCACGGCCGCCGAGCCACGGGATCGGGTTGAAGTCCGCATACGGGTCGTCGGAGAGCAACTTGCCCTGGCGGGCGGCCGCGTCGAGCACGGAACCGGCCGGGAACGTCCCGCCGTAGCCCGTCTCGTTCGCAATCGTGGTGAAGTCGTCGAGCCGGGCGAACGGAATCACGTCGTCGTCGCCGACGAGCACGAGGTATTGCAGGCCGGGATGGGCGGTCTTGAAGGCATCGATCTGGCTGCCGATGGCGCTGACCACCGAGTTCGCAGCAACCGCATCCGTCGGGCACGCATTCCAGGTCGTGTAGGCGGAGTCGGTCGCGCCGTCGCCGTCGACCTGCAGGATTGCCGCCGGGAAACCGGCGTCGGCGTACGAGCTCACATCGGTTGCGAGCGCATCGAGCACCGTGGCGGCGTCCGCACCGTAGATGCGCTCGAGCTGGGCGACATCGACGACGAAGAGGGTGTTGACGCCATCCGGGACGGTGGCCGGGAGCCGCGTGCCGCTTGTCGTTCCGGTGAAGGTGCGCGGCGCGCAGGTCGGCGCATCGGGTGGTGGAATCGAGTTGACGCGGAGCATGTAGGGCTTGTCGCTCGTCTGGCCGTTGAAGCTCGAGACCTGGATCGTGTACGTCTCCCCGGGAGTCCCGTCGGTGACGACGAGCACGGCTTCGTCGTTCGTTCCCTGCTCGGCCGAGACACCTTCGACGGGCAGGCCCTTGACGAGGTGGACGTCGTTCAGCGTCGGCGCCGCGAGGGTGTCGCCCGTGTGGGTCAGACCGGGCGCGAGACCTCCGAGCGGCTGGCCGTCGATGCCGGGCCAGGTCGGGTCGAGCGGCCGCAGCGGCTGGTTCGTGGCGGCGCCGTAGACGACGAGGTCGTAGTCCGCCGCCAGGTGGCTGAGGTTGAACGTCAGCCGCGTCCCGGCGGGCGTGCCGCTCGGCACCTGGTAGCTGAAGTAGTCGGCGGTGTCGGCGCTCACGGGAGGCCCGTCCGTCGCGGCCGGATGCAGGTAGGAGAGGTAGAACGAGTCAGCCGATAGCTGCGTGAGGTCGCCGTTCGCATCGTCGTTCGGCTCGAAGTTGTCGCGGACGTCGGTCGTGACCGTCTTCGGCGTCGTCGCGGTGCCGCCGTCCGGAATCGCGGAGACGGACGCTACGGCAGGACCGAGCACGGTCCCGGGCCGCGTGTCGAAGGCGAGGTCGCAGAGCGTGCCCGACGGCAGGGTCAGATGCCACGTCAGCTCCGTCCCGACGATGGACGGCTCGACCTGGCCGCCCGGGCAGCCGGCGCTGCTCGAGAGCTGCGCCGAGCCGGCGATGTAGTCGAAGCCGACGGGCAGGTCGAACACGACGTCGCCGCTGGCATCGGTGTCGCCGACGGCACCGTCGAAGCGGACGTGCGTCGTGTAGTGCGCCGTCGGCGCGCTCGGCCCGCTGACGCCGGGCAGAGAGGCAAAGTTCGTGACGCTGAGATCGAGCGACTCCCAGTCGGTGCCCTGAGGCTCGATCCAGAGCGCCACGATGTCGGCGATCGTGAACTTCGCCGCATTCTCGGGCCCGAGGCTGTCGACGAAGTCGGCGATCGTGAACAGCGGCGTGTAGTCCGGGTCGAAGCTGAGCGCGATCTGCCCGAGCGTGCCGCCCGCGAGCTGCTCGGTCGTGAAGAGGCTGCGAAGCGTCTCTCCCACCTTCAACGCGGCGCGGCCGTTCGCGTCGAGGCTGTCGAGGACGTCGCCGGCCGTGAGGGTGTCGAGCTCGCCGGCCGAGAGGTGGGAGACGATCTCGCCGACCGTGGCTCCTGGGGCCGCACTCTCGAGAGCGGACCCGACGGTGAGGTCGGCACGCGGGATCGCTCCGAGGGCACTCGGCAGCAGCGGCGAGGCGCCGAGCAGCGTGTCGCCGAGCTTCGTTCCCATCAGCGGCGTGCGGTCGAGCGGATAGTGGTGCACTGCATCGTGGGACGGGGCGGTGTTCGTCAACGGCATCTCTGCGAGCGGAGTTCCTGTCAGCGGCACTGTCGCTAGCGAGATGTCGAGAATCGGCACCCCGGTCGAATTGATGAACCCGGTCGAATTGATGAACCCGGTCGAATTGATGAACCCGGTCGAATTAATGAACCCGGTGGAGTTGATGAACCCGGTCGAGTTGATGAACCCGGTCGAGTCGATCAGCCCGGTGCTCGCCACGGACGTGTGACCGGTGTCGCCACCCTGGAGCGCGATGTCAACGATCGTCTTGTCGTGGAGCGTGTTCGGGTCGGCGCAGTCGATCGGCGCGCCGGCGAGGTAGGTGCACCATTTCGCAAGGTTGTCGGCCTGCGTTCCGGGCTTCCCGTCGGGGGCGAGGTCGTCGAGCGGGGTCTGCCCGAGGGCGATCACGAGCGGCGTCAGGCTCCCGAGCTGCGAGTTCGAGATGTCGAGGTCACGGAAACTGATCCCGGTCGGACCGCTGAAGAGGCCGGGGCTCGCCTGGACGACATCGGCGAGCGACACCTGCTGCACCGCCTTGTCCTGCAGCGACGGAATGCCTGCCAGCACCGCCGGCCAGCCGCCCGGACGCAGGAGCGGGATCGTCGACAGCATGATCTGCGAGAGCAGGTCGGGGCTCGAGGTGACGCCCAGGTCGCCGATCGCCGTCGAACCGACGAGCCGGGTCGAGTTGATGAACCCGGTCGAGTTGATGAACCCCGTGGAATTGATGAACCCGGTCGAATTGATGAACCCGGTCGAGTTGATGAACCCGGTACCGCGAGTCCCGAGTGCGGAGGAGCCGCCGCCGGCGCCCCCACCTGCGAGGACGACCGACGTCGGCACCTTGTCGAGCGGCACCTGGCCCGTCCCGGCCGTCACGGTCGTCGGACCGCTCAAGGTCGCATGCGCCGTGCCTGCCTGTGGCGGCCAGCAGTCAGAGAACTCGGAGCTGTCACCGGTGGCGGCATCGGTGAGCGTGACGGAGAGCACCGTTCCGTCGGGCTGCGCCCCGATGTCGGCGGAGAAGCTGCCGTCGGGACCGGAGGCGTTTGCGAAGTTGATGTAGGACGCACCCTCTCCGGCGCCCGAGGGGTCGCACGTCGGGCTCGCGAAGATCTCGACGTAGTACGCGTGCCCGGCGAGGCCCGAGATCGTGCCCGAGATCGTGCCCCCCGAGTAGTCGTCGATCGTCGGCGGGTCGATCCCGTCGTTGGCGTCGTCGAAGAGCACGATGCCCTTGCCGCCGTTGTCGTGGATCGAGTTCGCGACGATCCGGTTCCCGTTCGTCGCGTGCGTCGAGTCGTGCAGCTCGATGCCCACTCCGGTGTTGAAGGCGATCACGTTGCCGGGGCCGAGCTGGCTCGAGGAGGCGTTGCTGACGTAGACCCCGACGCCGTTGGCAGCGGCCGTCGACCCATCGGTCTCGACGCCGACGTGGGCGCCGACGACACGGGTCCCGGTTGCGCCGCCCGTGATCTCGATCCCCCGGCTCATGTTGTTCGTAACGATGTCGTCGTTCCCGTGTTCGATCGAGTAGAGCCCGCCCGGTGACTGGTCGTCGCCGAGCAGGTTGCTCGACCCGCCGGCGACCTGGATCCCGACCGCGTTCCCGTCGGCGGTGAGCGCCTGGACGGTGTTCCCGTCGCTCTCGATCCGGAGCCCGGCGGCCCCGTGGAACCCGTGCAGGGTGAGATGCGCGAGCGTGGAGCCGCCCGAGCCGGGGCCGAGGACGAGGCCGTCGAAGGTCGAGCTCGAGTCGCTCTCGATCGTCGGTGGCGCGCAGGCGGTGTCGCAGGAGCCGTCGATCACGACCGGGTCGGTGATCGCCGGCAGCGCCGACTGAACCCGAATGTCCATGCCCGGATCGGCGAACACGATCGTGTCCGCCCCCGGCTGCCCGTTCGCCTGCAGGATCGCGGCGCGTAGCGACCCTACCCCGGTGTCATTCGTGTTCGTGACGACGAGAGCACTCCCGGGGTTTCCGGAGGAGAAGTCCCCACCACTCAGCGCTGCCGCGAAGACCGTGATGTTGCGCGTCGTCTCGTTCCCGTCGACAGAGAGCGGAGCCGTCATCTTCCACTCGACATCGAGCGTCTGACCAGCGCTCGCGGCCCGGTAGGTAATCGTGAAGACGCCGGGCGTGTTGTATCCGGGCGCGACGTCGGTGTTGACGTAGTCCGGTGCGCTGCCGTCGGAGAGGTGCGCCGTGAGCTGTCCCGTGCTGCCGTGGGCGTAGACCCAGAGCTTCAGCGTCGCCGGAGTCGGGCTGGCCGGCACGTGGAACGAGAACGACTGGCCGACTGTTCGGTCGAGCCCATGGTTGACTCCCACCGCCACGAACCCGCTGGTCGTCGGCTGGGTGTCGCCATCTGACCAGCCGAAGTCGAACGGGCTCGGAGGCGCGCCCAGAGGCCCGACGCTGCCGAGCTCGGCCGGCGAGCCGCTCAGGTCGCTGATCGCGTGCGGGCCGCCGTTCTTGCGCACCCGCGGCGCGAGCGACGGCGTGTAGGAGCTGTTCGGCGATCCCCAGACGGCCCAGTCGCTCGTGCCCGCCGCGGTGAGGTCGACGTCCGTCACGCTGCCGGTCCCGTCCCAGGACGACGTCTGCACGCTGCCCTCGATCTCGAGGTACGAAATCGTGACGAGGCCGTCTCCCGACCGGGCACCGTCGGCGATCGACCCGCCGCCTCCGCCCGTGAAGCTCGAGCCGCCACCGCCGCCACCGCCTCCGCCACCTGCGCCGCCGGAGTTCTCCGTACAGCCGAAGCTGTACCAACCGGCGCCGCCACCGCCGCCGCCGAAGTACCCCCCACCGCCCCCGCCACCTGCGAGGTAGCCGTCCGAGCCTCCCGTACCGCCCGCCAACGAGCCCCCGTCGGCGCCGCTGCCGCCCACCTCGGTGGTGGTGCAGTTCGTGTTCGGCGTCTGGCCGCCGGCGCCACCGGCACCACCGGCGCTCGTCGTCCCCGCTGCGCCACCGTGGCCGTCCTGGCTCGTGCCGGGGGCACCGCTGTCCCCGCCTGCATTCCCGGCCCAGGCCGACGCTCCGCCGCCGCCGCCCGCAACGAGGAGCGGGGCGCTCGCGCTCGCGGGCGCGAACGTGGACGAGCCCCCGCCGCCGCCGCCGTAGGCGCCGCTGCCGTTCCCACCAAGGCCTCCGCCGCCGCCGTTCTCGAACCCACCCGCGCCGCCGAGGCCACTCGGTGGCTGACCCTGCGCGCCGACCAACACGCTGTACGCACTCCCGGCGGAGACGGCGAGCGTGGTGCTCACATGGGCGCCCTTGCCGCCGTTGGCCGATCCAACAACCGGACTGCCGCCGTTCTCGTTCTGCTTGCCTCCGCCCTGGGCTCCGTAGAGATCGACGGTCACCTGCGTGATGCCGTCGGGCGCCGTCCACTGGTAGGGCCCACCCGACTGGTCGGTGTAGGGGAAGGTGACCGTACAGAGGCCCCCGGCGCACACCGGGGCGGGGGTGGCGGGCGGGGCGCCCAGCGCCACCGGTCCGGCGACGCACGCGAGCACGGCGCTGCACGCCGCCACCCCGAGCCGACCTCGAAGCTTCGCCAAAACCCTACCCCTCGTCCCCTGCCACAGCCTTGCGTACCGGCCTACCATAGGCGCAAGCTGCTGACTCCACAAGGGTCCGCGACATATCGCACCGAGCGGCCCGAGCCCCACTTCCTGGCGCCGACCCGCGGCGATCAGCGATCCTTGTCCGATGGCCGGGACGACCGTACCCGCTTCACCGCTGGCGCCCTATGTCCCCCGCCTCGTTCGGGCGTGGAGCGAGGAGCCGGACGCACCCCGCCTGCGGATCCTCGACAGCTCGATCGTCTCGATCGACATCTCCGGGTTCACCGCCCTCGCCGAGCGGCTCCAGGCGAAGGGAAAGGAAGGCGCCGAGGAGCTCGTGACCCGTATCTCGTCCGTCTTTCGCGAGCTGATCGGCGCTGCCGAGCGTCATGGCGGCGACGTGCTCAAGTTCCGCGGCGACGCGCTGCTCCTGCTTTTTCTCGGCGATCGCCACGCCGAGCGCGCCTGCGGCGCGGCCTCCGACATGCAGTGGACGATCGAGGCCGTCGGCACCCAGGAGACGACCCTGGGGACGGTCGAGCTGCGGATGTCTGTCGGTGTCCACACCGCCGACTGCCATCTCTTCCTTACGGAGGCACCCCACCGAGAGCTGCTCGTGGCGGGGCCTGCGGCAACTCGTGTGTTCGAGCTCGAGGACCTCGCCTCGGCCGGCGAGATCGTCGTCAGCGCCGAAACCGCGGCGGCGATCGACCCGGGCTGGGTAGGCGGGCCGAAGGAGGATGCGTTCCTGATGGTCCGACTTGCGCCGGGAGCGAGCACGATCCCGCCGCCGGCGGCCGTTCCCGGTCATCATCTTGCCGCCTACGTTCCCGGCCCGCTCCGCGACCACCTCGCCATCTCGAGCGGCGAAGCCGAGCACCGACAGGTGACGGTCGCCTTCCTCAAGCTCTCCGGGACCGACTCTGTGCTCGCCTCGGCCGGCCCCCGCGCGTTGCTCGCCCGCCTCGACCGGCTCGCCGCCGCCACCGGGCGCGCCTGCGAGGCGTACGGCATCACCTGGCTCGAGTCGGACATCGACCTCGACGCCGCGAAGCTCTACCTGACGGCGGGTGCGCCCGGAACGACCGGCGACGACGAGGAAGGGATGGTGCGGGCGATCCGCGAGATCGTCGCCGCGTGCCCCGATCTGACCCTGCGGGCGGGTGTCAACCGCGGGCATGTGTTCACGGGGGACATCGGCGCCGCCACGAGGCGCACCTATGCGGTGATGGGCGACACGGTCAACCTCGCGGCGCGCCTCTGCGGCAAGGCAGAAGCCGGCGAGATCCTCACCGTCGCGCCCGTGCTCGACCGAGCACGCACGGTCTACCGCACCGGGATCCGACCGCTCAGGGTGAAGGGGAAGGCGCTCGAGATCGAGGCGCACGTCGTCGGCGAGGCCCTCGGGCGCCGTGAGCCCGACGACCGGCTCACCGGCAGGCTGGTCGGCCGCGACACCGAGCTGGCTGCGCTGCTGGCCGTGCTCGATGCGGCTCGTGCCGGCCGCCGGCAGCTGGTCGAGATCGTCGGCCCGGCCGGCATCGGCAAGTCGCGTCTGCTCGCCGAGCTCGGCAGCCGCGGCGACGACACCGGCTTCGAACGCGTCACGACAGCGACCGATCCGTACTCGGCCAGAGAGCCGTATGCGGCCTTCCGTACGCTGCTCCGGAAGATCGCCGGGATCCCCGACGGGGCGTCGCGTCAAGATGCGGGTGCGATACTCGCGTCGGTCGTCGCCGCGGACTTGCCCGAGCTCGTCCCGTGGCTGCCGTTGCTCGCAGTCCCGTTCGACGCCGAGGCGGAGCCGACGCCCGAGACGCGTGGGCTCGACCCCGAGCGGAGTCGGATCCGCATCCACCAGCTGGTCGAGAGCTTCCTCGATCGGCTGCTGACGAACCCGACGCTGATCACCGTCGAGGACGCCCACTGGCTCGACGATGCCTCCGACGTACTCCTTCGCCATCTCGTCTCGAAGCCGAGGAGCCAGCAGCGGCTCGTCGTCGTCACCTCCCTGCCGGGCGGGACGTCGTACGTGAGCGGCGAGGCGGGGCATGCAACGTCGATCGAGCTCCGTCCCCTGGCCGACGGAACCGTGGCCGAGCTCACGGCTGCGCTCGCGGGCGAGTACGACCTTCCGCGTCACGTCGTCGAGGCACTCGTCGCGCGCGCCGGCGGTAACCCCCTCTTCGTGCGCGAGCTCGTCGCGGCCACAGCCCGCGGCGACTCGGTCGACTCGCTGCCGGACACGGTCGAGAGCCTGCTGACGACGCGGATCGACACGCTCGATCCGACCGATCGTCTCCTGCTTCGTTATGCCTCGGTGCTCGGCATGTCGTTCGAGCTGGCGATCCTCCCCGAGATCCTCGGTTCCGAGCTTGAAGACGCCGGCAACCCCGCCCGCTGGTTCGCGCTCGACGAGTTCGTCGTCCCGACCGAGAACGGCGTCCTCGCCTTCCGTCACAACCTCGTGCGCGAGACGTCCTACGGCGGCCTTTCGTTCCGTCGACGCCGCGAGATCCATGGCAGAGTCGGGATCGTCCTCGAGAGTCGTGCGGGCTCGCACGCGGACGAGATCGCTGCCCTGCTCTCGCTGCACTTCTCCGAAGGGGGCGACGACGGCCGCGCCTGGCACTACTCGAGCGTCGCCGGCGACCACGCCGCCGAGGGTTTCGCGAACGTCGTCGCCGCCGAGCTCTACGACCGTGCGTTGGCGGCAGCCGAGCGGAGCGGGATCGCGGAGCAGCAGCGTGCCCCGGTGCTCGAGGCGCTCGGGGACGTCTGCGAGCGCTTCGGCGCCTACGAGCGTGCACGCGCCGCGTATGGGGGTGCGGGGGCGGCCTTCGGCAAGGACGAGACCGCGGCGACGCGAATGCTGGCGAAGGAGGGGCTCGCGCTCGAGCGCGCCGGCCGCTACGACGAGGCCGCCGGGCTGCTCGAGCGGGGCATCGAGCGTGTCTCGGTGGCCGACCTCGGCGACGAGGGTGTCCGGAACCACGCTTTCATGGAGCGAGTCCTCGCGGGCACGCGTTTCCGGCAGGCCCGCTACGAGGAGGCGATCGAGCACGCCGACCGGGCGATCGCTCTCGCAGAGACGGTCGGTGCAGCGGCGATGGTGGCTCGTTCGAGCGTGATCGCAGGCGCCTCCTACACCGAGCTGGGGCGGCCGGACGGCGTCCCCTACGTCGAGCGGGCGATCCGCACCTACGACGAGATCGGAGACGACCAGGGCCTGAGCCTCGCGCTCAACAGCCTCGCGATCCAGCGCTGGACGGAGGGCCGCTGGGACGAGGCACTCGAGCTCTTCGGCCGCAGCGGCGAGGCCGATGCTCGGATCGGCGACACCGTCGGCTCGGCGATCCACGGCAGCAACAAGGCGATGATCCTCTCTGACCAGGGACGGCTCGAGGAGGCGAGCGAGCTCTTCCAGGAACTCCTCCGCGTCTCGCGGGAAGCGATCTACCCGCTCGGCGAGGCGAACGGGCTCCAGAACCTCGCCCGGGTGGCGGCCCGCTCGGGCGACTTCGCGCGGGCGCACGAGCTCTACGACCGCTCGATCGAGGTGTTCGAGTCGATCGGCGCCGCCCGCTACATCACCGAGACCGGCATTCTCGTGGCAGAGCTGCTGATGCTGGAGGGTCGCCACGAGGAGGCGATCGCCACCGCGTCCAGGTTCGTCGAGGCAGCCAGAGCGACCCCCTTCGGCGGGCTCGAGGCGAAGGCGCAACGGCTGATCGCGCTCTCTCTCCTGCAGGCAGGTCGCGGCGAGGAGGCCGTCCCTTATTTCGAGGAGAGCGAACGGATCGCCCGGGAGCAGGAGGACGAGTTCGAGCTCGCGCTGACCCTCAAGGGCATGGCGGAGATGGGGCTCGGCGATGCCGACGCCCGCCGGGCCCAGAGCAGCGCCATCCTCGAGCGACTGGGGGTCGTCTCCGTCCCCCGGGTGCCGTCGGTGACAGCGGAGACGCGAAGCCAGCCCGCACCCCGCGGCTAGGATGCGACCCATCCGGCGCCTTGGCCGAGTGGTTAGGCACAGGTCTGCAAAACCTGGTACACCGGTTCGACTCCGGTAGGCGCCTCTGCTCCGCCCTCCCCCGATGAGCTCCGAGTCACGCCTCCCCACGATCCGACGGTTGCGGGCCGACGAGTGGCGTCGCTGGCGGGAGACCCGGCTGCGGATGCTGCGGGACGACCAGGACTTCTTCTCCACCCGCTACGACGACATGGTCCGCGAGCCCGACGCCACCTGGCGCGACTGGGTCGCAGATGCCGCCGACGGGACCCAGAAGACGCTGCTCGTCGCCGAGGAGCACGGACGCTGGCTCGGCGTCGTCGGAGGCTTCGTACGTGTCGATCCGACCGAGGTGCAGCTGATCTCGCTCTGGGTGGCTCCGGCGGCCCGCGGGCGCGGAGTGGCGCAGGAACTGATCCGTTCGCTCGCCGCCTGGGCCAGGGAGGCTCGGGCGGAGCGAGTCGTCCTCTTCGTGCAGGAGGCGAACCTGCCGGCCCGCCGCCTCTACGAACGGGCCGGCTTCAGAGCAACCGGCGACCAGGCACCCGCGTCGGCAGGGCGGAGCGCCTTCAAGCTGATCCTCGGAGCGCCGGTGGCCGACCTCCTCTAACGTCCACCCCATGTCCCCGTCGCAGCTCTTCGACCTGACGGGACGCTGCGCCGTCGTCACGGGCGCATCGAGCGGAATCGGCCAGGCGATCGCCTACGCCCTCGCCGACGCAGGCGCGACCATCGTCGGCCTCTCTCTCGACGACGCCGGGGAGACCGCCGCCGGTATCGAGATACGCGGCAGCCGAAGTACCCACCTCGTGGGCGACACGGCCGAGCCATCCCACCACGAGCGCGCCGCGACTGCTGCCTACGAGACGTTCGGGCGCCTCGACATCTGGGTCAACAACGCGGCCCGACCGCTCGTGAAGCCGTTCCTCGAGACGACCGAGGAGGAGTGGCGCAGCCTCCTTGCTGTCAACCTGCTCGGCTACGTGTGGGGCTGCAGGACGGCAGCGAGACGGATGATCGACGACGGCGGCGGCCGGATCGTCAACGTCAGCTCGGCGGCCGACGTGCAGCCGCTCGCCGAGCTGAGCGCCTACATCACTGCCAAGGGCGGCGTCGTGGGGCTCACGAAGACGCTCGCCGTCGAGCTCGCACCCCACGGCATCACGGTCAACGCGCTCGCGCCGGGTGCAACCGACACGCCCCTTAACGCCGTGTCCTACACGCCCCAGGTACGCGAGGCCTACGAGCGGCGGATCTCACTCGGCCACATTGCGCAGCCCTCGGAGATCGGCGATGCCGCCGTCTTCCTGGCAAGCGACGCATCGCGCTACGTGACCGGTCACGAGCTCCTCGTCGACGGCGGCCTCACGATCAACGGCTCCGTCGGCCACGGACGCACCTGAACGAGCGGCCAACCCGGCGTCAGTGCCTCTGCTTGTGCCTCGCCTGCGCCCGTCGTTGCTGCTCCTGTGGGGCCGGCCGCAGCATGAAGTAGGTGATCGAGCCGATGATCGGGAGGATCAGGATCCCGACCAGCCAGAGCAGCTTGGCTCCGAGCCCGAGATCCGCCCGGGTGAGGAGGCTCACGATCGCATAGCCCCAGAGGATCACGACCGGTACGAGGAAGCAGAGGAGCACGATCCAGGCCGCACCGCTGATGCCGAGGACGAGTGCGGAGCCGCTCATGCCGGCGAGCCTAACGGATCGCATGCGGGGACGGTACGGTCTTGCGATGAGCACCACTCGCCGCGCCCGCCGTCGCCGCACCCGGCTCTGGTTCAGCTTCTTCACGCTCGCGCTCGTCGCGATCGCCGGGGCGTCCGCGTGGATGCACCAGTGGTCCGTGGCTCTGACCTCGCTCGCGATCGCCGCGGTCTTCGGGCTCTTCACGCGTGGGCTCTGGCGCCGGCGCTGAATCGTCTCCAAAGAGCGACAGATTCACCATCCGGGTGATGGAAACACTGGTCCCGCTTGGACTAGTGTGCTCCCGTGATCGAACGGCTGGACGAGGAGCGGATCGAGATCCTGCGCGCCTGGGGTGCCGGCCTCGGCTCCGACCCCCGGGAGGAGTTGCGGGCGGCCGGCAAGGCGATCACGGTCCTGATCGAGGAGATCGACCGGTTGCAGGTCGATCTCTGGAAGCTGCACATGGAGGGGAGCGAACCTGGTCCCCACGTCACCGTCGCGGAGCCGGAGCTCGTCGAGATCCAGGCGCCGACGCCGGCGATGGCCCTGCTCGATCGCCTCAAGCGCGCGCCGCACCCTGCCTGACGGTTGCGTCGGCGTCGGCGGGTGCACGTGGCCGTAGCCTGAGCGCATGCGCCTCCGCGTCTTCCCGCCGCTCCAGGCCCGCGTCCTCGCGCTGCTCGACGGGGCCGCCATCCTCGTCTTCACCGTGCTCGGGGTCGTCACGCATCGCGGCGGGTTGCCGGCGGGAGCGCTCGCCGAGGACGTGCTCCCGCTTCTTGCCGGCTGGTACGCCGCGGCGGCGCTCTTTCGCCTCTATCGGCGGCCCTGTCGGCGCGCCCTGCTGCTGACCTGGGCGATCGGGATGACGGCCGGCGTTGTCCTGCGCGCGGCGATCCTCGGACGGCTCGGCGAGCCGAAGCAGCTCGCATTCCTGACGACGACGCTCGTGCTCTCGCTCTCGCTCGTGCTGGCGGCGCGCGCCGTTGCGGGCGTCGTCGCCCGAAGCCCTTGAACCACGCCGTCACCCGCGTAACGTGAGAGCTGTGTCGACGATCGACGGGGTCTTCATCACGCCGGCGGACGGACGGTGGCTCTCGAATCGACTGCGGCGGGTGGGCCGGGCCGACGACGTGCTGCTGGCAAACAGGATCGACACCGCGATCGCCTACGACCTCCATGTCGTCCTGGACGACCCCGAGCGCGAGATCGTGATCGACTCGCTCTGCGCCGTCGAGCTGCCGCCGCAGCTCGAGCAGCTGCGTGCGCTGCTCGGCTAGCGGGGCGACGAGGATCGCCGCCTACTCCCCTGTCGGCTTGCTCGGACCGAGCCGCCACACATGCGCCAGAACGGGGTCCGTCAGTCGCTCGACGACGCGGACGATCCTGTCGAGCAACGACCGGCCGAAGCGGGCGACGAGGAGAGCGGATGCTGTGCCGACGAGCGCCCCGGCGATCACGTCGGTCGGGTAGTGGACGCCGACGACCACGCGACCGACCGCAACGGCTACCGCTCCAGCGAGAAAGAACGAGCCCACCAGACGGTCGAGGAGGAAGACCGAGACGGCGATCGCAAAGACGGCGGCGGCGTGGTCACTGGGAAACGACGGGTCGTGCGAGCGGGCCACGAACACTGCTGCATCCGGATGGGCTGCGTAGGGCCGTGCCCGGCTCCAGAGATGCGAGACCACCTGGTTCGCGAACAGCGCGAGCGCCGCAGAGGCAAGCGCCGACCCGCAGGCGAGCTTCCACTTCCGCTCCTCCCCGGGCCGGGCGAAAAACCAGAGCGCGAGCGTCGCAACGGCGAAGAGAGGGATCGACCACGACTCCACTCTCGCTGCCGCGTGGCCGAGCCACGGATGCTGTTGCGCGAGCTGGTTGACCCAGTGGTAGAGGCGGTAGTCCAAGGATGAGGCGACGGTGGTGTGGCGGAACGGTACCGACGAGCCATGGTATTCATCCCGAACTTGTACGGGGCGCCGGGGTGCCGGACGATCAGGTTCCGTTCAGTCGGGTTGATGCCCTCGAGCGCCGGACCTCGCGCCGCTACAAGCCGTGGACGAGACCGAGCAGACGCCGGCGGGGACGACCGCCCTCATGCCAGTCGCGAGGGTTGCGACACCCTGCTGCAGAAGTTCGGCGCGGTCGCTATCTCCATGACGCCAGCCCCCTGTCTCATCCCAAAGCAAAAACCCCCGACATACAGGGGTTTTCGAAGCGGATGAAGGGACTCGAACCCTCGACCTTCTGCATGGCAAGCAGACGCTCTAGCCAACTGAGCTACATCCGCGAGGCAGCGAAGTATAGCGGGCCTGCACGGCAGGATCCCGGTGTCACCCGATCGGCTCGGGCTCCGGGTCGAGTGCGTGCCTCGCGCTGTCGGCGCGATTCGCGGCGTTGACGATCGCACGCAGCGACGCCGTCAGGATCGACCCGTGCACGCCGACCCCCCAGTAGGCCTCGTCGTCCACGTCGGCCTCCACGTAGGCGGCCGCCTTCGCGTCAACCGTCTTCCCCATCGTGTGCTCGTGGTAGTCGCGGACGGAGATCCTGAGCCCGAACGCCTTCGAGAGCGCGTCGACGAACGCCGACAGCGGCCCGCTGCCCTCGCCCTCGATCGTCCGCTCCTCCCCGTTCACCCGCACCCGCGCCGCTATCTGATCCGACTCCTCCTCGCTCGAATGGTTGTAGGCGACGAGCTCGTACGGCTGCGTGTGCGCGAGGTAGTGGTCATCGAACGCCGCCATGATCTCGCCGCTCGTCAGCTCCCCGCCACGCGCGTCGGTGATCTGCTGCACGCGCCGGGCGAAGTCCACCTGGAGCCCGCGCGGCAGATCGAGCTGATGGTCGCTCGAGAGCACGTAGGCGACGCCGCCCTTTCCCGACTGGGAGTTGACGCGGATGATCGCCTCGTAGCTGCGCCCCAGGTCCTTGGGGTCGATCGGCAGGTAGGGCACGTCCCAGACGGTCGAGCCGGAGCGCTCCTGGGCGTCCATCCCCTTCTTGATCGCGTCCTGGTGCGAACCGGAGAACGCCGTGTAGACGAGCTCGCCGACATACGGATGCCGCGGGTGTACGGGGATCTCGTTGCACTCCTCGACGACGGCGCGTGTCTCGTCGATGTGGGAGAGATCGAGCGCCGGGTCGACCCCCTGGGTCAGCAGGTTGAGCGCGATCGTGACGATGTCGACGTTGCCGGTGCGCTCGCCGTTCCCGAACAGCGTCCCCTCAACCCGCTCGGCGCCGGCCATCAGCCCGAGCTCCGCCGTTGCGACAGCCGTGCCGCGGTCGTTGTGCGGATGGACCGAGATGACCGACGCGTCGCGGTGCGAGAAGTTCCTGCAGAACCACTCGATCCGATCGGCGTAGACGTTCGGCGGGAACTGCTCCACCGTCGTCGGCAGGTTGACGATCATCTTTCTGGCCACGGTCGGCCCCCACTCGTCGGCGACGCGCTCGCAGATCTCGAGCGCGTAGTCGAGCTCCGTGTGGTGGAAGCTCTCGGGCGAGTACTGGAAGACGATCTCGGTCTCCGTCTCGGCGGCGAGCCGCTTGCACAGGGTCGTACCGCGCACAGCGAGGCCCGTGATCCCGTCGCGGTCGAGCCGGAAGACGACGCGGCGCTGGGTGACCGAGGTCGAGTTGTAGAGGTGAACGATCGCACGGCGGGCGCCCTCGATCGCCTCGTAGGTGCGCTCGATCAGCTCGGGACGCGCCTGCGTGAGGACGGCGATCGTGACGTCGTCGGGGATCAGCTGCTGCTCGACGAGCGTCCGCACGAAGTCGAAGTCCGTCATCGAGGCAGACGGGAAGCCGACCTCGATCTCCTTGATCCCGAGTGCAACGAGGAGGTCGAAGAAACGCCGCTTGCGTCCCGCGTCCATCGGGTTGATCAGCGACTGGTTGCCGTCGCGCAGGTCGGTCGAGCACCAGATCGGCGCACGCGTGACGACGGCGTCGGGCCAGACCCGGTCTGGCAGGTCGACGGTCTCGTAGGGTCGGTACTTCTGGTAGGGCATCGGCATCGGGCTCGGAACCTCCTCGGACGTACTCCTCCCGCTGGTGCGGGTGCAGGGACGGATATGTGGTCGCTCGATTCCCCTAGCGGGGAAGGAGGAGGGCAAGCAGGAGCCGGCCGAGCCCGACCGGAGATGTCACCTTCAGCCCGCTGCGCACGCTCACGACGATATCAGCGCCCGGCGTCCAGCGCCTCGTTGACGAGCCTGTCCGCGAGGACGTTCTGCTCCCGCCGCACGGCCCTGTAGCTGACGCTGCCGACGGCCTCGGCGAGCCGTGCCGCCTCCAGGCTGAGCGTCCGCAGCGCCGCGTTCTTGACCCGGTACTCGCCTCGCATCTGCTTCACCATCAGCTCCGAGTCGGAGACGACCTCGATCTCGGTGATCCCGAGCTCGGCGGCCCGGCGGAGACCGTTCAACAGCGCCGTGTACTCCGCGACGTTGTTCGTCTGGATCCCGATCGCCTCCCCGCGGGCGTCGAGCACCTCTCCCCCCTCATCCTCGAGTACGAAGGCGGAGGCGGCCGGGCCGGGATTGCCGCGGGCGCCGCCGTCGGTGAAGAGCCGGGCGCGCAGGCTCAGACCTCGAAGACGATGCCCTGCGCCAGCGGCAGGTCGCTCGTGTAGTTCACGGTCGCGGTCTGGCGGCGCATGTACGCCTTCCAGGCGTCCGAGCCCGACTCGCGCCCGCCGCCCGTCTCCTTCTCGCCCCCGAACGCGCCGCCGATCTCGGCGCCGCTCGGGCCGATGTTGACGTTCGCGATCCCGCAGTCGGAGCCGCCCGCGGCGAGAAACCGTTCCGCCTCGAACAGGTCGGTGGTGAAGATCGAGGAGGCGAGCCCCTGCGGAACGCCGTTCTGGAGCGCGATCGCCTCGTCGGCCGTGGCGTAGGGAAGCACGTAGAGGAGCGGTGCGAACGTTTCCCGCCGCACGACCGGTGTCTGCGCCGGCATGCGCACGAGGGTCGGTTCGGCATACCACGCCTGCGGCCACTCCCCGGCGAGCGCCCGCCCGCCGCCGGCGACGATCTCGCCGCCGTCCGCGACGGCCTCGGCGAGGGCCGCCTGGAGCCGATCGAAGGCGTCGCCCGTGACGAGCGGGCCGACGAGCGTGCCGGGCTCTCGCGGGTCGCCGATCGGGATGCTGCGATACGCGGTCGCGAGCCGATCAACGAGCTCGTCCGCAACCGACTCGTGCACGATCAGGCGCCGCAGGCTCGTGCACCGCTGGCCCGCCGTGCCGACTGCGGCAAAGAGGACGGCGCGGACGACGAGGTCGAGGTCAGCGCTCGGCGTCACGATGGCGGCGTTGTTGCCGCCCAGCTCGAGGAGAGAGCGCCCGAGCCGAGCCGCAACACGGGGCGCGAGCTCCAGGCCCATCTGCGTCGAGCCGGTGGCGGAGACGAGCGGCAGCCGCGGGTCGTCGGCCAGCTGCACGGCACGATCGGCCCCGCCGACGACAAGCTCGAACAGTCCCGGCGGCACCTCCCCGAAGCGGTCTGCCGCGCGCCGAAGGAGCGCGGTGCAGGCGTGCGCCGTCAACGGCGTCCGCTCCGACGGCTTCCAGACGACGGGGTCGCCGCACACGAGCGCGAGGGCGCTGTTCCAGCTCCAGACCGCGACCGGGAAGTTGAAGGCGCTGATCACCGCCACCGGCCCGAGCGGATGCCAGGTCTCGGTGAGCCGATGACCGGGGCGCTCGGAGGCGATCGAGCGCCCGTACAGCTGGCGCGAGAGCCCGACGGCGAAGTCGCAGATGTCGATCATCTCCTGCACCTCGCCGAGCCCCTCCTGCGCGATCTTCCCCACCTCGAGCGTGACGAGGGCGCCGAGCGCCTCCTTCTCGCGGCGGAGCTCCTCGCCGAAGAGCCGTACGAGCTCGCCGCGCCGCGGGGCGGGGACGTCGCGCCAGGTCTCGAACGCGGCCGCGGCGCGCTCGATCGCAGCGTCGGTTCCGGCCGCATCGGTGCGGCGCACGCGCCCGATCTCCTCGCCGGTGATGGGCGTCCTGACGACGAGGTCGCCGTCGGGGTCGGAGACGACGCCGAGACGGGCGAGCAACTCGGCAGACGAGGTGGCATTCACGGTGGGCATCACGGTCTCCTTCGATTGGCGACAGGCATCAGCCGTCGGCCGGGGTTCACCACCGACCGTAGCGCGTCAGATGCGGTCGATCGTGGGGATGACGCGTCCGTCGTCGGTGACGGTGGCGTTCCAGTGCTGGTAGCTCGCGTCGAGATCGGAGATGTCCTGCCCACGCTCGGCCACCCGGACCGGCTGGGACGACTCGGGTGAGACGCGGTACTGGTACCAGGAGATGTCCCAGGCGAAGGTCAGCACCATCTCGGCGTTGACGCCCGAGAGCGGCGTGATCGATGCGGACGGCTCACCGAGAGCCTTGGCGACACCCGCGATCGTGCGCCGGAACTGCGTCGCGTTGAAGAGCTCGGCGGCCTCGACGAGCGCGATCTCGTCGTCTCCGAGCCGGCGCAGGATCGGCTCGGAGACGACGGGCGGCGCCTCGTCCTCGTGCGCGCCGAGCAGCGACTGCCAGAGCGAGCGCTGACGGCGCCGGCGAGCAGGCTGCTGCAGCGTCGGCGACACCGCCACGCCCTCGCGGACCCAGCCGTGGTCGAGCGCAGCGTCGGCACAGAGCGGGCAGACGTCGACGTAGCTCGAGCCCTCGGGCGAGAAGCGGAGGACGTTCTCACCCTGCAGGAGGGTGCGCTCGCAGAGCACGCACGTCCGCGTCACGCCTGTCTTGATCACGCGCATGGGCGCCCACTATAGCCCGAGTGCAGGGAGTTTCCCATTCGTCCCGTCGGCAGGTCGCTCACACCGTCGCGAGCTCGCGGGCCTTCCTCGTCTCGTCGATCACCTTCTGGGCCACGTGCGAGGGAACATCCTCGTAGCGGAGGAAATGCATCGCGTACTCGCCCCGGCCGCCGGTCATCGACGTCAGCGACTGCGCGTAGGTGAGCAGCTCTGCCATCGGCACCTCGGCCCTGATCGTCGTCATCCCGCTCACGGGCTCCATCCCCTGCAGCCGTCCCCGGCGGGAGTTGAGATCACCGTTGACCGCTCCGACCGCCTCGTCCGGAACGGTGACCTCGAGCTCCATGATCGGCTCGAGCAGGGTCGGTGTCGCCCTCGCGTAGGCGTCCTTCCAGGCCATCGAACCGGCCACCTTGAACGCCATCTCGGAGGAATCGACCGTGTGATAGGAGCCGTCGACGAGCCGAACACGCACGCCCTGAACCGGCGCGCCGGCGAGCTCGCCGTGGGCCATCGCCTCCTGGATGCCCTTGTCCACCGCGGGCCGAAAGCCCTGCGGGATCACGCCGCCTACGATCTGGTCGACGAACTCGTAGCCCACGCCCTCGGGGATCGGCTCGATCACGATGTGACAGTCGCCGAACTGCCCCCGGCCCCCCGTCTGCTTCTTGTAGCGGCCGTGAGCTCGGGCCTCGGTGCGAATCGTCTCCAGGTAGGGGACCCGCGGCGGGTGCAGCTCGACCTCGACCCCGTAGCGCCGCTTGGCCCGCTCGAGCGCGACCTCGACGTGCATCTGGCTCATCCCGGAGAGCACCTCCTCCCCGGTCTGCTGGTCGCGCCGCAGCCGCAGGGTCGGATCCTCCTCGGCGAGCCGGCGGATCGCCGTTGCGACCTTCTCCTCCTCACCCTTGTGCACGGGCGTGATCGCGAAGCTCATCACCGGCTCCGGGAATGCGATCCCGGGGAGCTCCGCGCTGATGTCCCGGTCGGTGAGGAGGTCGCCGGTGCGGACGTCCTTTGCCTTGGCGACGGCGCCGATGTCGCCCTCGCCGAACTCCTTCACATTCGTGTTGGTCTTGCCCTGCAGCTGCAGCAGGGTGCCCATCCGCTCCTTCGCGTGGCCACGGGCGTCGACGAGGACGGAGTCCGCCGACACCGTGCCTTCGAGCACCCGGAAGAGGTTGATCCGGCCCGCAAACGGGTCGGCCAGCGTCTTGAACACGAACGCTGCCGTCCCGGCCCCCTCGATCTCGATCGGAGCGCCCTTCTTCGCAGGCGACGGAACCCCCTCCACGATCAGGTCGAGCAGCGCGTGCGTTCCGAGGTTCTTCGTCGCGACGCCGCAGGCGACCGGGAAGACCTCACCGCGCGTGATCGCGACCTTGAGCGCCGCGGCGACGTCATGGGGGTCGAGCTCCTCGCCGCCGAGGTACTTCTCCATCAGCTCGTCGTCGGTCTGGACGACCTCGTCGAGGAGCTTCTCCCGGTACTCCTGAGCGAGCTCTTTCATCCCGTCCGGAATCGGGCCCGGTTCGCCCTCCTTGCCGCCGTCCGGGCTCGTGTAGGCGCACATGTGGAGAACGTCGACGATCCCGATCAGCTCGTGCTCGGCCCCGATCGGCAGGTGCACTGCAACGCAGCGAGAGGAGAACTGCTCCTGGATCTGCTGCAGCGTGCGGTAGAAGTCGGCGCGCTCACGGTCGAGCATGTTCACGAAGAGGACGCGCGCCAGACCGAGGTCGTCCGCGAGATGCTTGACACGAGCCGTCCCGACCTCGAGCCCCATCACCGCGTTGACGACGACAAGCGCCCCCTCGACGACCCTGAGCGCGCAGCGTGCCTCGCCCTGGAAGCTCGGGTCGCCCGGGACGTCGATCAGGTTGATCTTTCGTCCCTGCCAGTCGGTGTGCGCGAGCGTCAGCGAGATCGACATCGCCCGCTTCTGCTCGTCCTCGTCCCAGTCGCTGACGGTGGTGCCCGCCTCGACCGTGCCCAGCCTGTTGATCTCGTCGGTCTGGAAGAGCAGCGCCTCGACGAGGGACGTCTTTCCCGTCCCGCGGTGACCGACGACGGCGACGTTGCGGATCTTTCCGGGCTCGGTGGCGGCCATTCTCGTCCGTTTCCTCCTCGGGTCGCGTGGCTACCCGAGTCTAGAGAGATGCCACGGCGCCGTGGCGTCGAAGCGACGGGCCGGCTACGTCTCGGCCGGCTCGCGGACGCCGGCCGTGAGCCGCGCCTTGAGCCGCAGGACGGCCTTCGTGTGGAGCTGCGACACCCGTGACTCGGTCACGCCGATCACCTCGCCGATCTCGCGCAGGGTGAGCTCCTCGTAGTAGTACAGAGTGACGACGAGCTTCTCGCGCTCGGGCAGCCGGGCGATCGCCTCCCCGAGCGCCTCGCGCATCTCGGTCTGCTCCAGCGAGAACTCGGGGTCGGGCGCGTCCTCGTCCTCGATCGTGTCGATCAGCGCCACCTTGTCGCCGCCGGCGGTCGGCGACCAGAGCTCGTCGAGGGCGGCCATGGAGGAACGGGAGATCTCCGACAGACTGCCTTCGAGCTCGTCCGTCGTGATCCCGACCTTCTCGGCGATTTCCTCGTCGGTCGGCGCCCGATGGAGCTTGCGCTCGAGCTCGGCGATGGCGCGCTCGATCTCCCGGGCGCGGGTACGAACCGAGCGCGGCACCCAGTCAAGCGAGCGCAGCTCGTCGATGATGGCGCCCTTGATGCGCGCGATGGCGTACGTCTCGAACTTGATCTCCCGGTCGGGATCGAAGCGCTCGATCGCACCGATCAGGCCGAGCAGGCCGTAGGAGACGAGATCCTGTTCGTCCACGTGCGCCGGCAGCGTCGCCCCGAGGCGACCCGCGACGAACTTGACGAGCGGCGCATAGGTCAGGATCAGGCGATCGCGCAGCGCCTGGTCGCGCGTACGACGGTACTCCTGCCAGAGCGACTGCGTCTCCGAACCGGGCTTGGACGACATCCCGAACACAATACGCCGCGGGTCCGCGAATCCCCTTCTTTCGCTGCCGGTCCTACGGCCACACCCGCCGCGCGAGGTCGCCCATCCAGGCCGCAAGCCCGACGGCCGCAAGCCCGACCACGATCGCCCGGCCGCCCGAGAGGATCGCGTAGAGCGCGATCGCCGCGAGGAACAGAGCGATCGCCGCAAAGAGGGCCGCGAGCGCACGACGCTGCACGGCACGAGGCTACACTGGGACGGCAGCCCAGGGGCGTGGCGCAATTGGTAGCGCACCGGTCTCCAAAACCGGGGGTTGCAGGTTCGAGTCCTGTCGCCCCTGTTCCACGGGAAGCCCCGTTGCGGCGGGGCTTCGTGCATGAACAGGGCGATCGTTCTTCATCACGGATTCTGGAGTGCCGTTGACTGGGGTACCCCGAGCGCGGGCAACTACCGATGTCCCGCGGTTCCGCGGTACGTACGATCGACTCTCGTGCATCACGAGGACGAGGAGGTCGTGCTGTCATGAGAAGGGCCACTCTCGGCATCGTCACGACGATGCTCGGCGCAGGGCTGATCGCAGCGGGTCCAGGAGCAAGTGCAAGCGCCACGGACGTCGAACGGAAAGGAAGTTGCACGCAGGGCTCGACCTGGGAACTCGAGCTCGAGCGCGAGGGTCGGAACATCGAAGTCGAGTTCGAGGTGCGTCAGAATCGAAGAGGGGTACGCTGGGCAGTGACGCTGCGCCAGAACGGCACGAGAATCGGGCTGCGCACGGGGGTCACGAGCGGGCGACGCGGGAAATTCGAGACGAAGTTCGTGACCCGAAACCAACCGGGCGTCGATCGTTTCGTCGTGGTGGCTACACGCTCGGGCGAGCGCTGCCTCGCACAGGCCCGGATCTGACATCGCGCTTGTCCTGGCAGGTGACGATCAACCGACTCCTCCGTAGGGCCGGGCGGTGCGACGAGTCGGTCTACGGCTGGGAGAGTCTCCGCCCCATCTCCTCGGCGAGGGCGGTGAGGCCGCTCAGTGGTCGTACGTAGACAGCGAGCTCGGCGACACGGCCCTCGTCGTCGAAGCGGAGCAGGTCGATCCCGTCGAGCGTCCGGTCGCCGACCCGGGCGCTGAACGCGAGCACGGCGCTCTCGTCGCTCTCGAGCTGGTCCGTGTAGCGAAAGTCCTCGAAGACCCGAACGACCGTGGCGAGGATGAAGAGCACCGCCTCGCGTCCCTCGTAGGGCTTGAAGACAGCGGGGCTGCGGAACACGATTCCCGGCGCCAGGACCTCCGCGAGCCGCGAAGCATCGTGCCGTTCGACGGCTTCCCGGAACGCATCGCTGCGCATCCCGGCAGCGTATCCCGCCGATCGTTTCCCGGTGACCCGCTGGGCCGGGTGCCGGTACGTTTCGGCCCGATGCGCGCGGCCGCCTCGAGACTCCTGCGACCGCTTGGAGGACTCTCGCTCGTGCTCGGCCTCGCCATGCTCGGCGCCGCCGGCGGCGCCTCGGGGGCTGATGCGCCCCCGGCGGGGCCTCCTCCACCGCGTCTCATCGCCGCCTCACCCGGTGTCTGTCCCGCCCACGAGACGACACTCGAGTACGCCGCCTCGGTGAAGCGTGCGCTCGCCTCGCGCCGGGATCTGTGGGGCGACCAGCTGCTCGCCGCCCCGAACGGTCCGACCTACGACGCCGCCAGCTCGTTCCTCGCTCCGCTCCTTTACGGCCAGCAGCGTCAGTACCGGCCCCTGACCCCTTCGGGGGTGTACTACCTCGCCTTCGCCTACCCGCCGAGCGTGTACAGCCCGCCCGTGATCTCGCTCCACGTCGCCGACGGCAGCGAGATCATCACCCGCAAGGTCAGAGACGGTGGCCTTGCGATCGACGTCGGCCCGCACGGCTCCGATCACTACGGCGCCTGCCTCGACCGGCTCACCCCGGCGACGCTCGCCGACGGCTACCTCCCGATCCTGCAGACCGCCTACACCGACAGCAATGGCGTCCACTACACGCAGGAGTCGTTCCTCGGCCGGGCCGGCTCGAAGCGCCAGCAGGTTGCCTTCGTGAAGATCACCGCCGACGCGAGCCAGACGACCTACGGTGCCGTCGTGGCGCTGCGGCCGAAGCTGAAGAAGCCGCTGCGCCAGGACGGCGACCGGCTCGAGGCCCCGCAGGGGACACGCCTCATCGTCAGCTCCGGCGGCAGTTACGACGGCAAGGCGTTTCGCTTCGTCGTCCAGCCGGGCCAGACGACGACCGTCTACGGGATGTGGGTGCTCGGCCCGTCGCACGCCTTCCCGCACACGACTGCCGACGAGACGACCTACGCCGCCGCCCGGGCCGACGTGAGCCGGTTCTGGCAGCAGCGGCTCGCCCAGGGGGCGACGTATTCCGTCCCCGAACCGCGAGTCGAGGACGCGATGCGGGCGATGCTGATCCAGCAGATGGCCCACACCTGGCGCTACAGCCTCGGCAACCCCTACGAGGAGCTCTCGTTCGCCGAGGGGACCGCCAACGCGGAGGTCATGTCCGAGTACGGCTACGGTGCCGTCGCAGAGGCGATCGTCCGCTTCTCGCTGACCCGGCTGCCCAAGCGCTACAGCTCCTGGCGCGCCGGCGCCCAGCTGCTCGCGCAGGCGGTGACCTATCAGCTGATGGGGAACCGGAGGCTGCTCGAGCGGAGCACGCCGACGCTGACCTGGGGGTTGAAGGCGCTCGAGCACCATCAGATCACGATTGGACCTGACAAGGGCCGCCTGCTCCCGGAGGCGTTGTCGTCCGACCAGCAGGAGCCGGTCGACAGCGTCACCGCGCAACTCGTTGCCTGGCAGGGGCTGCGTGCCATGCAGCGCGTTTGGTCCACGACCGGGCATCCCCGCCTCGCGCGCCGGGCAGATCGGCTCGCAACGTCGCTCGAGCGGGCACTCCGTCCTGCCGTCGCGAAGGCGGTCGTGAAGATGAGCGACGGCTCGCTCTTCCTCCCCTACTCGCTGACGGGGAAGACGCGCCCGTACCAGCAGATCACGGCGACGCGAAAGGGCTCGTACTGGAATCTCGTCGTGCCCTACGCGCTCGCATCCGGGTTCTTCACCCCCGGCAGCGCCGCCTCGCGTGGGCTGCTCACCTACCTCCTCGAACACGGCTCACGGCTCCTCGGTGTCCCGCGCGCGGACGCGCACATCGTCTACCCCGGCTCGCGCGAGGGCACCACCTTCGGTCTGGGGCAGATCTACGGGCTCAGCACGTCGCGCTTCCTGGCCGACAACGATCAGCCCGACCAACTCGTGCTGAGCCTCTACGGGATGCTCGCCGCCGGGATGACGCCGGACACGTACATCTCGGGCGAGGCCGTCTCCGTGCTGCCGCTGGGGAACACCTACTACCGCAAGATGTACATGCCCCCGAACTCCGGCGCCAACGGCTCGTTCCTGGAGACCCTCCGCCTGCTGCTCCTGCACGAGCGCCGGGGCCCCGAGGGCACGCCGACGGGGCTCGACCTCGCGTTCGCGACGCCGCGCCCGTGGCTCGCCGACGGACAGCAGATCGCCGTCACCCGGGCGCCGACGAGCTTCGGGCGGGTCTCGTACACGATCGCGCGGACCGGGGACACGATCACGGCCGACATCACGCTGCCACCGAAGGTGCCGTCGGTGCGGCTGCGGCTGCGTCTGCAGGCGGGCACCACACTCGTCGCGGTGAGGGTGAGCGGGGCCCCGGTGCCCTTCGACGACGCCGGCACGGTCGATCTCACCGGCCGGGGGACGTCGATCGAGCTGCAGGCGACCGTGTCCGGGCCGCCGGCCGCTGCGGCGCCGCTGCCGCCGCCCCCACCGTCGTCGCAGTAACCCGACGCTGGACGCGGCCGGGAAGATCGGGCACGCTGTCGAGCGATCCGACCTCGAAAGGAGCAGCTCATGGCCTACAAGGCACTCGACGCCGCCGACATCGAGCCCACCTGGGGCACGTTCAAGATGGTGCGCCACGAGCTCGGCGCAACCGCGTTCGGGATCAACCAGATCGACTTCCCGCCCGGCAAGGTCGGCCCGGAGCACGACGAGGCGACCTCGGGACAGGAGGAGATCTACTACACGCTCTCCGGCTCAGGGACGCTGACGATCGACGGCGATCCGGTCGAGATGCGGCCCGACCGCTACATCCTCGTCTCGCCCGACGCGAAACGGCACCCGGAGGCCGGCCCCGACGGGATGTCGTTCATCTGCATCGGCGGCGTGCCAGGCGGCGTCTACCAGCCCTGGACACCGTCTGAGGAGTAGCCGCTACGCCGCCACGGCGCGCGGGGACGCCTCTTCGACGAGCCGCTCGACAACGGCGCCCAGCTGATCGCGGAGCTCCGAGTCGGGTTCGTCGAGGCGCTCGTGCGCCTTTGGCAGCGAGAGCTCCGCGTCGACGACCCGCGAGCCCATCAGGCCGAGGACCTTCTTCGTCTCGGCATGGGCCCAGAGGCCGCCGAACGAGCCGGTGCTCGCACCGATCACCGCAACCGGCTTGTTGCGGAAGACGGCCCCCTCGCGGGGGCGAGAGCCCCAGTCCAGCGCGTTCTTGAGTGCTCCGGGGATAGAACCGTTGTACTCGGGTGTCGCGATCAGGACGCCGTCCGCCTCCTTCACGGCACCACGAAACGCGGCCACCGCCAGCGAAGTACCGTCATCGACGTCCTCGTCGTAGGCGGGTAGATCGCGAAGCCCCTCCCAGACGGCGAACTCGGCGCCGTCCGGGAGGAGTTCCTCGGCGAGCCGCAGCAGCCGACCGTTGTGCGAGCCCGCGCGGAGGCTGCCGGCGATCCCGAGGATGCGCACCGGCTACGCCGCCTCGGCGAGCACGAGCTCGAGCTCGGCTCGGAGCTTCACGTCGTTCCCGAGCACGAACCCGCCCGCGGGCAGCGGTGCGTTCCAGTTGAGCCCAAACGCGGTGCGGTCGACGACCGTCTCGAGCTCGAGGCCGAGCCGGTCCCGGCCGTCCGGGCCGGCGGCCGGACCACTGACCGCGCCGGTGATCGTGACCGGCTTCGTGACGCCGCGCACCGTCAGCTCGCCCTCGATCGTGAGATCATCGGCGGCGACAACGACGGAGGTGGAGCGGAACGTGAGTTGCGGGTAGCGCTCGGCGTCGAAGAACTCGGGCGAGAGCAGGTGTCCGCTGAGGTTCTCGTCGGAGACGTCGACCGAACCGACCTCGACGGTACCCCGCAGGCCGTCCGTGTCGAGCGTGACGTCGAACGCTTCGAAGCTGCCGCGGAAGTTGGCGACCACCATGTGTCGCACGGAGAATCCGACGCTCGAGTGGACCGGATCGACGTTCCACGTCCCGGCCGGCAGGGCTGTGCGCGTCGCGGTGAGAGTGCTCATCCTCTTGCTCCTTTCATCAACATTTACTTGATCACGCAAGTATTCTAGCGCGAATTGGTTGCGTCGTCAAGTATTCTCCACGTGAGCACCATCCCACCGGTGCTCGCGCGGCTCCCGCGGTCGCCGACCGGCGTCTACAGCGATGCGAGCCAGGCGTCGAACGCACGGACCTCATCGGGTGTGAGATCGCGCAGCGGTGCCCGGACGTCCGACCGGAGAGGGACGCCGCGAGCTGCGAGCACGCGCTTCATGGCCGCCTGGCGCGGAAAGCGCTCGAGGGCGGTACGGAGTCGTGCCAGCCCGTCGGCTCCAGCGGCGGTCGGCCGCCCCACGACGGCGGCCACCTCGTCGGGGAACGCCGACGAGAGGGCCGACACGGCGCCCACCGCGCCTCCCTCGATCCCCCGCTGGATCAACGCCTCCGGGCCTACGAGCACGTCGAGCCCGAGCGAGAGATAGGGCTCGAACGCCTCCCAGGGGGCATCGCTCACCTTCAGCCCGGCCAGATTGGGGGCCTGCTCGCGGAGCCGCCGGAGCACGTCCGGGGTGACGGCGTAGCCGCTCGTCTTCGCGAACTCGTAGACATAGAAGGGGAGCGGGGCGCAGGCAGCCGCGGCTGCCGTGAAGTGGGCGAGCTGGGCCGGCTCGTCGAGCGGGAAATACGGGGGGCCGATCACGGCGACCGCATCGGCACCGGCCTCGGCTGCGGCAGCGGCGAGCGCGACCGTGTCACTGGTCGTCTGCGCCCCACAGTGCGCGGCGACGGCGAGCCGTCCCGCCGCGGCCTGCAGGAAGAGCTGGAGGCCGCGGCGGCGCTCCTCTGGCGAGCAGAGCACGCCCTCGCCGTTCGTGCCAAAGGCGAGGATCCCATCGAGCCCTGCCCCCACGTAGCGCTCGACGAGCGGCGGGAATGCCGCCTCGTCGAGAGCGTCTGCACCGGGGAGGAACGGGGTGACGCTGGCGGTGATCGTGCCGCTGAGCCGTGTCGTCGGCGCCGGCTCGCTCCCCGGGTGGGCGGTCATGCTGCGACTCTAGACTGCCGGGCGATGGGCTGGCTCCGCATCGACCGGGACGACGACGTCCTCCGCCTGACGCTCTCCCGCCCCGAGACGCGCAATGCCTTCGACGACCGGCTGCTGGAGGAGCTCGCGGAGGCGTTCGTCGACGTCGGCCGGGCCCGCGCCGTCGTGCTGCGGGGCGACGGCCCGAGCTTCTCGGCGGGTGCGGACATCGAGTGGATGCGCCGAACTGCCGATCTCGGGCACGACGAGAACCTCGCCGACGCCCTGGCGCTGCGACGGATGTTCGAGGCGGTCGACAATTGCCCCGCTCCCGTCGTCGCAGCCGTGCACGGTCACGCTTTCGGAGGTGCACTCGGCCTCGTCGCGACGGCGGACATCGTGCTCGCCCACGAGCGCACCGTGTTCGCGTTCTCCGAGGTGAAGCTCGGGATCATCCCCGCCGTCATCTCTCCCTACGTCCTGCGCCGGATCGGCGAGGGATCCGCGCGCAGGTACTTCGTCACCGGCGAGCGGTTCGACGCCGCGATGGCGCTGCGGATCGGCCTCGTTCACGAGGTCGCGGCCGATCTCGACGTCGCGCTCGAGCACGTCCTGAGCGAGTTGCGCACCGCCGGCCCGCGAGCTGTCCGTCATGCAAAACGGCTCGTCCTCGAGCGGCCCGACGGGCCCGAGACGGCCCGCCGGATCGCCGAGCGCCGCACGAGCGAGGAGGGCCAGGCAGGGCTGCGAGCCTTTCTCGAGCGGGTACCACCGCCGTGGGCGCCGGTACCCGACGACGCCTCGTGACGGCCGCACTCGCGCTCCTCTCCGCCCTCTTCGTCGGCGGCGCGGACTTCCTCGGCGGTGTCACGGCAAGACGCGAGAACGGGATCCGCGTCGCGGCGCTCGTCTCCGCACTGGGCGTGCCGCTTGCGTTCCTCGCCGCCCTGTTCGACCGCGGCGCCGCGGTCTCCGGAGCCGACATCCTCTGGTCATCGCTCGCCGGGGTCGCGGTCTCGCTCGGACTCGGCGCGTTCTACATCGGGATGGGACGCGGCCTGATCAGCGTCGTCGCACCGGTCGCGGCCGTCACCGGAACCGTCGTGCCGGTCGTCTACGCGCTCGCCCGTGGCGAGCGGCCGGGAACGGCCGCAGCCGTCGGTCTCGTGATCGCATTCGTCGCCGTGGCGGTCGTCTCGCTCGCGCCCGCCGAACAGCATCCCGAAGCCGCCACCCTCGACCGGACGGTGGTCGTACTCGCGCTCGTCGCAGGAGTGTGCTTCGGGCTCTTCTACGTCTTCTTCTCACGCGCCTCCGACGACGCCGGCCTCTGGCCGGTCGCGATCGAGCGCGTCGCCGCGACGGCAGCACTGCTCGTGCTCGTGCTCACTCTCACGCGCGGTCCACTGACGGGTGTCCGCAGCATCGTCCCGGCGGCCTGCGTGATCGCGGCGCTCGAGATCGCGGCCACCGTCCCGCTGCTGCTCGCCCTCCAGCGGGGCCCGGTCTCCGTCGCCTCAGTCGTCGCCTCGCTCTACCCCGTCACGACCGTGCTGCTCGCCGGGATCGTCCTGCACGAGCGCCTCTCGCGGATCCAGTACGTCGGAGTCGCCTGCGCGCTCGTCTCGGTCGTGCTCGTCTCGACCGGGTAGCCCGGACGCTCAACGAGGACGACCGTCACCCTCGATCGCGCGCATGATCGCTCCGAGCGCCACGTTGACGAGCCAGATCACGATCACAGCACCGACGTACGTCCAGAACCCGTCGATCGAGAAGTGGGGTACCACCCAGGCGGTGAACGCGAGGATCGCCACGTTGACGAAGAAGTACGCGATCCCGAAGGTAAGGATGATCAGCGGGATCGCGATGAACGTCAGCAGCGGCTTGAGGTAGACGTTCGCGAGCCCCAGCACCGCTCCTGCGAGGAGGAGCGAGCCGAAACCGTCGATGGCGAAGCCCGCGAACACCCAGTTCGCCACGATCAACGCCAGGACGTTGACGCCCCACGCGACGACGAGGCGGACGGCGGTGTACATCCGGATGGGTCTCGACGCGACGGCTAGAAGAGCTTCTGCAGCTTCAGGGCGGCACCCATGTCGCCCTTGATCTTCAACTTGCCGGTCATGTACGCGGTGGTCGGGTTCGCCTCGCCCTTCGCGATCTTGATCAGCGTTTCCTCGCTCGCGGAAAGCGTGCAGTCCGCATCGTGTGCACCCTCTGCAACCGACACCGCACCGTCCGTGACGGAGACCGTCCACGCGCCCACATCGGCGATGTCGAACACGTAGCTGTTGTTCATGCCCGCGGTCTTGGCGGGGTCGACCTTCGAGGGGAGCGCGTCGAAGAACTCCTGGACTGTCATGCACGGTCTCCTTCCGACTCGAGTACCACGTCAGCTGAGAGCCTGAGGGTATGCGGGCGACGGCGCGGCCGCAACCGACGTCGGTTACCCGGGGCCGGTGCCGCTAGCCTGCCTGGGTGCGGTCGTACCGACTTCCTCTCGTCTTCCTTGCGTCGCTCGCACTCCCGGCTACCGCGGCGGCGCACGTCACGATCGCGCCTCCGTTCGTCGACGCCGGCGTGCGCACGACGGTCCGGTTCCAGATGCCGAACGAGCGCCCTCCCCACGCCACTGTCGCGCTCACCGTGACGGCCCCGCCGGGAGTATCGGTCGACGGCGCAGAAGCTCCTCCCGGCTGGAAGGTGACCACGTCGGGCTCGACGGCCACGTGGCAGGGCGGACGCATCACGGGGCGACGGATCGTCGGCTTCCCGCTCGAGGTGACGGCACGCGTCCGCGCAGGCTCGTATGCCTTCGATGCCCGGCAGCGGTACGACGACGGCGCCAAGGTCGATTGGAAGGTCGCCCTCAGCGTGCTCCCCGCGACCGGAGCGCAGGCTCCCAGGCAGCACCTGTGGGGAGGCTTGGCGGCGGCTGGCGTGGGGCTCCTCGTCGTCGTCGCGAGCATCCTCGGGCTGCGCCGTCTGAGGCGCACAACGCTTCAAGAGAGATAGCGGGAACGGCTGCTACGGTCGCCTCGCGGTGATCTTCCGACAGTTCCTCAACGACGACCTGGGCTGCGCGAGCTACCTCGTCGGCGACGAGGAGGCCGGGATTGCGGCCGTCGTCGACCCACATTTCGAGATCGAGCCGATCCTCGCCGACGCGCAACGACTTGGCATCCGGATCGTGCGCGTCGTGGAGACGCACACACATGCCGACCACGTCTCGGGCCACGGGCGACTCGCTCTCGAGCACGAGCTGCCGATCAGCATCCACGAGAGCGCCGGCGTCGACTACCCGCACGTCCCGCTCCGGGACGGCGACGAGATCGAGATCGGCGCCGTCCTGCTCCGCGTGATCCACACGCCGGGGCACCGTCCCGAGCATTGCTGCGTCGCGGTCGTCGACCGCTCGCGTGGTGACGAGCCATGGCTCGTGCTCACGGGCGACTCGCTCTTCGTCGGTGATGCCGCACGGCCCGACCTTGCAGTCGGTGCTCGCGAAGGCGCGGAAGGCCTGTTCCATTCGCTGCGCCGATTGCTCGAACTGCCCGACGGCGTCGAGGTGTTTCCCGGCCACGTCGCGGGCTCGCTCTGCGGCAAGGCGATGAGCTCCAAGCCGTCGACCACGATCGGGTTCGAGCGCCGCTTCAACCCTGCGCTCCAGATCGGCGACCTCGCCGACTTCGTTGCCGACTCCTCGGAGATCAGCGCACCCAAGCCGCCGAACCTGGCGCGCATCGTCGAGACCAACAGGGGCCCGTTCATCGGGCAGGCCCCGATCGTGCAGGAACTGGCTGCGCCCCCGGACGACGCGCAGCTCCTGGACGTCCGGCCGGCCGCGGAACACCTTGCCGGGCACCGGCCCGGCGCGATCAACGTCCCCGTCTCGGGATCGAGCTTCGCCACGAAGGCCGGCTTCGTCCTGGACAGCGAGTTGCCGGTGTGCGTGCTCGCCGACAGCTTCGAGGAGGCGCAACGGGCGATCCGGGGTTTGCACTCGGTCGCCTTCTTCGACCTTGCCGGCTACGTGCTCGGCGGCGGCGAGGAGACGACCGAGCCGGTCGCCGTGGACGCGCTCGAGGAACTCATCGCTGCCGGAGCGGTGGTCATCGACGTACGTGAGAAGGGCGACCGCGACCGCGGCTACATTCCCGGCAGCCGCAATGTCCCCTACCGGCTGATGGGCGACTGCTGCCCGGACCTACCGACCGATCGCCCCGTCGTGACGATCTGCGACACCGGGCCACGGGCCGCAATCGCGGCGAGCATCCTCCGGACGCGCGGCTACGACGCACGACCCGTCGTCGACGGCGGCATGATCGACTGGCACAGGCGCGGCGGCGACGTCGTCACCTTCCGCCGCTGCGGCAGCCAGTAGAGCTCGTCAGCGCAGCCGCGCCACGGTGAAGCCGGCCTCGGCGAGGGCTGCGAGCAGCTGCTGCGAATGTGACTCGCCGCGGGTATCGAGGGTCAGCTCCGCCTCCGTCTCGAGGACGCCGATGCTGCGCCCCTCGCGATAGTGCGTGACGGCCAGGACGTTCGCCTTCTCGCCTGCGATCACGCCCAGGATCCGGGCCAGCTGGCCGGGCCGATCCGGAATCACGATCCGGACGATCAGGTAGCGGCCCGACGAGGTCAGCCCGAAGCGCGTCACCGACATCAGGGTCGTCGCATCGATGTTGCCGCCGGCGAGGATCGCGCACACGGGCCCGTCGCCGGGCACGAGGCCGCCGAGCAACGCCGCCACCGGAGCTGCGCCCGCTCCCTCGACGACGAGCTTCGAGCGCTCGAGCAGGAGCACCATCGCCTGTGCTATCGCCGCGTCCTCGACGACGACGACGTCGTCGAGGAGATCCCGCAGGATCGCCGTCGTCAGCTCGGCCGGGACCTTGATCGCGATTCCGTCTGCGATCGTAGGGCCGGTCGGCGCGAAGCCTGCGAACGGTGCGCACGCCGCCGCCTGGACGCCCACGATCGCGAGTTCCGGTCGGAGCGCCCGAAGCGCGATCGCGATCCCGGAGGCAAGGCCGCCACCGCCGACCGGGACGACCACGGTGCAGGGCCCCTCGGGGAGCTGCTCCGCGAGCTCGAGCCCGAGCGTTCCCTGACCCGCGACGACCCGCGGGTCGTCGAACGCATGCACGAACGTGGCACCGTGCTCGGCAACGTGTGCGCGCGCGGCGCGGACCGCGTCGTCGAAGCCCTCGCCGCCGAGCACGACCTCGGCGCCGTAGCCGCGCGCCGCTTCGACCTTGGCCATCGGTGCGGCGTCCGGGACGAAGATGGTCGCCTCGATGCCGGCCTGCCGGGCGGCCCAGGCAACCGCCTGTCCGTGGTTGCCGGCACTCGCCGTGACGACGCCGCGGCCACGCTCGTCGGGACCGAGCTGCGAGATCGTGTTGAAAGCGCCCCGGATCTTGAACGAGCCGGTGAGCTGCAACGTCTCGGCCTTCAACGAGACGGGCCTCCCCGTCATCCCGCCGAGCGTCGTCGACGAGAGTACCGGCGTGACCCGAGAGACCCCGTCGAGTCGCTCGCGCGCCGCGATCAGATCCGAGAGCTCGGGACGGCTCACGCCGAGCCCCCGCCGAGCACCGCGGTCACGATGCCCTCGACGGCGGTGTCCGGATCGAGTTCGCGGCGCCCAACCGCCTCGATCATATCGGTGAGCCTTCCATCCGAGTCGACCACCCACTCGACTGCGGCCCGGAAGCGGTCGACCGCCGCCGCCAGGACCTCGTCGCGAAGATTCCGCCGGCGCCGCTCCTCGAGTGCGCCCGAGACGGCCAGCGCGTCCCGCCGTGAGACGAGCGCGTCCCACAGCGCCGACACCCCGTCTCCGGTCGTCGCCGCGGTCGCAAGGAGCGGTGGTCGCCGGGCCGGCTCCGGTGTCAGCCCGAGCACGCTGCGCAGATCAGCGCAGGCCGCATCCGCCCCCGCCAGGTCGGCCTTGTTCACCACGATCAGGTCGGGAATCTCCATGATCCCGGCCTTGAGCGCCTGGACGGAGTCTCCCGAGCCCGGCATCAGGACGAGCAGGACGGCGTCGACCACGCCGCGGACGTCGACCTCGCCCTGCCCCGCTCCCACCGTCTCGACGAAGACGACGTCCTTTCCGGAGGCGTCGAGGAGCAGCACAGCCTGCAGCGTCGCCCGGGCGATTCCACCCGGGTGGCCCCGCGCACTCATCGAGCGGATGAAGACGTCCTTGTCCAGGGCACGGTCGCCGAGCCGGAGCCGATCGCCGAGCAGCGCGCCCTTCGTGAAGGGGCTGGACGGGTCGATGGAGAGCACGCCGACGGAGCTCCCGAGGGTGCGAAGGTGGCCGATCAGAGCCCCGATCAACGTCGACTTACCGGCGCCGGGCGGCCCCGTCACCCCGACCGTGAACGCGTGTCCGGTCGCGCCGTAGAGACCGCGGAGAAGTTCGGGAGCGGCTGGATCGCCGTTCTCGACGAGCGAGATGGCACGCGCAAGGGCACCGTCGTCGTCGCCGCGGATGCCGGCAAGAAGCTCCTCGTTCGACCACGTCCGCCGCTTCATTCGCGCCACTCTACGGGACGAACAGGTCTTCTTTGGACAGCAGACGCCGGCAACAGCACCTTGTATGGTCGACGGCATGCTCGGTCAGCTCACGGCGCAGTTCGCGATCGTCCGCGTGCCCGAGCACGACGCCTACCGAGACCTCCTCGTCGCCCGGCTGATCTCGGCGCTCGGAACCTGGACGGCGTTCTTCGCGGTGCGCATCGCCCTCTACCAGCAGACGGACTCGGCCTGGTGGGTCAGCATCCTCCTCTTCTGCGAGCTCGTCCCCGGCGTCGTCCTCGGGATCACCGTCGGCCCGCTGATCGACCGCTGGCCGCGCAAGCGGATGATGATCCTCTCCGACCTGGGTGGCGCCGCCGTCTTCGGCGTGCTGCCGTTCGTCCACTCGCCGGCCGGCATCTGCGCGCTCTCGGCCGTCGCGGGCTTCGCCGCCGCCTTCTTCCGGCCAGGCTGCTACTCCGCCATCCCCAACCTCGTCGCCGAGGACTCACTCGTGGCGGCCAACGCGCTCATGCAGGGCGCCGAGAATTTCGCCACCCTGCTCGGGCCGGTGCTCGCGGGCCTCGGCATCGCGCTGCTTGCACCGGGCTATGTCTACGGACTGAACTCGATCAGCTTCCTGCTCTCGGCCCTACTCCTCGTGCGGATCGGTGATCGCCTCCAGTCGAACGTGCACGCGCGGATCGGGCGGGCGCACTGGCGCGAGGTCAAGTCGGGCCTGAAGCTGATCCGTCGCGACCACCATCTCTCCTCCATCTTCCTGATCTGGAGCTGGGCGACGCTCGCCTACACCGGCATCAACGTCTCCGAGATCGTCCTCACAACGGTCGCCTATGGGGCGGGGAACGTCGGCTTCGGCGTCTTTGTCGCCTGCTCCGCCGGCGGTATCCTGCTGGGCAACGTCCTCGCCTTCTGGTTCATCGACCGGCTGACCGTCTACGGCGGCTACCGGGCGTCGTTCCTCGTCACCGCGGCCGGGGTGGCGGTGTGCGCCGTCAGTCCCACGCTCGCGATCGGCTGTATCGGGGCGGTCGCAGTCGGGATCGGCAACGGGATCGGGCTCGTCTGCAACGTGACCCTGATCCAGCAGGTCGTGCCGGACGAGCGACGGGGCCAGATCTTCGCCGTCCTCGGCAGCCTCGTGCAGACGTTCACCCTGATCGGCACCCTCGCAGCGGGCCCGATAACCGACGCGGTCGGGCCTCGGATGATGTGGGGCATCAGCGCCGTCCTGCTCGTGATCGGCTTCCTCAACGCCGTGATCGTCTCGGCCGTGCGCCGCACCTCCGACCGGGTCCCGGAAGGAACCGCAGCCGACGTGGTCGAGATCGACGACGTGCACCTCTCGCCCACCGGCTCGCTCGATCGGATCGCGTCACTGCTGGACGAGGTCGAGCGCACCCGGGAGGAGGAACAACAGCGAGGTCTGCGGCTGCGGCCGAAGCGGCTCCCTCGCAGCACCACCTCGGCGCGACACGAGGGGGACGGCGGACCGGCGTCCGCCTGACGGAGGGCAGTTAGCCGGTCGTACGGCCCGAGACGCGGAGCTGGTTCTCGGCGTGGGCGATTCGCTGCTCGATCTGCCAGCGATCGCCGGTGCCCTCCCCCGCGGCCAGCTTCTCGAGCTCTGACCGGGCCGCCTCGAGCTGCGTCGTGGCGCGCGCGTCGTCGATCTGCTTGACGTCGACAGCATCGTCGACGAGCGCCAGCGCACGATCCGTCTCCACCTTGAAGAAGCCCGGGCCGGTTGCGAACTCGAGCACCTCGTTGCCACCGACGTGGACCCGTGTCGAGCCGGCTTTGAGGGTCGCGACGAGCGGGGCGTGGCGGGCGAGCACGCCGATCTCGCCGGCCTGGCCGGGCACGATCAGCATCTCCGCCTCCCCGTCGTAGACGGGGCCGTCTGGTGTGACCAGGGAGACGTCGAACCTGCGATGCGCTTCGGCCATGCGGTCCCCTTACGCGGCGACCTGCTCGAGCTGGCGCGCCTTCTCGACGGCCTCCTCGATCGGGCCGACCATGTAGAAGGCCGCCTCCGGCAGATCGTCGTGCTGGCCGGCGATGATCTCGCGGAAACCCTTGATCGTGTCCTCGAGCTTGACGTACTTACCGGGCGTACCGGTGAACTGCTCGGCGACGAAGTTGGGCTGCGAGAGGAAGCGCTCGATCTTGCGGGCCCGGGCGACGACGAGCTTGTCCTCGTCGGTCAGCTCGTCCATGCCTAGGATCGCGATGATGTCCTGCAGGTCCTTGTAGCGCTGGAGGATCTGCTGTACACCGGTCGCGACGGCGTAGTGCTCGTCCGAGACGATGCCCGGCGAGAGTGCCCGCGAGGTGGAGTCGAGTGGATCGACGGCCGGATAGATCCCCTTCTCCACGATTGCCCGCGAGAGCACGGTCGTCGCGTCGAGATGGGCGAACGTGTTCGCCGGGGCAGGGTCGGTGAGGTCGTCGGCCGGCACGTAGATC
>CAZOMP010000014.1:779-104815 GCA_964581085.1 uncultured Gaiellales bacterium | reverse complement strand
CTGACGGCCCAGCCGAACGCCCCGCGAGCACGCATCCCGGTGGATCCGGGCTGAGCCCGGATCCACCGATCTGCGCGGGCGGTGCGTTCGTCTGGGCTCGCCAGGCCGCTTCCCGAGCGGGTTTCGGCCCCTGTGGGGCCGGCACCCGTTCGGTGCGCTCCGGGCCCCTGTGTCACCGGCCGGGCTTCAGCCCGTCCGACGCCACCGCGTCCCGTCCTGACGGCCCAGCCGAACGCCCCGCGAGCACGCACCCCGGTGGATCCGGGCTGAGCTCTCACAGGCGGCGGTCTCCGGCGACGCAGCCGGGCGCGTACGGTGATCCCTTCACGGGCGGGAGTGGCGCCGAGCGTCCAACGAACATCGCAAGCGTCGCGACGTTGTCCTCCGAGCCGAAGATGACCGACTCACCGTCGGCGCTCCCCGGTTCGCCGCCGAGCCGGCAGTGGAGAGCCTTACCCTTGTCGGCCCGGAAGTAGGCCCAGCCGAGCTCCATCACCTGAGCGGCGCTGAGGTCGGTCGCGAGTGGCTTCACGATCGCACCGCCCTTGAACGGAAGCTTCACTGCGGTACCGATCGAGGTGACCTTGTCGGCCGTGGCCTGGATCACCTGCTGCTGCCGTCGGGCTCGGTCGAGGTCCGTCTCGGACGGGTCGAGTCTGTTCTCGCGAATCCGCGAGTAGACGAGCGCGCGCGAGCCGTCCATGTGCTGCGTACCCTTTGCAAACCGCCAGCCCGGCCACTTGGCGCAGCGTGCATCGGAGGCGTAGGGGCAGTCGAACTTGTTGGCCAGGATCGGCTTGGCGACGTCCACGGTGATCCCGCCGACCGCGTCGATCAACTCCTTGAAGCGGTCGAAGTCGACGAAGGCGACGTGGTTGACGTGCAGGCCGGTCAGATTCTCGACCGTCTTGAGGGCGAGCACCGGCCCGCCCAGCTGGTTTGCGGCGTTGATCTTCGCGGGGCCGTAGCCGGGGATGTCGACCCGAAGGTCGCGCGGGATCGAGAGGAATGCGAGCCGGTGCTTGCCCGGGTCGGTCCTGATCAGCATGATCGAGTCCGATCGGTGCGCGTCGCTGCGGCCGGGCTCGGTGCCGCCGTCGGTGCCCAGCACGAGGATCGTGGTGGGGGTGGACGAGAGCATCCCCTTCTGGGCGGTCAGTTCCGCGAGCACCGGCTTGGGGACACGGCTGTTTGCGTCGGTGATCCCGCGGGAGACGGAGAGATAGCTCGCGACGAGCCAGACGATCGCGAGCAGCAGGATCGTGGCCAACGTCAGGGTGAGCCAGCGGCCCACGTGCCGCTCCCGCGGCTTCCCCGGATTCTTCGCGGCCGAGGCGCCGGGCGGGCTCCCGGAGCCCGGACGCCGCAGCGGCACCTTCCCCTTGGCCCGACCACCCTTGTAGAGGGTGTAGGGCTTCTGCTCCTCGGGCATCCGGGCGAGTATCGTAGCCGCGGCATGGGTGAAGAACGCGTTATCGGCGTCGATCTGGGCGGTACCAAGATCCTCGCGGGACTCGTCTCGCGCGGGGGCGAGATCGGCCGTACGATCGAGATTCCAACTCCGGCTGCGGGCCAGCAGGAGGTACTCGCTGCGATCGACGGCGTCGTGGCGCAGCTCGTCGGCGAGGGGGCGCTCGCAATCGGGTTCGGCGTCCCGTTGAACATCGATCGCCGTACGGGCCTGGCGCTCCAGGCCGTCAATCTGCCGCTTCAGGATGTCCACTTTCCGAAGCGAGCGCGCGACCGCTTCGGGCTTCCGGCCGGCGCCGAGAATGACGGCAACGCCGCCACGCTGGCCGAGTGGCGCCTGGGAGCAGGGCGGGGCGTGACGGACATGGTCATGCTCACGCTCGGAACGGGGGTCGGCGGCGGCGTTGTCATCGACGGTCACCTGTATCGCGGCTGGGCGGAGCTCGGGCACACCGTCGTCGTCGCCGGTGGACAGCCGTGCCAGGGGAACTGTCACGGCCGCGGTCACGTCGAGGCGCACGCGTCCGGCCACGCTGCCGACCGTGCGGCCGCGCAGCTCTACGGTCCCGGTGGGAACGCGCGGCTCCTGCTCGAGAAGGCGCGCGACGGTGACGAACGCGCGGTCGAGGCGCTCACCGAGATCGGGAGTCTCCTCGGCGCGGCGATCGGCTCGTTCGTGAACGTCTTCGATCCCGATCTGGTCGTGATCGGCGGCGGCTTCGGTGCCGCCGCGGGAGAGTTCCTGCTGGACTCGGCACGTGCCTCGGCGCGCGCGGAGGCGATTCACCCGGCGGACGACACGCTTCGGATCGTCGAGGCGCAACTCGGCGAAGAGGCCGGTTTGATCGGCGCCGCGCTCGTTGCATTCGAGGCGCTCGACGGAGAGCGCTGACGCGTGCCGCTCGCGGTCTGCGCGACGCCGATCGGGAACCTCGCCGACGTGACGCTGCGCGCGCTCGAAGAGCTCCGAGCCGCGGACACGATCCTCTGTGAGGACACCCGCCACACGCGGTTGCTGCTCGCGCGCCACGGGATCGAGGCGCGCCTGCTCTCCTACCATCGACACAACGAGGCGACTCGCGCTGCCGAGCTGCTGCCGCGCCTGCGGGAAGGGGAGCGGATTGCACTCGTCTCGGACGCGGGGCTCCCCGGGATCAACGACCCGGGAGTGCGGCTCGTCGTAGCTGCGCGTGCAGCCGGGGTCGAGGTGACGGTCCTGCCGGGGGCGTCGGCTGTCGAGACGGCACTCGTCGCGAGCGGCCTCGCCGGGGAGGGGTACAGCTTCCTCGGCTTTCTCCCGCGCAGCGGGGCGGACCGTGCGAGGCTCTGGACGGAGCTCGTCGGACGCCCCTACCCCACGGTCGGCTTCGAGTCTCCGCGCCGGCTGCCGGCCCTGCTGGCGAGTCTCGCCGCCGTCGAACCGGAGCGCCTCGTGGCCGTCTGCCGCGAGCTCACGAAGGTGCACGAGGAGGTCGTCTGCGACACGGCCGAGGTGGTCGCGGAACGTTTCAGGGAGGCACCACGAGGCGAGATCACCGTCGTCATCGGAGCGGCTGCGGTCGGCCCTCCGCCTTCGGCGGACGCCGATCTCGCCGGCGCGGTCGCTGCCGTCCGGCGCCTCGTCGAGGCAGGAGCTGCACGACGCACGGCGGCCGGCATCGTCGCCGAACTGACCGGTAGCTCTCGCAAGACCCTCTACGACGCAAGCCTCTGAGACCTGAAGCTCGCCTCGGCTGCAGCTTCACGCTCGTCTGACATCGTCAGAATTGACAACGTCCGACGCTCTCGCTAGCATCGTTCACTCAATGTTGCCAACATAGACAATCTCCTTTCGGAGACAGGAGGTGTTGATCGATGCGTCGAACGGTGGTGGTGCTCGTGTTCATGTTGACAGGGCTCCTCGTCCTGACACCCACCGCATTCGCGTGGACGTGGCCGCTCAGCGGGGATGTACTCCGCGCCTACTCGCTCGGCGACGACGCATACGCCGCAGGCATGCACCGCGGCCTCGACGTCGGCGGCACTCCAGGCGATCCCGTCCGCGCCCCAGCGAGCGGCACAGTCTCGTTCGTAGGCGTCGTGCCCGGATCGGGCCGGACCGTCACGATCCAGACGGACGGATACGCGGTGTCTCTGACGCATCTCGGGGAAGTCACGGCGGCGAAGGGCGCCGTAGTCACGGAGGGTGACCAGGTAGGAGTCGCAGGCTCGAGTGGCGATCCCGAATGGCCGTCGGCATACGTCCACCTGGGCGTTCGGACATCGAATGCGGCTGATGCCTACGTGGATCCTGCAACCCTCTTGCCTTCCCGGGGTCTCCCTGTCGCGCCGTCGCCTCCCCCGGCCTCGACCTCGGCACCTGCGGGGGCGCCGACCGACGTGCCCGTGCCCACGGTGCCGTCGACATCAGGCACGGCTCCTGGGACACCATCCTCCGGCACCGCGCCGGTCGGCGGGTCCCGTTCGACGGCCGATGTCCCCGGCCCTCCGGCGGTCGCGACGCCGGCCGGATCAGGTGGGGCCGTGGGTGCGGGCGCGGCGGGCCTAGTCGCACGCGCCGCAACCCCGGCGGCCGCCGAGGACGTCACGCCGGGCTCGGCGACGCCCGTCACCGCCATCGTGCGTCCGACCGTCCACCGGTCGGCGATCGGACGGATTGACGCGGTGGGACATCCAGCACGACGGGCGCATGCGGCCACCGTCGCTCGTTCTGTTCCGACGGCGGCGGTCGGGGAACGTGCCGCAGGAGTCGGGACGGCGACGTCCGAGGCTCCGGCGAATGCGATGCCCGGAGTCGAAACGGGCGCAGACGGGACCGCGGCGATTCGCGGTGGTAACGGTGCAGCCCCGGGGCGTCTTGGCGCCAGTGACGCTGTCGGCGCCGGACTCCACGATCGAGGTCGCGAGGCGACGACGGTCGGGAGGCCTACCGAGCATCGCAACCGGGGCCCTCTGGCGAAGGCGGGGCGAACGCCGGAAGTGGCCGCAGCGACTGCGGGCAACGCCGTTCCTGTGACCCCGATTCCTGCGAGAGCTCCTCATCGCGGACATCTGTCCTGGCTCCTCGCCGCACTCGGTTTTGCCCTTGTCGTCGCCGCTGTTGCGGGGGTGGCTGCCTCTCGGAGGCCTGCGCCACGGCTCCGTACAATCAGGGGCGATGGACCGTTACTACGTTACGACGCCGATCTACTACGTCAATTCGACGCCGCACATCGGCCATGCCTACACGACGATCGCGGCAGACATCCTCGCCCGGCACAGACGGCAGCGAGGCGACGACACCTTCTTCCTGACGGGAGTGGACGAGCACGCGGCGAAGGTCGCCCGCGTCGCCGCGGAGCAGGGTCTCTCGCCGCAGGAGTATGCAGACCAGATCGCGGTGGTCTGGCGTGACCTACCCCGTCGACTCAATGCTTCGAACGACTTCTTCATTCGTACGAGCGACGCCGAGCACAAGCGCTTCGTCCAGGACTTTCTGCAGCGTCTGTACGACAACGGTCACGTCTACCAGGACATCTACGCCGGTCTCTACTGCGTCGGCTGTGAGGCGTTCAAGACGGAGGCGGAGCTTGTCGACGGGAAGTGTCCGGAGCACGACCGGGTGCCCGAGTGGATCGAGGAACGGAACTGGTTCTTCCGGCTCTCGTCCTTCCAGGAGCAACTGCTCGAGTTGTTCGAGCGCGACGACTTCGTCCAGCCCTCGTTCCGGGCGAACGAAGCGCGTAGCTTCGTCGAAGGAGGGCTGCAGGATTTCTCGATCAGCCGGGCGGGTCAGACATGGGGGATCCCGATCCCGTGGGACCCGGATTCGGTCGCCTACGTATGGGCTGACGCGCTCGTCAACTATCTCAGCGCGCTCGCCTATGCCAGACCGGGCGAGGACCTCCACGAGACGTACTGGCCGTCTGTCCGGCACCTACTCGCGAAGGACATCCTCCGTTTCCACTGTGTCTACTGGCCAGCGCTGCTGCTCGCCGCAGGCTACGACCCGCCGCGGCAGCTGTTCGTCCACGGATGGCTACTGCTCGACGATCGCAAGATCTCGAAGTCGCTCGGGAACGTCGTCGATCCACTCGAGCTGATCGACGTCTACGGGGTCGACGCCGTGCGCTTCTGGTGCGCGCGGGCGATCTCGTTCGGGCACGACGGGAGCGCCTCGATCGAGGGAATCCGGGAGCGCTACGAGCGCGAGCTCGGGAATGACCTGGGCAACCTGCTCTCGCGGACGACTGCCATGGTCGCGCGCTATCGAGGCGGTCGACTCGAGGTGGTGCGGTCGCCGGGCGGCGATGTTGCCCGCGCGGTCGCCCCCCTCGCCGACGACGTCGCAGCCCGACTCGATGCGTTCGATGTCACCGGTGCCCTGGAACGGATCTGGGAGGTCGTCCGCGCGCTCAATCGCGAGGTCGAGACGCGGGCACCGTGGCAGCTTGCCAAGGACGATGCGCGGGCAGAGGAGCTCGATCAGGTGCTCTACGACCTCGTCGATGGACTGCGGGCCGTTGCGCTTGCCCTGGCCGCGTACATACCGGCGACGTCGGACGCGATCCTTGCGGCGCTCGGGCAGGCTCCTGACCTCGACTGGGAGCTCGTCGCCTATGGGCACACACGCGCAGCAACCGAGATCGAGCCGGCGTCGGCGTTGTTCCCACGCCTCGAGCTGCCGGCCGCGTGAGTCGCAGCGGGGCGATCCGCCGACGGTACGCCGTCCGCCGATGATCGACACGCACGCGCACCTCGACGGGTGCGAAGAACCGCCTGCAGACCTGATTGCGCGGGCGCGGTCGGTCGGCGTCACCCGGGTCGTCACGATCGGGACCGGTATCGACTCCTGTCGCGCCGCACTCGAGATCGTGGCCGGCCACGACGGGGTCTATGCCGCGCTCGGGATCGATCCACACCAGGCGGGAGAGCTCGAGGCGACGCGGATCGACGAGCTCCGCGATCTTCTGAGCCACCCCTCCGTGGTGGCCGTGGGCGAGACCGGGCTCGACTACTTCCACGACAGGGCGCCGCGCGATGCCCAAAGAGAGCTGTTCTCCCGCCAGCTCGAGCTTGCAGCTGAGATGGAGCTCGCCGTGGTCATCCACACCCGTGACGCGTCCGCGGATACGGCGGCGGCGCTCGCCGGCTTCCCGGGCACCGTCATCCTCCACTGCTTCTCGATGCCGGATCTGCTCGACGTCGCGCTCGAGCGCGGCTACTACTGCTCGTTCGCGGGCAACGTCACCTACCCCAAGGCCTCAGCACTGCGGGCTGTAGCCACCCGTGTGCCGGCGGGCCAGATCCTCGCCGAGACCGACAGCCCATATCTTGCTCCCCAGCCGCTTCGCGGCCGCCGTAACGAGCCGGCGAACGTCCTCCATACACTCGGCGTCCTCGCAGAGCTACGCGGGATCGAGCCGACGGAGTTGGAACGTCAGATCGATCTCAACGCCGACACCGCGTTCGGGCTCCCGAGTCGTTGAGCGGAATCGCCCCGAAGAAGTCGCTCGGCCAGCATTTTCTGGTCGACGACAACATCCTCGAGGTGATCGCCCGCCTGGCCGAGCTCGACGGGAGCGAGGTCGCACTCGAGATCGGCCCGGGGCTCGGCGTGCTCACGCGGCTGCTTGCGGAGCGCTGCCGTCACGTCCACGCGGTCGAGCTGGACGAGCGTCTCGAGTCGCCACTCCGGGATCTCGCCGCCTGCGAGAACGTGAGCCTGCACTGGGGTGATGCGCTTCGGCTGGAGCTTGCGACGCTCGCCCCTCTGCCAACGAAGCTCGTCGCGAATCTCCCCTACAACGTGGCGACACCCATCGTTGCCGAGAGCCTCGGTGGGCTGCCGTCGCTCGAGCTCTGGTGTGTGATGGTGCAGCGGGAGGTTGCCGACCGGTTCTTCGCCCATCCTTCGACGAAGGCGTACGGCGGCGTCTCGGTGCTCGTCCAACTCACCTCCCGCCGGACGGGCTTCCATCCGGTCTCGCGCCACGTCTTCCGGCCGCCGCCGAACGTCGATTCCGCCATTGTCGCCTTCCGGCGCACCGGCCTCCCCGCGGCGTATCCGGCTATCCGCCGACTCGTCCATGGCGCGTTCGCCCACCGACGGAAGACGCTCGCGAACTCTCTCGAGCTGAGCGGCGTCGCCACCCGTGCGCGCGCCGAGGACGCACTCGGCGCGCTCGGCCTGTCGGCTGCGGTGCGGGCCGAGGCGCTCACGCCGGAGCGGTTCCTCCAGCTCGAGGAGCTGTTGCGGTGAGCTCGGCAAGGGCGCACGCGAAGGTCAACCTGGCGCTTGTCGTCGGGCCGCTCCGGGTGGATGGGAAGCACGAGGTCGTGACGGTGCTCCAGGAGCTCGAGCTGCACGACACGCTGCACCTCGAGTCGGCCGACGAACTGCGGGTCGAGGGGTTCGAGGAGGACACGATCGTGCGGTCGTCACTCCTCGCTCTGGCAGATCTCACCCGCACCGACCCCTGCTGGCGGGTCGTGATCGAGAAGCGGATTCCGGTTGCGGCCGGGTTGGGCGGAGGTAGCTCCGATGCGGCGACCGCGCTGCGGCTCGCGAACGCGACACTCCCGGAGCCGCTCGACCCGCAGGCGCTGATCGGACTTGCCGCGCGCAGCGGCGCCGATGTGCCGTTCTTCCTCGACGGAGGCACGCAGCTCGGTACAGGCGACGGCGGCACCCTGGCGCCGCTCGATCTCCCGCACGACTACGCCGTACTTCTCGCGCTGCCGTCGAACCTGGCGAAGGAGTCCACCGCAGCCGTCTACGCGGCGTTCGATCGCCGCGATGGAGCTGCCGGCTTCGACGAGCGTCGACGCCATCTGCTGGCTGACCTCGAGACGGTTCACACCGCGGCGGCACTCGGGCGGCTACCACCGAACGACCTCGCCGACGTAGAGCTCACCGGGCCCGATCTCGCGCACCGACTCCGTACAGAAGGAGCCTTCCGTGCCGACGTGAGCGGAGCCGGACCGTGCGTGTACGGGCTCTTCGCATCGATCGTCGAGGCGCAGACGGCGGCGGCATCCGTCGCGGCGGCCGCGCGAACCTGGGTCACGGTGCCCGTCGCGACGACGCGGCCTCGCGCGTGCGAACGGGCGCTACCGTAGGGCCATGTCGAACCTGATCCTCGAGAGCCGCGACACGCCCTTCTCGCGGCGGCTTCGGCGTCGTCGGATCCAGATCGCGCTTGCGATCGCGGTCGTCGAGGCGGTCCTCGTCATCGCGGGCGTGGTTCCCTGGTGGATCGTCGTTGCGGCCGCTGCCCTTGCGGTCACGTCCTACGTCTGGTTCGGCCGCGAGCACGCCTCGCCGCTCGTGCGAGCGGCGACGTGGGTCGCCGCCGTCTCGCAGCTCATCGTGGTGCTCGTCCCGATTGCGCTCGTCGTCGCCGGTGTGCTCGCGATCGCCGTTCTCGTCCTGATTGCAGTCGGTGCGCTGACGATCCTGCTCCTCGACCGGCGCTAACGACCCCTGTGAACGGGGGCACACGAGCGTCCCGTGCTCGCATGGACACCCGGTACACTCGGCTTTCCGATTCCATGGGGCGTGGCCAAGCGGTAAGGCAACGGGTTTTGGTCCCGTGATCCCAGGTTCGAATCCTGGCGCCCCAGCCACCGTGCCCAACGTGTCAGATACACACGAGCAGCTTGCAGCCGTCGTCATGGCGGGAGGCCGCGGCACCCGGATGAAGTCGGCGACGCCGAAGCACCTCCACCCGATCCTGGGTCGTCGGATGGTCGACTGGGTGGTGGAGGCTGCTCGACCCCTCGGCGCGGATCCACTCGTCGTCGTCGTTGCGCCCGATACGGTCGACGCCTTCGAAGGGATTCCGACGGCCGTCCAGGAGCTGCCGCTGGGCACCGGGGATGCCGTCCGAGCCGCCCGCGGGGCCGTCGATACGGCGACGGAGGTTCTCGTTCTCTCCGGCGATACGCCGCTCCTGACGACGGAGCTGCTGCGTCAGCTTCTCGCCACCCATCGTGGTGGAGACGCCGCGGCAACGGTCCTCTCGTTCGTGCCGGGCGACATCCGGAGCTACGGCCGTATCGTCCGCGGCCCGCACGGTGAGCTCGAGTCGATCGTCGAGGCGTCCGACGCGACCGACGAACAGCTCGCGATTCGGGAGGCGAACTCTTCGATCTACGTCTTCCGCGGCGAGGTCCTCTGGCCGGCATTGGAGCGGCTCGAGCCCGCAAACGCGCAGGGTGAGCTCTACCTCACCGACGCGGTGCGCGACCTCGTCGCCGCGGGCGAGAAGGTGCTCGTCCACGTTGCCGCCGACCCGGCCGAGACAGAGGGCGTGAACACGCGTATCGAGCTCGCCGCGGCAGCGGCCGTGCTCCGTGACCGGATCAACGCTGCGCACATGCTCGCCGGCGCGACCATCACGGATCCAGCGTCGACCTGGATCGAGCCGGGGGTGACCCTCGGGCCCGACTCCGTCATTCATCCCTTCACGATTCTGCGGGGCGCCACCGCCGTCGCAGAGGGGGCCGAGGTCGGCCCGCATGCTGTCGTGGTCGACGCGGAGATCGGGCAGGGCGCGACCGTCGGACCGTTCTGTTACGTTCGCCCGGGGACGGTGCTCGGCGCGCGATCGAAGGCGGGGACGTTCGTGGAGATCAAGAACTCGAGACTCGGCGTCGCAGCCAAGGTGCCGCATCTGAGCTATGTCGGCGATGCCGAGGTGGGGGATGAAACGAACGTCGGCGCGGGTTCGATCACCGCCAACTTCGATCATCGGCCGGGGGTACCGAAGAAGCGGACGTCGATCGGGCGGAACGGCCGTATCGGTGTCGACACGATGTTCGTCGCTCCGGTCTCGGTCGGCGACGATGTGTGGACTGCCGCAGGCACCGTGGTGACGGACGACGTTCCGGACAACGCTCTCGTCGGGTTTCCGCCGAGGCAGACGATCAAGGAGGGACGCGGTGGAAAGCAGCACGATTGAGCAGACGCTTCCGGGGCTCGGCTCGTCGACCCCGCCGCTGCCGGCAACCTCCGTCGGCCGCGCGATACCGGCGGCACCGAGCAAGCGTCTCATGCTCGTCTCCGGGCGCTCGAACCCCGATCTCGCCCAGGCGATCGCCGAGGAGATCGGATGCGAGCTGGGCGAGGTCACCCTGAAGACGTTCGCCAGTGGCGAGGCCTACTGCCGCTACGAGGACTCGATTCGCGGTGCCGACATCTTCATCGTGCAGACGGCATCGGCCCCGGTGGATCAGCACCTGATGGAACTGCTGATCATGATCAACGCCGCCAAGCTTGCGTCTGCGAAGCGGATCACGGCCGTGGTGCCCTGGTACTTCTACGTCCGGCAGGACAAGAAGTCACGCCCCCGTGAGCCGATCACGGCGAAGCTCGTCGCCGACCTTCTACAGACGGCGGGCGCCGACCGGGTGCTGACGATGGACCTCCACGCCGGCCAGGTCCAGGGCTTCTTCGAGATCCCGGTCGACCATATGACCGCGATCCCGCTGTTCGCGCAGTACGTCCGCGATCTCAATCTCGAGGACGGTCTTGCGGTCGTCTCGCCCGACACGGGCCACGCGAAGATCGCCGGCAAGTTCGCGGAGATGGTCGACGGCGACCTCGTCATCCTCAACAAGGTTCGGCCGGAGCACAACCAGGCGAGGGTGACGACCGTCATCGGAGACGTCGCCGGCAAGACCGCGGTGATCATCGACGACATCGTCGATACGGCGGGCACACTCGTGGCGGGCGCGACTGCCCTGCGCGAGGCCGGCGCGACGAAGGTGTACGCCTGCGCCACCCACGGGCTCTTCAACGGCCCGGCCCTCGAGCGGATCGCGCAGAGCGACATCCACAAGCTCGTCGTCACCGACACCGTGCCGCTCGACCCGCTGCAGCAGCCGGAGAATATCCAGGTGCTCTCCATCTCGAAGATCCTCGCCGAGACGATCATGAACGTCTTCGCAGACGATTCGGTCTCCGCGATCTTCGCCGGCGAGAATCAGCTCTTCTAGCCTGCTCATGTCGGTACGCGACGGCGGAAGCCGCGAAAAAGGGGTCGGCGGCGCCCCCTGAGCGCGCCGCCGACCGCCCAGGTTCTGTTGTCGGCAGCCGGCAGGCGAGCCTGTAGCCCCCGCTTCACCTGTCGGAAGGGTCGGCGCCACGGCTGCCGAACGAGGAGGACGGCCGGGTCGGCCAGTTGCCGCTGCACCCATCCTCCCCTGAGGGGCGCAGCGTGTCGGCCGCCCCGGCCCTTCGCCACCGCGCGGTCAGCCTGCAGGGGCGCTGGAAGACATCCGCTACACTTCGCCGCCGTGTCCGGGGAGCGGATGACACTTCAGGTGAAGGAGCGGAGCGCCGGCGAGCTCGGTACCCGCAACACACGACGGCTCCGCCGAGAGGGCCTGATCCCCGGCGTGCTCTACGGCAAGGTCAACAAGGCCTTCGCCGTGGACGAACGCGAGCTGCGGGTTGCATTGACGGGCCCCGCGGGACTGAACGGGATCGTCGACGTCGTCATCGACGGGCAGAAGACACCCCACCACGCCGTGCTGAAGGAGTACCAGCAACATCCGGTTCGAGGCACGATCACACACGTCGACTTTCACGAGGTGCGCCTCGACCAGCCGATCCAGGCGACCGTGCTCGTCCACCTCGTCGGCGAGGCCCCCGGCTCGAAGATGGGCGGTGTCGTCCAGCAGGTCGCACGCGAGTTGAACGTCGAGGCCCTGCCTGCCGACGTGCCCGAGGCGGTCGAGGCCGACGTCAGCGAGCTCGAGGTCGGCGGCATCCTCCGCCTCGAGAGCGTCTCGACAGTGCCGGGCGTCACGTTCCTCGACGATCCGGTGGAGACGGTGATCGCCACGTGCACGACCCCACGCGGCTTCTCCGATGCTGAGCTCGAGGGTGAGGCGGCCGGCGAGGAGGGCGCAGCCGAGGCGTCCGCTGACGCCACCGCCGAGGCCGGCGCTGCACCGTCCGACGAGGGGTAGCCTTGTCGCCCTTCCGTCGAGGCGACGTCGCCTCGACGCTCGACCTCCTCGTCGTCGGGCTTGGGAATCCCGGCCGACGGCACGCGCGTGATCGCCACAACGTTGGCTTCATGGTCGTGGATGAGCTGGCCCGCCGCCACGCCGGCGCCTTCAAGGGGAAGTTCAGCGGGCAACTCGCCGAGATCCGGATCGACCGGCTCCGGATCGCCCTGCTGAAACCGGCTACATACATGAACGACTCCGGTGGTTCCGTACAGCCGGCCGTCGCGTTCTACAAGACGCCGCTCGAGCGACTGCTCGTCGTCCACGACGAGGTCGACCTCGAGGTCGGCAGGCTTCAGGCTCGGCTCGGTGGAGGGCTCGCGGGTCACAACGGTTTACGTTCGATCGCAGGCCGCCTTCGCAGCCCCGAGTTCCTGCGTCTGCGGGTCGGGGTCGGTCGACCAGGACGGGGCGACCCGCGCGACGTGGCCGACTACGTGCTGTCTCCATTTGCGCCGGAGGACGACGTGGAGGCCGTGGTGGCCCGTGCGGCAGGCGCAGCCGAGTCGCTCGCGTGCGTCGGCCTCGACGAGACGCAGCGCTCCTACAACTGATCTCCCAGACGGACGGTGCTCAGGTGCAGGCGGCCCATTGCGAGCAAGGCAAGACTCCCCGCCGGCCGGGCGCAGCGCGGGTGTTCCGCTCGAAAGAGCGCGCACGTGCCTCCACATGCCCCCAGGGGGACAGCGTCCCCCTGCAGACACCGTAGCCGTTCTGCCGTGACCGGATCGTGTCGTCTTCGTGACGGAGGTGAGCATGCGTAGGCGCAGGACATACCCCGTAGGAGAGCCTGCGTCCGCCCGCCAGGAGTCCCGCCCCGAGAGCCGCGCCTCCGCCGTGGACCAGGGAGCCGTCATCTCTCGCCCGGTGAGACGCCGCCCACAGGCCTGCCCGTCGGGTTCGCGACCGACCCGGCGCTACGATGACCGCCGCGGGACGCGTTTCCCGTTTTCTGCATGGACCCGACTCCCCTGACACCGCTGATCGCCGAGCTCGCCGCGAGCGACCGGTTCCAGGCCTTCCTGCAGGCGCTGCCGGCGCGTGCACGCGTCTCGGAACCGGCGCTCCCGCTCGTGCTCGCGACGCTCTCCGAGGAGCTTCCCCGGGGCCTGCTGATCCTCCTGCCCGAGGACGCCGACGCGCGCGACGCAGCGGAGGGAGCATCCTGGTTTCTGGGTGCCGAGCGGGTCGCATTGCTGCCGAGCCGGGGCGTCTCGCATGCGTCGGGTCTCGAGCCGCCGCCCCACCTCGTCGGCGAACGCGCCCGGGCTCTCGATGTCCTCGAGGCAGGAGGGCTCGTCTGCGCCTCTGCCGCCGCGCTCGCCGAGGGGATGCCTCCGCCGGAGCAGCGGCCCCAGCCTCTTCACCTGCTGGTCGGAGCCGAGCCGGGGCTCGACGGGCTCACGGAGCAGCTGGCAGAGGCGGGCTACGAACGGGTCGATCGGGTGGAGGAGCGCGGGCAGTTCGCGGTGCGGGGCGGCATCCTCGACGTCTTTCCCGCGACCGGCCGGGAACCGTTGCGAATCGAGCTCTTCGGCGACGAGATCGAGCAGGTACGTGCGTTCTCGCCGTTCACGCAGCGCGCATTGCACGCAGTGGCCGATGCCACGGTCTACCCGGCCGCCGAGCGACTGCGGTCGGCGATCGACATCGAGGCGGTGCACGCGTGGGAGGGAGAGGAGCGCGACGATCGGCCAGCCATCCCCATCCCGGGCGATCTCGTGGCTCCGATCGATCGGTTGCCCGATCTGGTCTGGCAGCCGGATGAGGTCCGTGCCGTCTGGGAGGAGCTCGCGATCGAGCCGCTCCCGCTAGCAGGCGTGACGGAGCTCGACCCGTTCCCGCGCGGGCAGGCGTTCCAGTTCGAGGCACAGCGGCCGGCGATCGCAGCCCGCGGTCTCACGGAGGCAGAGAACGAGCTCGCCGGCTTCGTCCGCAGCGGCAACCGGGTGCTCGTCACGTTTCCGCACCGCGGCGAGGCGCAGCGTCAGGGAGCGCTGCTGCGGAAGGTAGAGGCGACGATCGCCACGCCCGACGAGGCGGTTCCGCGTGAAGCCGGCCTTCGCTTTGCGATCTCCCCTGCCCGCCGAGGCTTCGTCTGGCGTGACCTTGGCCTCGTCCTTCTCCCCGACACGCAGGTCTTCCGTAAGCGTCCACCGCGAGCCGACGCCCGCCTCGGCCGCGCGCTCGCGTCGTTCGCGGATCTCAGGGTGGGGGACTTCGTCGTGCACGAGGACCACGGTGTCGGGAAGCTCCTCGGCTTCGAAACGAAGGAAGTGGCGGGCGTCACGCGCGACTATCTCTTCCTCGCGTTCCGCGGCGAGGATCGGCTCTACGTCCCGCACGAGCAGCTCGGCAAGCTGTCGCGCTACATCGGTGCCGACGCGAAGTCGCCGACCCTCTCGAAGCTCGGCGGCAAGGCGTGGCAGAACCTCAAGAGCCGGGCGCGCGAGTCCGTTCGCGAGCTGGCGGGGGAGCTCCTCGCGCTCTACGCGCAGCGGCAACGAGCGGAGGGCGCGAGCTTCGATCTCTCGAACGAGTGGCTCGAACGGCTCGAGGCGTCGTTCCCGTACCGCGAGACGGACGACCAGGCGCGCGCGATCGAGGCCGTGAAGGAGGACCTCGAGTCGCCGCGGCCGATGGACCGGCTCGTCTGCGGCGATGTCGGCTTCGGCAAGACAGAGGTGGCCGTGCGGGCCGCCTTCGCCGTCGCGGTCAACGGCAAGCAGGTGCTCGTCCTCTGCCCGACCACGATTCTGGCAGAGCAGCACTGGAACACGTTCAGGGAGCGGTTCCGCGACTTCCCCCTCAACGTCGAGATGGTCTCCCGCTTCCGCAAGCCTGCCGAGACGAAGCGAGTTCTCGCCGACTTCGCGGCAGGCAAGGTCGACGTGCTCGTCGGTACCCACCGCGTGCTCTCACGCGACGTGATCCCCAAGGAGCTCGGGCTCGTGATCCTCGACGAGGAGCAGCGTTTCGGGGTCGCACAGAAGGAGTTGCTCCGTTCGCTGCGGCTCGAGGTCGACGTTCTGGCGCTCTCGGCGACACCGATCCCGCGCACGCTCCACATGTCGTTGTCCGGTCTCCGCGATATCTCGATCATCGAGACGCCGCCCGAGGGCAGGCGGCCGATCCGAACGACCGTCGGCGAGTACGACGAGCAGCTGATCAAGCAGGCCCTGGAGCGCGAGCACGGTCGTGGCGGCCAGGCGTTCTACCTCCACAACCGCGTCGAAACGATCGAAGAGGTGGGGGAGAAGCTACGACAGCTCTGCCCTGGCCTCCGCTTTCTCGTCGCCCACGGGCAGATGGGGGAGCGTGACCTCGAGGAGCGCATGCACGCGTTCCTTGCGGGCGACGCCGACGTGCTCGTGTCGACCACGATCATCGAATCGGGAATCGACATTCCGCAGGCGAACACCCTCGTCGTGGAACGGGCCGACGCGCTCGGGCTGAGCCAGCTCTACCAGATCCGGGGCCGTGTCGGACGGTCCGACCTGACCGCGCACGCGTACCTCCTCTATCCGGATGCGACCGAGTTGACGCCGGAGGCCCGCGCGCGCCTCGCGACCCTCGCCGATCACACCGAGCTCGGCGCCGGCTTCCAGATCGCGATGCGCGATCTCGAGATCCGCGGTGCCGGCGACCTGCTCGGAGCCGAGCAGTCGGGGCACGTGGCGGCGCTCGGCTTCGAGCTCTACGTCGAGATGCTGAACGAGGCGGTCGCAGAGCTGTCCGGTCAGGCCCGGGTGGCGGTGCGACCTGTCCGGGTCGACGCCCGCGTCGATGCCTTCATCCCCGCGTCCTACGTCGCCTCCGAGGCGCTCAAGATCGACATCCATCGGCGGCTCGCGCTCGTCGAGCACGACGACGAGCTGCGGGAGCTGCGCGCCGCGGTGGAAGACCGCTACGGCCCGCTCCCGGACCCCGTCGAGAACCTCTTCCTGATTCAGGAGGCGAAGCTGAGAGTCGCCCTGATCGGCGCCGACTACCTCGTCTTCCGCGGCGGCCGCGCCACCGTGGGGCCGCTCGCAATCGGATCGAACGAGCTGCGTGCTCTTCGTGCTGCGGAGGACACGGTCGTCTACACGCAGGCAAAGCGCGAGGCTGCTCTGCGGGCCGACGACCTCAGAGGGGCGCTGCGCCTCGCCGATGCTATAGTCGCGGCCCGCCAGGCCGCGTAGATGCAGGGGATTTGTGGCTCCGGCGCGAATCCCGAACAGATCGCAACTGCGATTTAACGCGGCCTCGTCTATACCTGGAACGTCCCGCCCACGCCACTGAAACCGAGAGAGCCTGCCACATGAAGCTGAAGCCGATCCGGATTGTCGTCTCCGCCCTCGTCGTCCTCGTCGTGCTCGTTGCTTCGGCCTGCGGTGGCGGCAGCGACAACAAGAGCGTTCCCTCCGACGCGGTCGCGGTCGTCGACGGAACGCCCGTCACGAAGGCGCAGCTCGATTCGCTTCTGCAGCGCGCGAAGCTCACCTACAAGGCCCAGAAGCGCGCATTCCCGAAGGCGGGCACCTCGGAGTACCAGGCCCTTCAGACGCAGGCCGTTGCCTTCCTGGTGCAGCGCGCGGAGTATGACAATCGCGCCGCAGACATGAAGCTCTCGGTCAGCGACAAGGACGTCCAGAACCGGATCGCCCAGATCAAGAAGGCGTCCTTCGGTGGCAGCGAACCGAAGTTCGCGGCGGCGGTGAAGGCGCAGGGCTACACGATGGCATCGCTGAGGACGGACATCACGGCCCAGCTGCTCTCGGAGAAGATCTACGACGCCGTCACGAAGGACGCGAAGGTCACACCCGAGCAGATCAAGACCTACTACAACCAGAACAAGTCGCAGTTCACGACCCCCGAGAGCCGTGACGTGCGCCACATCCTCGTCAAGACGAAGGCGCAGGCGAACAAGATCTACAACGAGTTGAAGAATGGAGCCAGCTTCGCCGCCCTGGCGAAGAAGTACTCCCAGGATCCCGGCTCGAAGGACAACGGCGGCAAGCTCACGATCTCGCGCGGACAGACCGTGGCGCCGTTCGACCAGACGGCCTTCAACCTCTCCACGAACGTGATCTCGCGGCCGATCAAGACCCAGTACGGCTATCACGTGATCGAGCCGATCTCGGACGTACGGCCCCCCTCGACGACGTCGCTGAAGGACGCCACCCCGCAGATCGAGTCGACGCTGCTCGAGAAGGCGAAGAACGATGCCATCACCCAGTGGACGACCCAGGTGAAGGACTACTTCGCCAAGCGTGTCTCCTACGCGACGGGGTACGCGCCACCGGCCGCGGCAACGACGCCGACCACGACCGGCTAGCGAGTGGATGGGGCCGAAGGGCCTGGCGGAGCCGACGGCACGCCGGGTGCGGCAGGACCACTGGCCGAAGCGCTCGTCGAGCTGCAGGAGCTGACGCGGCGGCTGCGTCGCGACTGCCCCTGGGATCGCGAGCAGACACCGCGGACGATCGTCCCGCACACCGTCGAGGAGGCCTACGAGGTCGCGGAGGCAGCGAACGCGGGCGATCCGGAGAAGCTGGTCGACGAGCTGGGCGACCTGCTCTTCCAGGTCTACTTCCTCGCGCTCCTCCTCGAGGAGCAGGGTCGGGGCGACCTGGAGGCAGTCGCCCGAGGTGTCCACGAGAAGCTCGTCCGTCGGCATCCGCACGTGTTCGGCGATACGAGCGCCGATACCCCCGCCCGCGTGCGGCGCCGCTGGGAGGAGATCAAGACCGAGCAGGAGGGACGGTCGGGGATCTTCCACGACATTCCCGAGTCGCTTCCAGGTCTGTTGCGCGCACGCAAGGTCCAGCGTCGGGCGGCGGCTGTCGGCTTCGACTGGCCCGACTTCGAGGGGCCGCGAGACAAGCTGAAGGAGGAGTTCGCGGAGCTGTCGGCCGAGCTCGTCCGCAGCGGCCCGCCCGCGCCCGAGACGGAACCCGCTGCACGCGTCTTCGACGAGGTCGGCGACGTGCTGTTCACCGTCGTCAATCTCGCCCGCCTCGCCAACGTCGACCCGGAGCTCGCGCTTCGGGCCACGAGCGATCGCTTCGTTGCTCGCGTGGAGCTGGCGGAGCAGCTCGCCACGGAGGCGGGGCAGACCTGGGCCGACCTCGACCTCGACGCTCAGGAGGCGTGGTACGTACGGGCCAAGCGCGATCTGAACGGCCGTTCCGCGGCCATCGACTAGTCTTGGTCGGCGTGAGCGAGATCGTCCATGTTCGGGCCCGCCAGGTGCTCGACTCACGCGGCAACCCGACCGTCGAGGTCGAGGTCGGCCTCGGGTCAGGCGCCTTCGGAGCTGCGGTCGTACCGTCCGGCGCCTCCACGGGAGAGCACGAGGCGGTCGAGTTGCGAGACGGCGGTGAGGCATGGGGCGGCAAGGGCGTCGGTCGCGCGGTCGCGAACGTCAACGAGGAGATCGCAGAACGGGTTGTGGGGCTCGACGCACGGGACCAGCGCGAGGTGGACGGGGCCATGATCGACCTCGACGGGACTCCGACGAAGGCGCGGCTCGGCGCCAACGCGATTCTCGGCGTGTCGCTCGCTGTCGCCAAGGCGGCGGCCGTCGAGGCTGGCGTGCCGCTCTACCGCTGGCTCGGCGGCAGCAACGCCCACGTCCTGCCCGTGCCGCTGATGAACGTCGTCAACGGCGGCGCGCACGCCCAGAACTCACTCGACTTCCAGGAGTTCATGCTCGTTCCGGCCGGCGCGGAGACATTCACGGAGGCCCTGCGAATCGGGGTCGAGACGTATCACGAGCTCAAGCGGCTGCTCGGCGAGCGCGGGCTCGCGACGCTCGTCGGCGACGAGGGTGGCTTCGCTCCCGATTTCGGTTCGGCCTACGACGCCTGCGAGGCGATCCTCGAGGCGGCCGAACGGGCGGGACACCGTGACAAGGTGGCGCTGGCGCTCGATCCCGCCACGAGCGAGGTCTACCGCGACGGCGTCTACGTCCTCGAGCGCCAGGGTGGGGCCCTCGACGGCACCGGGATGGTGGAGCTGTGGGCAGATCTTTGCGACCGCTTCCCGATCGTCTCGATCGAGGACGGTCTCGCCGAGAACGACTGGCCGACGTGGCAGACGCTCACAGATCGTCTCGGCGGCCGGGTGCAGCTCGTCGGCGACGACCTCTTCGTGACGAACGTCGAGTTCCTCTCCCGGGGAATCGAGGAGAAGGTCGCGAATGCGATCCTCGTCAAGGTGAACCAGATCGGGACGCTGACCGAGACGCTCGACGCGATCGAGCTCGCGCACCGCGCGGGGTACGCCACGATCATCTCGCATCGCTCCGGGGAGACCGAGGACGCCACCATCGCCGACATCGCCGTCGCCGTGAACAGCGGTCAGATCAAGACCGGGGCCCCGGCGCGGTCGGACCGCACCGCCAAGTACAACCAGCTGCTTCGCATCGAGGATCAGCTCGGCGACCAGGCGGCCTTTCGCGGCTGGGCCGCGTTCCCGCGCACGCAGGTGCACGCGGCCTGACCGATGCACGTCCGTCGCACGAAGATCGTCGCCACCATCGGTCCGGCCTCGTCCTCCCCGGAGGTGATCGCAGCGCTCATCGGCGCCGGCATCGATGGCGCCCGGCTCAACATGTCGCACGGCATCCACGACGACCACAGCGAGCGGGCGGCGCTCGTGCGCGAGGCAGCCGCGGCAGCGGGTCTGCCGGTCGCGATCATCGCCGACCTGCAGGGGCCGAAGCTCCGTCTCGGAGCTCTGCCCGAGCCGATTCGCCTCGAGCGCGGCACCACCGTCGTGATCGCCGGCGAGGACGCCGCCCGCGACGACGATCTTCCGATCAGCCCCGCCGTGCTCGGCACGGTGCTGCAGAAGGGAAACGACGTTCTGATCGACGACGGGCATGTGAAGCTTCGCGTCGAGGCCGTCGAGCGAGGCCGGGCCCGCTGCGAGGTCGTCATCCCCGGCGTCGTCTCGTCGCACAAGGGCGTCAACCTGCCCGGCGTACCGCTGCCGATCCCCTCGATCACCCGCAAGGACCTCGACGACCTCGAGTTCGCGATCGAGCTCGGAGTCGATTTCGTCGCCCTCTCGTTCGTCCGCTCCGCCTCGGACGTCCGGGCTCTGCGGACGTTGATCGAGGCGCGGGGCTCGACCGCCCACGTGATCGCCAAGATCGAGAAGGCCGAGGCGATCGCCGCTCTCGACGAGATCCTCGCCGAGTCCGACGCCGTCATGGTCGCCCGCGGCGACCTCGGCGTCGAGGTCGGGAGCGCCGACGTGCCGCTGATCCAGAAGCGGATCATCTCGCGCGCCCTCGAGCGGGGACGGCCGGTGATCACGGCCACACAGATGCTCGAGTCGATGGTCCACCTGAGCGAGCCCACGCGTGCCGAGGCCTCCGATGTGGCCAATGCCGTCCTCGACGGAACCTCAGCGGTGATGCTCTCCGGCGAGACCGCCGTCGGCGACTATCCGGTCGAGGCGGTCGAGGTGATGAGCCGGATAGCGTGCGCCGTGGAGCCGAGCCTCGGCTACCGGCACGAGATCCCCCGGGCAGAGGACCAGCCCACGATCGGCCAGGCGATGTCGAATGCCGCCTGCGACATCGCGGAGGCGCTCGAGGCGAAGGCGATCCTCGTGCCCACGTTCACCGGCCGTACCGCCTCGGGCGTCGCGCGTCTGCGGCCCAGGCGGCCCATCATCGCCGTCACCCACCAGCAAGGGTCGCTCCGGCACATGGCGCTCGAATGGGGGGTGACGCCGATCGAGATCGACGCCACGGACGACGTCGAGGACCTCTGGACACGCTCGCTCGCTGCCGCCCGCGCCAGCGGGGTCGTGCAGTCGGGGGACCGGGTCGTGATCACGGCCGGGACGGCAGTGAACATCCCCGGCACCACGAACGTGATCAAGGTCGACATCGCCTGAACCCCGCGGCAGCGCACCGACCGAGTGGGGAGGAGATCGCCCCGGACGCCACGAAGGAGGACGCGTGGCCCGTGCCTCTGCCAGGAAAGCCCCGCGGCGGCGTCGGCGTCCTCGCTGGCTGCTCCCACTCGCCGTCCTCGTCGTGATGGGGTTTCTCTACTACCGTCCGCTCTCGTCCTACCTCCAGACCCGCAGCGAGCTCTCGGCGCGCCAGGCACAGGTCGCGGCCCTGGCAGCGGAGAAGGCGCGGCTCGAGCGCCAGCTGGCGCGGACGACGAGCGACGATGCCCTCTCCCGCCAGGCGAGGCGAATCGGCTACGTCAAGCCCGGTGAGCGGCTCTTCATCGTGAAGGGCATTGCTGCCTGGCGGGCGGCACATCCCGCTGCGCCATAAGCTCAGGCGATGGACGATCGTGAGCTCGTCGCCCGCCAGCTCGGCCGTCGACCGCGGGCCTTCCGACGCGTCGTGGCGCGGTGCCCGTTCGGCGCCCCTGCGGTGACTGAACAGAGCCCCTACGACGACGCGGGAAGGCCGTTCCCGACCACGTACTACCTGACGTGCCGTCATCTCGTGCAGGCGGTTTCGCGGCTCGAGGCGGCAGGCGGCGTCGAGCGCTGGAGCAACGCCGTCACCAACGACGCCGCGCTTCTGGAAGATCTCGAGCGTGCGACCGGGCTCCAACGCCGCATTCGGCGCCAGCTCGCAGTTGACGCGACGGCGGCGCCGGATGGAGGCGCCTCGCTCGAGCTCGGAATCGGAGGGTCGAGCAACCCGGTGCGGCTGAAGTGCCTCCATGCGCATGTCGCCTTCGCGCTCGCGCATCCCGGCTACCGGCTCGGCGAGTCCGTCCTTGCCGAGATCGACGGCCCGTGGCCCTCCCACTGCTGCATCGAGGCGGCGGCGTGAGCCTCGACCTCGAGAGCGCGCGTCGCGACTGGGAGGACGGTAGCCGTCGCTTCGAGCGCACCCTCAGGGACGAGCCCGGCCGAGCGGAGAGCCTCGGGGCCCAGCTCGATGCCGTCTCGGCCGAGTTGCGTCGCCGGGTGGGGGCGACGTTCACGCTGGCCCAGCTCGTTTCCGCGTACGGGCGGGCAGACGACTGGGCGCGGCAGGTTCTCTCCGAGCAGTCGGCCGCTCCCGGCTGGTCGCGCTCCGTCGCCCAGGTGACGGATGCCGCCTTCCACGCCTACTCCCGCGGCGCCGTCGACTACACACCGTGACCGAGCTGCCTCCCCTGCCGCAGGCCGAGCCCGCCCCGCCGCCCCCGCTGCGGCGCCGGCCGCCGCGCCGAAGCCCCTGGCCGCGCCGGCTCCTACTCGTGATCGCCGTCGTGCTGATATTCCTGCTCGGGGTCGCTCTCGGACAGGCGCTCAACGACGGTCTGCCGGCCACCTCTACGCAGACATACGTCCGTACGCTCGAGCCGCTGCCGCAGCAACCCCCGACGACGACGCCCTGACGGCCGAGCGCTACAGCTCTTCGGAGGCTTCGAGCAGGCCGGCGATGATGACGCCGATCGCAGCTACGAGGCTGATCCAGATCCCGATGCCGCGGCTCGCGAAGAAGAAGTCGTCCGGGATCGAGAAGATGCGGACGAGGACGAGGATCGTCGCGACGGCACCGATCGCGATCGTGATCAGGCTCTCCGGGACGGCTGCGGGAAGCGTCACCCCGACCTCTCGCAGCACGACGACGATCACCGCGGCGAGACCGAGGAAGAAGACGATCTTGCCGGCGTAGCCCGTGTTCCAGCCCATCACCGAGACCTTCACGCCCTCGCCGGGGCCCGAGTACCAGCCCGTGAACGCCGAGACGGCGAGCACGACACCCGCGAGCAGCTCGAGGCGCTCGCCGACGCCGAGAATCCCCCGCTCGAGCAGGGAATCCGCGCGGACGTCTCCGTGGGGGTAGCTCATCGGCTGCATAGTATGGAGCATCGCCGGACGGCGCTTCCGGCCTTACACTTCGAACGTGGCGGAGCAGCTGCACGAGCCGGATCTCGACGACGTCCCCTTCGTCGATCACGAGGCCGTTCGGGAGACGATGCGGCTCTCCCGTGCGCGGCGCAAGGCGCGGACCGCCCACAAGCGGCGCAGCCGGCGTGCCGGGATCCGGTTCTGGTTCGTCTTCTGCCTCCTCGTCGTCGTCAGCATCGTCCTCGTGACGACGGTCTGGCACGAGTTCCAGCGCCTCTTCGGCCTCTGAGAGGCGGCGTGATCGAGCTCCGGCGACCGGGCGAACCGCTGCTCCGGATCGGCCATCGCGGTGCGGCTGCGCTGGCGCCAGAGAACACGCTACGGGCCTTTCGCGCAGCGGTCGAGCATGCAGTCGACCTGATCGAGTTCGACGTGCTCGACCTTCCGCGTGGTCCACTCGTGGTCGCGCACTCGGACCATCTCGAGGAGGTCAGCCACGGTGCCGCGAGGGGACGAGTCAGCAGCCTCTCGCTCGAGCAGCTGCGCGAGGTCGCGCCGGAGCTGCCAACGCTGGACGAGGCGCTCGAGTTCTTCGCGGACGAGGCTCCGGGTATCGGCCTGCACGTCGACCTGAAGCTTCGCGGACGCCTCGACGAGCTCGGCGCCGCCCTCCGCCGGCATCGCCTCGAGGAGCGGACGGTCGTGAGCGGTACGCACGTCCCGAGCCTGCGCGCCGTTGTCCGGGCCGCACCGCGCGTCGAGGTCGGGATCACCTACCCCGAGGACAAACTCTCGATCTCCCGCAAGCCGTACCTCTGGCCCGTCGTCTCGCTCGGGCTGACGTCGATGCAGTTGTCGGTGCCGATGCGCGTCCCGCGGCTCGCCCGACGGGCCGGAGCACACGCGGTGATGCTGCAGCACCGCCTGGCGACCCCGGTGGCGGTACGGCGCGCGCACGCGATCGGGCTTCCGGTCCTCGCCTGGACGGTCGATGATCCGCTCGAGCTGCGCCGTCTCGACGAGGCCGGCGTGGACGGGGTGATCACGAACGATCCCAGGATCTTCCTGGCTACACTGACCCGGTGACGCGCGGCGGGACGATCGCAGCTCTCTCGGCCTGCGCCGCCGCCGGTGCGATCGCCGCGGTCGTGCTCGCCTCGGCTCCGGGAGCCGGTGCCGACAGCGGCACCACGACAGGAGGGACGACGACCGGCGCCGGTTCGACGGGAGCTGCGACGACGGCCCCCGTGACCTCGACGGCGCCCGCAACGACCCTGCCCACGCAGACGGGGCCGAAACTGATCGCGGCCGGGGTCACGGTCGGACGAACGCTCGTCGGCGGTCTCACGGTCGCCGAGGCGCGCGAGGTCGTGAAGACACGCTTTGCCCGCTCGCTGACGCTGCTCGGCGGTCCAGGCGCCCGCATCGTGGTGACGCCGCAGGAGATCGGTGCGACCCCGCATTTCGAGAAGGCGCTGCAACTGGCCGGCCGCGTCAGGCGCCCGGGCTACGCGGTGCCGCTCGAGGTCGACGTCGCGCGTCCGAAGCTCGATCGGTTCGTCGCAAGACTGGGCGCGCGCTTCCAGCGCGACCCCGTCGACTCGACGCTGAAGCTGCGGAACCTCGTTCCGTTTGCGACGAGGGACGTACCGGGGCGGCGGCTGAAGCAGGTCGTCACCTCCAGGGCCATCGTCCGTGCGCTGAAGACGCAGCAGCGCGAGCCGATGGAGTTGAAGTTCGACCTGATCCAACCCCAGGTCACCGCGAACCAGGTCGAGCATGCGATCGTGATCCGCCGCGGCTCGAACAAGCTGCTCCTCTACCGGATCGGGGCGGCGGCGAAGCTCGTTCGCAGCTTCCAGGTGGCAACGGGCCGCTCCCAGTACCCGACGCCGCTGGGCTCGTTCGAGATCATCAACAAGTGGCGCGATCCCTGGTGGTACCCGCCGGCCTCCGACTGGGCGAAGGACTCGAAGCCGATCCCGCCCGGGCCAGGCAACCCGCTCGGGACGCGCTGGATGGGGATCTCGTCTCCCAACGTGGGCATCCACGGTACGCCGGACTCCGCCTCGATCGGCTACTCCGCCTCGCACGGGTGCATCCGGATGCTGATCCCGCAGGTCGAATGGCTGTTCAACCAGGTCGACGTGGGCACGCCGGTCTTCATCGTGGCGGCATGACGGGGAGGGCCAGAACCGCCGGGCAGGTGGTCGCGATCGCGGTCGTCGCCGGGTTGCTCGGCCTGCTCGTGTGGAAGGTCGCCTTCGCCGACAAGGGTGGCGCCGCGAGCAAGCTCGCGAAGGGAGAGCATCCGACTGCTCCGGCCTTTACGCTGCAGCGGCTCGACGCGAGCGACGGGAAGCTCGACCTCGCCGACCTGAAGGGCAAGCCGGTCGTCGTCAACTTCTGGGCCTCGTGGTGCACCCCGTGCAAGGCCGAGGCGCCCGCCCTGCAGAAGGCGTACGAGCGCTACAAGTCGCAGGGCCTCGTCGTGCTCGGCGTCGATGCGCAGGACTTCCGCGGCGACGCCAGGCGCTTTGCGCGGCGCTACGGGATCACGTACCCGGTCGTCTACGACGGGCACGGCTCCACGCTCGGCAAGTGGGGCGTGACCGGCTTCCCGGAGACCTACTTCGTCGACCGTGCCGGCAGGCTCGTGGGTGAGCGGATCCAGGGCGGCATCGACACCGAGCGCAACAGGGACGCGTTCGCGGCCGGGCTGCGCGCCGCGCTCTCGAACGCGGAATGATGCGCGTCCTCGCCGCACTCCTTGCGGCGCTCGTCCTCGTGGCGCCGGCGGCAGGGGCGCCGCCGCGGCAGGCCGATCTCGAGGCCGAGATCGTCTGCCCGGTCTGCAAGACGACGCTCGACCAGTCGGACTCGCCGATCGCGATGCGGATGAAGGCGTTCATCCGCGAGGAGATTGCGGCCGGCAAGAGCTCCGCGCAGATCAAGGCCGCGCTCGTGGCGCAGTTCGGGCCTGCGGTACTGGCCGAGCCGCCGACGAAAGGCTTCGACCTGCTCGCCTGGTTGTTACCGCTCGGACTGCTCCTCCTCGGCGCTGCCTCTGTGGGCGTACTCGCCTGGACCTGGAGTCGGAGGCGTGACGGGGAACGGGCCGGGGAGCCGCCGCTCGACCCCGACCTCGAGCGGCGCCTCGACGCCGAGCTCGCGCGTTACGAGGACTGAGATGACGGCGACCGAGCCCGCGGTGGCGCTCGTCGCCGGCTTCGTCTCGTTTCTCGCTCCGTGCGTGTTGCCGCTCGTGCCCGGGTACCTCTCGGCCGTCTCTGCGGTGGAGGCAGATCGGCTCTCGGAACGCGGCAGTGCCCGCCGGGTCGTGCTCGCGAGCATCCCGTTCGTCCTCGGCTTCACGCTCGTGTTCGTGGTGCTCGGAATCGGCGCCCAGCTGCTCGGCGCAAGCCTCCTGGGAGACCAGTTCCTGCTCGAACGGGTCGCCGGCTTCGTCCTCGTCGTCTTCGGTCTCGCCTTCATGGGGCTGCTGCCCTGGCCGGAGCGGCTCGTCGGTGCCGGGCTCGTCCAGGGAGCTCGCAGCCGGGGCTCGCGCGTGCTCCTCGGCGGCGCCTTCGCCGTCTGCGCCGCTCCCTGCATCGGACCCGTTCTCGCGGCCATCCTTGTCCTCGCCGGGGCGTCGGACACGGCCCTCGAGGGCGCGTTCCTGCTCGCCTGCTACTCGCTCGGGCTCGCGATCCCATTCGTGCTCGCGGGCGCAATCTTCACCCGGGCGATGGGCGCCTTTCGCTGGCTGCGCGATCACTTCACGGCGATCCAGTTCGTGAGCGGTGCGATCATGGTGGCGCTCGGGCTACTGCTCTTCTTCGAGCGCTTCTACGTGCTGCGGATCTACCTCAACCGCCTCCTCGAGCGGTTCGGCATCGACGGCGGCCTCTAGCGCCGTCCAAGCCTCACTCGCGGCGCTGGAAACTTCTCGGCGAGAACTGCGTCTCACCGTTCGATGCTGCGTCTCGGAGGCGCTGTGTGGCTCGACGACTGAGGCTCCACCTGTCGGTGGACGGGCTCGCCGGTACCAGGCTGGCGTACTCGCCGCTGCTCGAAACCGTCTTCAGTCTGCGGACGCTTGCGGCTCCAGACACGAGTCCGGTCCATCGTCCCTGGGCGCTCGCCGTGCGCTCGCGCCTCGACGGGATCGACCTCGACACGCTGCTCGCGCTCTCGACGCCCGCCCACCCGGCGCCCGACTTCCTCACCCCGCCGCCGCCTCCTGGCCGCAGGACGGTCGTCGACGAGCTCGACCTTGTACGCAGCACGCCGCCGGAGCGGATCCGACGCGATCTGAGACGCACCTACGGAGATGTGCTGCCGCAGGCGCTCGAGCCCATCTACAGGAAGCCGGGGAATGGCCTCGACATGCTCGTACGGCTGCTCCACGCCTACTGGGAGCGTGCGCTTGCGGACCACTGGCCCTGCCTTCGGCACGTGCTCGAAGGAGACATCGTCTACCGGACCCGCCGGATCGCGAGTCGCGGGACTGTCGCGCTCTTCCACGACCTGCACGAACAGGTCGTGTGGGAGGACGGCGTCGTCAGCGTCGGTGCCGGCGACGGTCCGGACCACCGTGTCGCGGTGGCGGCCGACGGGCTTCTGCTCGTGCCGAGCGCGTTCGCGGGGCCGTCCGTCGCCCCCTTGCTGGAGCCTTCGCGGCTGCCGGTGATCGTGTATCCGACACGTGGTGCAGGGACGCTGTGGCAGGTTGGCGGGAGCTCTGGTCCCGCTCCTCTCGCGGCGCTGATCGGACGGACGCGCGCCGGGCTGCTCGCGCTGCTGGACGCACCGGTCTCGACCTCGGAGCTCGCCCGCCGAGGTGGGCTCAGCGTCGGCAGCGCCTCACGGCAGCTCGCCGTCCTGCGCGCTGCCGGCCTGGTCGAGTCCCACCGGCGCGGTCACGCGATCGTGCACGTCTCGACGACGCTCGGCCGCTCGCTGCTCGACGGCGACGACAGCGCCGGCACGGCCGCCGCAGGCTGATGCGACCCGGGCCGAGCCCCGTCCTTCTCCCCTGATACGGTGGCGGCCATGGCGACGATCCTGCTCGTGGGGGTCGATCTGTTCTTCCGTGGGAAGCTCGAGGGGCTGCTGCCAGAGCATCTGCTCGTGACGAGCGATTCGATCCACGCTCCCGATCTCGTCGTCTGCGATCTCGCCCGGATCGATCCGACGGACGTCGCCGACACCTGGCCCGACATCCCGATCCTCGGCTACACGAATCACACCGACACGGCGGGACTCCGGGCGGGTCACGTCGCGGGCTTCGACCAGGTGGTCGCGAAGTCGGCGCTCGTCGAGCGTGCGCCGGAGCTCGTCGGCGAGCTCACCGGCCGCTGACGGTTCCGCGCGGGCCGCATCGGATCGCCCCGGTAGGATGACGCCAGGATGACCTACATCATCGCCGAGCCCTGCATCGACATCAAGGACCGCTCCTGCGTCGACGTCTGCCCCGTCGACTGCATTCACGAGTTCGCGCGCATGCTGGTGATCGACCCCGAGGAATGCATCGACTGCGGCGCCTGTGAGCCCGAGTGCCCCGTCGAGGCGATCTTCCCGGAGGACGCCCTGCCGGAGAAGTGGGAGCCGTTCGTGAAGATCAACTACGCCTTCCCGGAAGGCGCTGCCGTGATCGACCCGCTCGTCGACGCATACGCAACCGAGCACAACGTCCAGAACGAGCTGCCCGAATAGCTCGCGGCGCGGCTCGGGCGGCGCTGCCGCTACAGCTGCACTGCGGTCGGCGGTAGGCGAACCGTGACGGCTGTCCCGTCGCCGGTCGTCTCGCCCACGAACGAGCCGTTCAGATCGCCCGCCCGTTCCTCGAGTGCTGCCAGGACGGTCTCGCGGCGCTCGCGCTTTCCGTCGTCGGCAATCGTCAGCTCGACACCGCCCGTAGCGGTCGGATGGAGCGCGATCTTCACCGTCGCCGGCGGACCGCGCCTGATCGCCTGGTCGACAGCATCGCGGACGATCTGGTAGAGCCCTGACTGGGCGCCCTCTCCCAGCTCGTCGCCGGTCGTCACGTCGAGCTCGAACACGACGCCACGTCGGGCTGCGTGCCGTTCGGCGAGCTCGGCGAGGGCGGCGGCGAGCCCGAGCTCGCGTAGCGCGTGCGGCTCGATGCCACTCACGATCTCCCGGAGATCGGCGCCCGCATCTCTGGCGACGACGAGCGCGCGCTCCACGATGTGGCCGACGCTCTCCGTGTCACCGGCCTCGAGAGCCCGCCTGGCGGCGTCGAGCATCTGTGCGAGGGCTGCGACGAGCTGGACGGGGCCGTCGTGGATCAGCTCGGCGAGCCGTCGGCGCTCGTCGCGCTCTGCCCGGAGCCGCTCCGTGAGCGCACGGCCGTCGGGCTCACTGCTCAATCGATCATCGAGTCGCGCAGGGCGATCGCGACCGCCTGCGTCCGCGTGTCCGCCTCGAGCTTCGTGAGGATGTGCCGGACGTGGCTCTTGACCGTCTCCTGGGAGATGAAGAGCTGCTGTGCGACATCGGCGTTCGACATCCCGTCGGCGAGCAGCTGCAGGATCTCGCGCTCTCTCGCCGTGAGCACGTCGTTACCGTCCCGTGTCCTCGTCAGCGCCGACATGAGCGCCGGGTCGACGAACGTCTCGCCGCCTGCGACTTTCTCGATCGCCCGGAGGAGCGTCTCGTGTGGCGCCTCCTTGAGGATGTACCCGCGCGCGCCGGACTCGAGGCCGCGCTGGAGCAGCGCGCGTTCGGAGTAGGCAGTGAAGATGAGGACCTTCGCCTCGGGCATCGCCCTGACGATCTCCTCCGTCGCCTCGATGCCGTCCATCCCCGGCATGCGCAGGTCCATCACGATCACGTCGGGCCGGCGCCGCTCGGCGAGGGAGACGGCGGTCTCTCCGTCCGCGGCCTCCCCGACGACACGGATCGAGGGCGACCGGAGCAGTGCCAGCCGAAGGCCCTCACGGACGACCTCGTGGTCGTCGGCGAGGAGAACCGTTATCTCGGGGGTCTCGGCGGCGCTCACTCTTCCCTCTGTCACGGTCTGCGACACGCTCGATTCTAGGGGCGGGGCCAGACGAGCGTCGGCCGGGGCGGCGCGGGAGCGTGCTGTGGCGCCAGCCGCCCCCGGCCACCCCCGGCTCGAGGGCGGGGCTACGCCTCGACGAGGATCACGAGCGTCGACGGGTCGACACCGTCGTGCTCCATCGCCGCGGCGGCGCCGGGCGTCTCCATCGCCGCCTTCACGGCGTCCATATCGGCGACATCCATCACGATGCCAACGCGGTTCGATCCCTGTGGATCTACGAATGTCCTGATGTTCGTCACCCCGAGCGGTCCGAAGAACTCCTCCCGCTTACCCGACTCGAGCCAGTGTTGGACATCGGCCACGTCGTGATATCCGATGACGGTGGGCATAACGCCTCCTTGGGGTGATGGGCCTTCGCTCCGCGGGAGGGTACTCCCTTGTCGTCCGGACGTCACGCCGTCGCGGAGCGGACCATCCCGGCGGCGACCGTGTCGTTGGTCGCCTCGTCGATCAGGATCAGCGACCCCGTGGCCCGGTTGGCGCCGTATGCGTCGACGAGGAGGGGGGCCGACAGGCGCAGCCGCACGGTGCCGATGTCGTTCAACCCGATCTCCGGCGCGGGATCCGACTCGAACGAGTCGAGGTCGACGACGCCCTCGATCGCCTCGACGACGGCGCGCGCGGTGCGAGTCGTGTGCTTCACCCCGATCCGGGCGCCAGGCTGTAGCGGTCGCTCGCTCATCCAGCAGATCGTCGCCTCGACCGATCGCGCCGTCACGGGCTGATCGTCGGGATCGACGAGCATGTCGCCGCGGGAGACGTCGAGCGCGTCCTCGAGCCGGAGCGTGATCGACATGCCGGGCGTCGCCTCGTCGATCGGGCCGTCTGCGGTCTCGACGGCGGCGACCCGTGTACGCAGGTTCGAGGGTAGGACGAGAACGTCGTCCCCCGCACGCCAGACGCCGCCTGCGACCTGACCGGCATAGCCGCGGTAGTCGTGATGCTCGTCGGACATCGGTCGGATCACCCATTGCACCGGGAAGCGGCGGTCGGCGAGGTTCTGGTCGTCGGCTGGCTCGATCGACTCGAGGTGCGCGAGCAGGCTGGGGCCCTCCCACCACTGCATCCTCTGCGAGGGCTCCACGACGTTGTCGCCGTGCAGCGCCGCCAGCGGGATCGCGACCTCGTCCCGGATCTCGAGCGCGAGCACGAGCTCTGCGAGCTGCACCTCGATCTCGCGAAAGCGCTCCTCGTCGAAGTCGACGAGATCCATCTTGTTGACGGCGAAGACGATGTGCGGGACGCCGAGCAGCGACGCGATCAGTGCGTGGCGCCGTGTCTGCTCGATCACGCCCTTGCGCGCGTCGAGGAGAACGACCGCGACGTCGGCCGTCGAGGCTCCCGTGACCATGTTCCGCGTGTACTGGACGTGGCCCGGCGCATCGGCGAGTTGGAAACGGCGGTTCGCGGTCACGAAGCTGCGGTAGGCGACGTCGATCGTGATCCCCTGCTCGCGCTCGGCGCGGAGACCGTCCGTCAGGAGCGCCAGGTTGACGTACCCGTCGCCGCGGCGCTCGCTCGTCTCCTCGACGTGCTCCAGCTGGTCGACGAAGACCTGTTTCGTGTCGTAGAGCAGACGCCCGATCAGCGTCGACTTGCCGTCGTCGACGGAACCGCAGGTGACGAGGCGCAGGAGATCGGCGGCACCGATCTCCTGGAAGGGCGGCACCTGTGTCGTCGGTCCGTCCGGCGCTGCGTCAGAAGTAGCCGACACGCTTGCGGTCCTCCATCGCTGCCTCGGACGCACGGTCGTCCGCGCGGGTCTCGCCACGCTCGGTCACGCGTGTGGCGGCAATCTCCGCCACGACGGCATCGAAGCTCGTGGCCCGGGAACGGACGGCACCGGTGCAGCTCATGTCGCCGACGGTGCGGAACCGCACCCACGCCGAGAACAGCCGCTCCTCGTCGGCGCGCTCGACGACGTCGGAGGCTGCGTAGAGCATGCCGTCGCGCTCGAAGACCTCACGCTCGTGGGCGTAGTAGATCGACGGCAGCTCGAGCTCCTCACGGGCGACGTACTGCCACACGTCAAGCTCGGTCCAGTTGGAGATGGGGAAGACCCGCACCTGCTCCCCCTTGCGGATCTTGCCGTTGTAGAGATTCCAGAGCTCGGGCCGCTGGGCGCGCGGATCCCACTGGCCGAAGTCGTCGCGGAAGGAGAAGATCCGCTCCTTCGCGCGAGCGCGCTCCTCGTCGCGCCGCGCGCCGCCGATCGCCGCATCGAACCCGTGCGCCTCCATCGCGTCGAGCAGCGTCGTCGTCTGGAGCTGGTTGCGCGAGGCGCGCGGACCCTTCTGCTCGACCACGCGGCCGCGGTCGATCGACTCCTGCACCGACGCGACGACGAGCCGTTCGCCGAGCTCCGCCACGCGCGCGTCGCGGAAGGCGATCACCTCGGGGAAGTTGTGGCCCGTGTCGACATGCAGCAACGGGAACGGGAAGCGGCCCGGGCGAAACGCCTTCTCGGCGAGCCGCAGCAGCACGATCGAGTCCTTGCCGCCGGAGAAGAGCAGCACCGGCCGTTCCAGCTCGGCGGCCACCTCGCGCATGATGTGGACGGCCTCGTCCTCGAGCTGGTCGAGATGCGTCCGCTGCAGGATGGTGCTCATCGTCCTCCTATGCATCCAGGTGGAGCCCGCACTCCGTCTTGTCGGTGCCGCTCCAGCGACCTTCCCGGCCCTCGCCGGGCGTCGTGCAGTGCGTGCAGCCGATCGACGCGTAGCCGCGGGCGTGGAGCGCATTGACCGGAAGTTCGCGGTCGTCGATGTAGGCATCCACCTCGGCGGTCGTCCAGTCCGCCAACGGGTTCGCCTGCCAGAGCTCGTGGCGCTCGTCCCAGCCGATCTTCCTCGCGTCGGCGCGGGTGGGCGACTGTTCCCGCCGCAGGCCGGTGATCCACCCGTCGAGCCCGGCGAGCGCCTCGCCCAGAGGGCCGACCTTGCGGATCGCGCAGCAGAGCGACGGGTTCCGCTCCCACAGGGCCTCGCCGTGAATGGCCGCCTGCCGACCGAGGGACGGGCCCTGGAAGACCTCCACCTGGATCCCGTAGCGCTGCTCGACCTCGTGCCAGACGGCGTAGGTCTCCGGGAAGAGCACATGGGTGTCGAGTGCGAAGACGCGCGCTTCGGGCGCGAGGTCGAGCAGCATGTCGAGGAGCACCGACTCCTCGCGCTGGAAGGAGCAGGCGAGCGACAGCTTCGGGTGGAACTGCTCCACCATCACCTCGAGCACCTGTGAGGCGGTCAGGGCTTCGGGGTCCCTTGCTCCGAGGAACGACTCGACATCGACGGCAGTCATGGCCGAGACGATACCATGTTATGAGGACATGTTATCTCTCGTATAAGAATTCCGTACTTCGAGACACGGGTAGAGTCGTGGTATGGACGAGCTGGCCGGTGGGATCCGTCGCGTGACGATGCCGCTGCCGATGCGGCCGGGCCACGTTCACACCTATCTCGTCCCGGTCGAGGACGGCTTCATGCTCGTCGACGCGGGGCTCGGGCTGCCCGATGCTCGAGGGCGCTGGGAGGCCGAGCTCGCGGGCCTGCCGGGGCCAGTGACGACGCTCTTCCTGACCCACTTCCATCCGGATCATCTCGGCGCCTCGCGCGACGTGCACGAGCTGACAGGTGCCCGGGTCGTCCAGGGCCGGCTCGATGCCGAGCAGACGGCGACCGTGTGGCAGGACGGGGAGTGGTCGTCCGTCCTCGCAGGCTGGTTCCGCGCAAACGGCGTGCCGCCGTCGGTCACCGACGAGCTCCTGCAACAGGGAACGATGCTCCAGCCCTTCCTCCGCATCGTGTCCAACCCGGATCTGCTCGATGACGGGGACGAGCTGCACGGCTGGCGGCTCGTCGCTGCCCCCGGGCATGCGGACGGACAGCTGACGCTGCTGAGGGATGGGATTCTGCTCGCAGCCGACCACCTGCTCGACCCGATCACCCCGGCGATCGGGCTCTGGCCGGAGAGCCGGCCGGACCCGCTCGGCGACTACATCGACGCACTCCAGCGGACGGTCGAGCTCGCGCCGCGTCTCGCCTACGCCGGCCACGGCGAGCCGATCGCCGATCCGAGCGGCCGCGCACGGGCGCTCATGGCCCACCACGAGGAGCGGCTCGCCGTCACGTCGGCCGCTCTCGGGCCGGAGCCGCTGACGGGCTACGAGGTGTCGTTCCCCGTCTTCGGAGCCGACCTGCCACCCGGCTCGCGACGCTTCGCGGTGGCGGAGACGCTGTCGCATCTCGAGCGGCTGGTGCGCCTGGGCGCCGCCCTCCGACACGAGGAAGAGGTGGACGGGGCCGTCGCGGTCGTCTCCTATACTGCCGCGCACTAGTGGACGATCTCCCCTCCAGTACCTCCGCCCGTCGTTGCTCCCGGGACGCGGGGGCCGGGGCATGACGGTCGCTCTCGAGCTCGTCGCGGTCGCTGGGCTGATCCTCCTGAACGGCTTCTTCGTCGCCGCCGAGTACTCCCTCGTGACGGTGCGGCGAACGCGCCTGCAGGAGCTTTCCGACGAGGGCAACCGCAGCGCCCGCTCGGTGATCCGGATCACGAGCGATCCGCCGCATTTCATCGCCGCCATGCAGCTCGGCGTCACGCTCACCTCGCTCGGGATCGGTGCCCTCGGCGAGCGGGTCTTCGCCGGCCTCTTCGGCGTCTGGCTCGGGTCGCTCCTCGCCGTGCTGCTCGCCTTCCTCGTCATCACCTACATGCACGTCGTCGTCGGTGAGCTCGTGCCGAAGGGGCTCGCGCTCAGCTATACGGATCGCATCGCGCTCGCCGTGTCGGCGCCCGTGCGTGCGTTCTTCTTCGTCTTCAAGCCGTTGATCTGGGTGCTGCAGCGCTCGAGCGAGGCCGGGCAGCGCCTGATCGGGATCGTCCCCGGTGCCACCGAGGGAGCGGTCCATTCGGAGGCCGAGCTGAAGTTGCTGCTCGAGGCCTCCACCGAGCGCGGTGAGATCGAGCAGGACGAGCGCGAGATGCTCTACAAGGTCTTCGACTTCGCCGACAAGGAGGCCTCGGACGTGATGGTGCCGCGGCCCGACGTGGTCGCGATCTCGATCGAGATGGCGCCCGAGGAGGCGCTCGCCGCCGTGCTCGACTCGCCCTTCACGCGCTACCCGGTGTACCGCGAGTCGCTCGACGAGATCGTCGGGATCCTCCACGTGCGCGCGCTCGTGGCGGCGCTGCACGACACGGCGATCGAGGAGGTCGAGCTGGCGGCGCTGCTGCGCCCGGCCCACGTCGTGCCGGAGACGAAGGACCTCGCCGCGCTCCTCGGTGAGTTCCGCCGCACGAACCAGCACATGGCGGTCGTCGTCGACGAGTACGGCTCCATGGAGGGGATCGTGACGCTGGAGGACCTCGTGGAGGAGATCGTCGGGGAGATCGAGGACGAGTACGACCTGCCGGACGAGTCGGTCGAGCGCGTCGACGAGACGACGGTACGCATCGACGGAGCCTTCCCGATCGACGACTTCAACGAGGAGTTCGGGACGACGCTCGAGCACGACGACTACCACACCGTGGCGGGCTACGTCTTCGACCTGATCGGGCGGGCGGCAGCTCCCGGCGACAGCGTCGAAGCCGACGGTGTCCGCCTCAGCGTGCTCGAGGTCGAAGGATCGCGGATCCTCCGCTTGCAGGCGGAGTTCCTGCCGGTGGAGGAGAGGACCGAGGCCCCGGAAAGCGAGGACGAGTAGCCTCCACGCCAGAGCCCGAAGCGCCGCAGGACTCGCCGCTCCACCACCGGGACTTCGTCCTCTACGTCGCCGTCATGGCGGCGACGGCGTTTGCGATGGAGATGTCCTTCGTCGCGATCGGTTGGCAGGTCTATGCCGTCCGAAACGACGCGCTCGACCTGGGGCTGATCGGACTTGCGATGTTCATCCCGCTGCCGCTGCTGGCACTGCCCGCAGGGCACTTCGCCGACCGTTACCCGCGGCGGACGATCCTGCTCGTCGCCGGGACTCTCGACACCTGCGTGATGGTCGGCCTGCTCCTCGTCACGCGTCGCGGTGCCGACGAGACCTGGCCGTTCTTCGTGCTTGCCTTTGCGACGGGAGTCGCCTCCGCGCTCGGAGCGCCGTCGTCGCGGGCGCTCACCCCGACCCTCGTCCCGCGCGAGATCCTCGTCAGGGCGCTCGCGATCCGCTCGGCCATCCTGCAGGGCTCCGTCATTGTCGGCCCTGCCGTCGGCGGTCTCCTCTTCGCCCTCCACGCTGAACTCGTCTACGCCGTCGGGGCGGTGCTCGCCGTCGCCTCCCTCGTCGGGCTCGTCTTCGTCCACGCCGGCAGGAGTCCGGCCGGAGGCGCCTCGCCCGACCTGCGCAGCGTGCTCGGCGGGGTGCGGCTCGTCCGTCGAACCCCGGTCCTGCTCGGCGCGATCTCGCTCGATCTCTTCGCAGTGCTCTTCGGCGGCGCCGTCGCGCTGCTTCCCGTGTTCGCGAAGGACGTGCTCGACGTGGGACCGGTGGGGCTCGGAATCCTCCGGGCCGCTCCCGCCGTGGGGGCGCTCGGTTGCGCGGCGGTCATGACGCGGCGCCCGGTTCGGTTGCGTGCGGGCCGGACCCTGCTCCTCGTCGTCGGGCTCTACGGCGTCTCGATCGTCGTGTTCGGCCTCTCGAAGACGATGTGGCTCTCGTTTCTCGCGCTCGCGGCCAGCGGCGCGCTCGACATGGTGAGCATGGTGCTACGGCAGACGATCCTCCCGCTCGTGACGCCCGACGAGCTACGCGGCCGGGTCAACGCGGTCGAGATGGTCTTCATCTCGGCCTCGAACGAGCTCGGCGCCTTCGAGTCGGGCGTTGCAGCCGCCCTGCTCGGCGCCGTGCCCGCCGTCGTCGTCGGCGGGATCGCGACGCTGGCGATCGCGGTCGTCTGGTCGAGGCTGTTCCCCGACCTCGCGCGCGTCGATGACCTCGACTCGCTCGAGCCGGACGAACGCGCGCTCGCGCTCGTCGAGGCCGAGCTGGAAGCAGCGCATGCTGCCGGCGTCCCTTACGCGGCGCCCGGGACGACGAGACCCGACTCGTAGGCCGCGACGGCGAGCTGGGTCGGTCGAGTGGGCCAGGCTAACGGCGCGCGCCGCGCAGCAGCCCGGCCGTGCCGAGGTTGCGGATCGATGCGTCGACGATCTCGATCGGGTGGAGGGCCGGCAGCGGGTGGCCGGCTCTTCGCAACCCGCTCGCGACCTGGACGAGACAGCCGGGGTTGGCACTCGCGTAGGCGCTCGCACCGGTGGCGATCACGTGCCGCGCCTTGCGGTCGCCGAGCTCCCGCGCTGCCTCGGGCTGGGTGACGTTGTAGATGCCGGCGCTGCCGCAGCAGATGTCCTGCTCGGCGGGCTCCACCATCCTCAGGCCGGGGACCCGGCGCAGAGACGTCACCGAGGAGAGCGGCAGCTTCTGGGCGTGGCGGAGGTGGCAGGAGTCCTGCATCGCGACCGCAAGGTTGAGGGGGTGGCGGCGAGCCCGCGGCTCGACGTCGGCGAGGAACTCGCCGAGATCGCGCACCCGCGCCGAGAATGCCCGGGCCCGTTCGGCCCACTCGGGGTCGTCGCCGAGGATGTGACCGAGCTCTTTCAGGTGCGAACCGCAGCCGGACGCGTTCACGATCACGGTCTCGACACCCTCGAACGCGTCGATCACGGCCCGCGCAAACGCGCGGCCTTCGTCTCCCCGCCCGGCGTGCATCGAGAGCGCCCCGCAGCAGCCCTGCGGCGGGGCGACGACGTCGTACCCGTCGGCCGCGAGCACGCGCGCCGTGGCTGCGTTCACCGATCCGAACACGACCGACTGGACGCAGCCGGTGAGGATGCCGACCCGCCCCCGCGGGGGACCGCTCGCCGGGGTGAGCGCCGCCGGCTTCTCGGTCGAGCGCCAGGGCGGCGCGATCTCGGTCATCACGCCCATGCGACCGGGCAGCGGCAGCTTGCGGCCGAGTGGGGCGAGTCGGAGCGCTGCCCCCATCCGCTTCGGATAGGGGAGGAGCGCGAACAGGGCTCTCCGCACGAGCCGATCGCCGAGCTTGCGCTTCGTCTCCGTCTCGACCCGCTCGCGCACCGCCTCGATCATGAGGTCGTAGCGCACGCCCGAGGGACAGGCGGTCACGCACGCAAGACAGCCGAGGCAGCGGTCGAAATGCTGCGTCACCGTCTCGTTGAACGGCAGCACGCCATCGAGATTTCCCTCGAGGAGCTGGATCCGTCCCCGCGGGGAGTCCATCTCCTCGCTCCAGACGGCATATGTGGGGCAGGTGGGGAGGCAGAAGCCGCAATGGACGCAGTCGCTCGTGAGCGAGCGCAGGACATCGGGTTCCCAGCTCACACGAGCACCCCCTGCGGATCGAAGCGCTCCTTCAGTCGCTCGTGCAGGCGGCGGACGCCCTCGGGAATCGCGGCAGGTGCCGGATCGGAGACGTAGGCGACGCCGGTTGCGGGCCGCACGACCGCTTTCGCCGTCTCCTCGAGGAAGCCGGCGAGCGCCCCGGGAACGAAGTGGACGCGCCCCCCGGCCGCGGCCTGTTGCCCGCGCGACTCGCGCCAGACGGCCTCATCGGCCGGTGACCCACCGACGAGAGCGTGCATCTGCGCGACCTGCGCCTCGACGGCGGCCTGACCGCCCTCGAAGAGCACGGCGACGCGGCCCGGGTGGAGCACGTCGACCGCGCTCGGGACGAGCTGCGACGCGAGCAGACGTGAGACGACCCCCGCAGCATCGTCGGTCTCGACAACCACCGTCGCCGATGAGGCGGGCAGGGGATGCAGCCGGAGTGAGACCCGGCCGATGAACGCGAGGCGCCCTTCCGAGCCGCAGACGAGCTTGCCGAGGTCGTAGCCCGCGACGTTCTTCACGACCGTCCCGCCGGCGTTTGCGATCGTTCCGTCCGCGAGCACCAGGGTGACGCCCAGGACGAGGTCGCGGGGGGAGCCGAAGCGGTGGCGTAGCGGTCCCGAAAGGCTCGACGCGAGGCAGGCGCCGATCGTGGGATCGCCGGGTGGGTCGAGCGAGAGGCGTTGTCCCGAGAGGGAGAGTGCCGCGGCGAGCTCGGAGAGCCGGATTCCTGCCTCGACGGTGCACGTCAGATCCCCCGCCTCGTGCTGGAGCACGCGGGTCATCCCGGCCGCATCGAGGTCCGTGCCGATCCGCACCTGCCGGCCCTCTGCCTCCGCGGCATGCAGGAAGGACGCAGCCTCCGCGAGGCTAGAAACGCTCGCCATGTCCCATCAGCTCGAGCGGGTGGCGGCGGTAGGGCCCCGGGACCTCTCCGCACAGGCGCGGGGTCGGGATCACCTTGCCCGGGTTGGCGAGCCCGGCGGGATCGAACGCGCGCCGCAGCCGTTCGAACCCCTCGAGATCGCGCTCCGAGAACATCTTCGGCATCGAGCAGACCTTGTCGACACCGACGCCGTGCTCGCCGGTGAGCGAGCCGCCGGCGTCGAGGCAGGCGACGAGGATCTCATCCGCGAGCGCCTTCGCCGCCTCGGCCTCGCCCTGCGAGGCGTCGTAGAGGACGAGCGGGTGCAGGTTGCCGTCGCCGGCGTGGAAGACGTTCCCGACCCGCAGCCCGCGCTCGCGCGAGAGCTCCTCGATCCGCCGCAACACGTGCGGCAGCTTCGTACGTGGGACGACTCCGTCCTGGACGTAGTAGTCGGGCGAGATCCTCCCCATCGCCGCAAAGGCGCCCTTGCGCCCGAGCCACAGGAGCGCCCGCTCGGCGTCGTCGTGCGCCGTGCGCACGTCGAACGCGCCGCAGTCGAGGCAGATCCGGTCGACGGCGCGCGTGTCCTCCGCCACCTGGACGCCGATCCCGTCGAGCTCGACGAGGAGGAGCGCCGCCGCGCCCTCGGGATAGTCCGGATGGAACGCCTGCTCGGCCGCGCTGATCGTGAGCCGGTCCATCATCTCGATCGCGGCCGGGACGATCCCCGCCCCGATGATCGCCGAGACCGCCTCTCCGGCAGCGTCCATCGAACGGAACGCGGCGAGCTGGGTGATGACCGTCTCGGGAACCCGCAGGATCCGCAGGGTGATCTCCGTCGCAATCCCGAGCGTCCCCTCCGAGCCGATGAAGGCCCCGAGGAGATCGGGGCCGTCGGGATCGAGGGCCTTCCCGCCGAGCTCGACCAGATCTCCGTCGGGCAGCACGACCTGGAGGCCTGTCACGTGGTTGACCGTGAAGCCGTTCTTGAGGCAATGCGCGCCGCCCGAGTTCTCGGCGACGTTGCCGCCGATCGTGCAGACCTGCTGGCTGGACGGATCGGGTGCGTAGAAGAAGCCGGCCGCGGCGACGGCTTTCGTGACCTCGAGGTTGGTGACGCCCGGTTGCACGACGACGCGCTGTGAGTCGAGGTCGATCTCGAGGACCCGGTTCATCCGGGCCAGCGAGATCACGATCCCCTCCGCCACCGGCAGAGCCCCACCGGAGAGCCCTGTGCCCGCTCCCCGTGCGACGAACGGGATTCCCTCGCGCGCGCAGATCCGCACCACGCGCTGAACCTCGTTCGTATCTGCCGGCAGTACGACGAGCTCGGGGAGCGACCGCCAGCCGGTGAGGCCGTCGCAGTCGTAGACCTTCAGCTGCTCCGGTTCGCCGATCACGTGCTCGGCGCCGACGACCCAGCCGAACTCGGCCTTGACGTCGGTGGCGAGAGACATGCAGCGAGTCTACTTGCGCCCCAACAGGGAAGTCTCGATGATCGATAATCGCGGACACCCGCCGCGGCGGCTGCCGCCGCAGAGTAGGATCGCGCCATGATCCCAATCGACCGCCCCGGCAAGATCGTCTGTGTCGGCCTCAACTACAAGGACCACGCCGAGGAGCAGGGTGTCGAGCTCCCTCAGGCGCCGCTCCTCTTCGCGAAATACACCACCTCGCTGATCGGCCCGGGCGACCCCATCGTGATCCCCGCCGCCGTGACGCAGTGTGACTACGAGGCCGAACTCGGCGTCGTCATCGGCACCACCGTCCGCAACGTCTCGAAAGAAGACGCTCTCGAGGCGGTACGTGGCTATCTCGTCGCGAACGACGTCTCCGCTCGCGACCTCCAGTTCGCGGACGGGCAATGGACACGCGGCAAGTCGCCGGACACGTTCTGCCCGGTCGGTCCGCTCGTTCCACGCGCCGACGTCCCCGACCCGCACTCGCTCCCGATCCGCGCGATCGTCAACGGCGAGGTGCTCCAGGACTCGAACACGTCCCAACTCATCTTCGGGATCGACGAGATCATCAGCTACGTGTCGCAGACCTCGACGCTCGAGGCGGGCGACCTGATCCTGACGGGGACGCCCGCCGGTGTCGGCGTGTTCCGCGATCCGAAGCGGCTGCTCGCGCCCGGTGACACCGTCACGATCCAGATCGACGGCGTCGGCGAGATCACGAACCCCGTCGTCGCCGGCTGAGCAATGGCGACGGTCTCGCGCACCGTCCTTCGCGAGCAGGTGAAGGACGTGTTGCTGCAGCGGATCGCGAGCGGTGAGCTGCAGCCCGGAGACCGACTCGTCGAGACGCGCATCGCCCAGGAGCTCGGGACGAGCCAGGCTCCGGTGCGAGAGGCGCTACGCGACCTCCAGCTCCTGCGTCTCGTCGAGTCGGAGCCGTTCCGTGGCTCGCGCGTCCGCGTGCTGGACGAAGCAGAGCTGATCGAGGCCTATCCCGTCCGGGCCGCACTCGAGGAGTTGGCGGCCCGGCTCGCGACCCAACGCCTCGAGGGCGACGTGACCGACCTCGAGGCTGAGCTGGAGGCGATGCAGGACGCCGTCGCGCGCGGGGACACGCACGCCCTCGTCGATCACGACCTCGCCTTCCACCGGCTGATCGTGCAGGCGTCCGGCAACACGGTGCTCGAGCAGTGCTGGCGTTCGCTCGGGGTGGAGAGCCCGATGACGCTCTCGCTGTACGGCACCTACATGGATCCGGCAGAGGCCGCGCAACGCCACCAGAAGCTGATCGACCCGATCCGGGAACAGAACCCCACCGCGGCCGGGCGGGAGGCGCGCAGGCACGTCGAGGTGTCGGCGAAGCTGATGCGTGCTCATCTGAAGGCGATGGCCGCGTGATGGTCGTCCTCGCCGTCACCTGGGTTGCGAGCCCCGGGCAGGAGGAGGCAGTCGCAGCGATCCTCGAGGAGCTTGCCCGGCTGTCGCAGGCCGAGCCGGGCTGCATCCAGTACGACGTCCACCGCGATCCCGACGATCCGACCCGGTTCTTCCTCTGGGAGCGCTATCGCGATCAGGCGGCCTTCGACGAGCACTCGTCGAGCCCGCACTTCCAGGAGCTCGTGCTCGGCAAGGCGATTCCCCTCCTCGCCGAACGCGAGCGCGTGTTCTTGACACCGCTCGGGGCGTGACCCGGCGCCCCACCGCGACGCTCCTGGCGCTGTTCCTCGCCGCCCTGGCGCTGCGACCGCAGATCGTCGGCGTCGGCCCGCTGATCCCGCAGATCCAGGCCGGTTTCGACACCTCGCACGCGCTCGTCGGGCTGCTCGGCACGATCCCTGTGCTCTGCATGGGGCTCTTCGCGCCCGTGGCCGCCTATCTCGCGGCCCGCATCGGCACCCGGCGTGCGATGACGATCGGCCTCGCCCTGATCGGGATCTTCGGCGTGCTCCGGGCGCTGATGCCGTCGGCCTGGCTCGTGGTGCTCCTGACGTGGCCGGTGGGGATCGGGATGGGGCTCGGGAATGCGCTCGCCCCGATCTCCGTCAAGGAACACTTCGCGCAGCGTCCCGCTGTCGGCACCGGTATCTACACGGGCGGGATCCAGATCGGCTCGACGGCGGGCGTGGCGCCCTAGGGTGCGGCGCGGCGGAAGTGCTCGATCGTGGCGCGGACACCTTCGAGGAGCGGTGTCCGCGGGAACGGGCCGATCTCACGCTCGAAGCCGACGGCCTCCGTCTGGGGCGGGAATGGCAGCGGGCCGCCGGTGAACGTGATCCGGGCCCCGGGAACCGCCCGCTCGATCGCGACGACGATCTCGCCCATCGCCGCGAGGATGCCGGGGGCGTTGTAGACCGAGGCACCGTCGTGGCCCGAGTGCGCGGCGACGAGGAGACCCCGGGCGACGTCGGGTGCGAAGTCGTAGACCGCCGTACCGCCGTAGCCGATCTCGTACGGCTCGCCGCGTGAGGCTGCGAGCATCGCGACGGTGGGACCTGACGTCATCCCCTGGTCGCGGCCGGGACCGTAGACGACGTAGGGCCGGAGGCCCACCGACGGCAGGCCGGCGTCGGCGCGGTAGATCCGCGCCATGCTCTCGTCCGCGAGCTTCGAGACGCCGTAGAGGGTCGTCGGCTGGGAGCCATCCCGTTCGGGCGCCGGGCTCGGGTCGTCCGGGCCGTAGACGGCGGCCGAGCTCGCATAGGTCACGTTGGGGATCCGGTCGAGCCGGCGTGAGACCGCGTCGAAGACGTTGACCGTGCCCGCCACGTTCACGCGCATCCCGAGCGGTGGGTTGGCCCGTACGAACGGAACCTGCAGTGCCGCCAGATGGACGACGCGGGTGATCTCGTGCTCGTCGAGCGTGCGCTCGAGCGCGTCGAGGTCCGTGATGTCACCACGCACGAGTTCGACCCGACCCACATCCTTGTCGAGGACGAGATCGAGCCGTTGCGTATCGGTCCCGAGGTCGTAGCCGACGACCGTGTCGCCGTCGTCGAGGGCGCAGCGGGCGACCCAGGCGCCGAGGCAGCCGAGCACCCCCGTGACGAGGATTCGCTCAGCCACGTGGGGTCTGCCGCGAGGAGATCGGAGTGCAGGGTTCCATCGCGACCCGTCAGTAGGTGGCGCGGCCGCCGGAGATGTCGTACGTGGCCCCGGTCGAGAAGGAGCACTCCTCGCTCGCGAGCCAGCAGACGAGCGCCGCGACCTCGTCCGGCGAGCCCATCCGGCCCATCGGGATCCGTTCGACCATGTATTCGACGTGAGAGGGGGCGAGGTCGCCGAGCATCGGCGTCTCGATCACGGCGGGTGCGATGCAGTTCACGCAGACGCCGGTGCGGGCCAGGTCCTTGCCGACCGACTTCGTGAGCGCGATCACTGCGGCCTTCGACGCCGAGTAGGCCGCTGCCATCGGGTTCCCTTCCTTCCCCGCGATCGAGGCGACGTTGACGATGCGGCCGTAGCCGCGCTCGGCCATCCGCGGGGCGAGCGCCCGGTTGCACCAGAAGACGCCGTCGGCGTTGACGCCGAAGACCCGGCGCCACTCCTCGTCGCTCACGTCCTGCGTGCGGAGTGAGTCGCCGCCGATGCCGGCCGAGCAGACCAGCACGTCGATCGGCCCGAGCGTCTCCGTTGCCGCCGCGACGGCGGCGTCGACATCGGCCGAGCGCGAGACGTCTCCCGTCAGGGCGAGCACGCCGTCCATCGTCGAGGGGGAAAGGTCGAGCGTCGCCACCTTCGCACCCTCGGCGAGCAGCCGTCGAACGACCGCCGCTCCGATCCCGCTGGCACCGCCGGTGACGACTGCCACACGGCCAGAAAATCGATGATCGTTTGTCATGGGGGCACCCTACAAGCTTTCACGCGAGCCCGCGCCAACCCCGGTGGCGCGCCGTGCCCTCGTGCGGTAGGTTGCCGCCGTGCGACGCCTGCTGCCGACGCTCCTGCTCGCCGTTCTCGTCGCCGCGCTCGCGGGCTGCGGCGGTGGTGGCGGCGGCGACAGCAGTTCGACGACCTCTGCAGCCGACTGGGCATCCGGGTACTGCGGTGCCGCGGAGAGCTGGGTCAGCACGCTGGAGCAGCAGCGCGCGGCTGCGAAGAGCGGCAGCGCCACCCCGGACGACGCGGCGCAGGCCGTGACCGACGAGACGAACACATTCACGCAGAAGATCGGCGACCTCGGTCAACCCGACACCCCGGACGGCAGCACGTCGGCGTCGACCGCGGACGATCTATCGAAGACGCTGCAGGGGCGCGTCGGCCGGATCGCCGGTGCCATCGGGACGAACAACCCCGACCTCTCCACGGCAGCGCGGCGCCAGATAGTGAACGAGCAGATCGCAGCCTCGCTCGACGACGTCAAGACGACGACCGCCAAGCTCGGTCAGGGTGACGCGGAGCTCGAGACGGCGATGAAGGCCTCGTCGGAATGCGTCAAGCTGGACGCGTCGCTCGCGAAGGCGCAGTAGGCGAACCCAGCGCTCTAGAGGAGACCCTCGGCGCGCTGGCGTGCCTGCAGTTCCCGCTCGGCCTCGTCCTCCTCGCGGAAGAGCTTCAGCAGCAGCCAGACGACGGCTGCGAAGAGCACGACCGCCTGCTCGGTGGTCATCAGGATGCCGCCCAGGTTCTGATCCTTCGCCGCCGACATCCCCCAGAGCCGGTGAGGGAGGCTCTCGTAGTAGCCGTAGAACGGCGGTGAGAACGTGAGTGCGAGGCCGAGGAAGGCCGAGAGCACGAAGGCCGAGAAGACGTACGCGATCCGGGCGAGCGTCGGCACGGATCGCGGCGCGTCGCAGATGATCGGCCACCAGAACAGGAGCCCGATCGAGACCATCACGGCGTGCTCCACGTTCAGGAGCCACGGCTCCCGGAGCGCGTAGTCGTACACCCCGGCGAGGTGGATCACGTACCAGCCGACGAGCCAGACCGGGAGAGCGACGAAGGGATTCGTGACTGCCGCGAAGGGGCTACCGCCGTGGCGTGCGACCGTCTCGCGCATGGCGGGTGTGAGCCCGATCAAGAGGAGTGGCGGCGCCCAGTCGGCGATCATGACGTTCTGGAGCAGATGGAAGAGGACGAGGTAGTGGACGGCGATCGTCTCGAGCGGCGAGTTGAGCGAGACGGCGATCAACGCCGCGCCCGTCACGAACGCGACGAGCCGACCTGCTCCGGGGCGCTCCCGCCTCCATGCCCGCACGTATGCCCAGACGGCGAGCGCCGCGAGCACCGCGAAGAGCGGCTCGAAGGTCGGCGACCACGGCGACGGCGTCATGCGACCGACCGATGTCCGACCCGCGCTGCAGCCGGTGCGCGCCGACGCTCACGCGAGGCGGCGAGTAGGAGAATCACGACGGCGGTCCCGACCGTCAGCAGCTGCTCGAACATCATCACGAGGCCCGCGAGCCGCTGGTCGGTGAGGGGAGAGAGCCCCCAGAGCCGGTGCGGCTCGTCGCGGTAGGTCGAGAAGAGCGTCGCCGGGTCGAACAGGATCACGTAGGCCATGATCTGACCGGTCCAGAAGACGAGCAGCGTGTAGCCGAGCCGCTCCGTCAGCGAGAGGCGGTGATGGCGGGCCGGGTCGATGATCTGGATCCAGATCAGGAGGCCCGCAAGGACGAAGCTGAGGTGCATGAAGTCGTGTACGAGCGTGTGGTGAAGGGCCGCTTCGTAGAAGCGCGGGACGTGCCAGACGACGAGCGTGACGACCCAGATCGCGTAGCTGAGCCCCGGCCTGAGCAGGTGGCGGAGCACGGTTCGCAGTCGGTCGCTACGAGCGAGCGGTACGAGTAGATCTCGGGGGAGGAGGAACACGGTGAGCGGGCCACGCACGGCCACGACCGTCAGGGCGATGCCGAGGTCCGCGATCAGGACGTGCTGGAGCATGTGCGCCGACTGGAGATAGCGCTCGCCGATCTCGTCGATCGGAGAGACGATTGCGAGAGCCGTCACGAGCACACCGGTGACGAAGATCGGGATCCGGGTCCATGGCGCGAGAGCAGCGCGACGGCGACGGAGGCGGGTCCAGCCCTGCAGGAAGAACGCGATCGCAGCGACGGCGCCGCCGACGACGAGTGGCTGGAACGTCCAGGCGCGCCAGAGGCTCTGCGCGAGCGTGGTGCTCACGGGCTCAGGCTAGCCCGAGTACCGCCCTCGCGGCCGCGCGGCCGGAGCGAATCGCGCCTTCCATGTGCATGTGGCCGACGCCCGCAAGGTCCGTGCAGGCCCAGTGCAGCGGGCCGACGGGACGCGTCAGGTCGGGGCCGAACCGGGAGAGGCCGCCGACGCTGAACGTCGCAGCATAGGCGCCCCGCGTCCACTCCTCCTGCGACCAGTTGAGTTCGATCAGCTCGAGCGGGTCGAGCGCTCTCGGGCCGAAGAACGCAGCCATCCCCTCGAGCACGAGCCGTCGCCGCTCCTCCGGCTCGAGCCGCTCGGCCGCGAGTGCTCGCTCGCCGGCGACGAACGTGCAGAGAACGCCGGGCGTACCGGCCGGCGGCGTGTTGTCGTACACCTCGCGGACGTAGCCGTACGGTGCGAACCCCTCGCCGGCGAGCCCCTCCGCCCGCCAGAACGGCTCCGGGTAGACGGCCAGGATCTTGATCACGTCTCCCTGCGTCAGCGCCTGGTGCAGCCGCATCCGCCACGCCGGCAGGGCGGGCTCGAACCGGATCAGGCCCGCGAGGTTGGGCGGGACCGCGACGATCGCGTGCTGCGCCCGGACGGAGACACCTGCCGCCTCCACCTCGACACCGGCGCTGCAGTGGCTCACCGTGCGCACCGGAGCGTCGAGGACGACGCGGTCACCGAGCCGGTCAGCGAGCCGGAGCGGGATCAGCTGCGTACCGCCGACGACGCGCGAGTGAAGGCAGAGATCGGGGTCGAACAGGTTCGCGACGCTGCCGGCACCGGCGATCGTCGCGAGTGCGCCGAGGACGGAGAACGTCGTGGCCGGCTTCGTCATGTAGCCGCCGGCCATGAAGGCGCGCAGGAGATCACGGGCGAGCGTGTCGGTGACCTCCGCCTGGAGCCACTGCTCGAAGCTGATCGCGTCGAGCTCCGCTGCGCGTGGATGTTCCCATGGCGCCTCTGGGTCGAGCTCGGCCACGACGGCGTCCAGTTTCGCGACCGCGGCGTCGTAGGCCCGGGCAGACGCTTCGGGCAGGGGATCGTCGTCGCCGTGATAGCGGTGTCTCGTACCGCCCTCGTCGAGGTAGAGGTGGTCTCCTTCGCGGTAGCTGTGGAAGAGCTCCAGGTCGAGGTCGCGCAGGAGCGCCTGCAGTTCCGACTGGTACGGCGCCACCCACTGGCCGCCGAGCTCGTTCGGCTCGCCGAGGATCGTCGTGTTGAGGACACGGCCGCCGACGCGATCGCGTGCCTCGAGCACAGAGACGGAACGGCCCGCTTCGACGAGATCGCCGGCCGCGACGAGCCCTGCGATCCCCGCGCCGACGACGACCGCGTCGACCGTCACTTCACGCTTCACGGTGACCTCCTGGGCTCATGAGCTCATGACCGGGGCGGAAGGGCGGTGCTGCGTAGACGCCGTCCTCGATCGTAGCCGGATCGGGCGCGGGCGCCTGCTCCGCCTCCGCGAGGCCGGCGGCGATGGCAGCAGCGGCCTCCTTGCGAGCCTCCTCGATCGCAGCCGCGGAGAAGCCGTCGAGCGCGAGTCGCGCCGCCAGCCGCTCGACGGGATCGAACCGCTCCGCGAACTGCTCCCGCATTCCTGCCGGCATGTAGCTGCCGTCGTCGTGACCCGCGTGGCCGTGCATCCGCACCGAGAGCGCCTCCACCGCCTGCGGACCCTCGCCCGTCCGCGCCCGCTCGACCGCGGCGCGGACGGTGGCGAGAACCGCGATGGCGTCCGTGCCGTCGACGCGTTCGGCCGGGATCGACCAGCCACCGTAGATCCGCTGGGCGATGTTCGTGTTCACCATCTGGCGGGCGACGGGGGTGGAGTACGAGTACCGGTTGGACTGGATCACGAATACGGCCGGCACCTTCCAGACGGCGGCGAGGTTCAGCCCCTCGTGGGTGTCGCCGACCGAGAAGGCGCCCTCGCCGAGGAACGTCATCGCCACCCGTGGCTGGCCCCTGCGTTTGAACGCGAGCGCGGCGCCGGTGACGACGGGGACGAGGTCGCCGAGCATCGAGACGAGCGGGAAGACGCCTCGCTCCGGGGCGCCGAAATGCAGGTTGCCGTCGCGGCCGAAGGTCGGGCTCGTCGCCTTGCCGAAGAAGTTGCGGAAGACATCCGCAGGTGTGGCGCCCCGCGCGAAGTGGACGGCGAGCTCGCGGTTGAGTGGAGCCACGACATCGTCCGGGCCGAGTGCGAGCCCGGCCCCGGCGGCGACCGCCTCCTGGCCGCGCCCCGTGTAGACCGAGCCAGGAACGCGACCCTGCCGGTAGAGAGCGACCTCACGCTCCTCGAACAGACGTTGTAGGAGGACGAGCCGGAACAGCTCCAGCCGCTCGCTCCGCGTGACAGACGCGAACTCGCTGCAGGGCTCGATCGGCATCAGAAGGCGAGCAGGCTCTCGAGCGCCCGGGTCGTGGACTCGACGGACGGGATGTACCCGTCCTCGAGCTCCGGCGCGAACGGAACCGGCGTGTCGGCTGCGGCATGGAGTGCCGGGGGCGCGTCGAGGTACTCGAACGCCTCCCGTGCCACGAGCGAGAGAACGAGGCTGGCAGCACCTGCCGAGCGGGACGCTTCCTGGAGCACGAGCACGCGCGACGTCTTCGCGACCGAGGCCAGAACGGTCGCCTCGTCGAGCGGCCAGATCGTGCGCAGATCGACGATCTCGATGTCGCCGTCGACCTCCGCGGCGGCCGCCACCGCGATCGAGACGCCCGCTCCGTAGGTCAGCACGGTGGCGTCCGCTCCCGCCCGGATCACCGCGGCGGGGCCGATCGGGGTGCGGTCGACCGGCGCGGGAGCGGGCGCACGGAGCGTCCGGTAGAGGCGCTTGTGCTCGAAGTAGAGCACCGGATCGGGATCCTCGATCGCGGCGCGAAGCAGGCCGTAGGCATCGCCGACCGTCCCCGGACAGACGATCTTGAGGCCTGCTGTCCCGACGAACCAGCCCTCGGGTGAGCCGGCGTGAAACGGGCCGCCGCGTACGCCGCCGCCGCTCGGACAACGGATCACGACCGGCACCGACTGTCCGGAACGCCAGTGCGTCTTTGCCGCCACGGTCACGATCGGATCGAAGGCGCACGTGATGAAGTCGGCAAACTGCAGCTCGACGACGGGCCGCTCACCCATCCAGGCGGCGCCGATCGCCGCACCGACGAACCCTTCCTCGGAGATCGGCGTGTCGATCACGCGCTCGTCTCCGAACTCGTCGAACAGCCCTGCCGTGACTCCGAAGGCGCCGCCGAAGACACCGATGTCCTCGCCGAGCAGGAAGACACGGTCGTCTTCCCGCATCGCGTCGCGAAGGGCGGAGCGGATCGCCTCCAGGTACGTCACCTCGCCGGCAGCGGTCGCCGGCGGGGGCGCGCCGGGCGCCTCCAGGTGTCCCGTGCTCGTCACCGCCGGGGAGCCTATGCGATCGCGCCTGCCGGGGCGGCCACTGACCGAATCTCGAATTCGGCGTCTCAACGGGTGTGCAGGTCGATCACCACGAGGAGGACGCACTCCGCTCCGAGCAGGAACGCGAGATCGCGCTCGAGCATTCGCTGACGAGCGCCGAGCACGCGATCGCGCAGGAGGCGATCTCGCTCGCGCGCACCTTCGAGCGGGCCGGGATCGACTTCGACCCGCTCACGTTCGTGGCGCTCCGGATCGTCGAGGGGAGCGAGGAGGAGCAGGTGGATCCGGTCGAGTGCCTCGAGGTGCTCTGTCGCTTCGGGTTCGTCGAGCGCGCTGTCACGCTGACGAACGATCTCCTCGACGCTGCCTGAGCCCCGATCGGGCGTGTGTCGCCCGCCGTGATGCCCGGATCAGCCGGGCCTGCGCCCGGGGTGTGCCCGGCCGCAGGCGGGGGGCTGTCGATACGCTCCGTGTGTGAGCGCTTTCCGTACCATCGACGAGCTCGAGAGCGCGCTCCGCAGCGCCGACTACCTTCCCGACAGGGGTCTCTCGACTGCGCTTTTCCTCTCGCTTGCACTGGAGAAGCCGCTGCTGCTCGAGGGCGAGGCGGGCGTCGGCAAGACGGAAGCGGCGAAGTCGCTCGCGGCGGCGACCGGCTCACGCCTGATCCGGCTCCAGTGCTACGAGGGCCTCGACGTGGCACACGCGGTGTACGAGTGGAACTACCCTCGGCAGCTGCTCCACATCCGCGCCGCGCAGGAGGGCACGGTCAGCGAGGACGAGCTTTTCGGGCCCGAGTTCCTGATCCGGAGGCCGCTGCTCGAGGCGATCGACTCGGAGGAGCCGGTCGTCCTCCTGATCGACGAGATCGATCGCGCCGACGAGGAGTTCGAGGCCTTTCTGCTCGAGGTGCTCTCCGACTTCCAGATCACGATTCCCGAGCTCGGCACGATCCGGGCGCGGCGGCGTCCGGCCGTGATCCTCACCTCGAACCGTACGCGCGAGCTCCACGACGCCCTGAAACGTCGTGCGCTCTTCCACTGGATCGGGCACCCCTCGATCGACCGGGAGATCGAGATCGTGAAGATCCGCATCCCCGGTATCTCGGAACGGCTCGCCGCCGAGGCGGCCGCGTTCGTGCGCGAGCTGCGGGGAATCGACCTGGCGAAACCACCCGGCGTCGCGGAGACGATCGACTGGGCCATGGCCCTGAACGCCCTCGGCCGGCAAGAGATCGACGCCGAGGTCGTGGAGCAGACGCTCGGCTCGGTCCTGAAGTACCGCGAAGACATCGAGAGCGTCCGCGACGAGACGCTGCAGCAGCTCGTCGAGTCCGCCCGGGCGACTGCGGCGGGATAGCGGGCCATGGCCGACGCCGTCGTGAGGCACGTGGTCACGTTCGGCCGCGTCCTGCGCGAGGTCGGGCTCGAGGTCGGGCCGGGCCGTGTCGCCGACGCGCTCCGTGGGGTCGAGGCGGTCGATCTGGCCCGGCAGGACGACGTCTACTGGACGCTCCGGCAGACGCTCGTCTCGCGGCACGACGAACTCGATCTCTTCGACCGGGCCTTCAACGCGTGGTTTCTGCGGGCGCCCGTGCTGCCGCCCGTGCGCACGGTCCAGAGCCCGTTGCTGCAGGAGAAGATGGGAGAGTCGCTCTCCGACACCGGCTCGGGCGAGGCCCAGGAGGAGACGGGTGACCCGCTCGAGCTCGGTGCCTCGGCGAACGAGTTGCTGCGCGAGAAGGACTTCGCCGAGATGTCGCCCGACGAATACCGGCGCGTCAAGCGCCTGATCGCTTCGATCGCACGCAACCGGCCGCTGCGCGCCTCGCGCCGCCGTCGTTCCGATCCGCGCGGCGACCGGCTCGACATGCGCCGGTTGATCCGCCAGTCGCTGCGCACTGGCGGCGATCCCGTCGACCGTCCCTACCGGGCTCGCAAGACAGTGCCGCGAAAGCTCGTCGTCCTCTGCGACGTCTCCGGCTCGATGGACGCCTACGCGCGGGCGCTCGTCCTCTTCCTCCACGCCGCCGTCGGGTCCGGCCCGGGCGTGGAGGCGTTCGCGTTCGGCACCCGGCTGTCGCGGCTGACGCCCGAGCTTGCGACGCGCGACCCCGAGTCGGCGCTCGAGAAGTGCACCGAGGCGGTCACCGACTGGGGCAGCGGCACCCGGATCGGAGCATCGCTGAAGCAGTTCAACGATGAGTGGGGACGGCGGGCGCTCTCCCGGGGAGCGGTCGTCGTGATCGTTTCCGACGGCTGGGAGCGTCAGGATCCGGCGCTCGTGGGGCGCGAGATGGCGCGGCTCGCGCGGGCTGCCTACGCCATCGTTTGGGTGAACCCGCTGAAGGGGAATCCGGACTACCAGCCGCTCGCGGGCGGCATGCGGGCGGCGTTGCCGCACATCGACCGGTTTCTCTCCGGCCATAATCTGAAAAGTCTGGAAGAGCTGGCGACGGTGCTTGCCGGCATCGAGAGGAGGCACGCGGCGTGAAAGAGATTCTGGACGAGGTCGAGCGCTGGCGCGAGTCCGGCGAGAGGGTCGTCGTCGCAACCGTGGTCGCAACGCGCCGTTCGGCGCCTCGGCCCGTCGGCACGAGCCTTGCGATCTCCGAGTCCGGGAAGATGTGCGGCTCGGTCTCGGGTGGCTGCGTCGAGAGCGACGTGTTCGAGAACGCGATGGAGGTGATGCGGTCGGGCGAGCCCCGGATGCTGAGCTACGGGATCACCGACGACATGGCCTGGAACGTCGGTCTGCCCTGCGGCGGCGAGATCGACGTCTTCGTGGAGGCGGTCGAGTGAGCCTGCTCGGTCGTCTCGCGGAGCTGCGCGCATCGAGCGAGCGCGGCGTTCTCTTCACCGTCGTGGAGGGTGAGGGGCTCGGTTCGAAGGAGCTCCTGCTCGAGTCCGGCGAGCGGGTCGGCGGTGGCGTCCCCGAGCAGGCGACCGCCCAGTTCGACGAGCTGGTTCGCCGCGGTCGTAACCGACTCGTCGCGCTCGACGACGGCACGAAGGTCTTTGCCGAGTGGTACGGGCCGCCGCCCCGGCTCGTCGTCTACGGCGCGGTCGACACGGCCGAGGCGCTCGCCCGCGCCGCGAAGTTGCTCGGCTGGACAGCGATCGTGGCCGACGCCCGGGCCATGTTCCTCACGCGCGAACGTATGCCGTCCGCCGACCTGCTGATCCAGAAGTGGCCCGAGGAAGCCCTGGCGGAGGTCGGCCCGGACCATCAGACCGCGGTTGTCGTCCTCACCCACGACGACAAGTTCGACGAGCCGGCGCTGAAGGCGGCCCTCGAGAGCGAGGCGTTCTACGTCGGTGCGCTCGGCTCACGCCGGACGACCGCGCGTCGCCGCGAGCGGCTCGTCGAGGCCGGAGTCTCGGAGGCGGCACTCGACCGGGTCATGGGCCCCTGTGGGCTCGACATCGGCGCGGACACGCAGGCGGAAACGGCACTCGCGATCCTCGCGGAGATCCTCGCGATCCGTGCCGGCCGCGACGGCGGTTCGCTGCGGGACTCGAAGCAGCGGATCCACGCCGAGGTCTCGTAGCTAATGCCGGCCCCCGGGATGCTGCCTGCCCGCCTGCCAGAGCTGAAGGGGGAGCAGCAGCCAGAGCGGTAGCTCCCGGAGCGCTGCGCGGAACGAGAACGGCTCGTCCGGATGCGTCGTCCGGACCGTGATGTGGGCGGGCAGGAGGAGCCTGAAGACGGCACCCGCCCGGGCAGCGTGCCAGCGTGAGGTGACGACGACTACCTGCTGTGCCCCGACGCGGCGGATGTCGTCGAGTGCGTTGCGGGCGTTGCCGGCGGTCGTTCGTGCATCGGGGTCGACGACGAGCTCGCGGGCACGTCCGCGCCAGTGCTCGGCCATCAGCTCCGCTTCGGGTCGGGTTCCGGGAACTCGCGCCCACCCCGAGAGGACGACGACGTCGGCGGCCGTCGCGACCGCCGCGGCCCGTTCCACCCGTGCCGCGCAGATCGGATGGATCACACCGGTACCGCCGTCCGAGTAGCCGAGCACGACGATCGTGCGGTGACATTGCGGCGTTCCGCCGCCGCCGTGTGGCCCGTGGAGCGTGTCACACGGCTTTGGCGGCTCGCCGTCACATTGCGGCGTTCCGCTTGCCGTCACGTGCGGCGGTGGCGGAGCCAGCGGAAGAACACGAGCACCCCGGCCACCGTGAGCACGAGCTTGACTGCCTTCTTGCCCTGCAGCTTGGACTCGCCACTCGCGCGCTCACGCATGTGGACGGCGACCTCCTCGACCCGGAGCCCTCCCGCCTCCAGGCGCAGCAGCGCCTCGACCTCGGGAGCCCCGCTCGCGTAGGGCCGCGCCATCACGGGCATCGCCTTGGCGTTCACCGCTGCCATACCGCTCGTCGGATCGCGGAAGGGCCGGCCGAGCCGGACGTGCATCGCCCTCTGCAGCAACCCGATCCCGAAGCGGCGGGTCGGAGACGGGGTGTAGCGCTCGTCGTCGTAGCCCTCGCCCTCGACAAACCGCGACCCGACCGCGACGTCGCACGCGTCCGAGCGGACGAGCTCGAGCAGACGGGCGAGTTCCTCGACGGGATGCTGGCCGTCTGCATCGACCCGACCGCAGTAGGCGTAGCCGCGCTCGGCCGCCTCCCGGTAGCCGGCGGCGATGCCGGCACGAAGACCGCGGTTCTCGTCGAACGAGACGACGATCGCTCCTGCGGCGCGGGCCACGTCGGCCGTCGCATCGGTCGAGCCGTCGTCGATCACGAGCACGTCTGCGTCGGGAAGCGTCGTTGCCAGTTCGGCGAGCACCGCCGGCAGGCTCGCCTCCTCGTTCCAGGCGGGGATGAAGACGACGGTGTCTCGCTCGGCGCTCAGGCCCAGGAGCCTACCGTCGAGGCTCGCGGTCGTGTTAGCGTCGCTGCGAGATGCGAGCACGAGCCGGCCTGTTCCGCGGTGTGGGCAAACCGTTCGAGCTGGTCGAGCTCGACCTGGCAGAGCCCGGCCCGCACGACGTGGTCGTGCGGATGGAGGCCGCCGGTATCTGCGGAACCGATCTTCACCAGGTCAAGGGTGAGTTCCAACGTCCGACGCCGATGGTGCTCGGCCACGAAGGCGCCGGCATCGTGGAGGCCGTCGGCGATGCCGTCAGATCGGTCTCCGTCGGGGACGAGGTCGTGCTCTCGTGGGCACCGTCGTGCGGCCACTGCCCCGACTGCGCCCGCTCCCGTCCCGCAGCCTGCGTGCCGTTGCACCGTGCGATCGGCAACGGGACGCTCGTCGACGGGACGACCGGGATCTCGCTTCGCGGCGATACCGTCTACCGCGGCACTGCGACCGGCGCGTGGGCAGAAAGGCTCGTCGTCGACGAGAAGGTGGCGCTGCCGACCCACGGCTCGGTGCCGCTTCGGGAGGCGGCGCTGCTCGGCTGCGCTGCGCTCACCGGAGTCGGGGCGGTCCTCTTCGCGGCACGCGCCCAGCCGGGTGGGAGTGCGATCGTGATCGGAGCGGGCGGTGTGGGCCAGTTCGTCGTCCAGGGCGCGCGGCTCGCAGGGCTCGAGACGATCGTCGTCGTCGACCCCGTCGAGTCCCGCCGGGCCCAGGCGCTCGGTCTGGGTGCCACGCACGCGACACGACCGGAAGAGCTGAAGGAGCTAATGGGAGAGGTGGTTCCCGTCGGCGCCGACTACGGCTTCGACGCGGTCGGCTTCCCGGACACGATGGTGACCGCGCTCCGTTTCACGCGCAGCGGCGGTACGACGGTGCTCGTCGGCCTGCCGCCGACCGGCATGCGCCTCGAGGTCGACCCGGGTGAGTTCCTGCGCCGGGAGAAGGTACTCACGGGCACGATGTACGGCTCCGAGGATCCCGCCGTCGCGCTGCCGCTCCTGCTCGAGCACGTCGCCGCGGGGAGGCTCGAGCTGGCACCATTGCTCGGCGAGGTGTTCCCGCTCGAGCGGATCGACGAGGCGGTGCAGGCGAGCCTCGAGCTGCCGGCCGGCCGGGTGCTCCTCGAGTTCGAACCGTCTGGCTTCAAAGCTCGCCCGAGAGCGCCTCGACGGTCTGCTCCTGGAGCCAGCTGAGGTAGCCGTAGAGCGCCACCATCGGTGCGTCCGGGTCGTTTGGATCCGGAGCCGACTCGTAGCTCTCCTCGGTCACGTCGAGCAACGTACCGAGGTACAGGCGCAGGCTTTCGAGGGCGCCGAGCCAGGCCGCGAGCTCCTCAGCGTCGAGCCGCTCCGCGAATGCGGTCTCCTCCACGATCCGGAGTGCGGCGAGCTTTCCGTCGAGCAGCTCCTCCCGCATGAGCCGTCGATACTCGTCGTCGGCTTCGGTGTCCTCGAGGTAGGCGGGCGGGAAGAGACGGCGCAAGGCGGGATCGCCGCTGCCGTCCTTCAGCAGTTCCCGTAGTTGTGACGGGAGCGAGGCCAGCAGCTCCCGCTCGGCTCGCGGAAGTCTGAGGCGGTAGCCGCCGTTGCGGTCTCGCTGGATGCGGCGGCCGACGATCACGCTAGTCCTGGCGTAGAGTCGCCCAGAGGCCATGAGCGTGGAGACGCGCCACGTCGAACTCGGCCTTCTCCTTCTCGCCGGACGAGACGACGGCCTTGCCCTCGTTGTGCACCTGCAGCATCAGCCGGGTCGCCTCGGACTTCGAGTACCCGAACAGCTTCCGGAGCACGAACGTGACGTAGCTCATCAGGTTGATCGGGTCGTTCCAGACGATCACGACCCACGGAGTGGCGTGGTCGAACTGCTCGTCCTGCCCGGGCTCGCCGACTTCGACGGGCGCCTCGATAACCTGACTCACCGGCTCATTCCGTCGGCTGGTCGGAGCGCGATTGTCGTGCGTTCCTACCGTATGCCTCGAGCCGCTGGACGAGCGGCGATTCCGGTGTGGGGGCCGACTCCGTGGTCGCAGAGGCGGCTGCCGGCCCCGGCGCGGGGCCGGCTTCCTTCGAAACCGCCACTCTCGCGGCGGCTTCGGCCAGCGCGACGGCTTCTGTCTTGCGACGGCGTTCGGCCTCGACGAGCTCTACCTCCCGTTGTGCCTTCGCCATTGCCGTCTGTGCCTTCACAGCAGCCGCCGTCCCAGCGTCGGTCCTGCGAAGCCGGTCTGCCTCGCCCCGCTCGAGGGTGCGCTTCGCCTTCTCATCGGCGGCCCTCGCCTTGGCTTCCGCCCTTCGCCGGGGCTGCCGCGCGTTGTGCTCTCCCCGGGTTGCGCTCCCGGCGGCGCGCACCTCCTCCTTGCGACGGCGTTCCTCCTCCTTAAGTCGCCGCTTCTCCTCCTTGGCCTGTGCCTTCGCGGCCTGCCGCGAGACGGAGGGCGCCATAGGCGACGGCCCGGGATCCGCCTGGTCTGGCTCCGGGGCGAGTGGCCACGCGTCGGCGACGTCGTCCGGAGACGGAGTCGCCACCGGCACGACCGCTGCCCTGTGGGCGTACTCACTCTCGTCTTCGGCGAGGGACGGCGATGCGCTTGCGAGCCGAACTACCAGACGAAGCCCTGGCGCGATGGCGACCGGGCCCCCGTCATTTGTGAGCTCCTGCAGCCGGGTCGGCGTCTCGCAGAGGACGGTCACCCGGAGTCGTGCGAGCAAATCGAGCTGCTCCTCGATCGGCAGCGTCCGGGGCTCGAGGATGATTGAGGCTCCGCGACCGAGCGACCCAAGCAGGGCGCGAACGGCGTCGTCGGACCCGGCGGGCGCCGCAGACCAGACGGTGTCTCCCGGCCGGACGTCCAGCCATACGTCGAGGCGGTTTGCCAGTTCGGCAGTGAAGCCGTGGTCATAGGTCGTCACGACGCCGCCGGAGGTATCGAGCTCGTAGAGAACGACCGCGGCTTCGTCGACGAAGGTCTCTTGGCTCGGCCCAGCCGAGACATGCACTGAAAGCGTCGCCTGCACCGCTGCCACGACGAGCGTCTCGATCGGCGCGCGGCGGAGCCCACTACCTGCGCTCAGACGATCCCTGTCGGTCACGAGCAAGCGAGCGCCGCTGTGGGTCGTCACGCGTTCGAGGGCGTCCGGGACCGACAGGTCCGTGTGGACAGGGACGACTCCGGCCCCGATGGCGCCGAGGAGGAGCGCAGCCCAGGTGGGAGGATCATCGACCGCCACGAGCAGTCGGTCGCCCGAGTCGAGGCCACGGTCGCGGAGCAGGGCCGACCAGCGGGCCGCTGCCTGGCCGAGCTGCCGGAAGGTCTGCCGCTCGATCACGCCGTCGTTGCCGACGGCGAGAAGCGCCGTCGCATACGCATCAGCACGCGGACCGTCGAGCACGTCGCACGTGAAGTTGAAGCGTTCGCGGGCTTCGACTACCGGTTCGTGGCGGCGAAGCCTTGCCAACTCTCCCGTTCTTCCTCGCAAGCAGGGCCGAAGACGGTCGCGCCTCGGCCGAAGCGGACATCGGGCATGGGCTCATCGTGCCCGTACTCCGCCGCGAGCGCAACGGGTCGGGCGCCAGACGCCACCGCAGGACGAGACTCGGGCGGGGATCGCTATCGTCTCCGGGCGGTGGCGATCCTGCAGGAAGATCTCGTTCGAACCCAGGCGTACGTTGACGGCGCCTGGATCGATGCCGACTCGGGTGCGACGTTCCCCGTGGTCGATCCCGCAACGGGCGAGACGATCGCGGAGGTGCCGCGGCTGGGCGCCGCCGAGACCCGGCGGGCGGTCGAGGCAGCAGAACGCGCGCTTCCCACCTGGAAGCACATGCTCGCGAAGGACCGCGCCAGGATTCTCCGCCGGCTCGCCGACTCGATGCTGGACCGCGCCGACGATCTGGCGCGGATCCTCGTCCGCGAACAGGGCAAGCCCTTCGCGGAGGCGAAGGGTGAGATCGCCTATGCCGCCTCGTTCTACGAGTGGTTCGGCGAAGAGGCGCGGCGTGTCGACGGCCGCGTGATCCCCCAGCCGCTTGCCGATCGCCGCATCGTGGCGTTGCGTGAGCCGATCGGAGTCACCGCCGGGATCACGCCCTGGAACTTCCCTGCTGCCATGCCCACGCGGAAGTCCGCGCCGGCGCTCGCGGTCGGCTGCACGATGGTGCTCAAGCCGGCCGAGCAGACGCCACTGACTGCGCTCGCGATCGCAGCTCTGGCGGAGGAAGCCGGGATGCCGGCCGGTGTCTTCTCCGTCGTCACGGGCGACTCTGGCGATGCGCCTGAGATCGGAGGCGAGCTGACGTCCAACCCGACCGTTCGCAAGCTCGGGTTCACCGGGTCGACCGAGGTGGGGAAGATCCTGATGGCGCAGTGCGCCGCCCAGATCAAGAAGGTGTCGCTCGAGCTCGGCGGCAACGCACCCTTCATCGTCTTCGACGACGCAGACGTCGACGCCGCGGTCGCGGGCGCGATGGCGTGCAAGTTCCGCAACTCCGGCCAGACCTGCGTCTCGGCCAATCGCTTCCTCGTGCAGGCCGGGATCTACGACGCGTTCGTGGCGGCGTTCACGGAGAGCGTCGCCGGACTCAAGGTGGCCGACGGTTTTGCGGACGGCGCTCAGGTCGGTCCGCTGATCGACGAGCCGGCGGTCGCCAAGGTCGAGCGGCACGTCGAGGACGCGGTCGCGAAGGGAGCGGAGGTCGTCCACGGCGGCAGCCGTATCGAGGGTCAGTTCTTCCAGCCCTCGGTACTCACCGGGGTGACGATGGAGATGGCGATGAGCTCGGAGGAGACGTTCGGCCCCGTTGCCGGAATCGCGCGCTTCACGTCCGACGCCGAGGCGGTGAGGATCGCCAACGACACGCCGTACGGGCTCGCCGCCTACTTCTACACGGGCAGCCTCGACCGCACGTGGCGGGTGGCGGAGGCGCTCGAGTACGGAATCGTCGGCATCAACACCGGCATCATCTCGACCGAGGTAGCGCCGTTCGGCGGCGTCAAGGAGTCGGGGATCGGACGCGAGGGGTCGAGCTACGGGATCGACGACTGGGTAGAGCTCAAGTACCTTGCGATGAGCGGAATCGGGGAGGCGATCTGATCGTGGTCATCGTCGAGCAGCGCGACTATCACGTCCAGACGGACAAGCTGGCCGAGCTTCTGCGGATCTACGCCGAGGAAGGCATCCCGATCCAGCAGGAGGTGCTCGGCGGCTTCGTCGGTGCCTTCACGACCGAGATCGGCTCGTTGTCGACGTACACGAGCATGTGGCGGTATGACAGCTTCGGGCAGCGGGAGGAACGGCGGGCGGCCCTCCAGGAGCGTGACGACTGGCGTGCCGTACTCGAGAAGCTACGGCCGCTGATCCACACGCAGCAGAACCGGATTCTCACACCCACCTCGTTCTCCCCGCTTCGCTGAGGTGGTGTGCCTGTGCAGCTGAGCACCGTCGAGTGGGGCGTCGCCGACGGCCCGCCGGTCGTCTGCCTGCACGGGGTCACAGGGCACGGGCGCCGCTTCCGCAAGCTGGGCGAGGAGCGGCTGCCGTCGCACCGCGTGATCGGCGTCGATCTACGCGGTCACGGCCGCTCGACCTGGGCACCGCCGTGGGGTGTCGAGCAGCACGTCGAGGACCTGGTCGAGACCGTCACTGCGCTCGGGATCGAGCAGGCGGACTGGATCGGCCACAGCTTCGGCGGTCGGCTCGTGGCGGAGGTGGCGCGCCGCCACCCCGATCTCGTCGAGCGGGCGGTCCTGCTCGACCCGGCGATGCACATCGATCCGGCCGTCGCGGGGGAGCGGGCGGAGCTCGCCTGCGCGGATGTGTCGTTTGCAGACCGTGACGAGGCCGTCGAGGCGCGCCTTGCGGACGGCTCGCTCTTCACGACCCCGCGCGAGCTGCTCGAGGAGGAGGCCAGCGAGCATCTTGCCGCGGGTGGAGACGGCCGCTACCGCTGGCAGTGGGCGCCGCCGGCCGTCATCGTCGCCTGGAGCGAGATGGCAGCACCCGCTCCGCCCTGGCCTCGCTGTCCGACGCTCGTCGTCCTCGGCGTCCGCTCGTGGCTCCCGATCGCGGTGCCGACACGCGCGAGCATCACGCGCGTCGAGGTGCCCGGGGGTCACAGCGTTCTCTGGGACGACTTCGACGCGACGGCGGACGCGATCGTCGAGTTCCTCGGCTGAGCCGAGGACAGATCAGCAGGCGCCGGGCTGGGGGGTGCCGCCGGGCCCGTTCACGTGCTGCAGCACGGGGCCCTGTGAGAGCTCGATGCAGTACGAGGATGCATCGGCACGGACGAGCGTGAGCGGAGCCTGAATGGGAGTGCCGGCGTAGGAGCCCGTCGCCGTCTTTTCGGCGTCGAGGCTGGCCTCGGCGCCCATGAACTGTGCGTTCAGCGTCGTCGAGACGAGTGAGGAGACACCGTCGGAGATCGCGTTCGAGTCACCGCCGCCCGTGCCTGGGAGCAGCATCCGCCAGCCGCCGAATGCGACCGCGGCGATCGTGATCCCGATCGTCAGATAGAGACGCGACGACATGGTCGCCGTATCGGCATCCCGCCCTCATCCCTCGATCCCCTCGAACAGCCACTGATCCCAGTCGGCGACCGGCTCGTAGCCGATCCGTGCGTAGATCGCGTTCGAGGTCGGGTTCGCGAGGTCGGTGAAGAGGAAGCAGAACCGCGCTCCCGCGGCAAGGCGCTCGGCGGTCAGATCGGCGACGAGCGAGGTTGCGTAGCCGCGGCCGCGGAACTCGGGCGGGGTATAGACCGGCCCGACGCGCTGCCCGGACGGCGTCGGATTTCCGTAGGCGGCGAGGGAGACCGGCTCGCCGTCGTCCCAGAGCAGCCACGCGCCGTCGCGATCGCGCGCCCGACGCTCGTAGGAGGCGCGCGCGTCCTCCACATGCATTGAGTCGGGGAGCACCTCGGCGGCGAACGCAGCGATCCATTCCACGACGAGTTCCGCATCCTCCGGGGTCGCGACGCGCATGCGCCCCGGTGCCCGGGTCAGCGGCAGCACGTGACCTGCCGCGTGCACTCGCTGGCGGAGCGTGACCCGGGTGGAGACGCGTGCCTCGCCCGCCCATCCTGCGGCGAACCGCCCAACGGCCCCGGACGGGCCAAGGACGCCCGGGAGGGACTCGCCCCGCAGTTCGCGCACGAGCACGTCGACGCCCGCGAGAGCCTCGAAGCGGGACAGGATGGCGCCGTAGGGCGGCGTTCGCAGGAGGCAGCCGGCGACGTACTCCTCGTTCTCGACGACGACGTAGATGGGATCGAAGCCGTAGAGCCGGGGCTCGGCCCGCAACCGACCGAGCAGGCCGAGAGGCGGGTTGTGCTCCGCCTCGTGCGCGAGCAGGAACGGCCCGGCAGCCTCGAGAAAGCTGTCGGCGGTCGCGAGGCGCCGCGCGTGCATCGAAGGCCGGCGCCGCGTCGCGCTACGGCGACTCGGCCGCCGTCAGCCGGTCGTAGGCGGGAAGGGTGAGGAACTCGACGTAGTCGGGCCGCGTCGCGACGCTCTCGAAGATGGCGCGCGCGTCGTCATACCCGGGGCCGAGCGATGCGATCTCCTCGTCGGTGATGCGGCGGACGTCGTCGGAAGCGATGCGCCCGTGGTGGAGCCACTGCCAGATCTGGGAGCGGCTGATCTCGGCCGTGGCGGCATCTTCCATCAGGTTGTTGATCGCGACCGCGCCGGAGCCCTGCAGCCACGCAGCCAGGTACTGGATGCCGACGGAGACGTTGTTGCGCAGGCCGGCCTCGGTCACCGCGCCCGGGGTCGCGGCGACGTCGAGGAGCTCGGCGGCGCCGACGTGGACGTCGTCACGGGTACGGTCGATCTGGTTGGGCCGGTCGCCGAGGTGGGCGTCGAAGACCTCCTTCGCGACCGGGACGAGGTCGGGATGGGCGACCCAGGTGCCGTCGAAGCCCTGGGAGGCCTCGCGCTCCTTGTCCTCACGCACCTTTGCGAGAGCGACCGCGTTCACCTCGGCGTCGCGGCGGGAGGGGATGAACGCCGCCATCCCGCCCATCGCGAAGGCGTCGCGGCCGTGGCAGGTCTTCACGAGCAACTCGCAGTAGGCGCGCATGAACGGCACCGCCATCGTCACGTCGCCGCGGTCGGGAAGCACCATCTCGGGCCGGTGCCCGAGCTTCTTGATCACGCTGAAGATGTAGTCCCAGCGTCCGGCGTTGAGCCCGGCGGAGTGGTCACGCAGCTCGTACAGGATCTCGTCCATCTCGAAGGCGGCGAGGATCGTCTCGATCAGGACCGTCGCCTTGACCGTGCCCTGCGGTACGCCGAGCTGCTCCTGCGACCATCGGAAGACGTCGTTCCAGAGCCGCGCCTCCAGGTGCGACTCGAGCTTGGGGAGGTAGAAGTAGCGCCCGTTGCGGCCGTGGTTGCGGAAGAAGTAGAGGCCGAAGTCGAACAACGACCCCGACATCGGCCGGCCGTCGACCTCGTAGTGACGCTCCTCCAGGTGCCAGCCGCGTGGTCGCACGAAGAGAACGGCCGGATCCGGGCCGAGCGCGTACCGTTTGCCGCCACTGTCGAGCGAGATCGTTCGTTCCAGCGCGTCGGTCAGGTTGCGCTGCCCCTCGATGCAGTTCGCCCAGGTGGGCGAGTTCGCGTCCTCGAAGTCGGCCATGAAGACCTTCGCCCCCGAGTTGAGGGCGTTGATCACCATCTTGCGATCGACCGGGCCGGTGATCTCCACCCGCCGGTCGGCGATCTCGGCCGGGTACGGCGCCACCTGCCACCGTGCCGCACGGATCTCCGCCGTCTCCGGGAGAAAATCGGGCAGCTCGCCTGCCCGCAGCCGCTGTAGCCGCTCCTCCCGGCGGGCGAGCAGCTCGCGCCGCCGCTCGCCGAACCTCCGCTCCAACTCGTCCAGGAAGGTACGGGCTTCGGTGCTGAGAACGTCGTCGACGATCATCCGGGCCATCATCTCATGCGGCAGCTCAGGCGGCGGCGAACTGGCCCTCCTCCGTCGAGCCCTTCAGGGCGAGCGTCGAGCTGGTGCCGCCGGTGATCGTCTGCAGGACTTCGTCGAAATAGCCGGCACCGACCTCGCGCTGGTGGCGGGTGGCGGTGTAGCCGTCGTCCTCGAGCTCGAACTCCCGCTCCTGCAGTCGAACGTAGGCGGTCATCGACTCGTCCCGGTAGCCGCGTGCGAGCTCGAACATCGAGAGGTTGACCGCATGGAAGCCGGCGAGCGTGATGAACTGGAACCGGTAGCCCAGGGCGGCGAGCTCCTTCTGGAAGGCGGCGATCTGGCTGTCGCTGAGGTGCTTGCGCCAGTTGAAGGACGGGGAGCAGTTGTAGGCGAGGAGCTTGCCGGGGAAGCGTTCGTGGATCGCAGCCGCGAAGCGTTTCGCCTCGGCCAGGTCGGGGACCGATGTCTCGCACCAGAGCAGGTCGGCGTAGGGCGCGTAGGCGAGGCCTCGCGCGATCGCGGCCTCGATTCCGTCCCGCACCCGGAAGAACCCCTCGGGCGTACGCTCGCCGGTGCAGAAGACGGCGTCACTCGCGTCGATGTCGCTCGTCAGGAGCGTGGCCGAGAGCGCGTCCGTACGGGCGACGACGAGCGTCGGCACACCGGCGACGTCGGCCGCGAGCCGGGCCGCCACGAGCGTGCGCACGTGCTGGCTCGACGGCACGAGCACCTTGCCGCCGAGGTGGCCACACTTCTTCTCGGACGAGAGCTGGTCCTCGAAATGGACGGCCGCCGCACCTGCCTCGATGAACGCCCTCGTGATCTCGTAGGCGTTGAGCGGCCCGCCGAAGCCGGCCTCGGCGTCGGCCACGATCGGGGCGAGCCAGTACGTCCCGTCGTCACCCTCCGCGTGTGCGATCTGGTCGGCGCGCAGGAGGGCGTTGTTGATCCGTTTCACGAGGGCCGGAGCGCTGTTGGCGGGATAGAGGCTCTGATCGGGGTAGGTCGAACCCGCGAGGTTCGCGTCGGCGGCGACCTGCCAGCCCGAGAGGTAGATCGCCTTCAGCCCTGCCTTCACCATCTGTACCGCCTGTCCGCCGGTCATCGCGCCGAGGGCTGGGACCCACTCCTCCTCGGCCAGCAGTCGGCGGAGCCGCTCCGCACCGAGGCGGGCGAGCGTGTGCTCGACCTGGATGGAGCCGCGCAGCCGCTCGACGTCGTCGGGCGTGTACGGGCGCTGAACGGTGTCGCTTCGGCTCATCTCGGCTCCTTCTGGATCCAATAAGACGGTATCTCGGATCCTACCTGGAGATTATGCGGCCGTGTTTCCTGAATCATCGCCGGTTTCGGATCCAAGATTCCCAATTCTGGATGTGATTCGTACACTTCCGGCATGAGCACCCTGCTCTCCACCAAGGCCGACGACATCGCCCGGGTGCTCGAGGACGAGATCCTGGGCGGGCTGATCCCGCCCGGGACGGTGCTGCGCCAGGAGCAGCTCTCGGATCGCTTTGCCGTCTCGCGCACACCGGTCAGGGAGGCGCTGCGGCGACTCGCCGCGCTCGGGCTCGTCTCCTTCGAGCCGAACCGCGGCGTCCGTGTGCGCTCGGTCTCCCCCGGCGAGCTGCGCGAGGCCTACCTCGTCCGGGCCGAGCTCGAGGCGCTCGCCACCGAGGTGGCGGCGCAACGGCTGACCCCCTCTGATCTCGAGGCGCTCGACGAGGCGCAGCGGAGCTTCTCGCAGCTGACGGTGGAGCTGCGCGAGCAGGCACGGCGCGGGCCGGCAAGCGAGTCGCCGCTCTTCTCCGAGTGGATGCAGGCCAACTACGCCTTCCACGACGTCATCTACCGCGTGGCAGGGATGCCCCTCGTGGAGCGGCTCGCAAAGAGCGCCCGGAGGACGTTTGTCGGCGACCGCGTCTGGAGCGCCCGCGTCGAGCTCGACGAGCTGTACGCGAAGAACGACCTGCAGCACCGCGCCATCCGGGGGGCGATGGCGGCAGGGAGTCCTGCCGCAGCGCGGCTGCTCGCCCGCGAGCACGTGCTCTCCTCGGGGCGCCTGCTCGAGCTCGTGTTCGAGTCGCTCGGAGGAACGGCCGGGCCGGGCGAGGCTGCGCGGTAGCACCGAGACGGCGCACGGCGTTCAGAGTGGCACCTCGGCGCCGTCTCGCCGTGGTCGCGACAGTGCCAGCACGGCGAGCCCCGCGAGCACGAGCCCGGCTCCGAGCGCGCCGCCGGGGCCGACGTGCTCGTCGAGTACGACCACCCCGAGGATCGTGGCCGTCACCGGCTCGGCCAGGACGAGCGTCGTCACCTCCGACGCTTCGAGGCGCCGCAGCCCGCGTCCGAACAGGACGTACGCGACGGCCGTGGGGAAGATGCCGAGGTAGAGCACGAGCGCCAGCCCGTCTGGCGTCTGCAGCCACGCCGTCTCGCCGAAGGCGAGAACGGGGAGGAGGAGCACGGCTCCGACCCCGAACGCAGCACCCATCACGGGGACGGGTCCATGGCCGAGTCGCAGCAGCCGTTTGGCCACGACCGTGTAGGCCGCATACCCGGCTCCGGCGACGAGCGCGAACGCGATCCCCTTGCCCGAGAGCGCCGCCTCCGCGGTGGCGGCGAGCGAGAGTACCGCGACTCCCGCGACCGCAAGTGCTGTCGCGATCGACCATGTCCTCCCGGGCCAGGTTCCGTCGAGCACGCGCTCGAGCACGCCGGCGAAGACGGGCCCGGAACCGATCGCCACGATTGCCCCGACGGCGACGCCCGTATCGGCGACCGCCGCGAAGAAGGCGAGCTGATAGACGGCCACGCCGGCGCCGGCGATGAGGACCGGACCGGCCGGCCATTGTCCCCGAAGTCCGCCGGAGGTGAGCGCGAGCAGGACGAGGATCGCGCCGCCGACGACGATTCGAGCGGCCCCGACCGTCAGCGGCGTCGAGCTGTCCGGGCCGAGCGCCTGGGCGGCGCCGGTGGTACCGAAGAGGATCGCGGCGAGTAGGACCTCGAGCCGGGCCATTCGACAGGTGATCCACGATCAGCCGGCGCGGACGCGGCGATCAGGCCCAGAACTCCTCGAACGCAGCCGGGTCGGTCGGAAGGGCGACGACTTCGCGGACGAGGCCGTTCTCGATCCGGAAGAGGAGCACCTGATCGAGCTCGAGCGTACGTCCCCGTCGCCGCCCGCGCGCGCGGTAGAGCGCCGCGGCCCGGTCGTCCGAGGCGAGGACGTCGAGCAGGTGCGAGGAGTAGGTCCCGTCCGTCTCCCTGGGCAAGCGGCCGAGGAAGCGGAAGATCGCCTCCCGCCCGGCGAAGACCCCGGCCATCGTGCCGGTGCCCGGGACGGACCAGGTGGCATCCTCGGCGAAGACGTCGCGGAGCGCGAAGCCGCGTTTCTCCGCGAAGGCGGCGAAGATACCCCGGACGATCGCCTCGTTCTCAGCGCGGGCCACGCGCGCGCTCCCAGCGCTCGAGCAAGCCCTCGAGATGACGCCGCTGCGTCTCGCCGAACGGATAGAGCTCGACGAGACGGCGCGCCTCGGCCGGGTCGTCGTTCTGCACGGCGGCTTCGAGCCGCTCTCGCTCCGGAGTCGGTTGGCGCAGCTGGCGTCGGAGCCAGCGCAGCAGACTGACCGTCTCCTGGTCGACCGGGCTGGCCATCGAGTGATCGTAAAGCCTCCGACCCTGGTCTAGGCTTGTTGCGTGGACACGTTGCTCGCCATTGCGAGCCGCCGCGACGAACGGCGGACCTCGCCCGGTGCCCTGCCGCGCGATCTCGTCGTCCGGATCCTCGACGCCGGACGTCTCTCGGGGTCGTCCCGCAACCGGCAGCCGTGGACGTTCGTCGTCCCGACGAGCTCCGAGCGGATCGAGCGGCTCGCCGAGGCCGTCTACGTCGGTGACAACGTCCGCACTGCCGGGCTCGTCGTCGCGGTGCTCGTGCACGGCAAGGGGCCGGTCATGTTCGACGCGGGCCGGGCGGTGCAGAGCATGCTGCTTGCGGCCTGGGCCGAGGGCCTTGCATCGTGCCCCAACGGGATTGCGGACAGCGACCTGGCCCGCGAGGTGCTCGAAGCAGCGGCGGACGAGACACCGGCGATCGTGCTCAGCTTCGGGATTCCGGGGCGGCCCCGTGATGTCGCGAGCCACTCGGTCGCAGAATGGAGTGCGCGTGCGAACCGCAGGCCGCTCGAGGAGGTCGTCCGCTGGCTGCCGTGAGCGCCCCGACGATGAAAGGCGGTCTCGATCTCGGGGGCACCAAGATCCAGGCCGTCGTGACCGACGGCGCAGCCAACGTGCTCGGCCGGGCGCGGCGGGAGACGCCGCGGACAGGGGGGCCCGAGGCGGTGATGCTGCAGCTCGCCGAGGCGATGCACGCGGCGCTCGAGGATGCGGGCGTCGAGCCGATGGGGCTCGCTGGGGTCGGCGTCGGTGCCCCCGGGGCGATCGACGTCGTAGGGGGCTCGGTGCAGCAGGTCCCGAACATCGACGGCTGGCAGGCGCCGTATGCCCTCGGGCCGGCGCTCGCCGAGGAGCTCGGGCGCCCGGTCAGGGTGGGCAACGACGTCAGCGTCGCCGTTGCAGCCGAGCAGCGCTTCGGAGCCGGGCGAGAGTACGCCTCGTTCCTCGGCGTCTTCTGGGGTACGGGCGTCGGCGGTGGAGTCGTGATCGACGGACGTCAACTCGAGGGCCGAGGCTCCGCGGGTGAGATCGGGCACGTCTGCGTGAAACCGGGCGGCCGTCGCTGCAACTGCGGGCTCGACGGTTGCGTGGAGGCGTACGCCGGCCGGGGTGCGCTCGAGGAGCGGGCCCGGGAGAGGGCCAAGGAACACGGGACAACGCTCTTCGAGATCATGGAGAAGCGCGGCCGCGACCGGCTCACGAGCGGCGTCTGGCTGCGCGCGCTCCAGCAGGGCGACAACGTGGCCGAGGAGCTGATCCAGCGGGCGGTCGAGGCGCTCGGCGTCGGGATTGGTTCCGCCGTGACGCTGCTCGACGTCGAAGCGGTCGTGATCGGCGGTGGGCTGGGGGAGCGGCTCGGCCCCGAGTGGCTGGCGCGGATCGAGGCAGCGGCGAACGAGCACACGTTCTTCGCCGAGAAGCCCGTCTACCGGCTCGCCGAGCTCGGCGACCTGGGCGGGGCGATCGGCGCCAGCCTCCTCTGATCCGGACGCTGCTATCCCGGCAGCACGCGGCGGAGGAAACCGAGCAGATTCCCGGAGCTCACCGCCGCGATGTCGTCGTCGCTCCAGCTGCGCCGTCTGAGGCCGTCGATCAGGGCCGGGTAGTCCTCTGGCCCCATCAGGCCCTCGATGCCGGCTCCCGGCTGCAGACCCGGCGGCGCGAGTCCGTCGGCAGGCTCCCGAGCGGACGGTAGGACCTCGCTCAGGCGCGTCGTGAAATCGCCGCCGAAGCAGAGATGGTCGACGCCGATCACGCCTGCGGCATGCTCGAGGTGGTCGACGACGCGGTCGATCGTGCGCTGCTCGTGCCCGATCGCGAGCGGGTGCAGCATCAGCCCGAAGAGGCCGCCGGCGGCCGCAAGCGCACGCAGTTGCTCGTCCGAGAGGTTGCGGGGATGGTCGTTGACGGCGCGACAGGCGGCATGCGAGCAGATGACACCGCTGCCCGAGACGCGGTCGAGCACCTGGGAGAACGTCGCCGGCGAAGCGTGCGCGAGGTCGAGCACGACCCCGAGCGCGACGAGCTCGTCGACGAGGGTGCGCCCGAGTCGCGAGAGGCCACCGGCGTCCTCCGCGGCTCCGTCGGCGAACGGGTTGCGGCGATTCCAGGTCAGGCCCGCCATCCGCATGCCGAGTTCGAAGAACGTCTCGGCAGGCCAGGTCTCGTAGCCGAACTGCTCCACGCCCTCGAGGGACAGCATCAGCCCGACTCGCTCACCATGCTCGACCGCGTCGAGGTCGCCGGGGGAGCGGACCTGTACGACCCGTTCCTCGCATTCGTGAACGGCCCGTCGAAACACGGTCGCCTGGCCGAGCGCCTCGCGCAACGTGCCCTCCGGCTGCCGCTCCAGCTCGACGAAGATGGGGCAGACCTGGAGGCCGACGCCGCCGGCTTCGAGCAGTGGCAGCCAGGTGCGGGCGAACGCTCCCCGCTCGCCTCCTCGCAGCTCGCGATGGGCGAGCTCGAACAGGAGGTCGACGTGGGCGTCCGCGATCACCGGGCGAGTCTACGAGCCCCGGGCCCTGAACGGCGTCTGAACCGGCGTTGACACGAGTGCCCGCCCGGGTTAGTTTGTCCGCTGGTCATACAAATACGACCAGAACGTGACCTTCCCGATGCCGCTAGCCACCGTTCCGAGGATCCCCGCGTGAGCTTCGAGCGGCCCCAGAGCAGCAGCGCGCGTGCCGACCAGACGACCGTCCGCCGCGCCAACCTCGGCATCGTCCTCCAGCAGATCGCGAGCGGCGCCCCCCGCTCGCGTGCCCGCGTTGCGGCGGCGACAGGCCTGACCCGCGGCACCGTCTCGAGCCTCGTCGGCGAGCTGATCGACCTCGAGTTGCTACGGGAGACTGGCTCGGACGAGAACGTCGGCCGGGTCGGCCGGCCGGCGCAGACGCTCGAGCTCGACGACCGGATCGCGGCGGTGGGGCTCGAGGTCAACGTCGATTATCTCGCGGCCTGCGTCGAGGACCTGACCGGGACGATCCGCTACGAACGGCACGTCCATACCGACAACCGCCGTTCCCGTCCCGGGCCCGTGCTCGCGAGACTCGTTCGGATGGCGCAGGAGGCACTCGCCGCTGCGCAGGACGACGACCTCGTCCCGGTCGGGATCGGGGTCGCGCTGCCCGGCGTCGTCGAGGCCCAGACCGGGACGCTTCTGCGGGCGCCGAACCTCGGCTGGTCGGAGATCACCGTCGCGACCGAGATCTGCTCGCGCCTACCCGGCTTCCCCGTCCGGGCCGACAACGAGTCCAATCTCGCGGCGCTGGCCGAGCACTGGCAGGGTGTCGGTCGGGACGTCGACAACTTCATCTGCGTCTTCGGCGAGATCGGCGTCGGCGGTGGGATCTTCGTCGACGGCCAACTCTTCCGGGGAGCACACGGCTTCGGAGGAGAGTTCGGGCACCTCACCGTCGACCCGGATGGTCCGCTGTGCAACTGCGGTTCGAGGGGCTGTCTCGAGGTGTTCGTCGGCGAGGAGGCGATCGCTCGCCGCGCCGGCATCCGCGCCGGAGCGAGCGGCAAGACGCGGAACCTGACCCGTGAGCTCGTCCGCCGCGCCGAGAAGGGCGACCCCGAGACGCTCCGCAGCCTTGCGGAGACCGGGCACTACCTCGGGATCGGGCTTGCGTCCGCCGTCAACCTGCTCGATGTCGACGCGATCGTGCTGGGAGGGTGCTTCGGCGCCCTCGCTCCCTGGCTGACGGTCCCGGTTCGCCGGAGCCTCGAGGAGCGTGTCCTCTCGAGCGCCTGGTCGGAGTGCGAGGTGCGCGCCTCGGAGCTCGGCGACGGTGCCGCCGTCCGCGGTGCCGCAGCGCTCATCCTGCGCGGCGTCCTCGCCGAGCCCTGGCGGGTTGCCGAGCTCGCCGGTCGGCGCCGGGAGAGAGTTTCGTGACCATCCCATCGCATCGACGTCTTTCATCCGGCCAGGCCGGGTGTCAGCCGACAGCGGGAGCGACCGAGGAAGGAGGTGCCATCCCCGCCTCATCCGGGCTCGACCGCCCGTGCAGGAGCAAGAAGCGGTGGCGGCGTTGAAACACAGCCACCGAGGGTTGTAGGCTTGCCACGCCGTTTCCAGACGGCATCAACCAGGAGGAGAACACACGTGAAGAAGATTGTCATCGCGTCGCTCGTGGCGCTCTTGGCGGTCAGCGTCACCGTCACGGCGGCGTTCGCCAAGCCGACCGCGAAGACGGCGAACGCCGAGATCTGCGCTCTGCTGCCGGACAGCAAGTCGTCCGTCCGCTGGGAGACGCAGGATCGCCGCTATCTCGCCCAGAACTTCAAGCGGGCCGGTGTGTCGTACAGCATCGTCAACGCCGAGGGCAGCGCCCAGACGCAGAAGAGCCAGGCCGATACGTGCATCGCCAACGGCGCCAAGGTGATCCTGCTCGTCAACCTCGACTCCGGCTCGGGTGCCGCGATCGAGAAGGACGCGAAGTCGAAGGGCGTCAAGTCGATCGACTACGACCGCCTGACCCTGAACGGCGCCTCGTCGTACTACGTCTCGTTCGACAACGTCCAGGTCGGCAAGCTCCAGGGCAAGGGTATCGTCGCGGCCCTGAGGGCGAAGAACGGCGGCACGATCCCGAAGGGCACGCCGCTGGCGCTGCTGAACGGCGGGCCGACCGACAACAACGCGACGCTGTTCCGCAACGGGTACCTCTCCGTGCTGCAGCCCTACATCAAGGCGGGGAGCCTGAAGAAGGTCGCCGACCAGTGGGTGCCGCAGTGGGACAACCAGAAGGCGCGCACGATCTTCGACCAGATGCTCGTCAAGACGGGCAACAACATCAAGATCGTGGCAGCGGCGAACGACGGCCTCGCGAATGCGGTCGTCACCGCCCTGAAGGCGAAGAAGCTGAGCCCGATTCCGGTCTCGGGTCAGGATGCGACCGCCCAGGGCGTGCAGAACATCATCTCGGGCTGGCAGTCGGGCACGGTCTACAAGCCGATCCAGCTCGAGGCGAACGCCGCGGCGAACGTGGCCATCGCACTGATCAAGGGCCAGAAGGTGAAGGTCAACGGCTCCACGAACAACGGGCAGCGCGGCGTTCCGTCCGTGCTCGCGAAGCCGATCTGGATCACGAAGGCCAACTACACGCGGCTGTTCACGGACGGCTTCCTGAAGAAGAAGGACGTCTGCAACGGCTCGTACAAGCAGTACTGCTAGACCCGTAGCGACAACGGCGGTGGAGGTGACCTGCGGGGCGCCTCCACCGCCTCGAATGGAATCGAGGAGCGACCGTGACCGAGACCCTGCCAGCACCTGCTCCCGCCTCGACCGGTGATCCGGTGCTCGAGACGCGGGGGATCGTCAAGAACTTCGGCTCGGTGCAGGCGCTCTCGCACGTCGATTTCGAGGTGCGGGCCGGTGAGGTGATGGCGCTCGTCGGCGACAACGGCGCCGGCAAGTCGACCCTGATCAAGTGCATCGCCGGGATCCATCCGATCGACGGCGGTGAGGTCGTCTTCGACGGCCGCACCGTCGAGATCTCGAGCCCGAAGGACGCCTCGGCCCTGGGAATCGAGGTCGTCTACCAGGATCTGGCGCTCTGCGACAACCTCGACGTCGTCCAGAACATGTTCCTCGGTCGCGAGGACCACGACCTCTTCCGCCGCCTCAGGGAGCCCGAGATGGAGGCGCGCACGGCCGCCACGATGAAGTCGCTCGCGGTCACGACGATCCGGTCGATGCGCCAGCAGGTGGCGAGCCTCTCGGGCGGCCAGCGTCAGTCGGTCGCGATCGGCCGGGCGGTGATGTGGAACTCGCGACTCGTCATCCTGGACGAGCCGACGGCAGCGCTCGGCGTCGCGCAGACGCGCCAGGTGCTCGACCTCGTTGCGCGACTGTCCGAGCAGGGGCTCGCAGTCGTGCTCATCTCCCACAACCTTCACGACGTGTTCGAGGTCGCAGACCGGATCACCGTTCTGCGGCTCGGCCGCAACGTCGCCCTGTTCGACCGGCGCGAGACGACCCAGCAAGAGGTCGTGGCTGCGATCACCGCCGGTGTGCCCACGAAGGTTGCCGGTATCCCGGCGACCGAAACGGACGAACTGTGAGTGCCGGCGCCTCCAGCGTCGACCCGGCCGTGCCGGCCCATGGCGATCCGGGCCGCCCGCCGAGCCTCGGCACGCTCGTCCGACGCCGCTACGAGGCGCTCAAGCAGGGTGACGTGGGGACGCTCCCCGTCATCCTGGCGCTGATCCTCATTGTCGGGTTCTTCTATTCGAAGAACTCGAACTACCTCGCCGCCGGGAACTTCACGAGCCTCCTGACGCAGATGGCGGGCACGACGACGATCGCGATCGGCGTCGTCTTCGTGCTCCTGCTGGGAGAGATCGACCTCTCGATCGGCTACGTCTCCGGCGTTGCCGGTGTGATCGTCGCCCAGATGCAGCTCCCGAACGGGCGCTTCGACGTCCACTCCGGCATCGCCGCGATCATCGTCGCCGTCCTCTGCACCGTCGGCATCGGGGCGATCCAGGGCTCCTGGGTGGCCTATATCGGCGTTCCGTCCTTCGTCGTCACTCTGGCCGGCTACCTCTTCTGGCAGGGCGTGATCCTGCAGGCGATCGGCAACGTGGGCGTGATCACGATCCAGGACTCGCTGATCAACAATGTGGCGGGGTACTTCTTCTCGGACCGGGCAGGCTGGATCATCGCGATCGTGGCCGTGGCCCTCTTTGCGCTCTCGACGCTCGTCGGGGTGGTGGGCCGGCGCCGGCACGGGATCTACTCCGACAACCTGATCATCGTCGCCGCGAAGCTCGTGGGGTTCGCGATCGTGGCCTTCGGCGCCATCTGGTGGGCGAACAAGGAGCGCGGCTTCCCGTTCGCGGCGCTGCTCGTGATCGTGCTGCTCGTCTTCTGGACGTTCGTCGCCGAGCGCACCGTCTTCGGACGCCACATCTACGCAGTCGGCGGCAACGCCGAGGCGGCACGCCGGGCCGGCATCAACACGCAGCACGTACGGGTCCTGGTCTTCATGATCTGCTCCGGCATGGCCGGGCTCGGCGGCGTCATCTTCGCCGCCCGCCTCAACTCGGTCGACCTCAATGCCGGCGGCGGCACGATCCTGCTCGACGCGATCGCCGCTGCGGTGATCGGCGGCACGAGCCTCTTCGGCGGCCGGGGTCGGGTCGTCAGCGCCCTCCTCGGCACGCTCGTGATCGCGACCGTGGAGAACGGGATCGACCTGCTCGGCTACTCGTCCGCGATCAAGTTCATGGTCACCGGCATCATCCTGCTCGCCGCCGTGACGCTCGACGCGATCTCGCGCCGGCGCCTCGCCCGCTCGGGTCGGTAGCCCGCCCTCAGGCGCGGTAGGTGACGGCTTCGCGACCTCCGCTCGCGCTCGAGCGCACGAGCGCGTCGCAGACCTCGGCCGCCCGGTAGCCGTCCTCGAACGTGGCCCCGTAGGGTGCGACCTCGGCGCCGGTCGCGATCGCGTCGAGCAGGTGGTAGATCTCGTGCACGAAGGTCTCGCCCCAGCCGATGATGTGGCCCGGCGGGAACCACCAGCTCCAGAACGGGTGGTCGGCCTCGGAGACGAGCACCGTCCTGAAGCCGCGCGCCCGGTCGCCGTCGTTGCGGAACACCTGCAGCTCGTTGAGGCGCTCCATGTCGAACGCGAGCGAGGCCTTCGAGCCGTTGATCTCCCACTGGAACGCGTTCCGTCGCCCGAGCGCGAAGCGTGTCGCCTCGATCGTGCCGACGGCGCCTCGCTCGAACTCGACGGCGGCCTCGATCGCATCGTCGACCTCCCGGCCCGGGATGAAGGTGTGGACGAGCCCGGAGACCGTCGAGATCTCCCCGACGAGGTAGCGGGCCAGGTCGATCACGTGGGTGCCGAGGTCGCCGAGGGCGCCGGAGCCGGCGTCGGAGGCATGGAAGCGCCAGGTGTCGAGCGTGGGGTCGTCGCCCCAGTCCTGCAGGTAGCGGCCCCGGAAGTGGCGGATCTCGCCGAGCTCGCCGGCGTCGATCAGCTCGCGCGCGAGCCGCACGGCGGGGACGAAGCGGTAGTTGAACGCGCACAGGTGCTTGACGCCCGTCGCTGCCACCCGCTGCCAGATCTCGTAGCTCTCGTCCGCATCGCGGCCGAGCGGCTTCTCACAGAGCACGTGCTTGCCCGCCTCGGCCGCGGCGATCGTCGGCTCGGCGTGGAGCGAGTTGGGGCCACCGTTGTCGAAGAGCCCGATCGACGGATCGGTGACGATGTCGCGCCAGTCCGTCGTCCATCGCTCGTAGCCGTAGCGCCGTGCCGCCTCCGACACCGCCTCCACGTTGCGTCCGGCGATCGTGACGAGCCTCGGTCGCAGCGGCGGCGGCCAGGCCATGTACGAGACCTTGCGGAACGCGTTCGCATGGGCTTTGCCCATGAACGCGTAGCCGAGCATGCCGATGCCGATCTCCGGGATCTCGTCCGCAGGAGCGACGCCCGCTCGCTGCCCGCTTTCCGTGCTGCCCTCGTTCATGCCTGCTCCTCTCCTCACCGTGGCTCGCCGGGTCGCCGCCCGCGCCGTTCAGGTCGGCGCGAGCACAACGTGGTTGGGATACTAGGAGGCGGTTCCGACTCAAGGAGGATCAGCCAATGAAGACGTCGCTCGGCATCTGGGCCTTCGGCCCGATGATCACCCGGTTCGTCCCTGGCGGCTATCAGCCCCACCTCGCGAACGAGCCGATCCCCGCCAAGGTGCACCGTGCGGTGGAGGGGCTCGGCGACCTGATGGACGAGTACGAGTTCCACTATCCGGGCGAGCTCAACCAGGACAACCTCGCCGAGGTACGCGACGCGCTCGGCGGCCACGGCATCGCGGCCGTCTGCACGGGCCTCCACACCGACTCGCGCTTCGGCAAGGGCGGCCTCACGTCGGTCGATCCAGCCGTCCGGGCCGAGGCGCGCCGCTTGACGCGGGAGACGGCCGAGATCGCCGGCGCGGTGGGCGCGAACATGATCTGCTGGCCGGGGATCGAGGGCTACAACTACCCCTTCCAGACGCCGTATGCACAGGCGTGGGCCTGGTTCATCGAGGGCATGGCCGAGGCGGCGGAGATCTGCGCCGGCCACGGGGTGACGCTCCTGCTCGAGCACAAGAACTCCGAGCCCGCGATGAAGATCTTCATGCGGAACATCGGCATGACCCTGCACGTGATCCACACGCTGCGGGCTCAGGGGATCACGAATGTCCAGGTGAACATGGACTGGCAGCACCTGCTCATGAACGGCGAGTCACTCGGCGAGTACGCGGCGATGCTCGCGGCGGAGGGGCTGCTCGGGCATCAGCATGCGAACTCCGGCTGGGGCACGTTCGACGACGACAACATGGTCGGCGCGACCGCCTTCATGGAGACGCTCGAGCTCGCGCTCGAGTTGCGGCGCGCGAACTACGGCTCGAACGGAGAGCGGCTCGGATTCGACCTCTACCCCTACACCGAGGATGCGGTTGCAGCGGTCAAACGGTCGGTCCTGCAATGGAACTTCATCGACTCGGTGGCCGCGAGGATCGACGACGTCGCCCTGCGGGAGGCGCAGGGTCGCAAGGACGCCGTGGCCGCGTACGAGATCGTCTACGCCGCGCTCGGCGCTTGAGGGGCGCGGCCCTCCGCGAGGAGCTGCTCGAGCGCCGCGTGCCCATCCTCGAGCACCGGTGTGCCGTGCGAGACGAGGACGCGTTCGACCGGCAACCCGAGCAGCGGCGCGAGCGAGACGCGCAGCTTCGCGTGGTCGACGGTCGCCGGCAGCCACGACTCGGGACAGAAGCGGAGCCCACCGTCCTCACCGCCGAGGATCGCGTCCCCCGTGGCGAGCGCCCGGTGCGACGGCAGCCACAGCACGACCTCCGTACGGCGGCCGGTCGGCAGCGCGACGATCCCTGCCGGCAGCGTCGACCCGACCCTGTACGGGGCAACGGCGCCTCCACGTCGTTCGATCAGCCCGCGGGCGCCGCTCACCGCATGCACCCGGGCGGCGTAGCGTTCGGCCATCCTGAACGCGCTGCGGGTGTGGAAGAAGACGGTCACGAGGACGTGTACCGGTACACCGCAGCGGGAGACGTCGCGGTCGAGGGCACGCCAGAATCGCTCCTCGTCGTCCGCCTCCTCCGGCACGAGCGGATCGATCAGCACGACCGCGTCCTCCGCCTCCACGTAGAGGCAGCCGACGTCCTCGCCCCACTCGCCGAAGTGGGTCGTCCAGCGCCACAGACCCTCGTCGATCCGGAGCACGTCCATGTCCGCTGACCCTACCCTCGTGGAGCTGGCGGGGCGACTCGTCGAGCTCGACTCCACCAACCCGGACCTCGTCGCAGACGGAGCCGGGGAGGAGGCAGTCGCGGCCTTCGTCGCCGGCTGGCTGCACGACGCCGGGCTCGAGGTCGACCGCTACGACGCGGCACCGGGCAGGCCCAACGTGGTCGGAGTCGCCCGCGGCTCGGGCGGCGGCCGGTCGCTGCTCCTGAACGCGCACATGGACACCGTCGGCGTCGCCGGGATGGCACGCCCGTTCACTCCCGTCGTCTGTGACGGACGCCTCCACGGTCGCGGCGCCGGCGACATGAAGGGCTCGCTCGCCGCGATCATGCTCGCGGGCGCAGCAGCTCGCCGCGCAGCACTGCGCGGCGACGTGATCGTGGCTGCCGTCGCCGACGAGGAGGTCGGCAGCCTCGGCACGGAGGCGCTTCTCCGGCGGACGCGGGCCGACGCGGCGATCGTGGCGGAGCCCACGGAGGAGGTCGTCGCGGTCGCGCATCGGGGGTTCGTCGCCTTCGAGCTCGAGATCGAAGGGCGGGCCGCACACGGCTCGCGGCCGGACCTCGGAGTCGACGCGATCGCCGCCATGGGGCCGGCCCTGACAAGGATCGCCGAGCTCGACCGGAGCCTCCGCTCGGGCGCACCGCATCCACTCGTCGGGACGGGATCGATCCACGCTTCGGTGATCGAGGGTGGCCAGGAGTACTCGAGCTATCCCGCCCGCTGCCGCCTGCTCGGCGAGCGTCGCACGATCCCGGGGGAGTCCATCGACGGCGTCCGCGCGGAGCTCGAGACGATCGTCGCGGGAACGGGAGCCGTCGTCCAGGTTCCCTTCCACCGGCTGCCCTTCGAGGCGTCCGCCGACTCGGCCGTCGTCGCAGCTTTGCAGCGGCACCTCGGCCGGGACGACGTGGGGGGCGTCGCCTACTGGGCGGATTCAGCGCTGCTCGCCGATGCCGGCATCCCGACCGTCCTCTTCGGGCCGAAGGCGGGCGACATCCACGGCGAGGACGAGTGGGTCGATCTCGAATCGCTGCAGCGCTGTTACGAGGCGTACCTTGCGACCGCGCAGGAGCTCTGCGCGTGAGCGTGCTCCGCGCGGTCCACGTCGGCGTCGGCCTCTGGGGTCGCAGCTGGGCCCATCGGGTCGCGTCGGCCCCCGGTTACCGGCTCGTCGCGATCGTGGACGCCTCGCGGGACGCACGCACGTCCGCCGCGTCCGACCTCGACGTTCCCGCCTTCGCCGACCTCCGGCGCGCCTTGCGTGCGACCGAGGCCGACGTCGTCGTGCTCGTCTCCCCTCCCTCGACGCACCGCTCGCTGTCGGAGCTCGCCCTCGAGCACGGCTGCCACGTGATCTCCGAGAAGCCGCTCGCGCTCTCCGTACCCGATGCGGTTGCGATCGCCGACGCGGCCGACGCGGCCGGACGTCACGCGATGGTGGCGCAGAACTACCGCTTTCGACGCCAGTCGCGGGGTCTGCGCGACCTCGTGCAGGGGAAGGTACTCGGGAAGCTGCTCGGCGTCCGCATCTCCTGCCGGCGCGACCTGCGTGCCGCCCACATCAGCCGTCACGACTGGCGCGGGCGCATGCCGCATCCGTACCTGCTCGACATGGCGATCCACCACGTCGATCTGCTCCGCATGATCACGAGGCAGGACTTCGTGGAGGTCGATGCGCGCAGCTGGCGGGTGCCGGACTCGCCGTTTCGGGACGACCCGAGCGTCGGCGCGCTGCTGACGCTCCAGGACGGGACGCCGGTCTCCTACGAGGGCACCTGGGCCGAGCCGCGCCTGGAGACCTCGTGGAACGGCGACTGGGAGCTCGTCGGTACGAAGGGCCGGGCGACCTGGACGGGTGGGGTCGACGACGCCCTGCGTGGCACGATCCGGTGTGCGAGTTACGGCTCCCCGTTGCGTCGTCAGCGGCTGCAGCCGCTGCCGGCCGTCGACCGCGCCGCCGTCCTCGCGGAGCTCCGGCGGGCGCTCGAGGCCGGCGAGGCGCCCGAGACGAGCGTCCGTGACAACGTCCGCAGCCTCGCCGCCGTCCTCGCGATCGCTCGGTCGACCAAGGAGCGGCGGCCGGTGCGCCTGGAGGAGCTTCTCGCCGGATGAAGCTCGGCCTCTTTCTCGCGATCTACGCCGACCGGAGCCTCGCCGACGCGCTCGACGCGGCGTCCGCACTCGGGTGCGAGGCGGTCGAGGTAGCCGCCACGGCGGCGAGCTCTCACTGCCGCCCGGCCCACCTGCTCGCCGGCGGCACCGCCAGAGCCCGCTTTCTCGACGCCATCGCCGACCGCGGGCTCGAGCTCTCGGCTCTCTCCTGCCACGGCAACCCACTTCATCCCGACCCGCGCATCGCCGAGGCTGCCGACCGGGACTTCCGGGATACCGTCTCGCTCGCAGCGGAGATCGGGCTCGAGACGGTCGTCACCTTCTCGGGCTGCCCCGGCGAGTCCGAGCACTCCCTGCGGCCGAGCTGGGTCACCTGCCACTGGCCGCCCGACTATCCCGAGACTCTCGCCTGGCAATGGGAGCAGCGAGCGATCCCCTACTGGGAGGAGGCGGCCGCCTTCGCGGCGCGTCGTGGCGTGCGGGTCGCGATCGAACCCCATCCGGGCTTCCTCGTCTACAACACCGCCACGCTGCTCCGCCTGCGCGAGGCGGCGGGGTCTGCCGTGGGAGCCAACTTCGACCCGTCGCATCTCTTCTGGCAGGGCATGGACCCGCTCGCCTGCGCACACGCCTTGGCGGGAGCGATCTTCCACGTGCACGCGAAGGACACCGAGCTGCACCCGGACGCGCTGGCCCTCAACGGCGTCCTCGACCCGGTCCCGAGCAGCCGCCCCGCCGAGCGGAGCTGGAGCTTCCGTTCGGTCGGGCAGGGGCACCCGGTCGCCTGGTGGCGTGCCTTCGCGACCGCCCTGCAGGAGGCCGGCTACAACGGCGCTCTCTCGATCGAGCACGAAGATCCGCTGTTCTCGCGCGAGGAGGGGCTCGAGGTCGCGGCGGCAGCGTTGCGGGAGGCGCTCGATGGCTGACGGCGTCCTCGTCGGGGTCGACGTCGGTACGACCGGAGTCAAGGTCGTCGCAGTCGAACCGGACGGAACGGTGCTCGCGGTCACCGAGCAGGGGTACCCGCTCGCGACCCCGCGCCCTGGCTGGGCCGAGCAGGATCCCGAGGACTGGTGGCGGGCCACGCAGGCGGCAGTGGCGGAGCTCCGCGCAGCGATCGGCCCAGGCCGTACGATCGCCGGCATCGGGCTCTCGGGCCAGATGCACGGCCTCGTCGTGCTCGACGCCGCGGGTCGCGTGATCCGCCCGGCGATTCTCTGGAACGACCAGCGCACCGCCGCCGAGTGCGAGCAGATCGAGCAGCGGATCGGTCTCGAGCGCCTGATCGAGCTGACGGGCAACCGCGCTCTCACCGGCTTCACGGCGCCGAAGCTGCTCTGGCTGCGGGCCAACGAGCCGGAAAGCTACGCACGCATCGCCAGGGTGATGCTGCCGAAGGACTACGTGCGCCTGCGGCTCACGGGCGAGTGGGCGATCGACGTCGCCGATGCCTCGGGCACGCTCCTGCTCGACGTCGCCAACCGGCGCTGGTCGGACGAGGCCGTCGACGCACTCGAGCTTCGGGCAGGGTGGCTGCCGCCGGTGTTCGAGTCGCCCGCTCGGACCGGGGCGACCACCTGCGACGGGTTGCCCGCAGGGATCCCCGTCGCAGCCGGAGCCGGCGACTGCGCGGCTGCTGCGATCGGCGTCGGCATCGACCGTCCCGGCCCGCTCTCGCTCGTGCTGGGCACCTCGGGCGTCGTCTTCGCAGCACTGCCGTCGTACGCACCCGACCGTGAGGCACGGATCCACTCGTTCTGTCACGCCGTCCCGGGGCAATGGCACGCGATGGGTGTGATGCTCTCTGCGGCCGGCTCGCTGCAGTGGTTCCACGATCGGCTGGCCCCCGGGATGCCCTTCGCCGATCTCGTCACGGAGGCGGCCGCCTGGGGGGCCGGGGCGGAGGGACTGCTCTTTGCGCCGTACCTCGCCGGAGAGCGGACCCCCCATGCCGATCCCGCTGCCCGCGCCGCCTTCACGGGGCTCGAGCTTCGCCACGATCGCGGGGCACTCGTACGGGCGGTGCTCGAGGGCGTCGCGTTCGGCCTCCGTGACTCGCTCGAGCTGATCCACGACCTCGGCTGCCCCGTCGACCGCGCGCGCGCCTCCGGCGGCGGTGCCCGCGGTCTCTGGCTCGAGATCGTCGCCTCGGTGCTCGGCCTGCCGATCGACCTGACCGCCGTCGAGGAGGGGTCCGCCTTCGGCGCCGCCCTGCTCGGGGGTGTCGCGGGCGGCGTCTTTCGCGATGTCGCAGAGGCGGTCGAGGCCTGCGTCCACGTGCGCGCGACGGTCGAGCCGCGCAGCGACTGGGAAGCCGCCTACGCCGAGATCTATCCTCGCTTCCGCGCGCTCTACCCGTCCCTGGAGACACTGAGGGACCCACCGTGAGGAGCAGCGGGGAGCTGCAGCGTTCCGTTCCATGACCGAGACGAGTTGGAGGTGGCCGCCATGGCCGTGAAGTGGGGAATCCTGTCGACGGCGAACATCAACGGCAAGCTGCTTGCGGGTGCCGCCGAGAGCGACGACGTGGAGGTCGTCGCGGTCGGGAGCCGCGAGCTCGAGCGAGCACAGGCGTTCGCGGCGAGGTTCGGGATCGACCGAGCCTTCGGCAGCTACGAGGAGCTGCTGGCAGACGACGAGGTCGAGGCGGTTTACATTCCGCTGCCGAACACGCTGCACAGCGAGTGGTCGATCAAGGCGCTCGAAGCAGGCAAGCACGTGCTGTGCGAGAAGCCCTTCAGTCGCCAGGTGGAGGAGGTCGAAGCGGCCTTCGACGCAGCGAAGCGCACAGGCCGGCTCCTCTCGGAGGCGTTCATGTACCGCCACCATCCGCAGTCGGCCGCAGTACAGCGACTCGTGCAGGAGGGGGCGATCGGAGAGCTCCGGCTGGTCCGCTCCGTCTTCAGCTATTCCCTGTTCGACCACGACAACATCCGCCTGCGCACGGACGTGGACGGTGGTTCGCTGATGGACGTCGGCTGTTACTGCGTCAGCGGCGCCCGTCTGCTCGCGGGTGAGCCGGAGTCGGTCTCGGGAGGCGCCTATATCGGCCCCAGCGGGACCGACTGGGTCTTCACGGGGATGCTGCGTTTCCCGGGCGAGGTACTCGGGCTGTTCGACTGCGGGACGACGCTTCCCAGCCGTGACGAGCTCGAGGCGATCGGCACGGAGGGCTCGCTCTTCCTCGACGACCCCTGGCACTGCACCGTGCCCGTGATCGAGCTACGACGCCCGGACGGGAGCGTCGAGCGGATCGAGATCGAGCGCGCCAATCCGTACCGGCTCGAGCTCGAGGACATGAACGCGGCGATCCGCGGTGAGCGCCCGCTTCTGCTCTCGCGCGAGGATGCGGTCCAGCAGGCTCGGACGCTCGCCGCCCTCACCCGCTCGGCGCAGGAGGGACGCGTCGTGGCTCTCTGAGCTTCGATCGGGGCCGGGCTGTCAGGAGCTCGTCAGCGGGAGCGGCTCGATCGCGCCGTCGATGATCCGCCACGCCGCGAGCTCGTCCGAGCGCACGGTGTAGATCAGGTACGGCTGCCCCGCCCAGAGCCCGATGTTCTCGACGTCCGTGCGTGAGGGCCGCGGCGGCGAGGAGACGTGCGAATGGAAGACGGCCTGGGCGCCGTCTCGGTCGTTCAGGTCGGCCCAGACGAGCGGGTCGATCTCGAGCTCGAAGTGGTACGGCGAGGGCGACGCGTTGCGCCCCGGCACGTACTCCACGGCGACGTCGTCCTCGATCACGACGAGCCCGCACGCCTCGTTCGGCAACTCCGCGTTCGCGTGTGCGACGAGCGCGGCGCGCACGTCGGCGGGGACTACCACCAGACGGTGGCGTCCATCGACTCGGCGAGCTCCTCGTCGGGAGCGTCCCAGAAGCCGGCGGTGAGGTACTTCCAGCCCGCGTCGGTGAGAATCGTGACGATCACGCCCTCGTCCATCTCCTCGGCAATCCGTCGTGCGACGTGGATCGCGGCGCCGCACGAGACGCCGGCGAAGATCCCCTCCAGCTCGAGCAGCGAGCGCACCGCACGCACCGAGTCCTCATTCGAGACGAGCATCTTGCGGTCGAGCTTGGAGACGTCGAGGATCGGCGGCACGTAGCCGTCGGAGAGCGAGCGCAGGCCCATCACCGACTCGCCGGGCAGCGGCTCGGCGGCAGCGATCGTGATCTCGGGGAACGTCTCCCGCAGGCGCTCGCCGGCACCCATCAGCGTCCCGCCCGTTCCGAGACCGGCAACGAGGACGTCGACCCGGTCGAGCGCCTCGGCGATCTCCGCGCCAGTCCCTTCGTAATGCGCCCGCGGGTTGTTGGGGTTCGCGTACTGGAACGGCATGAAGTACTTCGGATCCCGCTCGGCCAGCTCGAGGGCGAGCCTGACAGCTCCGTTCGACCCCTCCGCGCCGGGCGAGAGCACGATCTCGGTCCCGTAGAGCCGCATCAGCTTCTTGCGCTCCTCGGTGGCGTTCTCGGGCATCACGCAGGTGAGCGGATAGCCCTTGAGCTTCGCGACCATCGCGAGGGCGTGACCGGTGTTGCCGGAGGTCGGCTCGAGCAGGTGGCGACCCGGGGCGAGCTCGCCGGAGGCCTCGGCCGCCTCGATCATCGCCTTCGCGATCCGGTCCTTGATCGAACCGGTCGGGTTGTGGCCCTCGAGCTTGCCGTAGATCTTGACCGTCGGCTTGGGCGAGATGTGGCGCAGCTCGACGAGCGGCGTGTTGCCGACGAGGTCGAGCAGCGAGCGGACGACGGGCAGCGCGCGGGGCGGAACGGCGCCGCCGGCCATGGCCGGGAGCAGGATCACGGTCGCACCGGGCGTGACCGCGGTCTCGAGCCCGTCCAGCGTGCGGACGTCCTCGCCGCCGAGGTAGACGTTGACGAAGGTGGCGACGTCGTCGCCGTCGAAGATCTGGGCGCCGAGTGCCGGGTGGCGCTCGACGAGGTCCTCGAGCACGGCGCGCACCGTCTCGCCCGTCGCCTCCACCTGACGCTGGCCGCCGACCTCCGCACGCAGGGTGGGCGGGATACGGACGGTGGCACTCATGCGTGCACCGGGCCGGCGCAGAACTCGACGTAGTCGATGTACTCGGTGATCGTCGGCGAGTCGCCACAGACGGGGCAGGTCGGATCCTTCTTCACGGTCACCTCGTCGAAGGTCGTATGGAGAGCGTCGAACAGGAGCAGCCGGCCGGTCAGTGTCTCGCCGGCGCCGAGGACGAGCTTGAGCGCCTCGTTCGCCTGCAGGGAGCCGACGATGCCGGGAAGCACGCCGAGGACGCCGCCCTCGGAGCAGCTCGGGGCGAGCTCCGGCGGCGGCGGTGCCGGGTAGAGGCAGCGGTAGCACGGCCCCACGTGTGGGTGGAAGACCGTGACCTGACCTTCGAAGCGGTAGATCGAGCCGTGGACGACCGGGATCTCGTTCCAGACGGAGGCGTCGTTGACGAGGTAGCGCGTGGGGAAGTTGTCGGCGCCGTCGACGATCGCGTCCCAGCCGTCGGCGAGGATCCGCTCGATGTTCTCGGACGTCAGCCGCTCCTGGTAGGCGAGCACCTGCACGTCGGGGTTCAGCGCCTCGATCGTGCGCTTCGCGGAGAGCACCTTCGGCTCCCCGAGCGTGTTCGTCGAGTGGACGATCTGGCGCTGCAGGTTCGAGTCGTCGACGACGTCGGCGTCGATGATGCCGAGCGTGCCGACCCCGGCCGCAGCGAGATAGAGGGAGGCGGGCGAGCCGAGCCCACCGGCTCCGATCAGGAGGATGCGGGAGTCGAGCAGCTTCTGCTGGCCCGCTTCGCCGACCTCGGGGATGAGGAGGTGGCGCGAGTAGCGGGCGCGCTGTTCGGGGCTGAGGCCGCGCGGTGTCTCGAACGGGTAGCCGTTGCGCTTCCAGTCGGTGAAGCCGCCGGCCATGGAGGCGACGCGCTCGTAACCGAGCTCGGCGAGCGACTTGGCGGCGAAGGCCGACCGGGCGGCGCTCGCGCAGTAGATCACGATCTCGCGCGACTTGTCCGGTACGAGCGCCTCGATGCGCGACTCGAGGTTGCCGCGCGGAACGTGGATCGCGCCGGGGAGATGACCCTCCTGCCACTCGTCCTGCTCGCGCACGTCGAGGAGGAGGAGCGCGCCGATCTCGTCGATCCGTCCGGCCACGTCCGACGTCGAGACCTCGTCGATCTCGGACTTGACCTGTGCGAGAAGCTCTCTGTACGTCGCCATTACTTTCAACAATATAGCGCCCTGTCGGTACCGGTCGTCGGGACCGACAGGAGGCGTGGAGTACCGGTGCGTAACGCCGGCCGCCGCCGATTTCATCCCGCGCGCGCAACCCGGCCGCGGCTACCGTGCATCGGTCGTGAGCGCCCGCACCCGTGTGTTCCTCCTCGTTGCAGCGCTGGCGCTCGCCGCGGCCGCCGCCGTCGTCGGGATCACCGCCGTCACGAGCGAGGGGACTACCGGGGCGAGTGCCGCCGGGCCGCAGGTTCGCGCCGGCGCACCGCCGCTCTCGCTCGACCTCGGCGTGCGCACCGACCGGGAGGCGGTCGACCTGCGGCGCGCGATCGGGCTCTACGACGCCGGCGATCGCGCTGCGGCGGGGAGGATCTTCGACCGCTACGGGTCGCTCGAGGCCCGGATCGGACAGTCCTTCAGCGCTTGGCCGGACGGCACCGTCGACCGTCTGACACAGCTCTCCGGCCTCCACCCTCGGAGCGCTGCGATCCAGCTCAACCTCGGCATCGCACGATTCTGGGCCGGTCAGTCAGGGGACAAGGAAGCGTGGCGCGCCGCGGCAACGCTCCAGCCCGACACGGCCTACGCCGTCACGGCCGACAACCTCCTCCATCCCGAGTTCGCGCGCAACCTGCCGCTCTTCGTCCCCTCCGAGCAGGCGCCCGCCGCCATCGCGAAGCTCTCCGCTCCCGCCCAGCTCGCCCTCCTCGAGCGGCGTGCGCGGAACGGGACGACCGCCGACCTGCTCTTCTACGGCGTCGCCCTGCAGCGGCTCGGCAGGCAGCTCTCGGCGGAGAAGGTCTACGCCCGGGCCGCGCGGCGCGCCCCTTCCGACCCGGAGGCGAGGGTCGCTGCGGCCGTCGGCCTCTTCGACAAGGCGCATCCGGTGACGGCGTTCTCGACGCTCGGCCCCCTGACGCGAACCTTCCCGCGGGCGGCGACGGTCCGCTTCCATCTCGGCCTCCTACTCCTCTGGACGGGACGGGTGAAGGAGGCCCGACGGCAGCTCCAGCTCGTCGCGGCCGTGGAGCCCACGTCGCCCCTGACGAAGCTCGCCGGGGAGTACCTTGCAGAGCTCAGGAAGGCGGGCGTCTAGCGTCGCCCAAATTTCCTTTGACGTCGGGCGTATGCGACCGCTACGGTCAGGAGGTTCGAGCATCGGCGCCGGGGAACCGAGGCCGTGGGACCGGCTCTCAGTCCGGTCTCACGACGGAGGGGCGTGGATGTCGGCGACCGCCAACGACAAGGGGGACGGTCTGAGCGCTTCGGAGGAGACGACAGGCACGACGACCGAGGCCCCCGCGTCCTCGGGTGTCCTCGATCTACTCGAGGTTCGCGCGCTCTTCGAGTCCGGCAAGGGTGCCGGCAAGCTCGACGCCGAGGAGATCGCACTCGCGCTCGACGACCTCGACCTCGAGCCGGCCCAGCTGGACGAGTTCTACACGGCGCTCGAGGAGGCGCAGGTCGACGTCGTCCACGGCGCCGGGGCCGCGGCCGTCGAGGCCGAGACGGAATCCGAGCCCGAGTGGGGTGCCGAGGCCGACATCTCGACCGACACGCTCCAGCTCTTCCTCAAGGACATCGGCAAGGTGCCGCTGCTCACCGCCGCTCAGGAGGTGGAGCTCGCCAAGCGGATCGAGCTCGGCGAGCACGCTGCCAAGCAGGCGATGGTGGAGGCGAATCTCCGGCTCGTCGTCTCGATCGCGAAGCGCTACCGCAACCAGGGCCTGCCCTTCCTCGACCTGATCCAGGAGGGGACGATCGGGCTCGTCCGGGCGGCCGAGAAGTTCGACTACCGCAAGGGGTTCAAGTTCTCGACCTATGCGACCTGGTGGATCCGCCAGGCGGTCGCGCGCGCGATCGCCGACAAGGGGCGGACGATCCGGATGCCGGTCCACGTCGTCGAGAAGCTGAACAAGATCCACCGTTCCGAGCGCAAGCTCCGTGCCGAGCTGGCCCGCGAGCCGTCCGCGGAGGAGATCGCCCGGGACCTCGACTTCACGGTCGAGGAGGTGGAGCAGATCCGCCGCTCGGCGCAGACCCCTGTCTCGCTCGAGAAGCCGGTCGGCGACGACGACGAGTCGGAGTTCGGTCATTTCCTCACCGACCAGACGGCACCGCTCCCCGACGAGGCCGCCGAGGTGGCCCTGCGCCGTGAGGCACTGCGGTCGATCCTCGGCTCGCTCTCACCCCGTGAGCGGGCGGTGCTGGAGCTGCGCTACGGCCTCGACGGGCAGCAGCCGCGGACGCTCGACGAGGTCGGCCGCACGTTCAACGTGACGCGCGAGCGGATCCGCCAGATCGAGCACCAGAGCCTGAAGAAGCTGCGCGCGCTCGCCGAGGCGAGCAACGTGCGCGACGTCGCCTGAGATCGTCCCGGCTTCTTCTACACTCGCGTCGTGCCCGTACCCTCGCATGAGGCGCTGGTCGCCGAACTGGCCGAGCTGATCGCGATCCCCTCGGTCAGTGCCGACCCGGCGCATGCCGGTGACCTGACACGCGCCGCAGAGTGGGTGGCCGACCGGATCAGGCGCGCCGGCGGTGAGGCGGAGCTCGTCCCGTGGGAGGGGCGACCGCTCGTGATCGGCGAGATCCGCGCCTCGCGCGACGCCGATCGCGCGCCGACGATCCTCTGCTACGGCCACTTCGACGTGCAGCCGCCCGACCCGCTCGAGCTCTGGGACTCGCCTCCCTACGAGCTCGCGCAGCGCGACGGCTGGCTCTTCGCGCGCGGGATCGCAGACGACAAGGGCCAGCTGTTCATGCTCCTGAAGGCGGCCGAGGTGCTCGCGGCGGCCGGCGAGCTGCCCGTGAACCTCCGCTTTGCCTGCGACGGGGAGGAGGAGGTCGGCGGCCACTCGATCGTCGACTGGCTTCGGGCCGACGGACGCGACGCCGATGCCGCGGTCGTTCTCGACGGCGGCATGGTCTCCCGCGACGTGCCGGCCTTCAACGTCGCCGTGCGCGGGGTCTGCTACTTCCACGTCAAGGTCAGGACGGGCGAGCGCGACCTGCACTCGGGCGTCTACGGCAACGCCTCCATGAACGCGATGCACGCCCTCATGCAGACGCTCTCGGGTGTGACACCGAAGGGGACGAGGGTGCCGGAGCCGCTGCGGACTGGTGTCGTTGAGCCCTCGAGCGAGGAGCTCGCGAGCTGGTCGCAGTTACCGGCGGGCGCCGACGAGCTCACCGCCGCGGGATCGACTCCCTCCGACGCCTCGGCCGCGGCGGAGTTCTATCTCCGCACGTGGGGTGAGCCCTCCGTCGACGTGCACGGGATCCAGGGCGGCTCGGCGATTCTGCAGAAGACGGTGATCCCGGTCGAGGCGGAGGCGAACGTGTCGATCCGCCTCGTCGCCGGCCAGCACCCGGACGTGATCGTGCCGATCTTCGAGCAGCTGCTGAAGGATGCGGCGCCGGAAGGGGCCGTTGTCACCGTCGAGCCCTGGTCATCGGCACCTCCGGGGCTCGTCCCGGCCGATGCGGTCGCGATCCGCCTGGGCCAGGACGCCTTCGAGGAGGTGCTCGGTGTGCGGCCGCTCCTGATCCGCACGGGAGGTGCGATCCCGCTCGTCTCCGAGCTCGCGGCCCGGGGCGTCCCCACGATTCTGAGCGGGTTTGCGCTCAACGAGTCCAACATCCATTCCCCCAACGAGCGCATCCCGGCGGAGTACCTCGTCCGCGGCGTCGAGACAGTCGTCGCCCTCTACCGCCACCTCGCCGAGCTTGGCTAGCGTCGACTACACCTCGACGCTCGCCGCGGAACTCGCCGACGACGTCCTCGAGCGGTTCCTCCGCTACGTCCGGATCGACACCCAGTCGCAGGAGGACGCCGAGACGTACCCGAGCACGGCCAAGCAGCTCGACCTGTCGCGGCTGCTCGTCGACGAGCTGCGGGAGATCGGGCTCGACGATGTCGTCCTCGACGAATGGGGCTACGTGTTCGCGACGCTCCCGGGCACGCCCGGCGCGCCGGTGATCGGCCTCGTGGCGCACGTCGACACGACGCCCGAGTCGCCCGGTACCGGCGTGACGCCGATCGTGCACGAGGGCTACGCCGGCGGCCCGATCGTGCTGCCGGGCGACCCGACCCAGGTGCTCGACCCCGAGGAGCTGCCGGAGCTCGCCAGGCGGGTCGGCCACGACATCGTCACGAGCGACGGGACGACACTGCTCGGCGCCGACGACAAGGCAGGCGTGGCGGAGATCATGGCGGCCGTCGCGTACCTCCGCGATCGCACCGAGCCGCGCGCGACGGTGCGAATCGCCTTCACCGTCGACGAGGAGGTCGGGCGCGGGGTGGAGCACTTCGACGTGGAGCGGTTCGGTGCCGAGGTCGCCTACACGCTCGACGGCTCGAGCATCGCGGAGCTCGAGACGGAGACGTTCTCCGCCCGTCAGCTCAAGGTGTTCGTCAAGGGGCGCGGCGAGCATCCGGGCACGGCGAAGGGGAAGATGGTCAACGCACTCCGTCTCGCCGCCGACTTCGTGGCGGCGCTACCGCGCGACTCGCTGCGTCCGGAGGTGACGGAGGGTCGCGAGGGCTTCGTCCACCCGACGCGGTTCACGGGGGGTGTCGAGGAGGCGGTCGTGACGCTGATCGTGCGCGACCACGACGACGACCTGCTCGACGAGCATACTGCGCTCGTGAAGCGGCTCGCGGCGGAGCTCGTGGAGCGGGAGCCGCGGGCCGAGGTCACGGTCAGCGAGCTCGAGCAGTACCGCAACATGCGTCCCTACATCGACGCCCGACCGCGCGTGATCTCGGCGGCCGAGGAGGCCTACCGGCGCGTCGGGCTCGAGCCCGTGCACGCGATCATCCGCGGCGGCACCGACGGTGCCCGGCTCTCGGAGCTGGGGCTACCGACCCCGAATGTGTTCACGGGCGGCCAGAACTACCACTCGCGCCGTGAGTGGGCGAGCGTGCAGGACATGGCTGCCGCGGCGGCCGTCGTCGTCGAGCTCGCGCACGTCTGGCTGGAGCCGTAGGGCGGTTCGCCGGCGGGGCCGTGGTCGGTCGTCAGGCGACGCGAGGGATCGCGTGGTCGTGGACGCCGCAGCCGAGCCAGTCGTGCCCGAACCGCCGCATCTCGTCGATCAACGGTAGGAGGGCGGCGCCCTTGCCCGTGAGCTCGTATTCGACGCGTGGCGGCGACTCGGCGTAGCTGTGGCGGACGACGATCTCCTCGCCCTCGAGCCAGCGCAGACGCTCGGCCAGCGTCCGCGGGCTGATCCCGGCGCAGGCATGCTCGATCTGGGTGAAGCGGCGGGGCCCCTCGGAGAGCTCGTGGACGATCAGGACCGTCCACTTGGCGCCGACGATCTCGGCGCAGGCTGCCACGGAGCAGGTTCCCTGCTCGTGGACCTGGAGCATCGTGCGGGTAGCCACGATCGCAGCATACCGTCCGTTTCGGCGGACGCCATGGATCCGGGCTCAGTCCCAGGGCGGGGGCTGGAACACCCAGCGCCCGCCGACCATCGTCGCGACCACCTCGACCGAGTCGAGCTCGTCGGGAGGGCACGCGAACGGGTCGCGCGAGAGAACGACGAGGTCGGCGAGGTAGCCGGGCAGCAACCTCCCTCGCCGCCGTTCGTCGCCGGCGAGCCAGGCAGGCGCGACGGTCGCGGCGTGGACGGCCTGCGCCACCGTCAGCGCCTCGTCCAGCCGCCAGCCCTCCCGCTCGTCGCTCGTACGCAGAACGCCGGCCCGGAGCCCTCCGAGCGGGTCGAGCTCCTCGATCGGCGCGTCCGATCCGTTCACGACGACGGCGCCCGACTCGACGAGGCGCCTGAACGCATACGTCCCCTCGAGCCGCTCGCCCCAGAAGCGCTCGGCGAGGTCGCGGTCCGAGGGGGCGTGCGTGAACTGCACGGACGCTGCGACGCCGAGCTCGGCGAAGCGTCCGATGTCGGCGGGGTCGAGGCACTGGGCATGCTCGATCCGGTGTCTCAGGCCGAGCGGCTGCCAGGCAGCACGTGTCGCCTCGAACGCATCGAGGGCGTTTCGGTTGGCGCGGTCGCCGATTGCGTGCACCGCGACCGGCCAGCCGATCGCGGCCGCGCGGCGGATCACGTCCTCGAGCTCCTCCCGTCCGGTGATCTCGACGCCCGAGCCGTCGAGCATCAGCGCCGTCTGCGACCCGAGTGTGCCGTCCATGAAGGTCTTCAGGTAGCCAAGGCGGAGGAACTCGTCGCCGAGCCGCGCCGGCAGCGGAACGGCCGCCAGTTCCTCGATCCTGTCGGTCGGCAGCGACTGCCAGACCCGAAGCGTCAGGCCCTCGTACTCGTGGATGCGGGCGAAGATCGAGGCGGCGCCGACCCAACCGTCCTTGTCGTGGATCGCAGCCACGCCCCGGCTCGCGGCGACACGGAGCGCCGGGCGTGTCGCTTCGACCCATTCGTCCAGCGTCACGGTGACGAACCGCTCCCGGAACATCCAGGCGGACTCCTCGCGCAGGATCCCGGTGGGGGCGTCGTCGGCATCGCGCTCGACGACCCCGCCCGGCACCTCGAGGTCGCCGCCGGCCAGGGCGAGCGCTGCGCTGTTGAGCCAGAGCGAGTGATGATCCTTCGCCCACAGCGCCGCCGGCGCCTCGCCGGTGACGGCGTCGAGCGCAGCCGCCGTGGGCTTCTCTGCCCAGGTGGCATCCCGCCAACCGGCTCCCCGCACCCAGCGGCCCTCGCCGCGAGGATGCGCGGCGACGATCGCGAGCGCCTCCTCGAGCGAGGCCGCCCCTTCGAGCTGCGCGTCGCCTCGTGCGAGCGCCCACTGCGGAAAGTGGACGTGCGAGTCGGTGAACGCGGGGAGGACGCAGCGACCACCGAGATCGACGCGGTCGGGCGTCGGCAGCGCCCACTCGTGGGTGCCCACGCCGCCGGCGACGAGCGGCCCCGCAATCGCGAGCGCACCGCAGGTCGGCAGCGACGGATCGAGCGTCCTGATGACGCCGTTGTCGAGGATCACGCGGGGAGCCTCTGCATTTTCGATGCGGCGGGGGATGTTCCGACCGCGATGCTGGAACATCCCCCTGCGAGAGCGGAGAGGGAGGGATTTGAACCCTCGACGAGCCTAACGACCCGTAACGGTTTTCGAGACCGCCGCATTCGACCGCTCTGCCACCTCTCCTCGGCCGCGACAGGGTACCGCACTGGCACGCGGCTCACCCCGAAGCACCCGGCTCCGCGGTGGGTGGGGTGCGCCAGCGGACGTGTGTGGGTGCGGTGTTCTCGAGGGTCGGCTTCGCGTTCTCGGGATGTCGGTCGAACCAGTCTGCGTAGCGGCGGGCGAGCGGGGCGGCAGTGAGGCCGTGGAGGAGTACGGAGAGGGCGATCGTGAGCGTGATCGTCGTCACCAGCTCGTTTTCGTGGGGGAGCGTGCCGGCCTCGACGAGCAGCACCGAGAAGACGATCGAGGCAAGCCCGCGGGGGCCGAACCAGCCGATGAACGCCACCGTCTGCCTGCGGGCGCCCGATCCCGCAAGTGCGAGGGAGACCGGGAGCAGCCTCACGATGGTGAGGCTGGCGACGGCGTAGGCGGCGATCGACCAGGTTGCGTCGCCAAGCGCGGGTCCGAGCATGATCGCGCCGAAGACGACGAACGTCGTGGCGTTGAGGATGCCGCCGAGTTGCTCCACGAGGTAGCCGACCTCGCCGCCGCGGCGGCGGCGAATCGCTCCGAAGACGACGCCCGCGGCGAACGCCGCGATGAACCCTGAGCCGCCGAGCGCGTCGGCGCTCGTGTAGGCGAGCGCTGCCGTCGCGGCAGGGATCACCTGCCGCCAGGGGTCGGCCACCCAGCCGCGGCGTCCGGCCGTGACGAGGACCGCCGCGCCGAGCGTCCCGGCGACGATGCCTGCGGCGAGCCCCCAGCCGATCGCCTCGGCCACGATCCGGAAGGCGTGCAGGTCGGAGATGCGTCCCGAGTCGGCCTCCGCGAGGGCGAGAACGATCGTGAACAACGGCACACAGATGCCGTCGTTCAGGCCGCTCTCGACGTTGAGGCCCTGGCGTACCCGCAGCGGCAGACGTGGCAGGGTGACGACTGCCTGGCCGAGCGCGGCGTCGGTCGGTGCGAGGACGATCGCGAGCAGGAGCGCCTCCGGCCAGGCGAGCGAGCCGAAGAGGACGAGCGCGGCGACGAACCCCGCCAGGATCGTCAACGGCAGCCCGATTCCGAGCAGCCGCGCGGGAACCGAGACCTCATCCCGCAACGCGCGCAGATCGATCCGCGAGGCATCACCGAACAGCACGAGCGCCAGCGTCGCCTCGGCCAGGAGCTTCACCTTCTCGCTCGACACCGAGGGGTCGACGAGGCCGAGCGCGTCGACGCCGACCAGGAGGCCGACTGCCGTGAACACCATGGGGCCGGTGACGGGCGTCCCGTCGAGTCGCCGCGAGACCGCCGCGAAGCCGAGGAGCGCGAGCGCCACGCAGGGAACGGCCCAATCCACGAGGCAGGACCATACTCCCCGGTCAGGAACGTCTGTTCCATGGACGCTCCGTACGGACGGGCGGGTACGATCCTGCGATCGATGATCAGGCTCCGCGCGACCATCGCGCGAGGCACGTATCGCAGCCGGCCCCGCCCGTTTCTCGCCGCCGCCACCACCGTCCTCGCCGTCACCGTCCTGCTGCTCGGCGCCGTCGGGGCAACTGCGAACCCGTCGATCCGGGGCAAGCGCGCGCAGGCGAAAGCCGTCCTGGCGCAGGTGCAGCAGCTCGACCTGGAGGTGAGCGCTGCCGCCGAGCGCTGGAACGGCGCCAACTACCGACTCGACCAGGTCGAACAGAACCTCACGGCGACGACCCGTGAGCTCGGTCGCGCCCAGGCGGGCGTGCAGCACGCGCAGAAGGTCGCGGGAGCGCGGCTACGGCAGCTCTACGTCGACGGACCGCCTGCCGGACCGATGGAGGTGATCCTCGGCGCCACGAGCGTGCAGGACGTCCTCGACCTCCTCGACGTCCAGAGGCGCGTCACGGCCGCGGACACGCGGATCATTCGCGATCTCGCCTCGTACCGCAGCCAGGTGGTGGAGCGGCAGGCCGAGCTACGCACGGCGCGCTCGGAGCAGCTGCTGGTCGTTCGCAGACGTGCCGGCGAGAAGGCCGCGATCGAGGCGAAGCTCGCCGAGCGCAAGCAGCTGCTCGTCTCCGTGCAGGCGGAGGTGCAGCAGCTCGTCGTACAGGAGCGGGCGCGGCAGGCCGAGCTGAAGCGCCAGGCGGAGATCCGGCTCGAGCAGGAGCGCCAGGCAGCCGCGAAGGCGGCGCGGATCAGCGCGCAGCAGCGTGCCGATCAGGAGGCGGCGGCGGTCGCCGCGACACCGGCCGCGACAACGGAGTCGACGACTCAGGCGACCGCCACGACGACGCCGAGCCCGGACGGTCCCGCGGCCGAGCCGGCGACGAGCGAGCCGGGAACGACGACCGACCCGGTCACGGCTCCCGAGCCTCCGGCACCGCCGCCCGCCGATGCCTCACGGGCGGCCGAGGTCGTCGCTGTCGCGATGCGCTATCTGGGGACGCCCTACGTGTGGGGTGGAGCCACCCCGGCCGGCTTCGACTGTTCCGGGCTCGTCACCTACGCCTTCGCCCAGATCGGCGTCTCGGTGCCGCACTACGCGGCGGCGCAGTTCTCGATGGGCGAGGCGGTGCCGAAGGACGATCTCCAGGTCGGCGATCTCGTCTTCTTCCGCGACCTCGGGCACGTCGGGATCTACATCGGCGGCGGCCAGTTCATCCACGCGCCGCACACGGGCGACGTGGTCAAGATCTCCTCGCTGTCGGAGCCGTACTACGTGCGCAACTGGGTCGGCGCGCGCCGGCTGCTCTGAATCCGCGCTCGCGGTCGCGCACGTTGCTCTCGCAGCGGCGCCTGCGAACGGAGAAGGAGGGATTCGAACCCTCGAGGCAGGCATTCACCCACCTAACGCCTTAGCAGGGCGCCGCCTTCAGCCACTCGGCCACTTCTCCGGGGGGTCGCATCATGCTAGCGGGTGGCTTCGCGCGGGGCGGTGGCGTCGGAAGCGCATCCGTTTCAGTCGTGGATGCGGCCGATCAGGTCGGAGCGCTTGAGCACCTTGACCTCGATCCCACCCAGCCGCACGTCGTAGCCCGACTCGTGCGGGTACAGCACCTTGTCGCCCACCTCGATCCCGTTCGGCTCCGAGCCGACGGCGGTGACGATGCCGCTGCGCACGGCGACGGTCGAGAGCGCCGACGCCGGCAGGATCAGCCCGGCACGGGTTTCCGTCTCGTCGCTGACGGGCTGGATCACGATGTACTCGTCGAGCGGCTCGAGCGTCGTGTCGATGTTCCGGGACTCCTCCAGCACGCCGGAAAGTGTACTCGGCGTCCTACAGGCGGCCGGCGTCGACGATCCGCTGCAGGAACTGCTGCGTGCGCGGCTCCCGGGGCGAGCCGAAGATCTGCGCGGGCGGACCCTCCTCGAGGATCGTGCCCTCGTGGAGGAAGCAGACCCGGTTTGCGATGTCCCGGGCGAACCCCATCTCGTGGGTCGCGATGATCATCGTCATCCCGGCTGCCGCGAGCTCGCGGATCACGTCGAGCACCTCCGCCACGAGCTCCGGGTCGAGGGCGCTCGTCACCTCGTCGAGCAGCAGCAGCTCCGGCTGCATCGCGAGCGCGCGGACGATCGCGACCCGCTGCTGCTGACCGCCCGAGAGACGGTCGGGGTACTCGCCGCTCTTGTCTGCGAGGCCGAAGCGAGCGAGCAGCGTCTGCGCGTTCCCCTCCGCCTCCTTGCGCCGCTGCTTCAGCACCTTGCGCGGCCCGAGCGTCACGTTCTCGAGCACCGTCATGTGCGGGAAGAGGTTGAACGACTGGAAGACGATCCCGATCCGGCGACGGACCCGGTCGACGTCGACGCCACGCGCGGTGATCTCGACGTCTCCGACCACGATCCGACCCGCCTGGATGGGCTCGAGCAGGTTGATGCAGCGGAGCAGCGTGGACTTGCCCGAGCCCGAGGCGCCGATCAGGCAGACGACCTCGTGCTCGCCCACCGCGAGGTCGATCCCGCGCAGCACCTCGAGCTTGCCGAACGCCTTGTGGACGCCCTCGACGTGGAGCGCGACGCCTGTCGTCACGCGAGCCTGCCGGCCTGCTGGCGGCCCCGGTCGCGTGCGATCAGCCAGTCGGTGAAGCGGGCGAGCGGGATCGTGATCAGCACGAAGAGCGTTGCCGCGACGAGGTACGGCGTCCCGTTGAAAGTGGCGGACTGGTCGATCTGGGCCTGCTTGAACGCCTCCACGACACCCAGGGTGCCGACGAGCGCGGTGTCCTTCTGGAGCCCGATGAAGTCGTTGAGCAGCGGCGGGATCACACGTCGCACCGCCTGCGGCAAGACGACGAAGCGCAGCGCCTGTCCGTGCGAGAGGCCGAGCGAGCGCGCGGCAGAGGTCTGGCTCGGATGCACGGAGTCGATTCCGGCGCGATAGACCTCGGAGACGTAGGCCGTGTAGACGAGCACGAGCGCCACGACCGCCCAGAAGAACTGCGAGCTCGGCATCCAGGAGAGCCCGAGCGCCGGCATCCCGAAGCCGAGGATCGAGATCACGAGGATGGTGGGGATCCCACGGAAGAGGTCGGCGTAGACGATCGCGAGCGCTCGCAGCGGGAAGAAGACGGGACCGGGGAGGGAGCGCAGCACCGCCACGAAGAGGGCGGCCGGGAGGATGAAGAACTCGGCCGTGAGGAACAGCTTCACGTTCAGCCAGAACGCGGCGAGGATCTCCGAGAAGCTCCCCTTGTAGATCCCCCAGTCGAGGAAGTACGCCTTGAACGCGCCCCAGCCCGGCGAGCGGGTGACGACGACCACGACGGCCGTGACGAAGACGGCCGTCGAAAGGAGCGCGATGGCGACCGTCCGCGCCTCTTTCGAGACGTGGACGGTCGCACCGCCGAGGATCCGCGATCGGCGGTCCTCGTTCAGAGCTCTACCTCAGCACGGGGGCGCCGGTCGCCTTCGCGAGCCAGATGCGCTGGAGGTTCTTGATCGTCCCGTTCAGCCAGAGCCGGTCGAGTGCCTTGTTGACGCAGGCGGTGAGCGAGCTCCCCTTCTGCAGCACCATTCCGAACCGCTCCTTCGTGCCCTGCGAGCGGAACTGGCCGATCACCTTGCTGTTTGGCACCTGCACGGCCGTGACGTAGAAGGCCGTCGGCAGGTCGACGACGAGGCCGTCGATCTGGCCGGTCTTCAGCGCCTGCACCGCGGCGTCGTTCGTGTCGTAGACGAGCGGCTTCGAGTCCGGCTTGATCGTGTTGACGATGAAGTCGTAGCTCGTCGTCCCGATCTGGGCACCGAGCTTGTACTTCTTGAGGCCCTTGATCGAGCGCACGGAGGCGATCGGCGTGCCCTTCTTGCCGACGATCGACTGGTTGACGAAGTAGTAGCCCTTCGAGAAGTCGGCCGCCTTCGCCCGCTGCGGCGTGTAGGACACCTGGGTGATGTAGACGTCGAAGTTCTTCTTACCCGGCTTGTACGAGTTGTTGAAGGGCACGTACGTCCAGGCCACCTCGCTCTTCGCGAAGCCGAGCTGCTTCGCGACCGCGTAGGCGACGGCGGACTCGTAGCCCTTGCCGTTCGTGGGGTCGCTGACCTTCCACGGCTTCTTCTCCGGCCCCGCGAACCAGGGCGGGAAGGCCGGGTTGTCGGCGCCGACCGTGAACGTGCCGGGCTTGATCAGCTTGAGGCTGTCCTTGGAGCAGCCCGGGATCGCCGTGGCCGAAGCCGGCGCGGCCGGGCGTCCGCTCGCAGTGGCCGCGACGGCGAGGGCCGAGGCGAGCACGACGAGGGCGATGAGTAGCTTGCGCATTGCGAATCTCCCCTCTCAGGGTCTCGGAGCGGCGCGAGCGTATCACGCCGTGGGCGATGCTTCATTTTCCATAGTATTGGGCGAGCAGATCGCGGCTACGGTTGGTCGATGGCGTCGCCGTTCATCGAGCTCGAGGTGGGCGAGCGCCTCGTCAGGGTCACGAATCCCGACAAGGTGCTCTTCCCGCGGGTGGGCCACACCAAGCGTGACCTGGTCGCCTACTACATGAGCGTCGGCGATGGCATCGTCCGCGCCCTGCGAGAGCGCCCGACCCAGCTGCGCCGCTTTCCGGACGGGATCGAGGGCGAGCAGATCTACCAGAAGCGGGTGCCCGAGAAGCGTCCCGAGTGGGTGGAGGCGGCCCGCGTCACCTTCCCCTCCGGCCGGCATGCGGACGAGCTCTGCGTGACCGAGCTGGCCCAGGTTGTCTGGGCGGCGAACCTCGCCGTGATCGACTTTCATCCCTGGCCCTCTCGCCGGGCCGACACCGAGCATCCCGACGAGCTCCGCATCGATATCGACCCCCAGCCGGGCACCGACTTCGCAGACGGCAAGCGGGTCGCCGCGATCGTACGCGAGGTGCTCGCAGAGATCGGCTACACCGGCTGGCCCAAGACTTCGGGCAACCGCGGCATCCACGTCGCGGTGCGGATCGAGCCGCTCTGGGAGTTCCCCGTCGTGCGCCGCTGTGCGCTCTCGCTCGCGCGCGAGATCGAGCGCCGTGCTCCCGACCTCGTCACGACGGCGTGGTGGAAAGAGGAGCGCGGCGAGAAGGTGTTCATCGACTACAACCAGAACGCGCGCGACCGCACGATCGCCTCCGCCTACTCGGTGCGGGCGCGACCCGACGCAGCCGTGTCCGCCCCGGTTGGCTGGGACGAGCTCCCCGACGTCGAGACCGAGGACTTCACGCTCGCGACGATGCCTGCGCGTTTTGCCCGGCTCGGCGACGTGCAGGCGCCGATCGACGACACGGTCTGCGACCTGCGCGTCCTGCTCGAATGGGTGGAGCGCGACGAACGGTCGGGTCTCGGCGAGGCGCCCTACCCGCCGAACTTCCCCAAGATGCCCGGCGAGCCGCCGCGGGTGCAGCCGTCTCGCGCGCGATCGCAGGCACCCGACGGGAGCTGAGCTCCGGCTCAGCGTTCGAGCAGCGCCTCGACCGTGAGGGCGGCGTCGCGCGGTGGGCGCAGCTCGGCCCAGGTGCACTGACCCGGGTCCTTGTCGGGCCGGAAGCGCAGCAGCTTCGTACCGTGGCGGAAGCGGTGGCCCTGCACCTTGTCGTAGCGCACCTCGGCGACGAGCTCCGGTCGCAGCGCCTGCTGCTCGAGGCCGCTCCCACCCCAGCGGTTCGGCTCCGAGAACGTCCGCTCGGCGGCGTCGTCGAGCAGCGGCAGCACCTGTTCGGCGATCGCAGCGTGCTTGCCGGCCGCGACGGCCGCCGAGCCGACGTAGTCGATCTCGCCGTCGTCGCGGTGGAGGCCGAGCAGCAGGGTGGCGATCCGCACGTCCTTCTCCTTCCAGCGCAGCCCGATCACGACGCAGTCGGCCGTTCGCTCGGGTTTCACCTTGACGACCGCTCCCCGGCCGCCCGGCTCGACGGGGCGATCGAGCCGCTTTGCGACGACTCCGTCGAGGCCGAGCTGCTCGAGCTCACGAAGCCAGGCCTCCGCGAGGGTCGGGTCGGAGCTCGTGGGGGAGAGCTCGATCCCCTCACCCTCCCGCTCGAGGAACGCGCGCCGCTGCTCGAGCGGCTGCTCCCAGACCGGCTCACCGTTCCAGACGAGCACGTCGAAGGCGATGAATCGTGCCGGAATCTCCCCCGCGAGCCGTTTGATCCGGCTCTCGGCGGGATGGAGGCGCATCTGCATCGCGTCGAAGTCGACGGCCCCGTCGATCGTGATCACGATCTCGCCGTCGAGCGCCGAGCCCGGCGGCAGCGCCTCTCCCAGCGGCCGCAGCTCGGGGAAGTAGCGCAGCAGCGGGCGGCCGTTGCGCGACCAGAGCCGAAGCTCGCCGCCCGTGTTCTCGAGCACGCCGCGGAACCCGTCCCACTTCGGCTCGTACGACCACCCCTCGCCGAGCGGCAGCTCGCGCACGAGCTCGGCCTCCATCGGCGGGAAGGGAACGATCGGGTCGAGCCCGGGAGGGCGTTCCACGTCGCGCGGCACCCGTCCAACCTACTACGCTCTCCCGACCATGCGCCGCGTCGCGATCACCGGCTTCGGAGCCGTCACGCCGATCGGCCTCGACGCTCCCTCCACCTGGGAGGCGGCGCTCGCCGGTAGGAGCGGGATCGGCTTCATCGAGTCGTTCGACGCCGGCGCCTACCCGGTACGGATCGCCGCGGAGGTGAAGGGCTTCGACCCGTCGGCCCTCGTGCCTGCGAAAGAGGCACGCCGGATGGATCGCAACGTCCTCCTCGCGGTGGCGGCGGCCCAGGAGGCCTGGGACGACGCCGCGATCGAGGAGTTCGATCCGGCCCGGGTCGGCATCCTCGTCGGCTCGGCGATCGGCGGCATCGCGACGATCGTGGAGCAGCAGCAGACGCTCGCCACGCGTGGCGGCGACCGGGTCTCGCCGTTCTTCATCCCCTCGGCGCTCGTCGACACGGCGAGCGGCCAGATCGCGATCCAGCTCGGCCTCACCGGGATCAACTACGGGCCTGTGTCGGCCTGCGCGACGGGTTCGACAGCGATTGGCGAGGGCTCGGCCGCGATCGTGCGCGGCCAGGCAGATGTCGTGCTCGCGGGTGGCACCGAGGCGCCGATCATCGAGCTGATCCTCGCGGGCTTCTGCGCCATGCGGGGGCTCGTGGCGGAGGACGTCGACCCGACGCTCGCGATGCGCCCCTTCGACGCCACGCGGGCCGGGTTCGTGATGGGGGAGGGTGCGTGCATCCTCGTGCTCGAGGAGTTGGAGCGGGCTCGCGCCCGCGGGGCGCGGATCTACGCGGAGGTGCTCGGGTACGGCGCCTCGAATGACGCTCACCATCTCGCCCAGCCGGAGCCCGAGGCGGCAGGCGTCGCCGCCATGATCGCCTCCGCGCTCGCGGCGGCCGGGGTTGCGCCCGAGCGAGTCGGCTACGTCAACGCCCACGGCACCTCGACGCCGCTCGGTGACCTCGCCGAGACGCGGGCGCTGAAGCAGGTCTTCGGCAAGCACGCCTACGAGCTCGCCGTCTCCTCGACCAAGTCGGTCACGGCCCACTGCTTCGGGGCCGCGGGTGCGGTCGAGGCGATGATGTGCGCCCGCGCGCTCCACCACCAGGTGCTGCCGCCGACGATCAACTACCGAAACCCTGATCCGGAGCTCGATCTCGACTACGTCCCGAACGAGGCGCGCGAGGTGGAGCTCGAGGTGGCGCTGTCGAACGCGATGGGCCTCGGCGGCCACAACGGCTGCGTCCTGCTTGGCCGCGTCGATCCGCTCTCCTGAGACGCGTCCGTCGGACGACCGCTCGAACGGAAGCAGACGCACGGCGGGAGTGACGCGTCAGACACGTCACTCCCGCCATGCGCGGCTGGTAGCGGTGGTTATCTGTCGAGCGTTCGCCGCGACGCGATGCGACGAAGACCGAATCCGCTCGCGACGGCGACGCCCCCGACGATCAGGAAGATGCCGAGGTTCAGGCCCGTGAACGGCAAGGTTCCGCTCGACGGCGCCGTGGTTGCCGCCGGGCTCGTGTTCTGGGCAGTGTTCGTCGTGGAGGATGTCGTCTTCTTGGAGTTCGTCACCGTCGACTCCTTGCCCTTGACCTGTGGCTTGGTAATCGACGGCTTGTTGTACTGCGCTTCGACAGGATTGGCGGCGGCTACCGAGGCTCCGATCAGAGCAAGAACGAGTGCCGCGACCACGGGAAGGAATCGGAAACGGTTCATGCCCCGGACTATAGCCGTCGTCACGGATGTGTCCAGCGTGAGCCTCCTTGATCCCTCGATCGAGGGATCAAGGCTCGGTCGCCGACCCCTTGACAAGAGCCGCCACGGAACGATGATACGCATTGCGCCGCCATACGACGGGGCAGGAGCAGCGCTTCCACGAACACGTCGGACGAGGTCTCAAAAAGGGGGGGGGGGGATGAGTCGGCTACGTCTCATATTGGTGTTCGTGCTCTCGCTCGCCGTAGGTGCCGTCACCCACGCATCCACGGCGGCCGTTGCCGCAGGTCCGCTCTGTGCGTTCCAAGAGAATCACGCGCTCGACGGGACGCAGGTGACAGTGACGTTCCACGTCGTTCGTGACAATTGCGAAGTCAGCCTCGTGTCCATCGCCAAGTTTGCGAACGGCAATGCGATCTATGCCACCGCGACCGGCGTCTTCGCTGCAAGCGACACGCGGGTGAAGCTCACAGTTGAGATGCCGTGCGGGACAGGAAGCGAGACCGATCTTGTGCTCGGGCCGCCTTCTCTCTATCCGCCGGCGGACTTCGATCTCGGCGCCGTGCACTGGGACGTGAAGTGCCCCGCGACCGGTGGTGGCGGTTCGGGTGGTTCTTCGGGTGGTGGCGGTTCGGGTGGTTCTTCGGGTGGTGGCGGTTCGGGTGGTTCTTCGG
>CAZOMP010000014.1:0-679 GCA_964581085.1 uncultured Gaiellales bacterium | reverse complement strand
GTGGTGGCGGTTCGGGTGGTTCCTCGGGTGGTGGCGGTTCGGGTGGTTCCTCGGGTGGCGGTAGTGGGAGTGTCGTCGCCGCTGGGGATCTCGCGACGACGGTGTCGATTTCGCAGGTGAAGGGGTTGCGTCTTGGTGATGTGGTGCTCGTGACGGTGAGTGTCCGTAACCAGGGTAAGCAGCGTGTGGGTGGTGTCCATGTGCTTGTCAGCCTGCAGGAAAACACCGTCGAGAAGGGGAAGCCTCGTGTGAGCAGCGGGCCTGGTTGCAAAGGGGTGTCGGTGATCGATTGCAGCCTGGGCAGTGTTGGGGTGGGGGGTGTTGTGAGGGTGCGTTTGCCGGTTGCGGTGGCGAGCGGACGGAGGTTGTTCGTGCCGGCGCGGGCCTATGCGAACGTCGCCGATCCGACGCCGGCGGATAATCTTGCCTCGGTCACGGTTCCCGTCCTCCCTCGCAAGACCGCTCTCAAGGTGTCCGCCGTCGCAGGCCGGATCGTTGTCGGAGACCAACTGGCGTACCTGACTCTGTCAAAGCGGGCGAGGGTCACCGCGCGCGTGTACGTCGACGGCAAGGCAGGACCCGTCGTGTGGGCGCGCACGTTCCCAGGCGGTACCTGGAGCGTCCGCGGTAGTGCGCGGGTTTCTGTGTATCTGACTGGTTCGTCCGGTGGGGTCGGGAC
>CAZOMP010000013.1:21432-108632 GCA_964581085.1 uncultured Gaiellales bacterium | reverse complement strand
TCCACGAGGTCGATGTCTGGACGAGCCACGAGGCGCTCCTGCTCGACTACGAGGAACCGCTCGTCCGACGCGACTCGACGACCGGCGACTGGTACGCCTGCTCGGGACACTTCCTCTGGGTGGGGGAACGGACGCGGCAGCTCGACGGCGCCCACGTCGAGTTCCTTTCCGGCGTCCTCAATCCGATCGGCGTCAAGATCGGGCCCTCGACGACGCCGGAGGAGATCGTGGCGCTCGCCGAGCGGCTCAACCCGGACCGGATCCCGGGGCGCCTGACGCTGATCACCCGGCTCGGCGCGAGCCGTGTAGAGGAGCTCCTGCCGCCGCTCCTGCGCGCGCTGCGCGAGGCGGCCGTACCGGTCGTCTGGGTTTGCGATCCGATGCACGCAAACGGCTTCGTGACCGCGTCCGGCCACAAGACGCGCCGCCTCGACGACGTCCTCCGTGAGATCGAGGGCTTCTTCGCGGCCCATCGCGAGGTCGGCACCTGGCCGGGCGGCGTCCACCTCGAGATCACGGGCGAGGACGTGACCGAGTGCCTCGGTGGCTCCGAAGTCGTGGTGGAGGAGAACCTCGACACGCGCTACGAGACGCTCTGCGACCCGCGCCTGAATGCCCGCCAGTCGCTCGACCTGGCGTTCAGGGTCGCCGAGCTGATGCGGGGATAGCAGCGGCCGTGCTCCGCCGAGTCGCCGTTGTGGGAACGGGCCTGATCGGCGCGTCCGCCGCGCTCGCCGCTGTACGGACGGGTGCGAGCGTTCGCGGCTGGGATCCGGATCCGGAGGTGCTCCGCGTTGCGGGCGAGAAGGGGGCGGTCGAGCCGGCGCCGACGCTCGCGGCGGCGGTCGCCGACGCCGAGCTCGTACTCGTCGCTGCACCGGTCGCAGAGCTGCCGCACGCCGTCCGCGAGGTGCTCGACGGCTCTCCAGGCGAAGCGGTTGTGACCGATGTCGGTTCGACGAAGGGTGCGGTATGTGCCGCTGCCGGAGACGATGGGCGGTTCATCGGGGGGCACCCGATCTGCGGCGCCGAGACGCGAGGGCCGGAACGGGCCAACGCAGAGCTCTTCGAGGGCGCCACGTGGTTCCTGACTCCGACCGCGAGCACCGCTCCGGAGCGTCTTCGCACCGTGCACGGGTTCGTCACCTCTCTCGGAGCGAGGCCCGTCGCGATCGACGCAGGCGCGCACGACCGGCTTGTCGCGGTCACGAGTCACGTCCCCCATGTCCTCGCGAACGTCCTGCTCAACCAGGCCGGCGCCGCCCGGGTCGACGGTCACGATCCGCTCCAGGCAGCCGGCGGCTCGTTGCGCGACATGACGCGCATCGCAGGCGCCAATCCGCGCATCTGGGTCGACATCTTCCTCGACAACCGCGACGCGATCGTGGCTGCGCTCGGAGAGCACCGGCGCCGGATCGAACAGCTCGAAGGCGCGCTCGAGGCGCGGGACGGCGGCCAGCTCGCACGCTGGATCGCCGAGGCAGCGGGCAACCGGAGACGGATGCTCGCGACCGCGCATACCGACCCGGGTGCCCTGCAGCGGCTCAGAGTCCACCTGCCCGACCGGCCCGGAGTCCTCGCCGGCATCTTCCAGGCGCTCGGTGCGGAGCGGATCAACGTCGAGGACTTCGAGATGGACCACCTCTCGACGGACCGCGGCGGCACCCTCACCGTCGTTGTCGGCAGCGAGACGGAGGCCGAGCGCGCCGCGGCGTTGCTCGAGGCGCAGGGCTACGGCGTCGTCGTCGCGCCGGTGATCGACGCATGAGGGTCGATCCGGTCACACGGCTCGTGGGTCACATGGCGGTCCCCGGCGACAAGTCGATCTCCCACCGCTCGCTGCTCCTCGGTGCGATCTGCGAGGGCGAGACCCGCATCACCAACTTCGGCCGCTCGGCAGACACGGAGGCCACGCTCGAGGCCGTTCGGGCGCTCGGCGTCACGGTCTACGAGCACGGCGCCGACACGCTGCACGTCTTCGGGAAGGGGCTCCGCGGCCTGACCGCACCCGGACGACCGATCGACTGCGCCAACGCGGGCACGCTCGTACGGCTCATCGCCGGGCTGCTCGCCGGTCAGGAGGGCCAGGAGTTCGAGCTCATCGGGGATGCCTCGCTCTCTGCCCGTCCGATGCGCCGGGTGACGGAGCCGCTCGCCCGGATGGGTGCCGGCATGGAGACGGACGAGGGCCACCTGCCGCTCGCGATCCGGGGCCGCAGGCTGCAGGCGATCACCTACGAGCTCCCGGTCGCGAGCGCGCAGGTCAAGTCGGCGATCCTCCTCGCCGGTCTCTACGCCGACGGGGAGACGACGGTGATCGAGCCCGCACCGACGCGCGACCACACCGAGTTGATGCTCGAGGCGGCCGGGGCGTCGGTGACGCGTCGCGAGGCGAGCATCTCGATCCGACCCGCGCAGCGGCTCGCGCTGGGCGAGATCGAGGTGCCAGGCGACTTCTCGTCGGCGGCTCCCTTCATCGTCGCTGCCACCCTCGTGCCGGGGTCGGAGCTGCACATCCACGGCGTCAACCTCAACCCCCGCCGCACCGGCCTGCTCACGATCCTGGAACGGATGGGCGGCCGGGTGACGGTCTATAACCGCCGCCAGATCGGAGGGGAGCGGGCCGGCGACCTCGAAGTGCGTCACGCCGAGCTCGTCGCGACGTCGGTCGCCGGCGCCGAGGTGCCGCTGGCGGTGGACGAGCTGCCGCTCTTCGCCCTGCTCGGCGCGTGTGCGCGCGGAACGAGCCGGCTGCGGGGGGCAGAGGAGCTTCGCGCCAAGGAGTCCGACCGGATCGAGGCGACGGTCGAGGCGCTGCGCGCGATCGGCCTCCATGTGGAGGGCAGCGAGGACGGGTTCCGTCTCCGCGGCGTTCCGGCGCGCCCGCGCGGAGGCACGATCAGGAGCCGCGGCGACCACCGGATCGCGATGCTCGGCACGATCGCGGCTCTCTTCTCGCAGGAGGGCGTCGAGATCGACGACGCCGAGTGCGTCTCTGTCAGCTTCCCCGGGTTCTACGACCTCGTCGAGTCGCTGCGGGAGGTCGCCGCGTGATCGTCGCGATCGACGGGCCGGCGGGGGCGGGCAAGAGCTCGGTGGCGCGGGCGCTGGCACTCCGGCTCGGCTTCCGCTACCTCGATACCGGCGCCATGTACCGCGCCCTCACCTGGCTCGCCGAACAGCGCCGGGTCGAGCTCGACGACGTGCCGGCGCTCGTCGCACTCGCGCGCGAGTACCCGGTCGAGTTCGGCGAGGGTGGAGCCGTCTGCATCGCCGACTACGACGTCACCGCCGAGATCCGCCTGCCTGTGATCGACTCCTCGGTGCCCATCGTGGCCCGTCACCAGGAGGTGCGCGCCGTCATGCGCGAGCGCCAGCGTGCCCTCGGTACGCAGGGCGACTCGGTGATCGAGGGCCGCGACATCGGGGAGATCGTGGCACCCCATGCCGAGCTCAAGGTCTGGCTCACCGCCGATCCCGAGGTGCGGGCCGGCCGCCGTCATGCCGAACGCGAGGGAAGCGACGCCGGCGAGCTCGCGGACGCGATGCGCCGCCGCGACGAGCGGGACGCCGCCAACACCTATCGTGCGCCCGATGCAGTCGAGATCGACACGACGGAGCTCACCCTCGACGAGGTCGTCGACCGGATCGAGGCGCTCGTCGAGGAGCGGGTGAAGGTGCGATGAGCACGACGACGGACAAGGTCTGGGCGATCGGCCGTCCCACGATCGGGAACCTGGCGCGGGTCTTCGGCCGCACGAAGGTGTACGGCAGGGAGCGCGTCCCCCTGGACGGCGGGCTCGTGATCGCCTGCAACCATTTTTCGTGGCTGGATCCGGCGGCACTCGGCTGGGCCTGCCCGCGGACGATCTACTACATGGCGAAGATCGAGGCGCACCGTGTACCCGGGCTGGGGGAGCTGATCCGGGCCTTCGGCACGTTCTCCGTTCGTCGCGGCGAGTCCGACCGGGAGGCCGTGCGGATGATGCGTCAGATCGTCCGTGACGGCGGTGCCCTCGGCATCTTCGCGGAGGGAACACGACAGCGCAGCGGCGTCCCCGGTGATCTCCAGCCGGGTGCTGCCATGGTTGCTCTGCAGGAGGACGTACCGGTGATCCCGGTGGCGATCCACGGCTCGCAGACCTGGAAGCCCGGCAACTTCCATCCGGTCTCGGTCGCCTGGGGTGAGCCAGTTCTGTTCGCGGGGCTGCCGAAGGGCGGCAAGGGCTACCGGGAGGCATCGACGGTCGTGCAGGGGCGGATCCGCGGGCTCTTCGACTTCCTCGTCGAGATGCACGAGCGGGGCCGACCCGACGGCACGCCGCCGCGATGAGTGACGAGGATCGGCCCGACGGCGGCGACGCCCCCCGTCTGATCGCAGGCACCGTCGCCATCGTCGGGTATCCGAACGTCGGCAAGTCGACGCTCGTCAACCGCCTCACGCAGACGCGTGCCGCTGTCGTCCACGAGACACCCGGCGTCACCCGCGACCGCAAGGAGCTCCTCTGCGAGTGGACCGGGACGTGGTTCCGGCTCGTCGACACGGGCGGTGTCGACGAGGTCGAAGGCGGCCCCTTCGGCGCTGCCATCGCCGACCAGGCGAAGGCAGCGATCGAGGAGGCCGATCTGGTCCTGTTCGTCGTCGACGCTCGCGCGGGGATCACCCCCGGCGACGAGGAGCTCGCGATCGTCCTGCGGGCGGCCAAGCGGCCTGTGCTCGTGCTCGCCAACAAGATCGACGATCCCCGGCGCGACCCGGACGCGGCCGTCTTCCACTCCTTCGGTCTCGGCGATCCGTGGCCCCTCTCCGGGCTTCACGGCCACGGTTCCGGCGACCTGCTCGACGAGATCGTGCGTCGTCTGCCCGGCAGCGGCGAGGTCCCGGTCGGCGACGAGGCGATCCGGGTCGCGATCCTCGGCCGTCCCAATGTCGGCAAGTCGTCGCTTCTCAACCGGCTCGTGGGCCGCGAGCGCGTGATCGTGTCCGAGATCCCCGGGACGACCCGCGATGCGATCGACACGGTGCTCGAGCGCGGCGAGACGACGTTCGTGCTCGTCGATACCGCGGGCATACGCCGCAAGCGGCGTCAGCGGCAAGGGATCGAGTACTACTCGGAACTGCGGGCGCTCCAGGCCGCCGACCGTGCCGACGTCGCGCTCGTCCTCTTCGACGCCTCGGAGGGGATCGTCGAGCAGGACCTGGCCGTTGCAGATCTGGCCCGCAAGGCGGGGTGTTCGACCCTCGCCGTCCTCTCCAAGTGGGACGTGACCGATCTCGACATCGTGGAGGCGCAGGGCCATCTCGCCCGCCGTCTGCGGCAACGGCCGCCCGTGATCGCGGTCTCCGCCAGGACGGGCCGCGGGATCGAGCGGCTGCTCGATCGGGTCGAGGAGCTGTTCGCCAAGCATTCCGGCCGCATCCCGACCGCGGAGCTGAACCGTGCGCTCGACGAGCTCAAGGAGTCCCGTCCCGGCCCGCAGGGCGAGCGGGGGAGGAGGTTGAAGATCCTCTACGGCACGCAGGTCTCGACGCGGCCGCCGCGGTTTCGCATCTTCGTGAACGCCCCGAGCCTCGTCACCCGCGACTACGGCTACTGGGTCGAGAACGAGCTGCGCAAGCGCTTTGCGCTCGAGGGGGTCCCGGTCTCGATCGACTTCGTGAAGTCGGAGTAGGCGCTGCGCATCACCGTCGTCGGCGCCGGCTCGTGGGGGACGGCGTTCAGCGTCCTCCTCCGTGAGCACGGGCACGAGGTGACGCTCGCCTGTCGCGACGCCGCCCAGGCGGCCACGATCGCCGAGACGGGCCGCAATCCGCGCTACCTGACCGGGATCGGGCTGGAAGGGATCGCCGTCACGACGATCGACGCGGCTCCGCTCGAACGCTCGAACCTCGCCGTCGTCGCCGTCCCGAGTGCGAGCTTCGGCGCGGTCGTCGCCGCGCTGCCCGGCTCCTGTCCTATCCTCAGCCTCAGCAAGGGCCTCGACCCGGCGACGGGCGAGAGGCTCTCCACGCTCGTTCGGGGCCGGCCGGTCAGCGTGCTCTCGGGACCGAACATCGCCGAGGAGATCTCACGCGGCCTGCCTGCCGCCGCGGTGATCGCGGGTGAGGAGCACGCGCTCTCGGTCCAGTTGCAGCTGGCGATCACCTCGCGCGTCTTCCGCGTCTACGTCAACGACGACGTCGCCGGGGTCGAGTACTGCGCCGCGGCCAAGAACGTGATCGCCCTGGCAGCGGGCGGCGCCGACGGCCTCGGTCTGGGCGACAACGCGAAGGCGGCGCTCGTTGCCCGCGGTCTCGCCGAGATGGGTCGCTTTGCCGAAGCGGTCGGCGCGCGGCCCGAGACCTTTGCCGGCCTGGCCGGGATGGGCGACCTGATCGTCACCTGCTGGTCGCACTCGGGCCGCAATCGCCGCTGCGGCGAGCTCGTCGCCCGCGGGATGACCCCGGCCGAGGCGACGCGCGAGATCGGCATGGTCGTCGAGGGGCTGACGACTGCACCCGTGCTGCAGACGCTCGCACACCGCCTCGACGTGGAGATGCCGATCACCGAAGGCGTCTGTGCGGTGCTCGCGGGAACGACACTGGGTGAGCTCGTCGCGCAGCTGATGGATCGGGATCCGACAGCCGAGTAGGAGCTCGTCCCGGGAAGCTAGGCGGCCGGACGCACGTAGAGGCCCTGCGCCCGCGGCTCGTCGATCGTCCGCGTAGAACCGCCCAGAGCGACCGTGAGGGTGCCGCCGTCGTCGGCCTCGAGCGTCAGCGCTGCGCCGGGCTCGAAGCCGTTGTCGTAGAACCACTCGAGCAGCTCGCCGTCGTGCTCGGCGAGGCGCACGATCTGCGCGACGTCACCGGCGTGCAGCTCCGCCAGTGAGACGAGCTCGGCGTTCTCTGCCTGCTCCTGGACGGTCGAGACCGGCCAGCCGTGCGGGCAGCGGTCCGGGTGGCCGAGCCGCTCGTTGATCCGCTCGATCATGTCGTCGCTGAACGTGTCGCCCATCAGGTCGGCCTGGACGTGCGACTCGGACGCGGTATAGCCCATGAAGTCGGTCAGGAAGCGCTCGATGATCCGGTGCTTGCGTACGACCTTCTCTGCCCGTTCGATCCCGGCGGGGGTGAGGATCGCCTCCTTGCGCTCGCCGCGCTCGACGAGGCCGTCGGCCTCGAGCCGCTTCAGCATCTCCCCGGCGGACGGCCGCGAGACGCCCAGCATCTCGGCCACCCGAGCCGCGATCGCGTTCGTCCCGGTTGCCGGGCGGTACTCGCCGATCGGGAAGGCGAGGAAGTAGATCGTTTCGAGGTACTCGTCGACCGAATGACCCTGCCCGTGCGCCATGCAGCACCTTCCCGTTCGAGTTCGACGCGTCGCCGACACTATAGAACGGGCCGCATCCGTTAGCTTCGGGCGGTGCCACCTGCGTCCGTGCAACCGCTCGTCTCCTCCCGCTCGGTCTCGCGCGCGTTCACCTACGAGGTGGCGAACGGAGTGGAGAGAGGTGCGGTGGTGCAGATCCGGCTAGGCGGTCGGGCGGCGCGGGGGGTTGTCGTAGAGGTCCCGGTCCAGCCGCCGGCCGGGATCGCGCTTGCCGCCGTCGGGAAGGTCGTCGACGTACTCCCGGCGAGTCTCGTCGACCTGGCGCTCTGGCTCGCCGACTACTACGGGACCACCGCCGGGCGTGCGCTCGAGCTCGTGGCGCCGCTGCGCAGGGCGCCGCGCGGCGAGCGACCCTCGCCGGTGGAGCGCGAGTCGCTCGCCGCGGAGCCTGCGCCCGAGACGCTCACCGTGGATCAGGAGCTCGCCGTCGCCCGGATCGTCGCGGCGCTCGAGGGGCAGGTGCCGGCCCACCTGCTCCTGGCCGGCCCGACAGGCAGTGGCAAGACCGAGGTCTACCTCCGTGCCGCCGAGGCGGCGCTCGAGCGCGGGCTCGGCGTGATCGTGCTCGTCCCGGAGATCGCGCTCGCGCCGCAGACGGTCGGCCGCTTCCGCGATCGCTTCGGCGCCACGGTGGCGGTCCTGCACTCCTCGCTCGGCCAGGCGGAGCGGCGAGACGAGCGTGACCGCGTTGCCCGCGGAGAGGCGCGCGTCGTCGTCGGAGCCCGCTCGGCCGTGTTCGCGCCCATGCGCGACCTCGGCCTCCTGATCGTCGACGAGGAGCACGACTCCTCCTACAAGCAGGAGTCCGATCCCCGCTACGACGCGCGCACGGTCGCGGCGAAGCGCGCTGCTCTCGAAGGAGCGGTCGCGGTCTATGGCAGCGCGACCCCGCGGCCCGAGAGCTGGGCGCGACTCGAACGGCTGACGCTGTCGGCGCGGATCGGTGCACCCCTGCCGCGCGTGCGCATCGTCGATCTGCGCCGCGAAAGCGGCTATCCGCTCTCGGCACCGCTCCTCGCCGAGCTCGGAGGGATTGCGGAGCGGGGGGGCAAGGCGATCCTCCTCCTCAACCGCCGCGGCGAGACGCCTGCCCTCCACTGCCGTGCCTGCGGGCAGTCGCGGCGCTGCCCCAACTGTGACGTCGCGCTGACGCTCCACCGTGACCGCGATCTCCACTGCCACCACTGCGCCCACCGGGAGCGACTACCGCGAACCTGCCCCTCGTGCGGCTCGGTCGAGCTCTCCCACATCGGGGCCGGCACGCAGCGGCTCGAGCAGGAGCTCGAACGGAACGTGCCCGAGCTCGAGCGGATCAGGCTCGACGCCGACACCGCAGCCCGGCCGGGGGCGCTGCGGGAGGCGCTCGAACGGTTCCGCGCCGCCGACCGGGTCGTCCTCGTCGGCACCCAGATGGTCGCGAAGGGCCACCACTTTCCCGGCGTCGACCTGGCGGCGGTCGTGGACGCCGACACCGGCCTCGCGCTGCCGGACTTCAGGGCCGAGGAACGCACCTTTCAGCTCGTGACGCAGCTCGCCGGCCGCAGCGGCCGCGACCCGGGCTCGCAACGGGCGGGACTCGTCGTCGTGCAGACCTTCCAGCCCGATGCGATGCCGTTCCAGTTCGCGCAGCGCCACGACGTGGAGGGGTTTCTCGCCGAGGAGCTCGAGCGGCGCAATGCGCTCGGCTATCCGCCGGCAGGCCACCTCGTCGCGATCCAGGCCTCTGGCGGGGATGCGGCGGCCGTGACCCAGGTCCTGCGGGAGATCAAAGACGGGCTCAAAGGCGTCGAGGCGACGCTCCTCGGCCCGGCGCCGCTGCTTCGTCTCCGTGGTCGCCACCGTGCCCAGCTCGTCGCGAAGACGGCCGAGCCGCGCGCCGTCGCGCGGAGGGCCGCGGCGCTTCTCGCAGCCGCCGCGCCGGAGCTCCGCCGCCGCGGTCTCGCAGCGGTCGTCGACGTGGATCCCCAGTCGCTCTGAGCGTGGGCGCCTGTGGCTAGACTCGCGCCACGATGAGCGACCACGACCACGAGCACGGCCACGAGCACGACCACGACCACGAGCACGACGAGGAGCTGGAGCGGCGTCTGCGCAAGCGGATCGCGCTCTCGCAGGTGCGCCAGTACGGCGACCCGGTGCTCCGGATGCGGGCCAACGAGGTGGAGTCGTTCGACGCGGAGCTGGCCCGGCTGGCGGAGAAGATGACGGAGCTGATGCACGACGGCGACGGGATCGGGCTCGCCGCGACCCAGGTGGGGGTGCTGAAGCGCCTGTTCGTCTTCAACGACGAGGGGGAGGACCGGATCGTCGTCAACCCGGTGCTCACGATCACCGGCAAGGAAACCGAGACCGACGAGGAGGGCTGTCTCTCACTCGGGCCGGTGCGCATGCCCGTCGAGCGGCACGTGCAGGTCACGGTGGACGGCGTCGATCAGGCGGGCGAGCCGCTCCACCTCGAGCTCGAGGGCCTCTCGGCGCGCGTCGTTCAGCACGAGGCCGACCACCTGGACGGACGGCTGATCATCGATCGCACCGATCCCGAGTCCCGGCGCGCGGCCATGTCGGAGCTGCGACCGAGACTGCTGCTCTCGAGGTAGCGCCCGTGGCGAGGGTGGCCGTCGCTGCAACGGCGCCCTTCGGTGCCGACGTGCTGGAGCGGCTCGCCGTACGTCACGAGGTCACCGCCCTGCTGACGCGCCCCGACGCGCCGCGCGGCCGCGGCCGTCGGACCGCAGCGCCCGCCGCCAAGCGCACAGCAGAGCGACTCGGCCTCCGTGTCCTCCAGCCCGAACGCCCCGAGCCGGGGCTCGAGCTCGGGGCCGATGTCGTCGTCGTCTGCGCCTACGGCCTGTTGATCCCGGAGAAGCTGCTCGGCACCGCGGCGTGGCTCAACGTGCACCCATCGCTGCTTCCGCGCTGGCGTGGTGCTGCGCCCGTCGAGCGCGCGATCCTCGCCGGCGACACGGAGACCGGTGTCACGATCCACGAGACGGTGAAGGAGCTCGACGCCGGGCCGATCGCAGCACAGGAGGCCTTTCCGATCGGGCCCGAGGATGACGCCGGCGACGTGTTCGCTCGCGCGGCAGCCCTGGCAGCACATCTCCTCGACGGCGTGCTCGGGAGCTCACCGTCGTTCGAGCCGCAAGGCGTCGACGGAGTCACCTATGCCGACAAGATCGATTCCGGCGACAGAGTCCTCGATCTCGCACTCCCGGCCGACGAGCTCGTGCGCCGCGTGCGGGCGCTCTCGCCGCATATCGGCGCTCGCGCCGTCGTCGAGGGCCGGCCGCTCACCGTCTGGAGGGCGCGGATCGGCGAGGACGGCTCCTTCGAGCTGCTCGAGGTGCAACCGGACGGTGGCCGCCGGATGGACGCCGCCTCCTGGCGGCGCGGCCTGCGCCCGTGACGGCGGCGATCTCTCCTGCCCGGGCAGCGGCGTTCGCCGTCGTCCGGCGCGTCTTCGAGGACGAGGCCTATGCCGACAGAGCCTTCCGCTCCGCGGCCGAGCGTCTCGACGAGCGTGACCGCGCTCTCGCACGCCGCCTCGCCTACGGCACGATCCAGCGAGCACGGACACTCGACCACGTGATCGAGACGGTCGGCCGGCGGCCGCTCGCCCGGCTCGACCCCCCGGTGCGGGCGGCGCTCCGGCTCGGCGCCTTCCAGCTGCTCCTCCTCGACGGCGTACCGACCTACGCGGCCGTGAACGAGTCGGTCGAGCTCGTCCGCCGGGCTCGGCTAGAACGCGCGGTCGCGTTCACGAATGCCGTCCTGCGCCGCGTCGCCGCCGATGGGAAGCGTGTGCTCGATGCCCTGCCCGACGGCACGCCCCGGGAGGCTGCGCTCGTGCATTCCTATCCCGACTGGATCGCCGAGACCTGGTGGCGCGACCTCGGCGCCGAAGGAGCGCGCAGCCTGATGCGGTCACAGAACGAGCCGTCGCCGACCGTCGTCCGTCTCGTCCGCGGCGAGATCGACGGCGTGGCGGACCCCGCTGTCCCCGGTGCGTGGCACGTCGAACGCGTCGAGGCGGCAGCGCTCGCCGAGGGTCGAATCTGGCCGCAGAGCACGGCCTCCCAGCTCGTTGGCCTTGCCGTCGGTTCCCGTCCCGGCGAGCGCGTCCTCGATCTCTGCGCGGCACCCGGCGGCAAGGCGACGATGCTCGCCGGCGACGTCGTCGCGGTCGAGCTGAACGAGGGCCGAGCGCGCGAGCTCGCGGCGACCGTGACGCGCCTGCGAGCCTCGAACGTGCGCGTCGTGCAGGCAGACGGGCGCGAGCTCCCGGCCGAGCTCGCGGAGTTCGACCGTGCGCTCGTCGATGCGCCGTGCTCGGGGCTCGGCGTGCTGGCATCGCGGCCCGATCTGCGCTGGCGGGCGCAACCGCTGCCGGAGCTGCAGCTCGAGCTCCTCCACGGCGCCGTCGAGCGCGTCCGGCCCGGCGGCACGCTCGTGTACTCCGTGTGCACGATCGACGCGGACGAGTCGGAGGCCGTCGTGGACGCCGTCCTCGCAGAGGGGCTCGTCGAGGTCGATCGCTCGCTCGCAGACCAGTGGCCCATGTTCCGCTGCGAGCGCAGGCCGGAGTTCCTCCAGACGCTGCCGCACGTCCATCGCACGAGCGGCTTCTTCGTCGCCCGCCTGCGTAGGATCGGCGCATGAGCTGGTCGGAGTGGATCGGGGACGGAGCCGAGGTCGAGCCGTCGCTGTACGCGGCCGACTTCCGGCGGCTCGGCGACCAGATCGACGCGCTTCTCGCCGGCGGCTGCCGGATCTTCCACTTCGACGTGGGCGATGCCCACTTCGTACCGCCGGTCACGATCGGGCCCGTCGTGCTCCGCTCCATCGCCCCCTCCATCCATGCCGCAGGCGGCCGGATCGACTGCCACCTGATGGTCTCCGATCCGGCCCACCACTTCCCCGAGTTCGCGCGCTCGGGCGCGGACTCGGTCAGCTTCCATCTCGAGGCGACCGACGACCCGTCGGGCGTCGGCGCCGCCGCCCGGGAGCACGGACTCGCGGTCGGAGTTGCGTTCAACCCCGGCACCGAGCCGGCCGCCGCCGCGACGTTCGCCCGGGCCGCAGGTGCCGAGATCGTGCTCTGCATGAGCATCGTCCCCGGCTACTCCGGCCAGCCGTTCCGGGACGACGCGCTGACGCGGATCGCCGAGCTCGCCACGCTCGTCGAGCTGCCGATCCAGGTCGACGGTGGGGTCGGCGAGGAGAATGCAGCCGCCGTCCGTGCGGCGGGCGCTCGTCTTCTCGTGGCGGGGAGCGCCATCTTCGCGGATCCCGACCCGGCGGCTGCCTTCGGGCGGATCCGCGCCGCAGCTCGATGAGTCTCGACCGCGCGCTCGAGCTCGCCGCCGCGGCCGCTGGTGTCGCCTACCCCAACCCGACGATCGGGGCCGTCGTCGTCGACCCTGCCGGGACGAGGGTCGGGGAGGGGGTGACGGAGGCGTACGGCGGTCGCCACGGCGAGGTGGTCGCACTTGCCGCGGCAGGCGAGCGGGCTCGCGGCGCCACGCTCTACGTGACGATGGAGCCGTGCACCCACCACGGCCGGACGCCGCCGTGTGTCGACGCCGTGCTCGCTGCCGGCGTCGCCCGGGTCGTGGCCGGCTGCCTCGATCCGAACCCCGAGGCGGCGGGCGGCCTCGAACAGCTCCGGGCCGCCGGGGTCGAGACCGTCCTCGAGGGACGGCTCGACGCGCGACGCCAGAACGAGGCATGGAGGACATGGATCTCGCTCCGGCGTCCGTTCGTCACCTACAAGGTGGCCGCATCACTCGACGGCCGCGTGACCCTGCCCGGCGCTCGCTGGCTCAGCGGGTCGAGCTCACGGCGGCTCGTGCACGAGTTGCGGGCGGCGGCCGATGCGGTCGCGGTCGGTACGGGGACGGTGCTCGCGGACGCGCCCCGACTCGACGCCCGCGACGTGCCCGTCGTCCGGCAGCCACGCAGGCTCGCCTTCGGTCGTGGGCCGCTGCCGGCGGGTAGCGAGCTCGAGCTCAGAAGCGGTGCGCTCGCCGACGAGCTCGCCGGTCTCGCCGCGGAGGGCGTTCAGTCGCTCCTGCTCGAGGGCGGCCCGACGCTTGCGACGGCGTTTCTCGAGCAGCGGCTCGTCGATCGGCTACTCGTCTTCCTGACACCGACGCTCTCCGGCAGTGGCCCCCACCTGTTGGGTGAGCTCGCCGAACCGGTACCGCTGCTCCACCTCTCGAGCCGCCCGGTGGGCGAGGACGTGCTCGTCGAGGCCTACCTGCGCGAGCCGTAGCCCTGGCGCCGATAGCCTCTCTCCATGTTCACGGGGATCGTGCGTGAGGTGGGCTGCGTAGCCTCTGCCGCCGGCGGCGCAGAAGGCGTGCGCCTGGAGGTGGAAGCTCCCGCGACCGCGCCGCACGTCGAGATCGGCGGCTCCGTGGCCGTCGACGGCGTCTGTCTCACGGTCGAGTCGATCGCCGCTGACGTGCTCGCCTTCCACGCCGTGCCCGAGACGCTCTCCCGTACCACGCTCGGGGAGCTCGAGGCCGGCGCCTCCGTCAACGTCGAGCCCGCCCTCCGGGCGGGTGACGCTCTCGGTGGACACGTCGTCCAGGGCCACGTGGACGGGGTCGGACGGATCCGGTCCGTGGCAGCCGAGGGGGAGGGGGTGCGCGTGGTCGTCGAGGCTCCGCCCGAGCTCCTGCGCTACTGCGTCGAGAAGGGATCGATCACGGTTGCAGGGGTCGCCCTGACCGTCGCCGCGCTCGACGACGCCTCCTTTGCAGTGGCCTTGATTCCGCACACCCTCGCCGAGACGACGTTCGGCTCCCTCATCGCGGACAAGCGCGTCAACCTCGAAGTCGACGTGCTCGCGAAGTACGTCGAGCGGCTGCTCTCGCCCCGGCTGCGCGGCTCGGATGACATCCCCGACCCCGGTACGATGGGCCGATGAGCACCGAGGCGTCGAACTCCGTCCTCGTCGGCGTCGAGACCGCGATCGAGGAGATCCGGGCCGGCCGCTTCGTCGTCGTCGTCGACGACGAGGATCGCGAGAACGAGGGCGACCTCACGATCGCGGCGCAGTTCGTGACGCCCGAGGCGGTCAACTTCATGGCCACCCACGGTCGCGGTCTGATCTGTCTCTGCCTCACGCCCGAACGGTGTGAGGAGCTCGGGCTGCGCCAGATGACAGACCAGAACGAGACGCCCTACGGGACGGCGTTCACGGTCTCGATCGAGGCCCGCGAGGGCGTCTCGACGGGGATCTCGGCGCACGACAGGGCCCACACGATCCAGGTTGCGATCGACCCCGGCTCGACGTCCCACGACCTCGTCCAGCCGGGGCACGTCTTCCCGCTGCGAGCTCGCAGCGGCGGCGTCCTCAAGCGGTCGGGTCAGACGGAGGCAGCCGTCGATCTGGCGCGGCTCGCCGGCCTCCACCCCGCGGGTGTCGTCTGCGAGATCATGAACGAAGACGGGACGATGGCCCGCGTGCCCGATCTGATCCCGTACTGCGAGCGGCACGGGCTCAAGATGGTCTCGGTCGCCGACCTGATCGAGTACCGCCGCAGGACGGAGGAGCTCGTAGTCCGCGTCGCCTCGGTTCGGATGCCCACCGCCTACGGCCTCTTCCAGGCGGTTGCCTACGAGGAGCTGCTGACGGGCAAGCATCATGTGGCACTCGTCAAGGGCGACGTCGCCGGTCGCGAGGAGGTGCTCGTCCGCGTCCATTCGGAGTGTCTCACGGGAGACGTCTTCCACTCCCAGCGCTGCGACTGCGGCGAGCAGCTCGAGCGCGCGCTGCGGCGGATCGACGAGGAAGGTGCCGGCGTCCTGCTCTACCTGCAGCAGGAGGGACGCGGGATCGGTCTCCTCAACAAGCTGCGCGCCTACGAGCTGCAGGAGCAGGGGCTCGATACGGTCGAGGCGAACCTCCGGCTCGGCTTCGCGGCCGACGCACGTGAGTACGGGATCGGCTCGCAGATCCTCGCCGACCTCGGGCTGACCACGATCCGCGTGCTGACGAACAATCCGAAGAAGATCACGGGTATCTCGGGCTTCGGCCTCACTGTCACCTCGCAGGAGCCGATCGAGGTCGAGCCGAACCCGGAGAACGCCGGCTACCTCCGGTCGAAGCGAGACAAGATGGGCCATCTGCTCGGGGACAAGGCGCAACACCAGCACGTCCGCTTCGATCCCGAGAACACCTGATCCGACCCGGCGGCTAGGCTAGTTCCCCATGAGCGACCGGTACGAGACGCCGAGCTGGGACGACGAACCGAGCGACCTCGGGGTGGTCAAGCCCCTCGCCACGGAGCCGGAGACGCCGTCTGGGGATCTCTCGGAGTCGCCCCTGGACTCTGAGCCTGCCGGGCCCGACGACGGCCTCGACGCCGCCAGCGAGAACGTGCTCGAGGGCTGGCCGCTCGCTGCCTCGACGGCCCCGGGCGAGAAGGGGCCCGCGGAGAGCTCCGTGGAGGAGACCCCTGGCGAGGGCCGATTCGTCGCGGACACGCCCGTCGTCGAGGAGACTGCCAGGGTGCCCGTCGAGAGCCCGCCGGCCGAAATTGCGCCCGTCGAGCCGGCGCCGATCGTCGTCGCGCCGGTTGAGGCGCCACTCGCCGACCATCTCTCGACGAGCAGCGAGCACGCACCCGGCGAGCTGACCGTGCCGCCGGGCTACTCGGTGCTCGAGGGGCGGCCGCACGGTGAGCGCCGCGCCGTGGGCGTCGTGGTCTCCCGCTTCAACGGCGACGTCACCTCGGCGCTGCTCGCCTCGGCCCTCGACGAGCTGGAAGCGCGTGGGGTTGCCCGCGAGAGCGTCACGGTGATGCCGGTGCCCGGGGCGTTCGAGCTTCCCCTCGCCTCGATGGCGCTCGCCAAGACGCGGCGCTTTGCCTGCATTGTCGCGCTTGGCTGCGTGATCCGCGGCGACACGCCGCACTTCGACTACGTCTCGAGCGAGGCCGCCAGCGGCCTTCAGCTCGCAGGCATCGAGACCGGGGTTCCCGTCGCGTTCGGCGTCCTCACGCTCGACCGGGCAGATCAGGCCGCGAGTCGGTCGACAAAAGGGGCCGAGGCTGTCCAGACGGCGCTCGAGATGGCGGATCTGTTCGCGAACCTCCGCGCCGCAGCGGCGCGGTAGCTCCGGGCCGAGCCCAGACCGGCATCCGCTATACTGCGCAGCCGCGATGTCGAAGATCTGTGCCATCTGCGGGAAGAAGCCCGGCTTCGGTCACAACCGGAGCCACTCGATGGTCGCCACCAAGCGGCGCTTCAACCCGAACCTCCAGCGCGTCCGGATGCTGCTCGACGGCAAGCCCACCCGGGCCTACGTCTGCACGCGCTGCCTCAAGGCCGGCAAGGTCGTCAAGGCGATCTGACGGCGGCGCCCTGTCGGCGCCGATCGTCCGACCACCGCGCGTAACCACCGCGTGGCCCCGTTCGTCTAACGTCGCGGCGTGGATCGCACCGCCCACATCACGACGACGACCGAGCTGGGGCGCATCTCCGTCTCCGGCGAGGCGATCGCGCAGATCGTCGGCCATGTCGCAGCCGAGAGCTACGGCATCGTGGGCATGGCCGGCAGGCGCTTCCCGCGCCTCCCTGGCCGGGCACGGCTGACCGAGGGGATCGAGGTGAAGAGCCGTGAGGACGGGTTGGAGATCGACCTCCATGTCGTCGTCGAGTACGGGCTCAACCTTGCCGAGGTGGCGGCCACCGTCCGCAACCGGGTGGCGTACGAGGTGGAGCGGCAGACGGGCCTGCACGTCGCGAGCGTCGAGGTGCGGATCGAGGACGTCAGGCGCTCGCCGTGAACCTCGACCGCGCCCGCGAGATCGCCCGCTTCGCTCTGCTCAACCTGGAGGCGAATCGTCAGCGGATCGACGATCTCAACGTCTACCCGGTTCCGGACGGCGACACGGGCACGAACCTCACGCTCACCGTGCGCGCGATCGTCGAAGCGCTCGACCGCTCGCACGCGCAGGGACACGAGGCGGTCGCCCGCGAGCTGTCGCGGGCCGCACTGATGGGAGCACGGGGCAACTCCGGCGTCATCTTCAGCCAGATCGTGCGCGGCTTCGCCGACGTGCTCGGCGAGCGGGAGACGATCGACGAGCCGATGATCGGCCGGGCCTTCCGCTCGGCGAGCGATGCCGCCTACCGGGCCGTCCGTCGTCCCGTGGAAGGGACGATGCTGACCGTGATCCGCGAGATGGCGGAGGCCGCCGAGTCGGCTCCCGCGCAGGGGCTCGAGCGCGCCGAGCTGCTCGCCTTCGTCGTGCGCAAGGGCGAGGAGTCGCTCGCCCACACGCCGGAGCTGCTCTCCGTGTTGAAGGAGGCGGGAGTCGTCGACGCGGGCGGGGCAGGTCTCGTCGAGATCATCCGCGGTGTTCATGCGGCTGTCGCCGGTGAGCTCGTGCCGGAACCGTCGTTCGCGGCTGCCGAGCCGGCCGGGATCGACGCGATCCATCAGGAGCTGTCCGAGTTCCGTTACTGCACCGTGTTCGTCGTCGAGGGCGACGCCCTCGACGCGGGGGCGCTCGAACGGGAGCTCGAGCCACTCGGTGACTCGCTGCTCGTCGTCGGAGACACGACGGCGCTCAAGGTTCACGTGCACACCGACGACCCCGGTGCGGCTCTGCGAATCGGTACGGCTGCGGGTGTTCTCGACGGCGTCGAGATCGCGAACATGCACCGCCAGACGCTCGAGCGGGAGGAGCGGCTCGCCGCGCTCCAGGATCTGCCGACGCTCGAGACGGGTGTCGTCGTCGTCGCGCCCGGCCCGGGCAACCGCCGCCTGTTCGAGAGCTCCGGCGCCACGCGCGTGATCGAGGGCGGTCAGACGATGAATCCGTCGACGGCGGAGATCGTTGCGGCAGTCGACGCAACGCCCGCGAACGAGGTGATCGTGCTGCCGAACAACGGCAACGTGATCCTGACTGCCGAGCAGGCCGTGGCGCTCGCGAACAAGCCCGTCCGGGTCGTCCCGACGCGATCTGTCCAGGCCGGGCTCGTCGCGATGACCGCCTATCTGGCGGAGCAGTCGGCCGCCGAGAACGAGGCCGCGATGTCGCGCGCCCAGGAGGGGCTTGCGACGGGCGAGGTCACGGTCGCCTCCCGCGACGTGACGCTGGACGGCGTCGCCGTGCGCAAGGGCGAATGGCTTGGCCTCGCTGGCGACGTGGCTGTTGCGAGCGGCGCGAGCTTCGAAGAGGTCGCCGAGGCGGTCATCGAGGATCTCCTCGGCGGCGGCAGGGAGATGCTGATGCTCCTCACCGGTGCAGACGAGCCTGAGCTGGAGACGCTCTGCACCACGATCGCGGAGCGGTATCCAGACGTCGTGCTCGAGGTGCACGCGGGCGGCCAGCCGCACTACCCGCTGTTGCTCAGCGCGGAGTGACGATGACGACCCGGGTGCTGATCGTGGAGGACAACGACGTCTACCGCTCGACGCTCGAGCTGGTCCTGGCAGGCCAGGAAGGGATCGAGATCGTCGGCGCCGTTGCCGACGGGAGCGAGGCCGCGGTCTCGGCCGCGAGGCTCCAGCCGGACGTCGTCGTGATGGACCTTCGCCTACCCGGCCTCGACGGGGCGGAGGCCACCGCCGCCGTCCGTGCGCAGGCACCGTCCGCCGCGATCGTCTGTCTCACCGCCGAGGCGAACGAACGCGATCGAGAGCGGGTTCTCGCCGCCGGCGCCGTCGCGCTCGTCGAGAAGGGCGGCAGTACCGCCGAGCTCGTACGCGTGATCTGCTCTGCGGTCGACCGAGAGGAGCAAAGCTCGTGAACCTGACCCGGGAGAACACTGCGATCGTGCTCGACTCCACCTCCGACTTCCCCGAGGCAGGCTCGCGCTTCCCGAACATGCGCGTCGTACCGCTCTACGTCAACTTCGGCCCCGAGAGCTTCCGCGATCACGTCGACATCGGCTCGGCCGACTTCTACGAGCGCCTCCGCTCCGCAGCCGAGCTGCCGACGACGTCCCAGCCGACGCCGCAGGACTTCGTGGCTGTGTTCGAGGATCTCTCCGGCTACGAGCGCGTGTACTCCCTGCAGCTTTCGCAGAGGCTCTCGGGCACCTACCAGTCGGCGGTGACCGCCGCCGGCGTCGTCGACGACGACCGCATCCGTGTCGTCGACACCGAGACAGCCTCGCTCGCAACGGGGCTGCTGGCGCTCGCGCTCCAGCGCCGACTCGCGGCGGGGACGACCGACGCGGAGGTCGAGTCTCTGATCGCACGTTTCAAGCAGACGAACGGGGTCGTCTTCACCGTCGCCACCCTCGAGTACCTGCAGAAAGGGGGTCGGATCGGCCGCGCGGCCGCGCTCGCCGGCGCGATCCTCAACGTCAAGCCCATCCTCTCGATCGACGACGGCGTCGTGCACCCGATCGGCAAGGTGCGCGGGCGCCAGAAGGCGCTCGAGGAGTTCGCGCGCGTCTTCGCCTCGTCGACCGAGGACCGACCGGGGCTGCGCGTCGCGATCGCGCACGCCGAGGCGCCGGAGTGGATCGAGGTGCTCGAGGATCTCGTCGGGAAGGTCCGTCCCCAGGCCGAGGTGGAGCTCGTCGAGAACCTCGGCGCCGTCGTCGGGACGCACGCGGGGCCCGGCGCAGTCGGCTTCTTCTGGTTCCAGGACTGACTCCGCGCTGGACCTGCGCCGCTGCGGGTCCTATACTCGGCGGAGGTGCCGCCCGCACTGACAGAGACCCGGCTCCCGGTCGGCTTCGCCGGCGTGGACCCGCCCGCCCCCTGGCCGCGGCCCCGCTTCGCCCCGCGACCGGAGCTGCTCGAGCGTGGGGTGGAGACTCTGCCGAAGGTCGGGCCGGCGCTGAGCGGACGACTCGCCAGGCTCGGCCTGCGCACGGTGGGCGATCTCCTCGCGCACTGTCCGCGTCGCTACGAGCGCCCTGTCGAGCAGCGGTCGATCTCCGAGCTCTTCGGTGAGGAAGAGGCTGTCGTCGAGGGCCTTGTCCAGAACGTCTCCTCCCGTCGCGGCCGCGGCCGCCTCCGGATTCTCAAGGCGGTGATCACCGACGGCACGGGAACGATCGCTGCGACCTGGTTCAATCAGCCCTGGCTCGAGGCGCAGCTCACCCCGGGCACGCGCGTCCGCGTCCGCGGCAAGCTGAACCGCTTCGGGCTCCAGGTCGAGAGCTACGACCTCGGGGAGACGTCCGAGACCGCCGACTACGCACCTGTCTACGCGGCGAGCGAGGCGCTCGCGCAGAAGCAGCTGCGGGCTCTCGTCGGCGAGGCGCTCTCGCTCGTGCGCGCCGAAGGAGACGCGCTCCCGGCGGGGCTGGCCGTGGCCGAGGGGCTCCCGCTGCGGGCCGATGCGCTCGTCGCGCTCCACCGTCCGCGCTCCGCGGAGGAGGCGGAGCAGGCACGTCGCCGGCTCGCCTTCGACGAGCTCCTCGTCCTTCAGCTGGCGCTCGCCCGTCGCAGCGCCGAGCGGGAGGCACTCGTGGCGGAGGCGCTGCCGCCGCCGGGCGCGCTCCTGGACCGCTACCGCGAAGTGCTGCCGTTCACGCTCACCGACGCGCAGGAGCGGGCACTCGCCGAGATCGACCGCGATCTCGCACGCACGACGCCGATGCAGCGGCTGCTCCAGGGAGACGTGGGGTCGGGCAAGACGGTCGTGGCGCTTGCGACGCTGCTCCGGGCCGTGGAGGCAGATCGGCAGGGAGCGCTGATGGCGCCGACCGAGGTGCTCGCAGAGCAGCACTTCCTCACGGTCGAGGGCATCTGCACCGAGCTCGGCGTCCGCGTGGCGCTGCTCACGAGTGCACTCAGCGCCCGTGACCACGCAGCCGTGCGTGAGCTGATCGCCTCCGGCGACGTCCAGATCGCGATCGGAACCCACGCGCTGATCCAGAAAGAAGTCGGCTTCCGCGACCTCGCCGTTGCGGTCGTCGACGAACAGCATCGCTTCGGCGTCGAGCAGCGCTCGGCACTCGCCCAGGGACGGAGCCCGCACGTCCTCCACATGACCGCGACCCCGATCCCGCGCACGCTCGCCCTCACGGTCTACGGCGACCTCGAGGTCTCGGAGATCACGGCGCCTCCCGCGCAGCGGAAGCCGATCGTGACGGCGTGGGTCTCGGACGATCGCAGCTCCGAGGCATACGAGCGACTCACCCGGCACCTGTCCGAGGGCCGCCAGGCGTACGTCGTCTGCCCGCTGATCGAGGCCACGGAGACGACCGTCGCGCGCGCTGCCGAGGACGAGGCCGAACGGTTGCGTCGTGCCGAGCTGAAGGGGTTCCGTGTCGGCTGCCTGCACGGGCGGTTGAAGCCGGCCGAACGTCGTGCCGTGATGGCCGCGTTCAAGGCACGGGAGCTCGACGTTCTCGTCGCGACGACCGTGATCGAGGTCGGTGTCGACGTTCCGAACGCGACGATCATGATCGTCCAGGAGGCCGACCGGTTCGGGCTCGCACAGTTGCATCAGCTCCGCGGCCGGGTCGGTAGGGGCGCGGAACAGTCGTACTGCCTGCTCGTCTCCGGGCCGAAGGAGGAGCTGACCGACGTTGCGCGGGAACGGCTCGAGGCGATGGTCGCGACGGTCGACGGTTTCGAGCTCGCCGAGCGGGATCTCGAGATTCGGGGCGAGGGGCAGCTGCTCGGGGCGCGCCAGTCGGGCCTCTCGGATCTCCGCTTCACGCGCCTGCGGCAGGACACGGTGCTGCTCGCGCGCGCGCGCGAGGCGGCCCTCGCGCTTGCGACGGAAGGGCTGCTCGCCGACGAGGTCGAGCGTCTCCTCGCTGCGGACCATCTGGGAGCGTCGTGAGGATCATCGCTGGCGAGCGCCGCGGGGCGCGAATCGTCGCGCCGAAAGGTGTCGGTACCCGGCCGACCGGCGACCGCGCCAGGGAGGCGGCGTACGAGCTGATCGGGCCCGTCGAGGACGCAGCCGTGCTCGACCTCTTCGCCGGCTCGGGCGCAATGGGTCTCGAAGCGCTCTCACGCGGTGCCTGCCGCTGCGTCTTCGTCGAGTCGGATCGCGCCGCCTGTGCGGTGATCCGGGCCAACCTGGAGAAGCTCCGGTTCACCGGCGCGGTCGTCCTCTGCCGCGACGTCTTCGCCGCGATCTCGGAGGAGAAGAGCGCGGGGAGGACCTACGACCTCGTCCTCGCCGACCCGCCCTACGACGCCTGGCCCGAGCTGGAGCAGCGGTTCGGCGCCGCCCTACCGGGCGTGCTGGCGCAGCAGGGGATCGTGGTCGTCGAGACATCGTCGCGTCTCGAGCCGGCCCTGCCGCTCAGTGTCGTCACGAGCCGAAGGTACGGTTCGGCGCGAATCACCCTCTTCAGCCGATGATCACCGCAATCTGCCCAGGCTCGTACGACCCGGTCACGCTCGGCCACGTCGATGTGATCGGGCGCGCGGCGGCAACCTTCGATCGTGTCGTCGTCGGCGTCGTCCGCGAGCCGCACCACAAGCAGACGCTGTTCACGGTCGAGGAGCGCGTGCAGTTCCTCGAGGCGGCGCTCACCGGCTACGCGAACGTGAGCGTCGACGTCTTCCACGAACTCGTCGTCGATTTCGCGCGCAAGCACGACGCGCGGACGATGGTCAAGGGCCTGCGTGTGATCGCGGACTTCGAATGGGAGTTCCAGATGAACCGTCTCAATCATCTGCTGGCGCCCGAGATCGAGACGATGTACGTGATGTCGAGCCCGCAGTACAGCTTCATCTCGTCCAGCGGTGTCAAGGAGATCGCCTCCTTCGGCGGCAAGGTGGACGAGCTCGTGCCCGAGGCCGTGGCAGACCGCTTCCGGGAGCTCTTCCCGAACGGTCGTCCCGGCGCCCCCCTCAGCCCCCAGGAGTAAGATCCGCCCATGGACGTACTCGTACTCATCGACAAGCTCGACGACCTCGTGCACAACTCGAAGGCCGTCCCGCTCACGGATCAGGTGCGGATCGACCGCGAGGAGATCTACGACATCCTCGATCAGATGCGCGCCACGATCCCGGAGGAGATCAAGCAGGCCCGCTGGATCGTGAAGGAACGCCAGGAGATGCTCGCCGAGGCAAAGCGCGAATGCGACAGGCTCATCGGCGAGGCTCGCGAGCAGGCGGTCCGTGAAGCATCCCAGACGGAGATCGTCAAGATCGCCGAACGCCAGGCGCAGGACATCGTCGACGAGGCTCGACGGCAGGCGCGCGAGACGCGGCTCGAGATGGAGGACTGGGCCGACGGGATCCTCTCCAGCCTCGAGGTCAACCTCGACAAGTTCCTCGTCGCGGTCCGCCGCGGTCGGGAGCGGCTGCACGAGCGCTCGCAGGAGACGGTCATGTCCGGGATCGGCCCGATCGACCCGGTGGGCGCCGCCTCCGCGGACGACGACTCGTACGTCTAACCCGCTCTGCTCGGCCGAACTGGTGTCGAGGCTCCGGCCCTGCCGGGTGCCTGACACCTGAAGCTACGCTGACTCGATGACGACCTTTTCGCTGCGCAGGCTACGGCTCCGCTCGGGTGAGGTGCATGCCGAGCCGGTCTCGATCGAGCTCGAGCCGTTCGATCTCGGCGGCGAGCGCTATCTGCCCGTGCCCGCTGCAGTCGCGGCCGGCCTCGAGGTGCAGCGGGGAACGAGCGGCGACATGTTTCGCCTCTCCTTCGAGACCCGTCTCCACGGGCCATGCATGCGGTGCCTCGAGGACGCAGTTGTCGTCGTTGCGGTCGACGCACGGGAGTACAACGACCTCGACGAGGGCGCCGGCGACGAGCTCCGCTCCGAGTACGTCGCCGACGAGGGGCTCCGGCTCTCCCAGTGGGCCCGCGACGCGATCGCGATGGCGCTGCCCGACCAGATCCTCTGCCGTCCCGACTGCGCTGGTCTCTGTCCGGTCTGCGGCGGCAACCTCAACGACGAGCCTCACACGCACGAGGAGGCGGTGCAGGATCCCCGCTGGGCGGCGCTCGAGGCGCTGCGCGAGGAATGAGCACGCTTGCCTCCCGAGCGAGGATCGTGCTCGTCGAGCACGGCCGGGTGGCGTTAATCGAGCGCGTGCGGGACGGCCACACCTACTACCTCTTCCCCGGCGGCGGCGTCGAGGAGGGCGAGACTCCGGAGCAGGCGGCCCGGCGCGAGGCGGTCGAGGAGCTCGGCGTCGAGGTCGAGCTCGGCCCGCTCGTCCATCAGGAGTCCTTCGGCGGCACTGTCTTCCTCTACTACGACGCCTGGATCGTGGGCGGCGACTTCGGTACCGGCAACTGGCCCGACCACGCCAACCTGAGCGAGCGCGAACGAGCGCGCAACGGCACCCACGAGCCGGTCTGGATGCCGCTCGAACGGCTCAGCGAGCTGGACGTGCGCCCTCGCGCCCTCTCTGCCCTGCTGACGCCGTGACCTGACCGAGCCGGCGCCGAGAGAGAGCCGACGCGCAAACGGGCTTCGTGACATCGTCGGCACCGGACTCCGGAAGGGATGGGCGTTCGAGCCGCCACCGCCATCCGCTACACTCTGCAGCCGCTCATGGCTGTCCCGAAGCGAAAGACCTCGAAGACACGTCGCGACAAGCGCCGCGCCCAGCACGGCATCTCGCAGGCCTCCGTCAACACGTGCCCGAACTGCGGGGCGCCCACGCGTCCGCACCACGCCTGCCCCACCTGCAAGACCTATCGGGGCCGCGAGATCCAGCCGCTCGGCACGCCCGCCCCGTAGGCACCGCGTGGCAGTCCGGGTCGCGGTGGACGCCCTGGGGGGCGACCGCGCGCCCGAGGAGATCGTCGCCGGCGCAGCGATGGCTCGGTCGGACGCGCTCGTGCCCGTGATCTACGGACCGGCGGCGCTCGACACCCACGGTCTCGAGCACGTCGTCACGACGCAGGAGCTCGCGATGGATGACAAGCCCGCCGAGGCGGTCCGGAGCAAGCCCGACTCGTCCCTCGTCCGTGCCGTCAAGGCGGTCGGGGCGGGGGAGGCAGATGCCGTCGTCTCGGCCGGGAACACCGGCGCGGCGCTGGCTGCGAGCCTGCTCCATATCCGCCGGCTCCCGGGCGTCTTCCGTCCCGGCATCGCGATCGCGATCCCGACCCCGCGCGGGCCGTCGGTGCTGATCGACGCAGGGGCCAATGCGGACGCGCGCCCGGAGCACCTGCTCCAGTTCGGCCACATGGGCGCGATCTTCGCCGAGGAGGTGCTCGGCATCGGCTCCCCGGGGGTACGGCTGCTCTCGATCGGCGAGGAGCCGGAGAAGGGAAACCAGCTGACCCTCGAGACTCATGCTCTCCTCGCCGCCTCGTCGCTTCGCTTCCTCGGCAACGTGGAAGGCCGCGAGTTGCTCGGCGGCGGCACCGACGTCGTCGTCTGCGACGGCTTCACGGGCAACGTGGCCCTGAAGACACTGGAGGGGACGATCTCGACGCTGATGCGGGGGCTCCGCGGCGAGATCGAGTCGAGTGTTCGGGGAAAGCTCGGTGGTCTTCTGATCCGGCCCGCGGCAGGCCGCTTGCGCCATCGCCTCGACCCCGAGACGACCGGCGGCGGCTACCTGCTCGGCCTGCGGGGTCTCGTCGTGATCGCACACGGCTCGAGTTCGCGCGTCGCGATCGACAACGCGATCGAGCTGGCCGCTCGTGGCGTCGAGCATCGTGTGGTCGAGCGGTTGGCCGAGGCGCTTCCGGAGCGCGTGGTAGAGTCGTCGCGCTCTACGAACCCGTCCGATCAGAGAGGTTGAACAAGTGGCACTGTCCCGTGAAGAAGTGGCCGAGCGCGTCAAGTCCGTCCTCAGTGAGCAGCTCGGCGTCGACGAGAGCGAGCTCTCGGAAGAGGCGTCGTTCCAGGACGACCTCGATGCCGACTCCCTCGATCTGGTCGAGCTGATCATGGAGCTGGAGGATCAGTTCGGGATCAAGATCTCGGACGACGATGCGCAGAAGATCACGACCGTCGGCCAGGCCGTCGACTACGTCGTCGGACACCAGTAAGAACGACCGCCCGGGGGAGGGCAGCGCGCTCGCGCGTCTGATCGAAGCCCTCCCCCAGGAGCGTCGCGACCACGTCTTCACGCATACGTCCTGGGCGACGGATCGGGTTTCGTCGTACGAGCGGCTCGAGTTCCTCGGCGATTCGGTACTCGAGCTCGCGATCGCGCGGGCGCTCTATGACCGCTTTCCCGAGGCGACCGAGGGTCGGCTCGCGAAGATCCGGGCCCATGTCGTGTCGCGGCAGAGCTGCGCGGCGGTCGCCAAGGAGCTCGATCTCGCCCACTTCCTCGTCGAGCGCGCCCAGGACGTCCCCGGCGCCGAGCTCGAACGCATCGCCCGCAGCAAGAACGTGCTCGCTGCCCTGCTCGAGGCGGCGATCGCCGCCGTCTACCTCGAGTACGGGTTCGAGCGGGTCGAGCCGGCCGTCGTGGCCGCGTTCGACGCGCGGATCGAGTTCGCCCGCACAGGCCACATCGACAACAAGACCGAGCTGCAGGAGGCACTCGCCCGCACGGGCAGCCAGGTGCAGTACGAGGTCGTCGACGTCGAGGGCCCGCCCCACGACCGCTACTTCGTCTGCGTCGTCGTCGTCGCAGGAGAACGGGTCGGGACGGGTCGCGGCTCGACGAAGAAGGCCGCCGAGCAGGAGGCTGCCCGGGAGGCGCTCGAGGCGCTCGGCGTGGCGCAGTCGGGTGAGGCGCCGGAGCGCACTCTCACGACGCCCTGAGAGCGTCCCCTCGATCGCCTGGCGGCGTACGTGGAGGCGCCTGCGATCTCGGCGATGGCGGGCGAAGCCGTCCGCTGCAGCGGCTAGCCTCGTTCTCGCATGCATTTGCGGAGCATCAGGCTGCGCGGCTTCAAGTCGTTCCCCGACCCGGTCGAGGTGAAGCTCGAACCCGGGGTCGCGGTCGTGGTGGGGCCGAACGGCTCGGGAAAATCGAACGTCTCCGACGCGATCGTCTGGGCGGCAGGGTCGCTGACACCGTCGGAGATGCGCGCCGAGAAGCCCGACGACGTCCTCTTCAGCGGCTCCGCGACCCGCCCGCCGGCCGACCACTGCGAGGTGGAGCTCCTCTTCGACAACGCCGACGGAGGCTTCGGGGACGACCTCGACTACAGCGAGATCGCCGTCACCCGCCGACTCGTTCGCGGCGGCGAGGGGCAGTACCTCGTCAACAAGGCCTCCGTCCGGCGCACCGACCTCGTCGAGCTGCTCGCCGATGTCGGCCTCGGCGGCTCCATGCACTCGATCGTCTCGCAGGGGAAGGTCGACGCAGTCCTCGCCTCCCGGCCGCAGGACCGGCGCCAGCTCGTCGAAGAGGCGGCCGGGCTCGGGCGTTTCAAGCGCCGTAAGCACCGTGCCGAGCTCAAGCTGGCGCGGGTCGCGACCCAGGTGGAGCGGGCCCGCGACGTCGAGGACGAGGTCCGCAAGCGGCTGCGTCCGCTCGCCCTCCAGGCGACCGCGGCCGAGCGGGCAGAGAAGCTCGTGGTCGAGATCGCGGCGCTGCGGGCGCGGATCGCCCAGCTCGATCTCGCCGCGGTCTCGGTGCGTCGAGGCGAGGCCGAGCGTCGACGTGACGTGATCGCCGCCGAGCGGACGCGGGCCCAGGAGCTGCTCGCAGCGCTCCTGCAGCAGCGTCAGCAGGCAGAAGACGAGCTCTCCGACGCGGCCGGCGGGCGTGAGACGGCGCTCGCGGCGCTCTACCGCCTTCAGGGCGGCAACGAGCGGATCGCGCTGCGGCGGGAGTCGGCGTCGGCGCTCGAGGAGCGTCTGCGCGAGGAGCTGATGGAAGCCGAGCGAGCGGCGTCGGAGCGCTCGGACGGGGTACTGCGGGCGCTCGAAGATACGTCTGCCGCTGCGGCGAGCGCCGCCCGCGATGCCTCGGAGCGTCAGGGCCAGGCAGCCGAGCGCGCCAGGCGTGCGCACGCTCGCCTGGCGGCCTACGAGCGTGGGTTGGCCGCGAGCGCAGAATCGCGGCTTGCGGAGGTACGCCGCGAGCGTGGCGGCGTGGAGTCGTCGCTGGGTGAGGCGACGGGTGGCCAGGAGGGAGCGAACCGCAGGCTCGTGGCGCTCGGCGGTGCCCGGGAACGGCTCGAGGTACGGCGGGAGTCCGCGAGCCTGCTTGCGCAGACCCTCACGACCGAACTCGAGGAGGCACGGGCGCTCGTCCGTCGCGGCGGACCGACTCCCGCGGAGCTCGAACGGCAGGCCGACGAAGCCGCGCACGCCGCCCGGGCGGCGGCGAGCGAGCGTGACGATATTGCCGAGCGCGCCCGCTCGGCGCGCGAGCGCCTGCAGTCGCTCGAACGAGCGATCGCCGCCCGCGAGGGCATCCCGCCGGCGGCGAGCGCACTCGCCGCAGCCGGTGAGACGCTCGCCCTCTCTGCGCTCGAGGCGGAACCGGGTGCAGAGCGTGCGGTTGCCGCGGCGCTCGCGTGGCGCGCTTCCGCCGTGCTCACGAAAGATGCACGCCGGGGCCTCGAGCTGCTCGAACGGGCTCGCGGCGAGGGGCTCGGGAGCCTCGCCGTCGTCGTCGACCGGGAGGCAGCTGTGTCGACGTCCGCGCCCGTCCCTGACGCGCGGCCGCTGCGGGAGCTCGTCAGCGGCGATCCGATGGCACTGCGGCTGCTCGACGGAGTCTGGCTCGTCCGGCCCGAGCGGCTCCTCGACGCGACCCACGGCATCGTGATCACCGACGAGGGCCACGGCTTCGACGCCGCCCGGGGTGAGCTCTGGTTCGCCGGCGAGACGGCCGAGGTGCTCCTCCTCGAGATGGACGCGCGCCGTCGCGCCCTCGCCGACGAGGCCGACGAGCTCGACGGACGCGCTGTTGCCGCCGCACACGCCGCCGAGGCGGCCGCTGTCACTGCCGGCGAAGCCGAGGGGGCCTTCCGTGCCGTCGCCCACCTACGCGACCGCATGGTCGACCCGGAACGGATCGAGCTCCTGCTCGGGCTCGTTCGAGCGGTCGAGACCGTGACGGCGAGGGCCGGCACGCTCGTGCTCGCGCTCGAGGAACCACTTGCTGCACGGCTCACGATCGGTACCCGGCAGGCGGGCGAGCTCGGCGCCGAACTGCTGCGCCTCTCCGCCCTCGAGGCCGCTGCCGCTCGCGAGGCCGCAGCAGCGACGTCGCGAGCCCAGGCGGCGGAGGTGATCGTCGCGCGGCTCGGCGGCAGCATCGACGATGCGCCGCCCGGCGCGGAGAGCTCGACGCGAGAGGAGCTGCACGACGAGGCGGCGTCGCTGCTCGCGCTCGCGGAAGAGGCCGCGGCGGAGGCGCGAGAGGCCACCGATCGGGCGCGTGCGGCCGACGCAGCACTGCTCGAACGGGCACCGCGACGGTCAGCCCTCGATGCCGACATGCTGGAGCGCCTGCTCGAGACGGTCGCAGGGCTCCGCGGCGGTCTCGAACGGGCTGCGTCGCTCGCTGGACGGCTCGAAGCACCGGTGCGCCAGCGCGTCGACGCAGGCGCCGCGCGCTCTGCTCATCTCGGCGAGGAGTTGCGTCGACTCGGTGCGGCCGAGGTGGACGCTCGCCGCGTCGCAGACGAAGCCTCCGAGTCGGCGACCCGGATCGAGGTCGAGCTCGCGCGGCTCGACGCAGAGACGGAGGAGGTGCGTCGGAGGCTCGCCGAGGCCGGCACCCAGGAGCCTGCCGAGGGCGACGATCGTAGCGAGCTCGCCGCCCGGGTCGACCGGCTCGACGCACGCCGCGAGGCGCTCGGCAAGGTGAACCCGCTCGCGAAGGAGGAGTACGAGGAGGAGAAGGCGCGGCTCGAGGAGCTGACCACGCAGCGGCAGGACCTGGAGGCGTCGCTCGCCGAGATCGCAAAGCTGCGGGACGACCTCGCAGAGACGGTACAGCGGCGCTTTGCGGAGACCTACGAGCGGGTGGCACAGAATTTCGAGGAGGTCTCGGCGACGCTCTTCCCCGGGGGCGAGGGACGGCTGCGGCTGCTCGAGCCGGACGCCGACGACGTCGAAGGCGGCGAGATCGAGGCGGGCGTGGAGATCGAGCTGCGCCCGGCCGGCAAGCGGATCACCCGCCTGACGCTCCTCTCCGGTGGCGAGAAGGCGCTCGGTGCGATCTCCTTCCTCTTCGCGCTCTTCCTCGCGAAGCCGTGTCCCTTCTATCTGCTCGACGAGGTCGAGGCCGCGCTCGACGACGCCAACGTGGGCCGGTTCGTCGAGCTTCTGCGCCGCTACTCCGATCGGGCACAGTTCATCGTCGTCACCCACCAGAAACGGACGATGGAGGCGGCCGACGTGCTCTACGGGGTCACGATGGGCGGCGACGGGGTCTCGCAGGTCGTCTCACGACGGCTGCCGCAGCACGTCCCGGCCGCCGCCAGCGCCTGACCTCGCGCGGGCGTCCCGCTAGCGTGTGACGATGTCGCGCACCTGGTCAGAGCTCTTCGGCGACGAGCCGACTGCCGCCGACGAACCGGAGCGGACCGGCTTCTTCGGTCGCCTCCGCGACTCGCTGGCAAAGAGCCGGCGTGCTCTGACGGCCGAGATCGCGGCGGGTAGCTTCGATGCCGGCGACGAGCAGGCGTGGGAGCGGCTCGAGGAGGCGCTGATCCACGGCGACGTGGGCGTACGCGCGACCGCCGAGATCGTGCGTCGGCTGGAGGCGCGAGGAGAGCTCGCCGATCTCGGCGAGGCACTCTCCGAGGAGATCGAGGAGCTGTTCGGCGCACCGCCGACGCTCGCGGTCGGAGCGCGGCCCTCCGTGGTGCTCGTCGTCGGCGTCAACGGCACCGGCAAGACGACGACCGTCGGCAAGCTCGCGCAGAAGCTCCGTGAGCACGGCCGTACGGTCCTCGTCGGTGCCGGCGACACGTTCCGGGCGGCTGCCGAGGAGCAGCTCGAGATCTGGGCCGAGCGGGCGGGGGCGGACTTCGTCGGTGCGCCCGCCGGTGGTGATCCGGCGGCCGTCGCCTTCGACGCCGTCGAGGCGGGCAAGGCACGCGGTCGCGACGTGGTGATCGTCGACACGGCCGGGCGGCTCCATACCCAGTCGAACCTGATGGAGGAGCTCGCGAAGGTCCGCCGCGTGATCGAGGGACGCCTCGAGGGGGCGCCGCACGAGACGTTGCTGGTCGTCGACGCGACGACAGGGCAGAACGGGCTCCAGCAGGCGCGCCTCTTCGGGGAGGCCGCCGGCGTCACAGGGGTGGCGCTGACGAAGCTCGACGGCTCCGCCAGGGGCGGGGTCGCGGTTGCGATCGCGTACGAGCTCGGCCTCCCGGTGAAGCTCGTGGGCGTGGGCGAGGGTCTCGACGACCTGCGGCCGTTCGACCCGCGCGAGTTTGCCAGGGCGCTCGTCGCCGGCTGAGCCCGGTGGACCCGGGCTCAACTACCTGTTCGTCCTCGCTGTCCTCTAGACTGACATCGGACCGGAGGAGCGAGGCCATGGCTGTCGTCCTGTTCATGCGGGTTCCCGAGTTGACGCCGGAGCGCTACGGGCGCGTCATGGTCGACCTCGGCCTCGACGCGAATCCGCCGGCAGGTCTGATCCTGCATGCAGCCTCCGATCTCGTCGGCGCGATCGACCTCTGGGAGATCTGGCAGACGCACGAGGTGGCCGAGCGGTACCTCGAGGAGCGGTTGGCCCCGGTGATGGCGGCTCACGGTATCAAGGACGACCTGAACTACCGCATCGAGCCGCTGCGCAACGTGTATGTCCCGGAGCTGGACATTCTCGACCGGATCGGCGCCACCTCGCTCCCGCTCGGGATCGGCGGCAAGCTCGCCTCGTAGCTCGCGGGCGGCGTTGCTCCCGGCGACACGCCGCCTGTAGCCCCCGCTCGGCCTGCCCGTACACTTCACGCCTCATGTTCGACGCCCTCTCAGACCGGCTCCAGGCGACGCTCGGCGATCTCGGCCGGGCGCGGCGCCTCGACGAGGATGCCGTCAACAAGGCGATGCGCGAGATCCGCCTGGCGCTCCTCGAGGCCGACGTCAACTTCCAGGTGGTGAAAGAGTTCGTCGCCTCCGTCAAGGCAGACGCGCTCGGCGAGGACGTGCTCAAGGGCCTCAACCCCGGTCAGCAGGTCGTCAAGATCGTCCACGACAAGCTCGCCGAGCTGATGGGCTCGGCCGACTCACAGCTCGCGTTCGGCCGGCCGCCAACGGTGATTCTGATGACCGGCCTCCAGGGCTCCGGCAAGACGACGAGCTCGGCCAAGCTGGCGCTCTTCCTGCGCCGCGACGGCAAGACGCCGGGCCTCGTGGCGGCCGATCTGCAGCGCCCCGCGGCGATCGACCAGCTGCAGCAGCTCGGCAAGCAGCTCGGCGTCCCGGTGTACCGGACGGAGACGCAGGATCCGGTGCGAGCGGCGGTGGACGGTCTCGAGCGCGCGAAGGCGGATGGCTGCGACGTCGTGATCGTCGACACGGCGGGCCGCCTCAACGTCGATGAGGCGCTGATGGACGAGCTCGCGCAGATCCGCGACGCCGTCAAGCCGCTCAACATCCTGCTCGTGCTCGACGCGATGACCGGGCAGGAGGCCGTCAACGTCGCCGAGGCCTTCCACGAGCGGATCGCGTTCGACGGCGTCGTCCTGACGAAGCTCGACGGCGACGCCCGCGGTGGTGCAGCGCTCTCGGTGAAGGCGATCACCGGCAGGCCGATCAAGTTCGCCTCAGTGGGAGAGAAGCTCGACCAGCTCGAGGTCTTCCACCCCGACCGGATGGCGTCGCGGATCCTCGGCATGGGCGACGTCCTGACGCTGATCGAGAAGGCCGAGGCCGCCGTCGCCGAGGATGAGCAGGCGGAGATGGAACGCCGCATGCGCGCCGGCGAGTTCAGCTTCGACGACTTCCTCCAGAGCTACCGCATGCTCCGCCGGATGGGTCCCATGAAAGGGATCCTCAAGATGCTCCCCGGTGTCGGCAGCCAGCTCGACGGGCTCGACATCGACGAGAAGCAGATGGCGCGCGTGGAAGCGATCGTGCTCTCGATGACACCGGACGAGCGCCGGATCCCACACCTGATCAACGGCCCGCGTCGGCGCCGGATCGCGGCCGGGAGTGGCACCTCGATCGACGAGGTCAACCGTCTGCTCGCGGCGCGCAAGCAGATGCAGAAGATGATGAAGTCGTTCGGGAAGGGAAAGATGCCGACGCTGCCGCCGGAGCTGACGGGTGCTCAGGGCGGCAAGCGCCGCCGATGATCGGCACAATCCCAGTCCACACCGGAAGCAACGAAGGAACCGAAGGAGACGAATGGCTGTTCGCATGAGACTGACGCGGGTCGGGTCGAAGAAGAATCCGATCTACCGCGTCGTGGTCGCCGACTCGCGGTCGCCGCGGGACGGACGCTTCATCGAGATCGTCGGTCGCTACAACCCTCAGACCGACCCTTCCACGATCGAGCTGGACGAGGCGAAGGTGAAGGACTGGCTCGCCAAGGGCGCCCAGCCGAGCGATCCGGTCGCGCGGCTGATCAAGGCCGCCGGCATCTCGGCCTAGCGCGGCGCCTCGCTTGACCTCGACGGCCGACCTTCTCGTCTGGATCGCTCGCCAGCTCGTCGACGAGCCCGATGCCGTCAGGGTCGAGACGGTGGAGGAGGAGGACGCGACGGTGCTGGTCCTCCACGTCGCCGCCGGCGATGTCGGCAAGGTGATCGGTCGTCAGGGCCGCATTGCCCGCGCCCTGCGCACGCTCGTCCGGGCGAGCGGTGCGCGGGAGCGGCGTCGCGTCCTCCTGGAGATCGCCGACTGAATGCCGACGACGAACCCGTGCCGGTCGGCCGCGTCGGTCGCCCCCACGGGCTCGACGGCGCGTTCGTGATCGAGCACGGCTCGACAGACGAGGCCCGCTACGCAGTCGGGGAGGTGCTCCACGTGGACGGAGTTCCGGCCACGATCACGCTCTCGAGGCGCGCCGGTCGCGGGCGCCGCGCCGTCAAGCTCGACAGGGAGGTGGAGCGCGGTGCGGCGCTCACGGTCCCGCGGAGCTCGCTACCCGCCCTTCCGGAGGGCGAGTTCTACGCATTCGAGCTCGTCGGCCTCCGCGTGGAGGAGGACGGACGTTCGCTGGGCACGGTTCGGGACGTGCTGCCAGGGGCCGCCAACGACAACCTCGTGCTCGACAACGGCACGCTCGTGCCGATGATCGAGGATGCGATCCGGGCGATCGACCCGGCCACGGGCGTCGTGCTTCTGAACCCGGGCTTCATCGACTGACGGATACCCTGCCTCGGTGCGCGTCGACGTCTTCACCCAGGTCCCGCACGCGTTCGGCTGGCTCACGGAGCAGAAGCCGCTTGCGACCGTGCTCGGCACCGAGCTCGAGCTGCGCCTCTTCAACTACCGCGACACGACGCCGTTGCGCGCCGGTCAGGTCGACGACGCCCCGTACGGCGGCGGTGCCGGCATGGTGCTGCGGGTGGACGTCGCCGCCGCCGCGCTCGACGCCGCTTACGGGGAGATACGGCCCGCCCGGGTGGTGGCGCTGACCCCGCAGGGACGGCAGCTCGATCAGGAGCTCGTCGAGGAGCTCGCGGCCGAGGAGTCCCTCGCCGTTCTCTCGTCGCGCTTCGAGGGGTTCGACGCCCGCATCGTCGACCACCTCTGCACCGACGCCGTCTCGATCGGACCGTACGTCCTCTCCGGCGGTGAGCTTCCCGCGATGGTGCTGCTCGATGCGATCGCACGGCGGTTGCCGGGAGCGCTGGCTGACGGCTCGGGCGAGCACGAGAGCTTCAGCGAGGCGCTCGAGGGCGGCCTCGAGTATCCCCACTACACGCGTCCGGCCGACTTCCGCGGCTGGACGGTCCCCGAGGTGCTCCTGTCGGGCAATCACGCTCGGATCGACGACTGGCGGACGCAGCAGAGTCGAACGAGGAGCATCGCGTGAGCGAGCACGACGACGGGCGCCGCGAGGGGGAGGGGGTCGCGGCGGAGGAGGTCCCTGCCGCACCGCTCGAGCAGGGTGGCAGCGAGAACGGCTGGGCCTCGCCCCCACGGCAGATCGTCACCCCACCGGCGCAGGCACGCTCTCGTAACCCGGTCGACCGGCTGACCCAGAATCTCCCGCACGGTCTGCGCGTCACGATCGACTGGATCGTGACGATCGTCGGGGCGGTCGTGATCGTCCTGCTCGTGAAGGCGTTCATCGTCAACCCCTACCGGATCCCGTCCTCCTCGATGGAGCCGACGCTGCACTGTGCCCGGCCCGCCGTCGGTTGCGAGGCGCGCTTCTCCGACCGCGTCCTCGCCAACCGCTTCATCTACCACCTGCGCAGTCCGCGCCGCGGCGAGATCATCGTGTTCAAGACGCCGCCCGAGGCGCAGCTCAAGTGCGGCGCGGGAGGGACCTTCGTGAAACGGCTGATCGGGCTCCCCGGCGAGACGATCGCCGTCCGGGTGATCGACGACAAGAGCTACGTCTACATCAACGGGAGGCCGCTCAGGGAGCCGTACATCAAGGCGAGCCGTCGTACGGCGGCCTCGGGCGACCCGATGAAGCCGCTGAAGCTGAAGTCGGACCAGTACTTCATGATGGGCGACAACCGCTCCCAGTCCTGCGACTCCCGCCTGTGGGGGCCGGTACCCCGTCAGAACCTGATCGGCAAGGTCTTCGCGACCTACTGGCCACCCAACCGGCTCTCGCTCCACTGACCGTCGACCTCGGCCGGCAGACTCGTCGGGAGAGAAGGGCAGCCTGCGGCCCGTGCGGGGATCTCCGCTACACTCCACCTCCGGCCGCGTGGCCCCTCCTTCCCATGAGCACGATCATCCAGAGCATCGAGCAGGCGCAGCTGCGCGAGGTGCCGCAGTTCAAGGCGGGCGACACCGTCCGCGTCCACTTCAAGGTGATCGAGGGCAGCCGCCAGCGGATCCAGGTCTTCGAGGGCGTCGTGATCAAGCGTCAGGGCTCGGGTTCGCGCGAGACGTTCACGGTGCGCAAGCAGTCCTTCGGGGTGGGCGTCGAGCGAACGTTCCCGCTCCACTCGCCGAAGATCGAGAAGCTCGAGGTCGCCATGATCGGCGACGTCAACCGGGCGAAGCTCTACTACCTCCGCGGCCGCGTCGGCAAGAAGGCGCGCATCCGCGAGCTGCGCCAGTCGTAGCGGCAACGCGGGTCGGGGCAGCCTCGCGGCGCCGGCTGCTCCGCGCAATCCCACTCGCCGTGCTCGTCCTCACGCTCGTCGGCTGCGGCGAGTCGCCCCGTCAGACTGCGGCCCGCCTGGCGGTCGAAGCACGGCTTCCCGCCTCCCGGTACGACGTCGACCGCACGCGTTGTACCGGCAACCCGGCGCCGTGGTTCGTGGAGAAGAACGCCACCGTGTTCGTCTGTGCGGCACGGCGCCGAGCGGGCGGCTGCGACTGGTATCAGGCGCGGCTCGGCAACATCGGCTGGGCCGTCTCCCTGCAGCGGCGAAACGCCGGCTGCCTGCTGCCGTTCTGAGCCGGCACCGATCCCGGTCGATCCACGCCGACGCGGGCGGCACGCGTGTCGTCCCCACAGGGCAGGGGCCACATGTCGGCGCGAGAGGCGTGTCGCCCCGAGGTTGCCCGCCCCGTCCCCCTACAGCCCAGTGCGCAAGTCGTCACGAAGCCGGCACGAAGTGGCTCCGGGTACGGCGATATCCTCACTCCCGATGGCGATACCGACGGGACAGAAGCTCCTCCGCTACGACCGCCGGCATGGTGTCCGCTTCGTGGCCGGCGCCGACGAGGCGGGGAGGGGATCCCTGGCGGGGCCGCTCGTCGTCGCCGGCGTCCTGCTCGACTACGCTACCCTGCACGGCCGGCGAACTCGCCCGCTCTCCGCGCTGAACGACTCCAAGCAGGTCGCTCCCGAGTCGCGCGAGGTCCTCTACCGGGCGGTCGTCGATGCTGCCGTCCACGTCTCGATCCGGATCTTTCCGGCCGAGGTGATCGACGCGAACGGCCTCCACCGTTCGAACCTGCTCGGGCTACGCCAGGTCCTCGCGGACATGCCCCGGGCAGACCTGTGCCTCGTGGATGGGTTCCGGCTCGGTCCGCTCGCCCCCCCGCATCGCGCCGTCGTCGACGGCGACACGAAGAGCGCCGCGGTCGCAGCCGCCTCGATCGTCGCGAAGGTGACGCGGGATCGCGTCATGCGGCGTCTCGACGCCCTGCATCCCGGCTACGGCTTCTCACGCCACGTCGGCTACATCACGCCGGCCCACTCGGCAGCCGTCCGCGAGCACGGTCCCTGCGCACAACACCGGCTCTCGTATGCGGCCAAGTGCTACCTGCCCTCGGACTCAAAGCCGGAGCCGGAGCGGACGCTCGAGCACCTGGCGGCGTGAACCGCGGCGAGCGCCGGGCGCTCTGGCACTACCGGCTGCGCGGGTACCGCATCCTCGGGACGAATGTTCGGGCGGGGAGGAACGAGCTCGATCTGATCGTGCGGCGCGGCAATGCGCTCACGTTCGTCGAGGTCAAGGAGCGTGCCGGCGGCGGTTTCGGTGGCGCCCTCGGCGCAGTCGACCGCGAGAAGCGCCGACGCGTCCGCCAGGGGGCGCGTTGGTGGTTGACGCAGCATCCACAGCCGGCGTACGTCCACGTCGGCTTCGAGGTCGTCGCCGTCGAGCGCGGCCGACTGACGAGGACGCCGGCGCGTTTCGACGAGGACTGACGGCCGGCGTCGACCCGCGCGATCTGACGAAAGCCTTAACGGAACAGCAATCGGCGCGTTCACGGGATCCCCGGCCCCCTTGCTACGCTCATCGCAGCCGGGGGGCACTATCCCCCAACGGACGTTCTCGTCAGCACGGTAGGGCCGGATGCCCTGCCCGGGATCGTCGGCCCTCACCTCGTCGGTGCCACGCGACGAGGGCGGGAGAAACCTCCGGCTGACAGCTCCACCGTCAGCCGGAAAGGACGACTTCTCCCATGACCACGCGTACCCGCACCTGGCTGCTGATCGGCGGCCTCAGCGCACTCTTCGTCTCGCTCGGCGCCGTGGTCGGAGGCACCGGCGGGCTGATCGTGTTCCTCCTCCTCGCAGTTGGGTTCAACTTCGCGATGTACTGGTTCTCGGACCGAATCGCGCTGAAGGTCAGCCGAGCCGAGCCACTCGAGCCCGACGCCGCTCCCGAGCTGCACGCCGACGTCGCCGAGTTGGCCGAACGCGCGGGGCTGCCGATGCCCCGGCTCTACCGGATCGCCTCCGAACAGCCCAACGCCTTCGCCACGGGACGCAGCCCGGCGCATGCCGCGGTCGCGGTCACGGACGGGCTCGTCGCGAACCTGCCGCGCGCCGAGGTGCGCGGCGTCCTCGCCCACGAGCTCGCCCACGTGAAGAACCGCGACGTGCTCGTCACGACGATCGCGGCGATGATCGGCGCAGCCATCTCGGCGGTTGCGAACTTTCTCCAGTTCAGCTGGCTCTTCGGCGGTGACGAGGAGGAGAGTCCGCTCGGGATCGTCGGCACGATCGCGGCCATCCTGATCGCTCCGATCGCGGCGATGATCCTGCAGCTCTCCGTCTCGCGGCAGCGTGAGTACCTCGCCGACGCGACGGCGGCGCAGCTGCTGGGCGAGGGCCGGCCGCTCGCGAATGCGCTCGACTCGCTCCAGCGCGGGGTGGAAGCGGTGCCGATGGCGGTGAATCCGGCGACGGCATCGCTCTACATCGCGAGCCCCGTGCGCGGGGCGGGGCTCGCCGGGCTGTTCTCGACCCATCCCCCGATCCCGGCGCGGATCGAGCGCCTGCGCGCGCTCGACGCCGCCCGCGGGATCGTCTGGTAGCAAGGTAGGGAGAGCCACGTGGGCGTCGAAAGACGCCCACGTGGCGGCCACCCAGGAAGCCCTCTATCGCGAGACGGAGGCGCTCGAGCTCTCGTGGTCCGAGAGCGCGCTCCCGGAGCGCGAGCGGACCAAGCATGTCCATCGCCTCCACCCCTACCTGGGGAAGTTCATCCCGCAGCTCGTCGAGGCGCTGCTCGAGCGCCACATCCCGCAGGGTGGCCATGTGCTCGACCCGTTCGCCGGGTCGGGGACGACGCTCGTCCAGGCGCTCGAGTCCGGCTACGACGCGACCGGCGTCGACATCGCCGGCTTCAACGCGCTACTCGCGCGCGTGAAGACGCGTCCCTACAACCTCGTTGCGCTCCGTCGCGACCTCGAGTGGGCCCACGAGCAGGTGCTGGCCTTCGAGCCGCGCGGCCGCTATCCGCGCGAGGCGTCGGCGTACGTGCGCGCGTGGTATGCCCCTGTCGCTGCAGAGGAGCTGCTGCACTTTCGCTCGCTGGTCGAGCAGGTCGGGTCGGCGGACGTCCTACGGGTCGTCCTTGCCCGCTCGGCCCGGTCGGCCCGCCGGACGCCGCATTTCGACCTCGACTTCCCACGTGAGCCGCAGACGGAGCCGTACTGGTGCTTCAAACACCGCCGCGAATGTCGGCCCGTCGATTCCGCACGTCGCTTCCTGCTGCGCTACACGCGGGACACCCTGGAGCGGATCGAGGAGTTCGGCGCCGTCCGCGACAGCGACCGTGTGGCGCGCGTGTTGCACGGCGACGCGCGCACGATCGACCACGCCTCCTCCTACGACGGAGTGGTGACCTCGCCGCCCTACCCGGGGTTGATCGACTACCACGAGCAGCACCGCTACGCATACGAGTTGCTCGGGGTCGACGAGCGGCGCGACCTCGAGCTCGGCCGACCTGCCCGTGGGGTCGGGCGGGCGGCGATCGAGGAGTACGTGGACGGCGTTGCAGCCGTGCTCGCGAATGCACGAGGTTCGTTACGGCTACGTGGCCGCATCTGCATCGTCGTCAACGACCGGCGCGATCTGTACCCGGAGATCCTCCGACGCGCCGGCCTCCGTCTCGTCGAGCGCCACGAACGACACGTCAACCGCCGTACCGGTCGCCGCGCCGGCGAGTACTACGAGAGCATCCTCGTCGCAACGGCACGTTGACGACCGCTCGCCTCAACTGCCTGTAGAGCGATCGTCACGCTTGCGGCACGAAGTCGTGACGGACCCGTGTGGAGGTGGCACCTACGGTCGGTTGTGTGCTCGCGCGCGCTCTCACCTCCGCCGTCGTCGGGCTCGAGCCACGTCGGGTGGAGGTGGAGGCGCACCTCGCGGGAGCCGACCTGCCGGCGTTCTCGATCGTCGGCCTCGCCGACCGGGCCTGCCAGGAGGCGAAGCATCGCGTCCACAGTGGCATCGTCAATGCTCAGCTCCCCTGGCCGGCGAAGTTCCGGATCACGGTCAACCTCGCCCCGGCGGCGCTGCGCAAGGAGGGCTCCGGATTCGATCTGCCGATCGCCCTCGCGCTCCTGGCGGGGAGCAACCAGCTGCCTCCGGGCCGGCTTCTCGAGCACGGTTGCGTCGGTGAGCTGTCGCTCGACGGCAGGATCAGGCCTGTCGCCGGCACGATCGCGGTCGCCGAAGGGGCACGTCGAGCGGGGCTGACGCGACTGCTCTGCGCGGAGGAGTCGGCCTCGGAGGCGGCGCTCGCCGAGATCGAGGCGATCCCGGTCGCGCATCTCGCCGAGGCGGTCGCCTACCTCCGGGGCGAGAGGGAGATCCCCGCCGCGACGCCGCCCGGAAGCGACGAGCTGGAGGAGCCGTACCTCCCCGATCTCGGCGAGGTCCGCGGCCAGGAACGGGGTCGTCGTGCGCTCGAGCTGGCGGCCGCGGGCGAGCACAACGTCCTTCTCGCAGGGCCACCGGGCACCGGCAAGACGATGCTGGGTCGGCGCCTGCCGGGGATCCTGCCACCGCTGACCCGCGAGGAGGCGCTCGAGGTGACGCGGATCCACTCCGTCGCCGGCACGCTGCCGCAGGGGCGGCCGATCATGCTCGCGCCGCCGTTCCGGGCGCCGCATCACGGCGCCTCGGCCGCTGCGATCGTTGGTGGCGGGGCGACGCCGCGGCCGGGTGAGGCGTCGCTCGCGCATCGCGGCGTGCTCCTCCTCGACGAGCTGCCGGAGTTCCCGCGTCCGGTGCTCGAGTCGCTGCGGCAGCCGCTCGAGGACGGGGTCGTCTCGGTCGCGCGGGTGGGCGGGCATGCGCTCTTCCCGGCCCGGTTCCGCCTCGTCGCGACCATGAACCTCTGTCCCTGTGGCGGCAAGGGCGATCCGGCAGCCGACTGTGGCTGCAGTCCGCAGCGGATCGCCGCCTACCGCGAGAAGGTCTCGAGGGCCCTGCTCGACCGCTTCGACCTCGTCGTCGCCATGCCACGGCCGCGCGCCGACGAGCTGTCGGCGCCTCCCGGCGAGCCGTCGGCTGCGGTTCGTGCCCGCGTCGTGACGGCACGTGAACGCCTCCACGGAGGCGATGTCCTGCGCCGGACGAGGGCCGCCTCGGAGCTGCTCGACCGCGCGGTCGAGAGGGTGCCGCTCTCCGGCCGAGGGCGGGCACGTGTCGCGCGGGTCGCACGGACGATCGCAGCGCTCGCCGGAGCCGACGCGGTGCTGCCGGAGCACCTCGCCGAGGCTCTGTCCTACCGTGCTCCCGCCGGCGTGGGGGCGGCGGTATGAGCTATCACCGTGTCCGCCGCGGCTCGGCCGAGTACCCGCCGCTCCTGCGCGCCATCCCGGATCCCCCGTCGACGCTCTGGCTGCGTGGCGAACGATCTACGGAGCTGCTGACGCGGCCTTCCGTGGCGATCGTGGGCGCGCGCGCCTGCTCGGCGTACGGTCGCACGGTCGCGCGCTCGCTCGGGCGGGAGCTCGCCGCCGCCGGGCTCGTCGTCGTCAGCGGGATGGCGCGAGGGATCGATGCGGAGGCGCACCGCGGCGCCCTCGACGTCGAGGGGAGCACCGTCGCCGTGCTCGGCTGCGGGATCGACCGCGACTACCCTGCCGCTCATCGCGAGCTGGCCGGGCGCATCGTCGAGCGCGGGCTCGTCGTCTCGGAGTACGAGCCGGGAGTCGAGCCGGCGCCGTGGCGGTTTCCGGCGCGGAACCGGATCATCGCGGGGCTCTGTGGCGCCACGGTCGTCGTCGAGGCGCGGGAGCGGTCGGGAGCGCTGATCACGGCGGACTTCGCACTCGAGGACGGCCGCGAGGTGATGGTCGTCCCGGGTGAGATCACCTCGCTCGTCTCGGCCGGTTCGAACGCGCTCCTGCGCATCGGGGCGACGCCGGTCACGGCTGCCGCCGACGTGCTCGAGGTGTTCGGCATCGACACGACGGTCACCGGTGCGCCGGAACCCGAGCCCGACGATCTCGCGGCAGCACTGCTGGAACGGCTCGCCGAGTCTGCCGCCTCGATCGACGAGCTGGCCCGCGCCGTCTCGCAGGCTCCGGGTGAGGTCGCCGCCGCGTTGATCGAGCTCGAGCTCGCAGGACGGGTGAGCGAGGGAGACGGCGTCTACCGGCTCACAGTGACGCGATGAGCGCCGGAGTGCCGCGAGTACGATCCGCGCGTGCGCACGCTCCCCCTGAGCCCTCCGAAGCGGCATCTGGGAGGCCGGTGCGGAAGCTGGACGAAGCTGGCGGCAGCGATCGTGCCGGCGATGCTCCTGAGCGCGTTCGTCTCGCCGCTCGCTCGGGCCGAGACACCGACCTCCGTCGCCGTGATCGTGGTATCCCCGTTCGACCCGTCCGCCTACGCGAGCCGTGGCGCCGTCGGGCTGATCGTGCCCGGTGCCGGTGCGACGGTCTCACGCGAGCGGGCCCGAGCCTCGCTCCTGCGCGGCTCCGTCGTGTCGTCGCTCGTCGGGCTCACGGGCAAGCCCGTGATCCACCTCTCGACAACGCCGGCGACGACGACCATCTACGTCTCACTGCCGCCGCCGGGCACCCACCACAACGTCAAGCGCTATCCGGTCGCGATCGTCGGACCGGGGTGGCACGGCCTGCTCACGTCGCCCTCCACTCGGATTCCCGGGCTCGTCTCGCTCGCGGACATCGCACCGACGGCGAACGCGATCGCGCGCGGGGCGGCGACACCGATCCGGGCGCGGCCGGACGCGCAGGTGCCCGTGACGCTCGCGCGACTCGACCGACGGCTCGCACGCGCACACGGTGCGCGTACGGGCGCGACGCTCGTCCTCGTCGGCTGGCTCGTTGCCTTCTCATCTTTCGGCATCCTGGGGCGGTCTGCCCTCGCGGGCCGTGCGGCGCTGCTCGCCGGCCCCGTCGCCCTCGTCACCGCTGTGCTTTTCCGGGGCGCCGGCATCGACGATCCGACGACGGTCGTCGCGCTCCTCGGCGTCGTGGTCGGTGCTGCGTCGCTCGCGCTCGCCCTGCGGCGTCAGCTCGCTCCCTACGCGATCGTCGCCCTGCTCGTGGTCTTCCTGGTGGTGCTCGTCGCGTGGCCGGACGTGAACGCGCTCGCTGCGATCGGGCCCCATCCCGACGGCGGCGGCCGCTTCTACGGCGTCACGAACGAGGTCGAGACGTTGCTGCTCGCACCGGCCCTGGCGGCGGGGGCCGCCCTCGGAACCGGCGCGGCGGTGGCCGTCGGCCTGCTCCTGCTCGTCACCGTCGGCTGGAGTCGCGCCGGGGCGGACGGTGGTGGGATCGCGGTGGTCGGCGCCGCCTGGGCGGTGCTGCTCGCGTTGCTCGCTCGCCTACGCCTCACACCCGCGCGGGTCGTTCTCGGTGTCCTGGGTGTCGTCGTCGCTGGGCTCGTGCTGGTCGGCCTGGACGCGGCGACCGGCGGCTCGAGCCATGTCACGCACGCTGTCGGCGGCGGTCCCGGGGCACTCTGGGACGATCTCTCCCGGCGCCTCCAGATCTCGTGGCACGGCGCCACCCGGGCGGCACACGTGGCGTTCCTCTGCCTGCTCTCGATCGGCGGGCTTGTCTGGCTCGGGATCAGAGGGCGCCGTAACGCCACCGTGCCGGCGCTGATCGCCGGCCTCGCCGTCTCGCTCGTCGTCAACGACACGCCGGTGGACGTCCTCGGCTACGGTGCCCTGGGAGCGCTGGCGCTGACGGCGTGGGAGGAGACGCGCGCCCGCGATCCCGTCAGGACGCCGCGCAGCGCCGTGCCGAGTGCCCCTCGAGAGCCGCAAGAGCACCCCGCGCGTTCAGCGTGAAGTCGAGCCGCACCCAGCCGGGGCCCGTCGTGGTCAGCCGCACCGTCTCGTCTCGGCCGCGCGTGAGGCAGCCGCTCGTTGCGCGCCAGTAGGGCGACCAGTTCGTCGCGATCCGGTACCGCCCGGCCCTGTCGACTGAGATCGTGATCCTGTTCTGGCTCAGCGAGACCACCCGTGGCTGCCCAGGGCCCGTGACGATCTTCCGCGGCAGGGGCACGGCGAACACCGTCGTGTGCCGCGACCGGAACGCGATCGGCATCCCTGACCTTCCGCTTCGCAGCAGCGCTCCCTCGGCGCGGGCGCTGTAGTCGAGCGGGGCGTCCGGCAGGACGACGTATCGCACGCCGAGAGAGCGCAGCCAGGAGACGTAACGCGCCCGGTCGAGCTTCGTGTAGAGGACGTCGTTGCGGGGAAAATCGTCCTGCCGGTACCAGCCGCGCGCAATCGGGATACCCGCCGCAGGCAGGTACGCCGCCGGCCAATGACCGACCGTGTCGACCGCCTCCACCCGGTAGGACGGCGAGAGGTGACCGCGGAGGAACAGCGTCACGGGCGCCCAGTAGGCGGCATCGGCCGCCGGGTCGGCGCTCGTCTTCGCGTAGCTCGCCGCCAGCGGCGTCAGGTTCCACGAGACGGCGAGGATCAGCGCGAAGGCGGCGACCGGAAACGGCCGCCAGTGGCGCAGCGACAGGGCGAGGATCGCGATCGGGATCGCCGCGTAGCGGAGTCGCGCCACGTTCTCGCCGAGGCCGGACGGCACGAGGTATGCCGCCGTGCACGCGACCAGGTAGACGACGAGCGTCCAGCGTAGGACGGCGGCGGTCTGCACCCGCCAGGTGAGCAGGATCCCGAGGCCGCAGAAGGTGCACGCTGCGGCGAACTCCGGCAGCGAGAAGGGGAAGCGCCCGCCGCCCGGGAAGAGCCGCAGCAAGACGAGCTCGAGCGCCGTCACGAGCGTCACCGTGGCGAGGGGCAGCGCGAGCTCGCCGCCACGGGGAGCCCGTGCGAGCCCGATGCCGGCGAGGATCACCGCGAGCAGGACGAAGGCGACCGGGCTGGCCGCGAGGACGAGTAGCGTCAACAACGCGAACCTGCCGCGGCGGCCGGCCTGCAGCGCCCAGAGGGCGAGCAGCGCCAGGGCGACACCGAGTGCGAACGGGAACGCGCCCGAGAGGACGATCCCCGCCCAGACGACGGCGAAGGAGCGGTTCGACCAGCGTGCCGCCGGCCCCCATTCGCGCGCGGCGACCACCGCGAACGCCAACGCGGCCGTGGCGACGCTCGCGACCGCGAGCAGCTTGATCCCGAGCAGCGCGGCGAGCGGGTAGTAGAGGAGGCTGTAGGTGACGAAGCTGTACCGCCCGGCGTACCAGAAGTTGTTCCAGAGTGCGTAGCCGTGGTCCTCGAAGATGCCCGACTGGTAGAGATGGGCGGCGAAGTCGCTACCCGGGGGGCCGAACCAGGCAAGGAGCGCAGCGAGTGTCGCCGCCACGCTGGCTGCTCCGTACGCCTCGCCCGGGATCCTGCGGTGTGGAGACACGATCTCGGTCATCTCGTCGCGGCAGCGTCCGTCGTAGCGGGCGCCACCGGCTCCATCCTATGCCTCGCGGGCGTCCCGTAGGATCCGGTGGTGAGGTCCTACTGGCTCTCCGACGCGCCGGTCCCGCGGCCGTCGGTCACCGTCGCCGACCCCGAGGTGGTCGTCGTCGGGGCCGGGGTGACCGGGTGCGCTGCGGCTCTGCGGCTGGCCGAGGCGGGCAAGCGGGTGCGGCTGCAGGATGCGCGCGGGGTAGCCGAGGGCGCGAGCGGCCGCAACGGCGGCTTTGCGCTCCGCGGAATGCCGGCGCCCTTCGACGTCACTGCGACCTCGGTCGGCGAGGAGGACGCAGCGGCGCTGATGGCGTGGACCGAAGCCGCGATCGACACGATCGAGTCGCTCGCGGGCGACGCCTTCCGCCGCGTCGGATCGCTCCGGATCGCGGTCGACGAGGACGAACGGGACGAGCTCCGCGCCGAGTTCGAGTCGATCGTCGCCGCCGGCTTCGAGGCGGAGTGGATCGACACGTTCGAGCCTCCGCTCGCGGGTCGGTTCACGGCGGCGCTACGCCACCTGCCCGACGGCGTCCTCCAGCCGGCGCGCTGGGTGCGGCGCCTCGCGGCACTCGCTGCCGAAGCCGGTGTCGAGATCCGCGAGCACGAGCGGGTCGGATCGCGCGACGAGCTCGGTGCTGCCACCGTCATCGTCTGCACGGACGGCTACCCGAGCGGCCTCCTCGGACCTCTGGAGGGATTGATCGTGCCGACCCGCGGCCAGGTGATCGCGACCGAGCCGCTACCCGGGCGGCTCTTCGAGGTTCCCCACTACGGCCGGCACGGATTCGACTACTGGCACCAGGCCCGGGACGGCCGCCTCGTCGTGGGCGGGTTCCGCGACGTCTCGTTCGACACAGAGTTCACCGCCGAAGAGGAGCTGTCCGACACGGTTCAGGCCGCCTTGCGATCGTTCGTCAACGGGCTCGTGGGGCGCGAGCTTCGGATCGACTTCGCGTGGCCCGGCATCTTCGGGATGGTGATGGACTTCCTACCCGTGATCGGCCGCGTTCCCGAGCTCGAGGACACCTGGATGGCCGGCGGCTACTCGGGCCACGGCAACGTCCTGGGGTTCGCGAGCGGCGAGCTCGTGGCGCGGATGGTGCTCGGCGAGGAGGTCGAACCCGCACGGCACTTCGATCCCGCGCGTCTGCTGAACCTCGCGTAACACGTCGTCCTCGCCCGGCGGGTCAGCCCGGTCGGAACGTCAGAGCGTCAGCCGCGTGACGCCGATCTCGTCGGCCTTCGCGTAGGCGGCGATCGCGATCGCGAGATCCTGGATCGCGAGCCCGGTCGAGTCGAAGAGCGTCGTGTCCTCGGCGCTGCGGCGACCGTCCACCTCGCCCGCGAGGACACGGCCGAGCTCCGTGACGCGGTCACGTGAGACGACTCCCGCCTCGACTCCCGCTGCGAGCTCCCCGCCGTGGCTTGCCTGCTGCCAGTCGTCGCAGAAGAGATCCGCCTGAACCAACTCGGCCACGGCGACCTCGGCCTTGCCGGGCCCGTCGGCGCCCATCAGCGAGACGTGTTGGCCCGACCGTAGCGAGCCCTCCGGGAACAGGATCTCCCTTCCCGGCGTGACCGTGACGACGACGTCGGCTGCGAGTGCCGACTCGAGCGAAGGCGCCACCGTGGCACCGAGACGCTCTGCCACCGCTGCGGCGCGGGCGGCGTCGACGTCCCAGAGCGCGACCTCCGAGCCGAGCGCCCTGAACAGGCGTACCGTCTCGGCGCCGTTCACCCCGCAGCCGACGACCGCGATCGTCTCGGCGCCCTCGCGGCAGAGCGTCTCCGCCGCCAGCACGCCGGCAGCGGCGGTCCGCAGCGCGGTCACGGCAGCCGCGTCGAGGATCGCCTCGAGCTCGCCCGTCTCGGCGTTCGAGAGCACGACGAGCCCTGTCACGGTCGGCAGTCCTCGCGCTGGATTGCCGGGAAAGGACGTGACCCACTTGAGCAGTGCGTGCCCGCCCCCGAGGGCCGGCATGGCGCGAAAGTCGCCTGCGGGGTAGTTCGTCACGTAGACCTTCGGCTGCATCGTCCATTCGCCGCGGAAGTGCGCCACGAAGGCCCGCTCGACGGCCTCGTAGGCCTCGTGCGGCGAGACGGCGCGCTCGACGTCGGCGGCGGAGAAGAGGGCGATGCTCACGCTGCGACCTCCATCAATACAGGCCCTCGCGGCGCGCGTAGCGCTTGGCCCGCTCGCGGTCGTAGCCCTCGGCGTCGAACGTGGGGTTGAGGCTGCGATGGATGGCGCCGGAGCTCGGTAGCTCGGCGGTGCTCCGGTAGCGCTCGGGATTCCACAGCTCCGACCGGATGAACGCCTTCGGGCAGTGGGTGAACACCTCGTCGATCGCGACGAGGAGCGCGAGCCGTGGCGTCTTGCTCTCGACAGCGAGCGGAGCCAGCAGTGCCTCGTCGGTCACGATTCGCGCCCGGCCGTTGATCCTCAGCGTCTCGCCGACGCCCGGAACGAGAAAGAGCAGACCGACCTGGGGGTTTGCGATCACGTTGCGGAGCGAGTCGGCGAGCCGGTTGCCGGGCCGCTCCGGGAGCAGCAGGGTCTGCTCGTCGACGACGTGGACGAAGCCCGCGGGGTCGCCGCGGGGGCTGACGTCGCAGCTGCCGTCCGCGCCCGAGGTCGCGAGCAGCACGAACGGAGAGAGGTCGACAAAGCGTCGGGTCAGCTCGTTGAGACGGTCGGTCACCTTCGCCTTGACGAGCTCGGCCGGTTCGTCCAGTACGGCCCGGAGCTCGGCCTCGGTGGTGATCTCCGTCATCCCGTGGACGGTAGCCGCCACCGGTTACATCGCCTTCACAGCAGCGGCGAGCTTGACGACGGAGTCCTTCGCGTCGCCGAAGAGCATCGTGGTCTGCGGCTCGAGGTAGAGCTCGTTGTCGATGCCCGCGAAGCCGGGGTTCATCGAGCGCTTCATCACGATCACGCTGTGCGCCTTGTCGACGTCGAGGATCGGCATCCCGTAGATCGGGCTCGCCTGGTCGTGCCGCGCGGCGGGGTTCGTGACGTCGTTGGCACCGATCACGAGCGCGACATCGGTCTGCGGGAACTCGGGGTTGATCTCGTCCATCTCCTTGAGCGCGTCGTAGGGGACGTTGGCCTCGGCGAGGAGGACGTTCATGTGGCCCGGCATGCGGCCCGCGACGGGATGGATCGCGTAGAGCACCTCGACGCCTCGCTCCTCGAGCAGCTCGGCGAGCGTACGCACGTCGTGTTGCGCCTGGGCGACGGCCATGCCGTAGCCGGGGACGATGATCACCTTCTGGGCGAAGGAGAGCTGCACGGCGACGTCCTCCGGTGTCGTCGAGCGGACGGTGCGGCCGTCGTCGGCGTGCACCGACGAGCCGGCGCCCGCCTGGACCTGCCCGAAAGCGCCGAAGAGGACATTCGTGACGGAACGGTTCATCGCCTTCGCCATCAGCAGCGTCAGCAGGGTTCCGGAGGCTCCCACGAGCATGCCGGCGACGATCAGGACAGTGTTCGAGAGCACGAAGCCGGTCGCCGAGGCGGCGAGGCCGGTGAACGCGTTCAGGAGTGAGATCACGACCGGCATGTCGGCGCCGCCGATCGGGAGCACGAAGAGGACCCCGAAGAGCGCCGCCAGCCCGACGAGCGCCCACAGCGCCCACTGCTCGTGGAAGCCGGCGATCAACGCGATCCCGAGCCCACACGCTGTGAGGAAGACCGCGGCGTTGAAGACGTGCTGGCCGGGGAACGTGATCGGTCGCCCCTGAATCAGCTCCTGCAGCTTTCCGAAGGCGATCATCGAGCCGGCGAAGGAGAGCGCCCCGATCAGGGCGGAGAGAACGGTCGAGACGATCGGGGTCGTGTCCAGGTGCCCGTTGGCGACGTGGAACTCGGACACTGCGACGAGCGCCGCGGCACCACCGCCGACCCCGTTGAACAGGGCCACCATCTGCGGCATCGCGGTCATCTTCACCTTGCGGGCGCCGACGAGGCCGACGACCGAGCCGATCAGGCCGCCGATCACGATCAGGGCCCAGTTCGAGATCCCGTCGAGCAGAAGCGTGCTCGCGATCGCGACAATCATCCCGACGCCGCCGATCCAGTTCCCCTGCCGCGCGCGCTTCGGCGAGGAGAGGAACTTCAGGGCCAGGATGAAGCAGACGATCGTGAAGAGGTAGAGCAGGCCCTGCAGGTTCGAGCCGGGCTCGATCAGCGCGATCACGGCTTGCCGCTCTCCTTCTTCGGCTCCGGCCGTTTCTTGAACATCTCGAGCATCCGGTCGGTCACGAACCAGCCGCCGACGACGTTGGCGGAGGCGAGCACCATCGCAATGAGTCCGATCACCTTCAGGAACGTGTCGTCGGCCTCCCCGAGGACGATGATCGCGCCGACGACGACGATGCCGTGGATGAAGTTCGTCCCCGACATCAGCGGTGTGTGCAGCATCGCCGGCACCTTCGAGATCACCTCGATCCCGAGGAAGATCGCGAGCACGAGGATCGTCAGCTCGATCACGAGCGAGAGGTTCACGCCGGGTCCTCCTCGGGGGTCGCTGGGCTGTCGGGGGCCGCAGGGATCTCGGGCTTGCCGGCCACGCAGGCACCGCCGGTGATCTCGTCGGAGAAGTCGAGGCTCAGTTCGCCGCCCGGCGCGAGATGCTGCAGGAGCGCGAACACGTTGCGCGAGTAGAGCTGGCTCGCATGGAACGCCATCTCCGAGGGCAGGTTCGTGAAGCCGACGATCGTGACGCCCTCGCGGACGATCTCGCCGCCAGGCTGGGTCAGCTCGCAGTTCCCCCCGGCCTCGGCCGCGAGGTCGACGATGCAGCTACCGGGGCGCATGTTCGCGACCGCCGAGGCGGGAATCAGCCGTGGCGCCGGGCGCCCGGGGACGAGCGCCGTCGTGACGACGACGTCGAAGTCGGGTACCCGCTGCTCGAGCGCCTGCTGCTGGGCCGCCTGCTGCTCCGGCGTCAGCTCCTTCGCGTAGCCGCCCGCGGTCTCCTCGCCCTGGACACCGAGCTCGAGGAACTTGGCGCCGAGCGACTCCACCTGCTCCTTCACGGCGGGCCGCACGTCGAAGGCAGACACGACCGCACCGAGCCGGCGCGCGGTCGCGATCGCCTGCAGCCCTGCGACGCCGGCGCCCATCACGAGCACCTTCGCGGGTGCGATCGTGCCGGCGGCGGTCATCAGGAGCGGGAACAGCTTCGGCACCCGGTCGGCCGCAACGAGCACGGCCTTGTACCCCGCAACGGTCGCCTGCGACGAGAGCGCGTCCATCGACTGTGCCCGCGTGATCCGCGGCACCGACTCCATGGCGAAAGCGACGACGCCGCGTTGCTCGAGCCGTGCGATCCCGTCTGCGTCGGTGAGCGGCTGCAGGAAGCCGATCAGCACCGTCCCCGGCGCCATCGCCGCGATCTCCTCTGCCGAGGGCTTCCCGACCCGAACGACGACCGCCGCGTCGCCCGGCAGCGCGCCCTTCTCGTGCAAGGTCGCTCCCGCGCGTTCGTACTCGTCGTCCGGGAACCCGGCTGCGGCGCCCGCGCCTCGCTCCACGGCGACTTCGAAGCCGCCCTTGGTCAGACGGGTGACCGTCTCGGGCACGAGCGCAACCCGGCGCTCCCCGGGCGCTGCCTCTCGTGGAACGGCGATTCGCACAGAACGGAATCTACGGGAAGGGATTTCGGGTTGTCCGGGGAACCGACGTCTCTGTGACGCGGATTACCTCCTTTGCCGCTGCCATGTCTGCGTGCGATCCGACCCTCGAGGGACATGCATCCCGCGTCAGCCGCTACTCCGAGGCCATGGCCCGCAGGCTCGGGTGGTCGGCGGAGAAGCTCGACGAGCTCCGTCTCGGCGCAGCGCTGCACGACGTCGGCAAGGTGAACGTTCGCTCCGAGGTGCTCGCCAAGCCGGGCCGGCTCGACGACGACGAGCTCGCCGAAGTGCGGGCGCACCCCGTCGAGGGCGCCTGGCTGATCGCCGGCGTCGCTTCACTCGTCGCCGCGCTGCCGTACGTGCTCTTCCACCACGAGCGCTGGGATGGGGACGGCTACCCGACTCGGCGGGGCGGGTCCGAGATCCCGATCGAGGGACGGCTGCTCGCAGTCGCGGACTCGTTCGACGCGATGACCTCTGTGCGACCCTATCGGGCGGCCCTGCCGCTCAACGAGGCGGTGGAGGAGATCGAACGTTGCGCCGGCGGGCAGTTCGATCCCGAGATCGCCGGCGCCTTCGTGGCTGCCTACGCTGCGGGCGAGATCGTCACCGCTCCGGCGGACGAGCTTCCGCTCGCTGTCTGAGCCCGGATCCGCGTTGCGCGAACGAGTCTGGCTCCCCGGATTGTGCGGTGCAATCTCGAGTACTCATTCGCGGTGCCTTCATCTGTCAGCACATGCACCCGAACGGCACCTGACAGAGTGAGAAACGATTCGAATAGAATTCGGGCACAATTGTTCGGTCCGCAATGAAATGCCGGCAGTAAGACAACGGCCGGCGGAGAGGAAATGATGGCGCGAAAGACGATTCTCGTCTGCGACAAATGCGGTTCAGAGGTAGAGGAGGGGAAGGGCGCCGTCCTGCGCGTCACGTTCAACGACGCCCGACGTGGCTCGAAAGCGGCCGACCTCTGCGACGGCTGCGCCGGGTCGATGCCGGGCAACGCAGTCGCGCGGCGCGGCCGCAAGCCGAAGTCCGTCGCCGGCTAGCCGATCCACGCGGGGCGCTCATTGCCCGGAGCCGCGCTGCGGCTCCGGGCAAGACGTCTCGGGTAGGTGGCGGACGCGCCGTGTCGCCCGCGCCGGCCGCGGGACGTTCTTGCCGCACTTTGCAACGAGACCCGGGGGCGTAAGGCGGCTGCCGGAAGGGCCGGGACTACGATGAACCGATGGGTCTGTCACTCGTGGTCGGACCGGCGCACGCCGGCAAGGTCGCGCTCCTGCTCGACCGCTTCGAGGCTGCGCTCGACCGTGACCCCTGGCTGATCGTTCCCAACCGGGTCGAGGTCGATCGGATCGAGCGCGAGCTCGCGGCCCGTCGGGGCGCACTGCTGGCGGGCACCGTAGGCACGTTCGACACCCTTTTCGCGCACCTCGCCGGCACAGATCCGGACGCGCGAACGAGGCTGCTCGGCGATGCCGAACGCGCCATTCTCCTGCGTCGCGTCGTTGCGGATGCGCACCTGGAGCAGCTCGCCCCCTCGGCGAGGTTCGCCGGCTTCACCGACGCGCTCGCCGCCGCGTTTTCGGAGATCGAGGCCGGGCTGCTCGACCCGGTCGATCTGGGTGAGGAGCTCGCGGCGCTGATCGGGGCCTACCGCACCCAGCTCGAGGCGATCGGCGCCTGCGACCGGGGCATGCTGCGCCGCCGCGCCGTCACTCGTCTCACGGGCACGCTCGGTGCGTGGGCCGGCGCCCCCGTCTTCGCCTACGGCTTCGAGGATCTCACGGGTGCAGAATGGCGGTTGCTCGAGGCGCTCGCCGCCCGCGGCGAGGTCCACGTCTCGCTTCCGTACGAGCCGGGCCGCCCGGTCTTCGCGTCGCTCTCGCGGACGGTGGACGACCTTGCTGCGCTTGCCGTCGGCGACCTCGTCGAGCTGGACGCCGGCTCCGCCGAGTACCTTCCGGCCGGGCTCGCCCACCTCGAGCGGCAGCTGTTCGACGACACCGTCCAGCGTGCGCCGCTCGACGGCTCGATCCGCTTCCTCGAGGGGGCAGGGAGACGCGCGACGCTCGAACTCGTCGCCGAGCAGGTCCTCGATCTCGTTCGCGGCGGCATGCCGGCCGAGGCGATCGCTGTCGTCTGTCCCTCGCTCGAACGGCTGCGCCCCTCGCTCGAGGCTGCGTTCGGTGGGCTCGGCGTCCCGCTCGCGTTCGAGGCGAGGCCGCGTCTGGCGGCGACCGTCTTCGGCCAGGCCCTCCTCTCGCTTCTGCGCTTCTCGTGGAGCAACGGTACGCGACGGGAGCTGTTCGCCTTCCTGCGCACGCCCTACAGCGGGCTCGGACGCTCGGACGTCGACTTTCTGGAGGGCCGTCTACGCGGCCGGGCCGTCCTCCGCGGCGATCGCATCCGGGAGGAGTTGCCAAAGCTCCGCAATGGCCGCCCGCTTCCCGTGCTCGACCTCGTCGAGGCCGAGCCCGACTCCGACCCCCTGAGCGCGGCCCGCGTGCTCTCGCAGACGATGCTGAGGAACGCCTACGGCCTCGGTGCGCCACCCGTCTCGCCGGCGGCCAGGCGCGACCTGCGCGCGGCAGATGCCGTAGCGGAGACGCTCGACGAGCTCACGCGCCTCTCCCACGTAGGTGTTCCGATCGGCTCAGACGACGTCCTCGCAGCGCTCGACCGCGCGACGACGCGCGGTGACGGAGCCGGCGAACCCGGGAAGGTGGCGGTGCTCGACCTCTCCCGCGTGCGCACGAGGCGCTTCGACGCGGTGTTCGTGGTCGGGCTCGAACAGGGTTCGCTGCCACGGCGGGCGCCCGTCTCGCCGTTCTTCGACGACGAGACGCGGCGTCGGCTCGACGAGCGCGGCCACCGGCTGGAGCGGCCGGACACCGCGAGTCGCGATCGCTACCTCTTCTACACCGCCTGCACGCGGCCGCGGAAGCTGCTCGCGCTCGTCCGTGAAGCGGCGACCGACGAGGGCTCGCCCCGTGAGCCGAGTCCCTTCTGGGAGTCCGTGGCTGAGCTCTTCGACGCCGACGCCGTGCGCACGCACACGACCCGGCGTCCGCTCTCGCGCCTCACCTGGCCGGTGGAGCTCGCTCCGAGCGATCGCGAGCGACTGCGGGCGCTCGCCCGGCTCTCGGCGACCGATCCGCGCGAGGCCGAGGCGCTTGCGTTCGCGAACGGCTGGCAGCGCAAGCTGGGACGTGCCCGCCGTGCCTTCGTGCGTCCCACCGAGCTTCGTCATCCGCGTGCGATCGCGCTCCTCGGGAACAGGGAGACATTCCGCGTCACCGATCTCGAGCGGATGGCGGGCTGCTCGTCGGCCTGGTTCGTGGAGCGGTATCTGCGGCCCGGGACGATCGACCAGGCGATCGATGCGAAGATGCGCGGCTCGATCGCACACGTCGCGCTCCAGCGCTTCTACAGCCGCTTGCCCGGCTTCATTCCAGGGGCCGAGCGGGTGACGGGGGAGAACGTCGAGGACGCCGTCCGGCTGATGCACGAATGCGTCGAGGATGCGATGGGCTCGGGCTTGCGCATCGACGCCGACGACCTGGAGCGGCGTGAGCTCGGGCAGGGGTTGCAGCGCGACCTCGAGCAGTTCGTCCGCTCCGAGGCGGTCGCCGCCTCGAGTTATGTCCCGGAGAAGCTCGAGTACTCGTTCAGGGCCTACGAGCTCGCGCCGGGGGTCGCGGTGAGCGGCAAGATCGACCGCGTCGACCGCGATCCGGTCAGCGCGCGTGGCATCGTCGTGGACTACAAGTCGGGCGCAGCGCCGTCCGCGACCCAGATCCACGACGAGGCACGCCTCCAGATCCCGCTCTACATGCTCGTCCTCCGCGACGAGATCGGCGTCGAGCCGATGGGAGGCGTCTACGTGCCCTTCGGCGGCGGTCGTCGGGCCCGCGGCATGCTCCGCAAGGGGCCGGAGGAGGTGGTCGGGTTCGCGCCGGGCGACTACCTCGAAGACGACGCGTTCGAGGCAGAGATCGAGCATGCCCGGGAGACGGCCGTCGCGCTCGCGGGAAGGATCCGGGCCGGTGACGTCCGCCACGACCCGCGGGGTGGCGAGTGCCCCGCCTGGTGCGACCTCTGGCGCATGTGCCGGAAGGAGCGGGCGTGACCACCACGCCCAACCCGCAGCAGCAGGCGGCGATCGGTGCTCACGGCGAGACGTTCGTTGCCGCGGGGGCCGGCACCGGCAAGACGACCGTCCTCGTCGAGCGCTTCGCGCGCGCGGTGCTCGACGGCGGCCTCGACGTCGACTCGTTGCTCGTGATCACCTACACCGACAGGGCAGCAGGCGAGTTGCGCCACCGCGTCCGCGAGCGGATGCAGGAGGCGGGACGCGCCGACCTCGCCCGCCGTCTCGACAGCTCGTGGATCTCGACGATCCACGGCTTCTGTCGCAGGCTCTTGACCACGTATCCGCTCGTGGCGGGCATCGATCCACGCTTCCGTGTCCTCGACGAGTCGCAGTCGCGCGTGTTGCAGGGGGAGGCATTCACGCTGGCGCTCGAGCGCTTCTGTGCAGCCGACGAGCCCGACCGCTGGCAGCTGCTCGCGACCTACCGGGCAGACGGCCTGCGCCGGATGCTCGTGAGCGTGTTCGAAACGCTCCGGTCGGCGGGTCTCGAGCCCGTGCTCACTCCGGGCGAGCGGGCGAGTCTCTCCGATGCGATCGTCGACCTCGAGCGAGAGACCGACGCTCTGCTCGCCGACAGCCGAGCGACCGACAAGCAACGCGAGGCCGCAGTCGACACGCTCGACCTGCTGGCGACGACGCACCTGCCGGAGCGGCTGATCGAGCTGCCGACGAGCGGCGTGCGCGGCGCGCGTGCCGCCGGCTTCAGCGCGGCGCGCGGCGCCGTCCGCCTCTCTGCGCTCGAGGAGCTCGCCGCGCGCGACCGCGGACTTCTGCAGGAACTGCTGACCGGGTTCGCCGCGAGCTACGAGGCCGTCAAGGCGCGCGAGTCGGCGCTCGACTTCGAGGATCTCCAGGTGCGCGCGCGCGACCTGCTGCGGGGAAGCGAGGAAGTCCGGGAACTGGAGCAGCTCCGCTTCCGTTCGATCATGGTGGACGAGTTCCAGGACACGAACCGCCTGCAGACCGACCTGATCGACCTCGTCGCGGCGGGGCCCGCGAAGGATCTGTTCTTCGTGGGCGACGAGTTCCAGTCGATCTACGGCTTCCGTCACGCGGACGTCGGCGTCTTCCGCGACCGACGCGATGCCGCACGCTCCGTGCTCCCGCTGACGCTCAACTACCGCTCGCGTCCGGAGGTGCTCGCCGCCGTGAACGAGCTCTTCGGAGACGAGTTCGGGGGTGAGTTCCAGCCGCTCCAACCAGCTGCGGGCTACGACGAGGCGCCGCTCGGGACGCCGTTCGAGCTACTCGTGACCGACAAGACCTCGTACGTCGACACCGGTGTCCACTGGCGCCGGGCGGAGGCGCGCCACGTGGCCCGGCGGGTGCGCGAGCTGGTCGAGGGCGGCGTCGCGACACCCGGCGAGATCGTGCTTCTCTTCGCCGCCGGGACCGACGCCGAGTGGTTCGAGGAGGAGCTGCGCGCGGTTGGGCTGCCGACGATCCGCACCACGGGCCGACGCTACTTCGGCCAGCAGCAGGTCGTCGATCTCCTCTCCTATCTGCGGCTGCTGCAGAACCGCTACGACGACGAGGCGCTGCTGACGGTGCTCGCCTCGCCGCTCGTCGGCGTCTCGAACGACGCGCTCGTTCTGATCCGGGCGAGCGCCGAGAAGCGCCCCATCTTCCGCGGCATCGAGCGCTCCCTGCCGGTCGACCTCGACGACGACGACCGGCGACTCGTGCGCGCGTTCCTGCAGCGCTACGAGCGGCTCCTCGAGGCGTCGACCAGGCTCCCACTCGAGCTCCTTTGCGAGCGGATCCTCGTCGAGCACGACTACGACCTCGCCGTCCTCGCCCGCCACGACGGCCAGCGCCGCTATGCGAATCTGCGCAAGCTCGCCCGGCTCGCACGTTCCTTCGAGGAGCTGCGTGGGCCCGACATCGAGGGCTTCATCCGCTTCGTTGCCGAGCAGGACGCCGTCGGTGCGCCGGAACGGGACGCCGTCTCGGAGGAGGAGGGGTCGGACGCGGTCCGGCTGCTCACGATTCACGGTGCGAAGGGTCTCGAGTTCGAGGTGGTCGTCGTCGCAGACGCCGGCCGGGAGCGGACGGGCGCCGACGACATCCTCGCTCTCTCCGACGGTCGCTTCGGCTTCAAGGTCGCCGATCCTCGCACCGGCACCCGCGTCAGCACCTCCTCCTACGAGCGAGTGAAGGAGACGATCGACAGGGCCGAGGCGGCCGAGCGCCTGCGTCTCTACTACGTCGCGATGACCCGCGCCAAGAACCGCCTGATCGTGTCGGGGTCGATCGACCCGACGAGCGAGCGCGACGAGCGTACGCCGATCGGCTGGGTACTCGATCGGCTCGGGCTGCGCCCCGAGCTCGAGGAGGCCCGATCGGGACGACCCGTCGAGGTCGAGCGCGGCAACGCGACCGTGGTCGTACGCGTCGATCGGTATGCGCCCGAGGACGCGGTCGACGCTGCGCCGATGGAGGATCTGGTGGAGGAGGCGGGTCAGCTCGCTCTCTTCGAAGGGGTCGGCGAAGAGATCCCACCGGCAGCGCCACGGCTTCGCGAGCTGCTCCCTCTGCCCACGCCTCCACCGGTGCGTGTCGCGCGCCTCTCCTACAGCGCCATCTCGCTGTTCGACCGCTGCGGGTATCGCTACTACGCGGAGCGGGTGGCGGGGATGCGGCCCGCCCCGTGGGCTCCGGCCAACGGTGACGGGGCTGGGCAGGTGGGAGAGCTCCATCCGACCGAGATCGGGGACGCAACCCACCGGCTGCTCGAGCTCGTCGATCTCTCCGCGCCGGTCGCACTCGACGACGCCGAGACCGAGGCGCTCGTCCGTTCGTGGTATCCCGCCGTCGGCGGCGAGGAGATCGCGCGGATCGCCGCCTACGTCCGCTCCTACGCCGGCTCCACGCTCGCAGCGCGCGTGGCGACGCTCACCGGTGTGAAGCCGGAGCGCCCGTTCGCGTTCGAGCTCGACGGTGTGCTCGTGAACGGCCGGCTCGACGTCCTCTGGCACGACGGCGCCCGCGCGCTCGTGCTCGACTACAAGACGAACGCCCTCCTCGGCCGCGACCCGGCCGAGATCGTCGCGGAGGAGTACCTGACGCAGCAGGTCGTGTACGCGGTCGCCTGCCTGCGGGCAGGGGCGGAGGAGGTCGAGGTCGTCTACCACTTCCTCGAGGAGCCCGACGCGGTCGTCTCGCGTGGTTTCACGGTCGAGGATCAGCCGCTGCTCGAGGCGCAGCTGTCCGCTTCGATCGCCCGGATCCGCGAGGGCGAGTTCCGCCCCACACCGAGCCCGTTTGCCTGCTCCGGCTGTCCCGCCCTCGACGTCGTCTGTGCCGGCCCGAGGCTCGGCAGTGGGCCGTCGCCCGCCGAGCCGGCGTTCGCGGCGGCGGAGTAATCGCTCCTCGGGCACCGATGGCGAGGAGCTACGTCAGGGAGGCACGGCGCCGCGGGCTCGGAACCAGGCGCCAGCGGATCGGCCCGATCGTCGAGCGGCTCGCCGTCGAGCATGCCGATGCCGAGATCGCGCTCCATTTCGGGAGCGATCTCGAGCTGCTCATCTCCGTCATGCTCTCCGCCCAGACGACCGACGCGAACGTGAATCGCGTCACGAAGAGGCTCTTCGTCAAGTACCGAAGGCCCGAGGACTATCTCGCCGTGCCGCAGGAAGAGCTCGAGCGGGACATCTTCCAGACGGGCTTCTTCCGGCAGAAGGCGAAAGCGATCCGCGGTTCCATGCGCATGCTCCTGGAGGAGTTCGACGGTCGGGTACCGCGCACGATCCCGGAGCTCTTGCGGCTGCCCGGCGTGGCGCGGAAGACGGCGAACGTCGTCGCAGCCGAGCTCGGGGAGGCGCAGGGGATCGTCGTCGACACGCATGTCCGCCGGCTCTCCCAGCGCCTCGGCCTCACGCGCGAGGAGGATCCGGTCAAGATCGAGCGCGACCTGATCAAGATCGTCCCGCGGCCCGACTGGCACCGCTTTCCCCACCTCTTCATCTGGCACGGTCGTCGCGTCTGCGACGCGCGCGCCCCGCGCTGCGAGGACTGCGTGCTCACCGATCTCTGTCCCTCGAGCCGCCTGCCTCGCTGAGCCCGCGGACCCCGCAGCCGCTGCGGGAGCCTGGCGTGCGTGCCGACCCCGGTGCGGCGAGCCGGGCGAGCGTCACGGTCGGACCCAGTGCTGCAGCCGCAGCTCGCCGCCGTAGCGGAACTGCCGCAGAAGGGCGTAGCGAGGCGTTGCGACGAAGGGTCGGGCGCGCTCGATCGCCTCCGCCGGCGTCGCAGCGACGACGGCGATCCACGCTCCTTCGCCTCGCGCGAAGCGGATCACGTGTACGTTCGGGGCGTAGTGCACGAACGCGTCGCGCGAGCTCTCCGGGACGACGACGACGGTTTCGCGCTCGCCTCGCACCCGCTCGACGGCCCTCGCCAGCGCGCGCCAGTTCTCCGCCGGCGCCTCGTGCAGTCGCAGGGCGATCGTGGCCGCGCAGGAAACGCCGAGCAACGCGAGCGCAGCCCAGAGCAGGCCCGCGTCGCGAGGGAGCAGGACGGCAGCCGCGCCGGCAGTCAGGGCAAGGCCCGGTGCGATGAGGACGAGCGCTCCGGTGAACACCGGCAGCACCGTCGCGGCGGCGAGCGTCCCGAGCAGCGGTGCCAGCACGAGCCCGACGGCGAGCGCACCGGGCCAGAGGCCCGCTGCGAGTCGGATCGTCCCGAAGAGGGCGACGAGCCCGACAGCGGCTGCGAGCAAGAGCACGGGGTTGCGCCCGACGGCGTGCCACAGGGCCTGCACCACGTCTCCGGGGTGGAGCGACGCGCCGTGCGCCGCGTCGCGGCGGTCCGCTGCCATCCACGCCAGCAGTGCGCCGCAGGCCAGCGCCGTGACGAACAGGGCGACACCGGCGCGTCGCAGTACCTCCTGGTCCCGCACGGCGGCGAGCGCCGCTCCGTGGGCGAGCAGGATCGATGCCGCAAGCGGATGGGCCAGCGGCAGCAGCACCGCGACGAGCGCGTAGCCGATCCAGCGTGCGGTGCCGCCCCGTTCGAGGGCCCACACGAACAAGAGCGTCGAGGCGACGATCCAGAGCAGGCCGGACGCGTACGGGCGTGCCTCACGCGATGCGAGCACGACCGCCGCGTTGCCTGCGAAGGCGATACCGGCCACGAGGCCGGCGAGCCGCCCGAAGAGCAGATTCCCGAGGACGACGGTGAGCCCTGCCGCGACCGCGACGGTCACGGCGAACGGGAGTCGTAGGAGCATCTCCGTGTCTCCGAGTGCGACGCCGAGGCGCAGCAGCAGCAGGCCTCCGGTCTCCCCGGGGTCGTGATGGACGATGTGCGAGAAGACGCCCGCGAACGATCCCGACGCCTGGGCGAGCGACGTAGCCTCGGCGCTCGACAGCGAGCGGCTGCCGGCCCGGGCGACACCGAGCAGGAGCGACCCGAGCGCCACCCAGACGGGCACGAACCGCCACCCGAACCCGACCGGCGTCTCGGAGCCCCGCGCCGACGGCGTCGCGAAGGCGGCGCTGCTCCCCCCGGTCACGCCCCGAGGCTACCTACCGTTGCGGCGGTGCCTGCCTGCGCGGGACCCGTCGGGACGGCCGAGAGGAACTACGACTGGCTCGTGGCGAGCGCAGCGTGCCGTTGCGCCGCGAGGAACCGCTCCGCATCGAGCGCCGCAGCACATCCCGACCCGGCCGCCGTGACGGCCTGCCGGTAGGTGTGGTCCTGCACGTCACCGGCCGCGAAGACGCCCGGGATGTTCGTCTCGGTCGTCTTGCCTCTGGTGACGAGGTAGCCGCTGTCGTGCTCGTGGTCGAGCTGGTCGAGGAAGAGCGCCGTATTGGGATCGTGGCCGATCGCGACGAAGAAGCCGTCGGTCTCGATCTCGCTCAGCTCCCCGCTGACCGTGTCGCGCAGGCGCATACCGGTGACCTTGTCGCCGCCGAGCACCTCCTCGACCGTCTTGTTGAGCACGAACTCGATCTTCTCGTCCGCACGGCCACGGTCGACCATGATCGGCGAGGCGCGGAACTCGTCGCGCCGGTGGACGAGATACACCTTGCTCGCGAAGCGGCTGATGAACGTCGCCTCCTCGAGTGCCGAGTCGCCGCCGCCGATCACCGCCACCACCTTGTCGCGGAAGAACGAGGCGTCGCAGGTGGCGCAGTACGAGACGCCACGACCCTGCAGTCTCTGCTCGGACTCGAGCCCGAGCTGGCGGGCGCTGGCGCCGGTGGCGACGATCACGCTCTCGGCCCGGAACTCGTCGCTCCCAACGAAGACGCGGAACGGCCGCTCGGAGAAGTCAACACGGGTGACGTCGTCGGTGAGGAACTCGGCGCCGAAGCGCTCCGCCTGGCGACGGAAGTCCTGCATCATCACCGGTCCGAGGACACCGTCGGCGTAGCCCGGATAGTTCTCCACGTCCGAGGTGATCATCAGCTGGCCGCCCCAGTTGAAGCCCTCGATCACGAGCGGGCTCAGGTTTGCGCGCGCCGAGTACAGCGCCGCCGTATAGCCGGCCGGGCCGCCACCGATGATGATCACGTTCCGTACGTCGCTCACGTCGTCTCAACTCCTCGTGGATGTGGCCATACGGTAGACAACGAGCGGGGGCAGGCGGCTGTTCCCCGAGGCGCGAGGCTAGGCCGCCGACGCGCCACCCGCGCGCACCTCGAGTGGGATCGGGCCCGCGATGCCCTCTGTGCGCCCCTCGGCGACGTCTGCTGCCGCCGCGTCGGCGACCAGTTCCTGCGCGGCGAGGCTCCGGGTCTGGCGCTCTACCGGCTGCAGCTCCGGCGGCTCGATGCCGCTGATCCCGTGCTGCTCGAAGCGCCGCGCCTGCGGCAGTACCTGGCGCTCGAGCGATCCAACTGTTTCGTTGTACGACTTCACGGCGCCGTCGAGCGTCTTCCCGAGCCGTGCCATGTGGGCACCCATCGTCGCGAGGCGCTTGTAGAGCTCCCGCCCGAGGTCGCTGATCTGGCGCGCCCCCTCGGCGATCATCTCCTGCTGCCAGCCGTAGTGCACGGCCCGCAGCAGGCCGATCAGGTTCGTCGGCGAGGCCGGGATCACGTTGTTCGACAGCGCCAGCTCGTGCAGGGTCGGGTCGACGTCGAGCGCGGCGACCCACGACGACTCGTCGTGCAGGAACATGACCACGAACTCCGGCGTCGCGGGCAGCTGCCGCCAGTACGCCTTCTGGCCGAGCTTCTGAATGTGGTCCCGGACCTGTCGTGCGTGTTCGGCGAGCGCAGTGTGCCGCCTCTCGTCGTCCACGCCCTCCTCGAAGGCCCGCAGGTAGCCGGCGAGCGACACCTTCGAGTCGACGACGATCGACTTGCCGCCCGGGAGCTTCACGATCACGTCGGGTCGCAGCAGCCGCCCTTCCTCGGTCGTCAGCGAGTGCTGCTCGTCGAAGTCGCAGTAGGGCAGCATCCCCGCCATCTCGATCACGCGGCGCAGCTGGATCTCGCCCCAGCGACCGCGTGCCTGCGAATCGCCGCGAAGCGCCGTGACAAGGTTGCCCGTCTGCCGCCGCAGGCCCTCGTGGGTCTCGCGGACGATCTCGAGCTCCTTGTGGATCTCGCCGTAGGCGCGCTGGCGCTGCTGCTCCAGCAGCGTCACGTTGGTCTCCACCTTCTCGAGTGACTTCTGCAGCGGCTCGACGACGATCCCGAGCCGTCCGAGCGCCTGCTCGGCGAAGAGGGTGGCGTTCTCCTTCAGCGCTTCCGTGGAGACCGCCTTGATCGAGTTCTGGAGCCGGTCGTCGAAGAGGTCGCGGGTTGCGTTGAGCGCGGCCTCGGACTCGGCCAGAGCCCGCTGCGCCTCGTGCATCTCGAGGTCGGCCCCACGCGCCGCCGCGAGCGCCGCATCGCGTTCCCCGATCGCGTCGGCTCGGTCGGCGACGGCGCGCCGCACGGCCACGAGGTAGACCCCGGCGGCGCCGGCTGCGAGGCCGATGAGGAGGGCGAGGATCGTCACGAGGGCATCTCACGGTAGTCCCGGCCTCGGACGGAGCCTCTTACGACCAGGCGCGAAGGCTAGGATCCGCGAGATGCCGAGCGACGAGCGCACCGGTCCACGCCCGCAGGGCCCGCGGCCGCAGGGGCCGCAGAAGGCGAAGAAGGCCAAGGTGCCCGCGGTCGGCGGCTCGGGCCCCGGCGGGAAGTCGAACCGGAACCTGCTGCTCGGCATCGGTGTCGCCGGCCTCGTGATCCTCGCCGCGGTCGCCGGGTTTGTCGTCTTCGGTCGCGGCAGCGGCAGCAGCTCGTCGCACGATGCGCTGCAGCTGCTGCGACAGAACGGCTGCTCGGTGCAGGCGGTGAAGTCGCTTCCGTCGGGCGACCACTCGGTGCTGACGCCGAACGGCACCTCGAAGAAGTGGAACACCGATCCGCCGACGAACGGCCCGCACTATGCCGTCCCGCTCGTCTGGGGCGCCTACACGAGCCCGGTCAACATGGGCCAACTCGTGCACAACCTCGAGCACGGGGGCATCTACATCCTGTTCGGCAAGAGCGTGCCGGGCTCGACGGTGAGCCAGCTGAAGACGTTCTACGACCAGCACATGCCGGCCACGATCCTGGCTCCGCTCCCGCGGCTCGGCGACAAGATCGCGCTCGGTGTCTGGACGACGCGAAGCGCGAACCAGCCGGACAACGGCACCGCCTACCTCGTCAAGTGCACATCGTTCGACGACAAGGCCTACGCTGCCTTCTTCAAGGCCTACCAGGGCAGAGGGCCGGAGCGGTTCCCCATGTCCACCCTGCAGCCCGGTTCGTAGTCGGCAGCCGTCAGCTCGCGCGGCCGGGCCGGGCCGGGTACCGGGCTACACTCGCGGTCGAGCCGGGGTGGCGAAACTGGTCAGACGCGCCCGACTTAAAATCGGGTGTCCCTCGGGACGTGTGGGTTCGAGTCCCACCCCCGGCATGGCAGGGCGATCGCCCGTCCAGCCGCGCTCGCTCGGCGCGGACCCGAACTACGCCCGGACGAGGAACCCTCGAGCCGGGAGCCCGCAGCGCCAGAATGGCGAGCCGGTGCTGATCCAGTAGCCGCCGGGCCGTACCGAGGCGTTCCGGTGCGAGCCGCCGAAGGTCGCAACGAGGCCGGCACGATGCACGATCGCGAGCGCCTGCGCGACGGTGGCTGCTCCGGCGAGCTCGCGCGGCGTCGGCCAGGTGCACTGGGCGTCCATCCCCTGGAGCGCGCCGCGCAGCGTCAGGTCGACATCGACCCTGACCGTCGTCCGCTCATCGCGGGAGGTGTCGCTCGCGTGCCGCGTCCCGCGGATCACCACGGACCCGTCCGGCCGCACCGTGGCCGCGAACGGACGCTCGTCCAACGACCACGAGTGGAGCACGCCGCCCGGCAGGAGCTCTCCCAGATCGGCGATGGGCGGGGTCGTCACCACCGTCTCCGGGCAGCGTGTCCCGCTCGTCTCGGTGCGTACCCTCCCGAGCGAGCGCCATACGGTCGAGCCGACGACGATCCCCGCGCCGTCCCGACGCACGCGGGAGTAGGGCGCGAGCGCCGCCGCTCCCCGGTGCCGGAGCACCTGGAGCACAAGCGACTCGTCGTGTGTCAGCACGGCATGAGGATCTGCGATCGAGGCGACGGTCGTCGTGAGGTTGGCAGAGCCGCCGTCGGCGCACGGAGCGGCAAGCGTCCGTGTCATCGTCGCCTGCACGAGGCGGGCGGGGACATAGGCAGGGGCGGGAAGCCGCGTCTCGGCGTAGCCCGACGGAAAGGAGGCGGCGCTCCAGGCACGACGCGCCCGCTCGCCCATCATGCGGCCGCCGACCGCATAGGTGAGCATGCCGCGCTCGCGGACCACGGTCTCCGAACCGACCGACGCCAGCGTCCACTGGACGACGACTCTGCCCTCCACGGCAGCTGGCGGAACCGAGGCGGCTGTCGCCGCTGCGGCGAGCATTGCGAAGGTACCGGCGGCAGTGCTCGCCGCAGCCGTCGCGACGACCGCGACCCTCCGTCGAGCTGCACCCCCCCGATGCACGGGTGCACTCTCGCACCCGCTCGAACCGCTGTCAACGTTGCCGGAGAGCCGCCGGCAGGCGCCCTTGCGGCGCCTGCGAGAATGGGTGGCCTGTGAAGTCTCGCCCCCAGGGAACCTCCCGCCGGGCGCCCTCGGTGTGGCGTGGGGGAGCGTGGCCCGGACGCCGCCTCGCCCTCGCGATCTCCCTCGTCGCCGTGCTCGCCGTGGCCGTGGGGATTCTGCTCGCGGTCGAGTCGTATCGTCATGCACAGCACCGGATCGAGGCGGAGAGCGGCAAGCTCGCCGAGGACACGGCCACCGAGGCAGCGACGCTCGCGGGGATCCGGATCGAGTATCTGCGGGGAATCGCCGCGTCGAAGCCCGTCGTGGAGGGGAATCGCGCTGCCATGCGACCATTCTTCGAGGCGATGCTCGGCAGGCACGTCGTCCTCGACGACATCGGCTGGGTGCGCGCAGACGGGAAGGAGGCTGTGACCCTGAGCCGCCCACCCGCGGCATCCGGACGGATCGACCTCTCCGACCGCGTCTACGTCCGGAGGGTGCGTCAGACACAGGAGCCCTATGTCAGTGACGTCGTGATCTCGAAGCAGTCGGGGCGGCCGGTCGTCGTGATCGCGGTCCCGAGCTTCAACCGCCACAGGGCCATGACAGGGCTCGTGACGGGCATCCTCCGGCTCGACCAGCTACGACCCGCTCTGCGGACGCTGAGGGCGGGGGAGACGGTGCGCCTCTACGACCGGGTCGGGCATCTCGTCGTCGCCGAGACTCCGACGAGGGGTCTCCAGATGGTGAGGAACACGGTGCTCTTCCGGCGCATGCAGCAGGAGCGAGCGGGCGTGCTCGACGGGCGCACCGGACTCGACGGCAGCCGCGACCAGTTGATCGGCTTCGCCTCGGAGCCGGTCACGGGCTGGACCGTCGTCGTCAGCGAGCCGACCTCGGTCGCGTTTGCCGGACCGGCTTCTTCGCTCCGCGCCAGCATCCTGCGCTGGCTCGCCCTGCTCGCCGCCGTTGTGGTCGTGGCGCTCTACGCCGGGCGCCGGTTCGACCGCTCGACCCGCGAGCGGGTCACACGTACCGACGTCTTCGTGGAGGCGGCGGGCCGGATGACCGCCGCGACCACGGTCGCCGAGATCGCGGACATCTACACCGGCGCCATCCGCCGCACGCTCGGCGCCGCCTCTGCCACCGTCGCGGTCGTCGAGAGCAACGAGCTCGTCCCCTATTTCGCGCCCGGCACGCGGGACGAGCTGTTCGGGCGGAGGCTGCCGTGGGAGAGCCCTCCCGGCGCCGCGATCGTGACGCGTGGCCGCGTCCAGGTGCGCACACCGGAGGAGCTCGGTGAGCGGTTCCCGCTCGTCGCCCGGCTCGTCGTCAACGATCCCGTGCCTGTGCTGGCAGTCGCGGCCGTGCCGCTGCCCGCGGTGAGCCAGGTCCGCGGTGCGACGGCCGCCGTCTTCGACGTCCCACGCGTCCTGACGGAGCCCGAGTGGCTCCTGCTCGAGGCGTACGCGCGTCACGTCGCGCAGGCGCTCGAGCGAGCGCAGCTGTACGAGGCCGAGCGGCGCCAGCGCCTGCGCGCCGAGGAGGCGGAGCGGCGCGAACACGGTGTCGCCGTGCGGCTGCAGCGGGCACTCCTGCCCGACTTCGTCGTGTCGCATCCGCGGCTCGAGGTCGTCGCCCGCTACCAGGCCGGGGCGGAGCACCTCGCGGTCGGAGGGGACTGGTACGACACGTTTGCGCTCCCCGACGGCCGGATCGCGTTCACGGTCGGTGACGTGGCCGGGCACGGTGTCGACGCCGCGGCCGCGATGGGACGGATCCGCAGCGCCGTGCGGGCGTTCGCCCACGACGTGGCCGCTCCGGATGAGCTGTTGACGAGGCTCGACGCGTTCGTTGCAGAGCTCGGAGACGTCGACCTCGTCACGCTCACACACTGTGTGCTGGATCCGGGCAGCGGCCGGCTCGAGTACGCGTCGGCCGGTCACCCGCCGAGCCTCCTGCTCGACCCGGACGGGACTGCCCGCTTCCTCGACGGCGGCCGCTCCCCCGTCCTGCCCGGCTTCCCGCCCGGTGGGCGCCGCGCCCGTGCGACAACGACTCTCGAGCCGGGCGCTCGGCTCGTTCTCTACACGGACGGCCTCGTGGAACGTCGGGGAGAGGTGATCGACGTCGGGCTTGCGCACCTCAGGGCAGGGGCAGAGGCGCTGCACGGGCGCCCCGCCGAGGCGTTCGCGGACGGGCTCCTGCGGGAGCTGGGGAGGTCCGGCGGCTACAGCGACGACGTCGCCCTGCTCGTCCTCGACCTGCTTGCGGTTGCGGACGACCCCGCGACCGAGTTGATCCGCCGCGCCCGCTCGCTACGCACTGTCGGTTCGTAGTCGCTCCGGAACGACCGCGAAGTCCCGCAGGACGGCGATAGACTGCCGCGGCCGATGTCGAGCGCGAACGAGGCCCATCTGGACGACTCGCTGGAGTGGGACACCCCGCTCTACCGGACCGCTGTGGCGCAGTTCGACCAGGCCGTCCCGTACGCCGACATCCACCCGGATGTGGCCGATCGGCTCCGCTATCCGGAGCGCGCCGTCATCGTCAGCTGCCCGGTGCGGATGGACGACGGGACCCGCCGCGTCTTCCCCGGCTACCGCGTTCAGCATTCGAGCGTGCTCGGCCCGACGAAGGGTGGCGTCCGCTACGACCCCGAGGTGAACATGGGCGAGTGTGCGGCGCTTGCTGCCTGGATGACGTGGAAATGCGCGCTCCTGCGGCTCCCCTACGGCGGCGCGAAGGGAGGCGTCCGGTGTGCCCCACGCGAGATGTCGCATTCCGAGCTCGAGCGTCTCACTCGCCGGCTCACCTCCGAACTCCTCGTCGTGATCGGCCCCCAGGAGGACATCCCGGCGCCGGACATGGCCACGAACGAGCAGACGATGGCATGGATGATGGACACCTACTCGATGCAGGTGGGCCACGCCGTGCCGGAGATCGTGACGGGGAAGCCGATCTCGATCGGCGGCTCCGTCTTCCGGCACGAGGCGACCGGTGCCGGCGTCGTGATGACGATCGCCCGCGCCTGCGACCGCCTGGGGTGGCGGCTCGGCGACCAGCGCTGCGTCGTGCAGGGGTTCGGGAACGTGGGCGGGATCGCCTCGTCCGAGCTCGTGGAACGGGGGGCGACGGTGATCGGCGTCTCGGACGTCTCGGGGGGTGTCTTCGATCCGGCCGGGCTCGATGTCGCCACCATGAGCGCCTACGCGCAGGAGCACGGATCGCTCGAGGGCTGGGCGACAGGCACCCGGGTCACGAACGAGGAGCTGCTCGAGCTCGACTGCGACATCCTCGTGCTCGCAGCGCGCGAGAACCAGGTCACGGGCGCGAACGCGACGGACCTCCGCTGTCGCCTGATCGCCGAGGGCGCGAACGGCCCGATCTCGCTCGAGGGGGATGCGATCCTGGCCCGGCGCGAGATCCCGATCCTGCCCGACATTCTCACGAACGCGGGCGGCGTCACGGTCTCGTACTTCGAGTGGGTGCAGGATCTCGGTCGTCTCTTCTGGGGCCGCGACGAGATCCGGGCGAGGCTGGAGGAGAAGCTCAGCGACGCCTTCGACCGCGTCTGGGAGATCTCGCAGGAGCGCGCCCTGACGCTGCGCACAGCGGCTCTCGTGGCGGGTATCCGCGACGTCGGCGCTGCGCTCGAGGCCCGGGGTCTCTATCCGTGAGCACCGGCCGCGTACGCGACGCGATGATCACGGATCCGCGCGCTCTCCCTTCCGAGGCCGTGGCGCAGGAGGCGGGCGCGATCCTCACTCCCGTCGAGGTTCGGGCCGTCTACGTCGTGGACGCTGAGGGAGCGCTGACGGGGGTGCTGACGCGAAAGACGCTCGTCGAGAAGGTCGTGGCGGTCGGACTCGATCCGTGCACGACGACGATCGGGGGGCTGGCCGAGGTGCCCTACTACACGGTCGACGCCGACCTGCCGCTCGAGGACGCTTTTCGCTTCCTCGAGGAGCACGACGCCGAGCGGGTGCCGGTGGTCGAGAACGGCAAGCTCGTCGGGGTCCTCAGCCGCAGCGTTCTGCTGCGGAGACTCGCCGAAGACGATCCGCCGTCGGATCCGCTCGTCGAGGAGTAGGGCGACCGCTCGTTCGGCTGGCCCGTGTCAGCCTCGATCAGCCGCCGTTCGCGTCTGCCGGCTTGGGCTTGAGCGCGTCGGCGAGCGTCTTCTTCGCCGCTGCGAGCTCGGCCTTCGTCTGCACGAGCTGCCTCTGCAGCGCGTCGGCACGCTTCTGGGAGGTCGTCAGCTGGTCCCCCATCGCCGCGATCGCGGCCTTCGAGGCTTTCGAACTGGCGGAGGAGTTGGCCACTGCCGCCTCGGCGGTCTGGAGCTGTGCGTTGAGCCGGTCGACCTGATCCTGCAGCCGTGCCTGAGCTGCCGTCGCGTCGGCCTTGATCTGCGAGAACGCCTTCGTGACGCCCTTCGTCTGCCCCTGCTGCAGCCGCAGTGCCTTGTTCTCGAGCTGCAGCTGGTCGATCGTGGCCGCCTGGTTTGAATGGGAGCGCCAGCCGAGCACGACCGCAAGGACGAGGAGAACGGCGAGCACCAGCACGAGCAGCCGGCCGGGCGTGAAGATGACGATGTCGCCCGACCGCTTCGAACCGGACGATGCGTGTTCGGACGCAGCCGCCCGCCCGCCTGCTTCTTTGGAGGCCACGGACTCAGGGTGATTCACGCGGAGCGCTCTGTCAACGACAGAGACCGCTATCCGAGTGGCGGCTGAGGCTCCGGCGGATCGACGGGATCCGCAGGAGTCGAGTCGTCGAGCGCCGGTGCACCCCCGGTCCGTCCGTCCCAGCACGGTGCGCACATCCAACGTAGGGTGGTGCTGCTGATCACGACTTCCGTACCACGCACTGTTCTGCCTCCCCGCGAACACGGCCCCGCGCAGACGCCTTGGGTGGCGTGGTAACGACGGCCGTCGAAGGCCTGGATCAGGCGCATGTTGGCGAGGTGCCTGACAGCGCCGTCGACCGCGTCGGCCGCAAGGCCGGTATACCTCTGGATCTCCTCTCGCGATCGATCCGATCCGATCACGGAGGCGAGTACGGAGGCGAGCGTGTCGGAGTCTGGCTTGTTCATGGAGGAGGCTGTTGCTCTGGTCGCGTCTCCCAGCAGCCAGCACACATCCAGAGCAGCGTCTTGCTGTCGATCACGACCGGCTTGCCCTTGAAGCCACGGCCGCTGCGGAAACAGCGACCGCTGCAGCGGCTCTGCGTCGCCTGGTACCCCTGACCATCCGCGCTGTGGATCAGGTTCTCCCTGGTGAGCCGCGCAACCGCCGCGTCGACAGCCTCCGTCGGCAAACCGGTGTGGATCCCGATCTCCTCCGCAGACCTGGCGGACGCGATCACCGAGGCGATGACCTCTGCGACCGTGTCGATCTCTGGCTCCGGCATGGCTTCCTGCGCCAAGATGCATGCACCCCGCTCGTTGACCCGAGTCGCCAGACTCTACCCGGCTCGCCACCGGACCGGGGCCGCCGCCGCAGTAGCGTCGAGTGCGTCCGCGAGGGCTGCTGTAATGCCCGCTATCAGGAGGGCAGTTCTCACGTTGTTCATGGCGGTGCTCTGCGCTGTCGCCTGCGCGCAGCAGCCGCCGACTGCCGTTGCGGCGCGGGCAGATGTTGCTTCTGCCCGGACGCAGCTGCTGCTGCGGCTGGAGCAGAGAATCGTCGCTCTGGCAAACCCGTCCCCGTCCTCCCGCGTGGTCGGCATCGTCGCCGTGAAGACACCGCTGACCGGATCGCGGACCGTGCTGCCGGTGCTGCAGAGCGCGCGCGGCCCCAGGGGCGGCCGCTGGCTCCGTGTGCGGCTCCCGATGCGCCCCAACGGGGTGAGCGGCTGGGTCCCCGCCTACAAGGGGACGTTGCACCGGACGCCGTGGCGGGTCGTCGTCCACCTCGGCAGCCACCGGGCCGTCGTCACGCAGGCAGGGAAACCGCGCGCGTCGTTCTCGGTCGTCGTCGGCCAGCCGTCGACGCCAACGCCGGTCGGGAAGTTCTTCATCGTCGAGAAGATCCGCGTCACGCCTGGAGCGACCGAGGGACCGTGGGCGCTCGCGACGTCGGCCTACTCCAACGTGTTGACCGATTTTGCCGGCGGCCCGGGCCAGGTGGCGCTGCACGGCACGGTCGGCCTCAGCGCCCCGCTCGGCACGTCGGCCTCCCACGGTTGCGTCCGCTTCGGCCCCGCCGCGATCACCTGGATCGCGAAGCACGTCGACGACGGCACGCCGCTCGACATCCGTCCCTGAGCGGGTTTCGGAGGGCGGATCCCTCGTTGGGGGCGGCTCGCCCCCCGGAAGGGTGAGTGACGGCCGCCCGGAGCCGAGGAAGCTAGGCAGGTCCGGCGTTGCCGGCGCGACTGCGGAGGGATGAACGTGCTCGGTTCGATGGCGTCGAGACTCGACAACCCGCTCACCCGAATCGCTGCTGCGTCGGCGTTCGCGATCGCGGCTGGAGCGTGCTTCGGTCGGATCGTGACCGACGTCGCCCCGCCCGTCTACGAGGGCGTGTTGCCATGGTGGGCAATCGGAGTTGGGTTCCTCCTCGCCGAGTCGTTCGCCACTGTCGCACGGCGGCGTGGCGACGCGATCGCGCTCTCGCCGCACGCAGCCGCGCTCGCGCTCGGGCTCTTCCTGCTCGGCCCCGTCGCTCTCGTCCTGGCCCAGATCATCGGTGCCTGTGCGGCGCTGCTCCTGCTCGAGCGGTCGCTGCGCGTCGGGATCGCCCGCCTCGCCGCGTTGACAGCGGCTGCGGCAGCGGCCGTTCTCGTCTTCGCGCCGGTGGCCGCGGCGATCGATCTCGGCAAGCAGTTCGGCTGGTTGACCGCGCTCGTCGCGGTGGGGGTGGCGGCGCTCGTCGAGACGGCCGTCGGCACGCGGCTCGGGGAGGGGGAGCCGGTGGAGCCGCTCTCGCTGCAGCGCACGCTCCTGCTGGCCCTGGCGGGCGCAGGCGCAGGCGTGGCGGTGGCCGTCGCGGCGATCGATCTCGTTCCCGACCGGCGCGGGGCCGCGGCCCTGCTCGTGCTGCCGTTCGCCTCGAGCGCCTACATCATGTGGCACCACACGACGACTCATCGCCGGCTGCTGCGCCTGACGCTGCTGAACGACCGGATGCGCGTGGCGAGCCTCGCACCGGGCACGGACGAGGCGATCGCCGAGATCATCACGGTGCCGGCGCAGCTCGTCGGCGCAGACGTGACCTGGCTGGCGTTGCTTCCGCGACGGATCGTCGGTCCGCTGCTCGTCGCCTCCTCGACGCCCGGCGGGACGACGGCGCTCCAGCCGGAGCCGTCCGACAGCCGCGTCACGGACTCGGTCCGGCTGGCGCTCTCCTCGTCGCGGTCGCGGATAGTGACCGCCGGAGACGGGACCGATCCGGTGGGCCGGCTGGTGGCCACGATCGGGTTGAAGACCGGTGTCGTCCTCCCGATCCAGGGGGAGAACGGTGTGCTGGGCGTGCTCGTCGTGGGGCGCAGCGGTACTGCGGCGCCTCTCGGGGGAGAGGACGTTCGGCTCCTGGAGGCGCTCGTCGCACAGGCCGGGGTGCTACTCGAGAACGACCGCCTCGAGCAGTCGGTGAGCGATCTGAACGCGCTGAAGGAAGAGCTCCATCGCCAGGCCTACCACGACGCGCTCACGGGGCTCCCGAATCGGGCGCTCTTCGCCGAGCGAGTCGCGTCCTCGCTGGACAGCGCTGTGGCGGGCGAGCCGGCGGTGCTGTTCCTCGACCTCGACGACTTCAAGACGATCAACGACAGCCTCGGCCACCATGCGGGCGACGAGCTGCTGGCCGCGGTCGCGGGGCGCCTGCGGGGCGCGATCCGGACGGGCGATCTGCCCGCCCGGCTCGGCGGCGACGAGTTCGCGGTCCTCGCCCGTCAGCACGGTGAAGGCGACGCCGAAGCGGTGGCCGAGCGCCTCGTTGCGGCCCTCGAGGCGCCGTTCACCGTCGCCGATCGCGAGATGTGCGTGCACGCCAGCGTCGGCATCGCGGTCGGGCTGCCGGGGACGACGACGGTGGACGAGATCCTCCGCAACGCGGATACCGCGATGTACAGCGCCAAGCAGCTCGGCAAGGGCCGCTACGCGACCTACGAGCCGCTGATGCATCAGCGCGTCCGCCATCGTCAGGAGTTGATCTCGGGGCTCGAGCGGGCGGTCGAGCGCGGCGAGATCGAGGTGCACTACCAGCCGATCGTCGCGCTCGACAGCGGCGACGTTGTCGCAGTCGAGGCGCTCGCGCGCTGGGATCGGCCGGCCCACGGCATGCTCGCCCCGGACGAGTTCATTCCCGTCGCCAACGAGACCGGCCTGATGGTCGACATCGGCCGGGTCGTGATGCGGGAGGCGTGCCGGCAGGTCGCCTCCTGGCGCAGGTCGTTTCCCGCCCTCGACGAGGTGCGTCTGACCGTGAATCTGGCGCCCAGCGAGCTCGTCGGCCGGTCGCTGGCGGACGAGGTCGCCGAGATCCTCGAGGAGACGGGCTTCCCGCCTGCCCAGCTCGTGCTCGAGATCACCGAGAGCGGCGTCATGCGCAGCCCCGCAGACGTTCTGGAGGCGATGCGGGCGGTGAAGGAGATCGGCGTCTCGCTCGCCCTCGACGACTTCGGTACCGGCCACTCCTCGCTAGCGCTGCTGCGCGAGTTCCCGATCGACACGCTCAAGATCGCGCGCGAGTTCGTCACGGGCATGCCGAGCAGCGACGTCGACACCGCTTTCGTGGAGACGATCGTGCGGCTCGCGCACTCGCTCGGCCACGAGGTCGTCGTCGAGGGCATCGAGACGGAGCGGCAGGCGGCCGCGGTGCGGCTGCTCGGCTGCGAGTACGGGCAGGGCTACTTCTTCGGCGCCCCGGTGGCGCCGCTCGGGATCTCCTACGCGCTTGGGACGGCGGAGCGCCGCTACCTGGAAGTCGCCTGACGCTGCTCGCCGGCTCGTGTCCGGGCCCCGATTCTCAGAGGGCAGCGCTCGTGCGGCCGCGGCTCAGGTGCGGCTGCCGCGTCGCGAGCGCTCTTCCCGCAGCTCCTCCAGCCGACGGTGGATCTGCGCACGGCGCTCGGAGACTTCGCGCTCCTGCGCCTCGAGCTCGCCGATCTGCTCGGGGCTCGAGGGTGACCCGTCGGCGTTGCCGAGCGTCTTGCGGTAGGTGATCAGCTCGTGCAGCTTCTGGCGGCGGCGGGAGACGCTCCGCTCCTCGGCCTCGAGCTGCTCCAGCTCACGCTCGAGCGCATAGTCGCTGAGCTGGCCGGGATCGGAGTCGGTCGCCACGGCGCAACGTTAACCGTGCATCCTGCTGACCGGAGTCGAGAGGTGACGGCGTCACGCCGGCACCCCTCGACCGTCGGTCAGGCGTGAGCAGGGGCCGCTTCGTCGATCGGCTTGCGGAGGCGCTGCAAGCGTTCCCGGCGTGCGACCCGGAGCTCCGTGATGCGGTGATGGAGCGCGAGCCGCTCGCCCGAGATCGTTGCCTCCCGCCGCTCCAGCTCGGCGAGCTCGTCGGCGAGGTAGGGCTCGTCTTCGACGCGAGCGAGAAGCTCGTCGATCTGCACGTGCAGCTCCTGGCGCTGTTCGGAGAGGCCGCGTTCGTCCTCCTCGGCCCCGCGCAGTCGGGAGAGCAGCTCGGCGTTCGAGATCGATTCGAGGTATGTGCCAGTTGTATCCATACCGACACTCATCGGTATCGGCGAGGCTCGGGCAACTCACCCGAAAGCGGTATGTCGTACGCCGCAGGCGCCTACCCCGTGACGGCGCGGACGAGCGGCAGGTAGCCGGCCTTCTGGCCGCTCCTGTTGGGGTGGTAGCTCTCGACCGTGTTGAAGATGTTGAGGCCGTTCAGCCAGGGAGTCCAGGAGCAGACCGCATGCTTCGAGAACGACGCCAGGGCGCTCTTGTAGGTCAGCCCGGCGGCGCTCGCGCGCGCGGCGATCAGCTGATCGAGGGCGTCGGCGAGCTGGTTTGCCTTCGTACGCTCGGTGGCGGTGATCCCGAGCGATCCGAGGCAGCCCGAACTCGCGAAGATACGGGGGTAGCCGAGGACGACGATCTTCGCGCCGGGGGCTGCGTGGCCCTTGATCGTGCCGTAGACGTTGTCGAGCCGGGGGCCGAGCACGTTCGCGAGCGAGGCGCGGGTGCTGTCGAGCGCGGCGGAGCAGTCGGCGATCGTGCACTGGTAGATCAGGTCGGCGAAGCCGATGTCGTTGCCGCCGATCGTGACGGTGACGATCGTGGTCGACGGGTCGACCGACGGCAGCTGGTTCGCCAGCAGGTCCGCGGTCGTGGCGCCGGAGCAGGCGACGAACACGAGCGAGGTGCCCGGCCGCTGCTGGGAGAGCAGGTACGGGTAGGCGTAGACGCTGCGCTTGCAGGTCGAGGAGAGGGTGTAGCTCCCCGTGCCGACGCCGGACGAGTAGCTGTCGCCGAGGGCGACGTAGCGGTCGGCGGCAAGTGCGCCCGGGACGGCGAGCAGGAACGTCGCGCCCAGGACGGCGCAAAGACGGGCGACACGGGTTGTCAGGGCTGCCCTCATGAATCTCTCCTCCCTCGCTCGCTCTCGACCCACGCGCGGCGGGTTCCGGCCATTGTCCACCCACGAAGGTGCGGAGGCAAGCAGCCACCGTGGCGGCGTGTCGCTCCGTCCGCCTACGTACGCTTGTCCGATGCCGGCCTACTCGCTCGTCGTCCCAGCCCACAACGAGGAGGGCGTTATCCCCGAGCTCGCGGCACGGCTCGTCGCGACGATGGATCGCCTCGACGGCGACGCGGAGGTCGTGCTGGTAGACGACGGCAGCACCGACGGCACCTATGCGGCGATGGAGCGGGTGGCGGCGGGTGAGCCGCGGTTCCGGCTCGTTCGCCTGTCCCGGAACTTCGGTCACCAGATTGCGCTGACCGCCGGCGTGGACGCGGCGCGTGGCGATGCCGTCGTGATCCTCGACGCCGACCTCCAGGACCCACCGGAGGTCGTGCTCGAGCTGGCGGCGACCTGGCGGCAGGGATGGGATGTCGTCTATGCGATCCGCGACGTCCGCCAGGGCGACTCGTGGTTCAAGCGGGCGACGGCAGCCTGGTTCTACCGTGCCTTCAACCGGATCTCGGACGTGAAGGTGCCGCTCGACGTGGGCGACTTCCGGCTCGTCGACCGGCGTGTGCTGGACGTGTTCGGGCGGATGCGGGAGAGCAACCGGTTCGTGCGCGGGATGTTCGGCTGGGTCGGTCTACGCCAGACCGGGATCCTCTATACGCGCGACGAGCGCTTTGCGGGAGAGACGCACTACCCGCTGCGGAAGATGCTCCGCTTCGCGACGACGGGGCTGATCAGCTTCTCGCCGGCTCCGCTGCGCGCGGCGCTGCGGCTCGGGTTCCTCTTCTCGCTCGGCAGCTTCGCGCTGACCGCCTGGAGCATCGTCGTCAAGGTGACCGGGCTCTACGAGGTGCCCGGCTGGACGTCGACGGTGGTGATGATCACGTTGCTCGGCGGCGTGCAGCTGATCGTGCTCGGGATCGTCGGCGAGTACGTGGCCGACATCCACCAGGAGGTGAAGGCGCGGCCGCTCTACGTCGTCGACGAGCTCGTCAACTTCGACGAGCCGCCGCAACTGCCGGCGCGGGCGGTCGTCGCGCGTCCGCCCACGGTGCCGGGAACGCCGTCCGGGTAGCGAGGTGCGCCAGTTCGTCCGTTTCCTCGTCGTCGGGGCCGGCAACACCACGATCAGCTTCGTCGTCTACCGGCTGCTGCTCGAGGTCGACGTCCCGTATCCGGTCGCGGCGCTGCTCGCTTTCGCCGCCGGGGCCACGAACGGCTACGTCTTCAACCGGATCTGGACGTTCGCCGCGCGCGACACGACCCGCTCGCGGCTGCTCTACGTCCTCGTCGCCGCGGTGGGAGCGGTCGCGATGAGCCTCGTCGTCGTCCTCTGCGTGCGAGCCCTCGGGCTCGGACGGGTGGAGGGCTACCTGGTTGCGATCCCGCCGGTGACGGTGGGCACGTTCCTCGCGAACCGGTTCTGGACGTTTCGCGAGGAGCGCCGCCTCGCCGCCTAGCCCTTGCGCCGGCTTGACAGCAGGCAAAGAAGCCTCAAGCGTGGGGCGCCTCGCGCCGATGTTGAGCGAAGGACCGTGACTCATCCTCTGGCAATCACGACGACGGGTGCCGCTGCCCTCCCGGAGACGGGAGCGGCGCCGTTCGAGCCCGGCTTGATCGAGTCGTATCGTCGACTGGCCGACGTCTTCCACGACGTGCTCTCCGAGCAGAGCCTCGACAGCCTGCTCGACCGGATCGCGGCCACCGTGCAGGCGCTGATCCCGCACGACGATCTCGCCATCTACGAGGCCGACGAGGGGGCGCGGACGCTCCAGGCGGTCTTCGCCCGGGGCCAGTACGCCGACGAGGTGATGAACGACGAGCCGTTCGAGTTCGGTCGCGGGATCACCGGCTGGGCGGTCGAACGGCGGGAGCCCGTGCTCGCGAACCGCGCCGACCTCGACCCCCGGGTCAAGTTCGTCACCGGCACGCCGCCCGACCCCGAATCGCTGATCGCGGTGCCGCTGATCGCCCGCGGCCACACGAAGGGCGCGCTCAACATCTATCGCGTCGGCCTGAAAGAGTTCACCGACGAGGAGTTCCGCCTCGCGGTGCGGTTCGCCGATGCCGCCGCGCTCGCGCTCGACAACGCCCACATCCGGGCAGAGCTCGAACGCCAGGCCCAGACGGATCCGCTCACGGGCCTCTGGAACCACCGTGTCTTCCACGAGAGCCTGCGCGGCGAGCTCATCCGCGCCTCGGTCGAGCACACCTCTGTCGCACTGCTGATGCTCGACCTCGACGACTTCAAACGGGTCAACGACGTCCTCGGGCACGCCGTCGGAGACGCCGTGCTGGCCGAGCTCGGCCGGCTGCTGCGGGAGTCCGTGCGCCACGGCGACAGCGTCTACCGGATCGGCGGCGAGGAGTTCGCGATCGTCGTCCCGAAGGCAGACGTCGAAGCGGCGACGGGGCTTGCGCAGCGGGTGCTGGGGCGGGTCGAGGCGGCGACCTTCGGCGAGGCGGGCCGGGTCACCGTCTCGATGGGCGTCGCGGTCGGTCCCGGTGACGCCGCCAACCCACGCGAGCTCGTGGCCTGCGCCGAGCTTGCGATGATGACCGCGAAGGCGGGCGGCAAGCATCAGGTGGTGCTGTTCGGGGAGCGCTCCGTGGAGCGGCCCGACGCGCCGGGCGAGGAACGGGACCTGACGCGGTCGCTCGCACACCTGAAGATGCTGCACCAGTTCTCCAGCAAACTCACACGTCTGATCGAGGTGGCGGAGATCGGCGTCACCGTGGCCGACGAGCTGCGGCGCCTGATCGACTACCACAACTGCCGCGTCTTCGTCCGCGAGGGCGACGACCTCGTCCCGATCGCGTTCCGCGGCAACGTCACGATGCATTCCGAGCTGCGCCTCGACGGCTTTCGCACCCAGGTCGGGATCGGCATCACGGGGCACGTGGCGATGACCGGGGAGCCGTACATCACGGGCGACGCCGCCCGAAGCAAGATCGGCCATCACATCGAGGGAACCGATACGATCGACGAGTCGATCCTCGCCGTCCCGCTTCGCTACGGCACGCGCGTGATCGGCGTGATCGTCGTCTCCAAGCTCGGCCGCGACCAGTTCGACGGTGCCGACCTGCGGGTCCTCGAGGTTGTCGCGGGGCACGCGACGATCGCTCTCGTCAACGCCCAGCTCTACGAGGCCCAGAGGCGCGAGGCGGACATCGCCAAGGCGCTGCTCGAGTTCACCCGCGAGGTGTCCTCGGCGGCCGTACTCGACGAGATGACGGGTGTGGTCGTCACCGCCGCCGCCCGCCTGATCGGATCTCCCGCCACCGCGCTCTGGATCTGCCCCGCCGACTCGGAGCGGCTCGAGTGCGTTGCCCTCTGGGACGCCGGGAGCGGCCTCGGTCGTCCGCACGAGCCGAGCGAGATCGCTGCCGACGTGGCCGCCGCTTGGGCGACCGAGGCGCCGCGCATACTCGGCGCCGCCGAGCTCGCCTCGGGCGGGGGGCGTGCGGTCACGGCCACGCCCGCGGCTGCGGCGGCGGAGACATTCGCGGTCGTTCCGTTCGACGTCGGCGAGCGTCCCGGACTGCTCGTGGCGGCCCTCGACACGCCGGAGCCCGTCGACGACATGCGACGTTCTCTGCTGCTCGGCATCGCCGCCCAGTCCCGGCTCGCGCTCGCCAACGCGCTCAGCTTCGAGAAGCTCGAGCGGACGTTCCTCGCGACCGTCGAGGCGCTTGCGAATGCGCTCGAGGCGAAGGACGAGTACACGTCGTCGCATGCACGCTGGATCAGCGACGCCGCCGTGCTCGTGGGAGAGACCCTCGGGCTCGACGTGGTGGCGGTGAAGCGCCTGGAGCTGGCGGCGCTCTTCCACGACATCGGCAAGATCGGGATCCCGTCGGAGATCCTCCTCAAGTCCGGCCCGCTGACCCCAGAGGAACGGGCGGTGATGGAGATCCATCCGGAGATCGGGGAGCGGATCCTGGCACCGATCGAGCAGCTGCGCGACGTGCGGCCCATCGTGCGTGCCTGTCACGAGCATTTCGACGGGAACGGCTACCCGGATGGGCTGGCGGGCGAAAGGATTCCGATCGAGGCCAGGATCATCCTCGTCTGCGACGCCTTCCACGCCATGACGACGACCCGCCCCTACCGGGAGGCGCTGTCGGCGATCGAGGCGCGCGACCGGCTCCGGGCCGACGCCGGGGCCGACTTCGACCCCGAGGTGGTGGAGGCGTTCCTGCAGGTGCTCGACGAACGGGGCGTCCGGCTGATCCCGGAGTAGCCCGTCTACGGCGCGCGGAACGCCTGCCGGCGGGGAACGAGCGCGAGGGCCGCGAGGGTCAGCAGGCCGAGTCCGCCGAGCAGCAGGTAGTGGCGGTAGGGGGCATACACGAAGCGGACGACATGCCTGCCTGCCGGTACCTGGACGCCGACGAGACTCGGGGCCATCATCTCCGGCCTGGCCGGGAACCCGTCGACGGTCGCCGTCCAGTGCGGGTCGTACGAGGCCTTGAGCAGGACGACCGCCGGGCGTCTCGCCACGATCGTGCCCGAGAAGCTCCCACGCGTGAGCTGTGCAGACTGCCGCAGGACGCGGCCCGGTGCGCCCGGGGGAGGGGCGGCTCCGACGAACGTGGGGAGGGGCGGTTTCGCGCCGGCGAACGCGACTCCCGGGTAGAGGGCCCGCAGCGCGAGCCTGCTGCTGCGGAACGCGGCCGTCGCCGCGTCGAGGTCGGTGCGGTCGGCCGTCAGCGCGGCTGCCCGGTCGACGACCTGCAGGTAGCCGCCCGTTCGCACCTGCCAGAGGCGGTGCCGGCCGCTCGAGGCGACGAGATGGGCCGGAACGGGCGGGTGCCGGCCGGCGGGGAGCAGCAGCCAGCGGACGCCGAACATCGAATACTGGGCCGGGTTCGTCTCGTCGAAGCTCGCCTCCACGTCGGTCGAGAGCGAGGCGATCGTCCGGAAGGTGAAGCCGATTGCGTCTACCTGCCGGTCGGCGAGCCAGGCGTAGACGGGGACGTAGCCCACCGTGTAGTCCTTGCCCCAGTTGCCCCGCAGTCCGGCGTAGACTCTGCCGCCGCCGCGTTCCTTCGCGATCGCGACCAGCCGGTCGAGGTCGCGGCCGTCGGTGCGATCGATCGTCCGCTGCTGCCGGATCAGATTCGCGTCGCCGAGGTCGTAGCGGCCACGGTCGATCCATCCGGGCGCGAGCGCCAGGACGACGAGCACGACCGCCGCGGGAAGGACGAGCGGAGTCCGCCGGCCCGGTGGCCATTTCGCCGCGAGGGCGCCGCCGCGGCGCACGAGCCAGGCGATCCCGACTCCCGCGAGCAGGATCCCGGCCAGGTGCACCCCCATCAGGAAACGGTGGATCTGCACGTCCCGCATCCCGGGCAGGAGGTCGATCACGGGGCCGAGCGTGGGCCGGCCGAAGAAGAGCAGGAGGCTGAGCAGGAAGGCGCCGAGCAGGGCTCGCGCCCGCGTGTCACGTCGCGCCTCGAGCGAGCAGACGACGGCGCCGAGCGCGACGAGGAGCGAGAGGACGGGGAACCGTCCGGCGTCGAAGAGTTCGCCGCGGAAGAGCCAGCCGAGCACTTTGCGAGCGCCGTAGGAGTCGGCGAAGATCGTGCCCTTGTAGTAGACGCTCTGGGTGGTCCACTTCGTGTCGCGCAGGAGCGGCACGAGCACCCAGGCAGCGACGATGAGGGACGAGCCGCCGAGGAGCGCAGCCCGCGCAGCCCGGCGCAGGTAGCCCGCGCCTCCGGCAAGAACCCAGACGGCGAGCGTCAGCAGGGCGAGGTAGCCGGTGATGAAGTGACAGGCGATCGTGAGCGCGAGCACGAGCGCGGCGGCAGCGTAGGTGCGACCGCGTGTGACCGAGCGCCAGCTCAACCCCCAGGCGAGGGGGAGCAGCCACATCGCCCACAGCTGCGTGTAGACGCCGTAGCCCTGCCACGTGTAGCTCCCGTGCTCGTAGCCGTATCCCGAGGCGCTGACGAGGAGCGGGGAGACGGCCGCTGCGCCGGCCGCCGGCCAGCGGCCCCAGGCGAGTAGCCGCGCGCCGGCGTAGACCGAGAGCGGCCACAGTGCGAGCAGGAGGTAGAGGATCCACAGGTAGGTCGTCTGGTCGCCGGCGCCCGTCAGCCGTGCGAGATAGGCGGTCAGCACGTTGGGGAGGCTCTGGTAGTGGTGGAAGAACGACGACCCGAGCGAGAGGTACGGGTACCAGCCGTCGAGGGGCACGCGGCCGTGCTCGATCTGGCCGCTCGCCCAGCGCACCATCTGCAGCTGGAAGGCGCTGTCGTTGAGGTTCGGCGCCGGGGTCAGCTCCGGCCGCAGCACGACGAGGCCGAACGCGCAGGCGAGGGCGACGAGTGAGTACGGGCCCCAGCGTGAGCGCAGCCACGGCGGCCGGGGGGTCTCCGGCCGTTCCCGGGGTTCGTCCGGGGTGGGTACCGTCTGACCGAGCGGAGCTCCGGCGAACGCCAGGCGCGGCCCGTACCAGACGACGAAAAAGGCGATTCCCACGATCGCGAGCGACCAGAGCCGTTTCTGCCAGGTGTCGGTGTGGAGTCCGCCGAGGAGCAGGTCGAACCACGGCTGTTCGTGCAGCGTCACGAGGCTCTGGCCCATCGCCTTCCAGCCGACGTTGAAGTACGTGAACGGGTACCAGAGGTCGAGCAGGAAGAGGGCGGAGAGACCGGCGTAGACGTAGCGCAGCGGCCGTACGATGGCGAGCGGCGCGAGCAGGAGCAGCGGTACGAAGAGGTACCGCTCGTGCATCCGGGTGAGCACGGTGTAGGCGAGGAGACCCACCGCTGCGGCCGCGATCGTGAACGCAAGCGGCTGCGACGCGCCCCCCTCGAGGGCGCGATGTGTGCGTACGAGCACGAGGGCGGTGCCGAGGAGGAAGAGCAGCATCCCAACCTGGGCAAGGCTGAGGCCCGCGACCGTCGCCGTATCGCTGCGCCAGAAGCCCATCGCCCCCCAGAGATTGAGGGCGTTCGCGCTCGTCACCGGATAGACCGATGCCGATCGCGCGTAGAAGCGAAACAGCTCGAGCGGACCGAGCCCGAACGCGAGCCCCGAGATCGACCAGGTGACGAGCGCGAGGGCGCCGGAGACGCAGATCGCGAGCACGCCGTCGATCGCGTCCGGCCGGGGGCGGCCGTGGACGCGGCGGCGATAGAGCGCGTAGAGGACGACGGGGAGGACGAATCCCGACTGCGGCTTCATCGCCACGGCGACGGCGAAGAGCAGGAAGGCGGGGATCTCGTAGCGGATCCGCGCGGGAGCGGTGAAGAAGAGGAGCAGGGCCGAGGAGACGAGGAGTGCGGTGACCGAGTCGACCTGCCCCCACCCGGCGCCGAGGGCGATCACCGCCGGGTTGAAGAGCACCCCCGCGACCACGAGGGTCCGAACCGGCCAGCGTTCCCTCAGCTGCGCCGGGGCGAGCCGCGCCGCAAAGACGCCGGAGACCCAGGCGAGGCCGAGGTCGGCGGCGATCGGCGGCAGCTTGAGGAGGAGCCAGCTCGGGGTCGTGGAGAGCTTCCCGAGCAGCCAGAGGACGTAGAGATACCCGGGCGGGTAGTCCTGGAAGGAGCCCGCGACGTAGAACCTGCCGGGGCCGACCTCGGCGAGCCGCTCGGCCCACTCCTGGAACAAGGCCAGGTCGCCGAAGAAGCCTATCCGGGGGGCGAGCACGAGGCGCAGGAGCAGCGCCACGGCGAACATCGCCACGAGCCCTGCGGCCGTGTCGAGTCGCCACGTGAAGCCCCTGAAGGGCCCATCGACCCACCCACGGAGTACGTGGGCGGGCGGCGTCGCGTCGGGCCGGCGAGCGCGGTGCGTCGGCTCAGTCGGTGCCGGCGAGGGCACCCGAGGCGACGAGCGTGCGGGCGAGGGAGGGCGACGGGCTGAAGATCTCGATCTGGACCTTGCCGCCCGGGTAGGCGAGGTGGACGTTCGTGGGGCGGTCACTGTCGACGACGGCGAACCCACCCGCCGGTGCCCTGATCACGACCGCGTCGGGCTCCTTTGCGAGCGCCTGGATCGCCGCGTAGGCGTCCGGGTAGGGGTACGTCCCGACGGCGAGGTACTCGCCGGGGGCGCCGGGCGCGGTGCCGGACGGGAGGTAGCGGACGGTCGTCTGCCCGTTCGAGCTGGTCGAGAGCTCGGGTGTGGTTCCCTCGCGCGGTCCGAGCCAGTAGACCGGATGGCCGAAGCGGGCGGCAGCCGCCTTCAGATCGGCGAGTGAGGCCGTCTGCGGGGCTGCGGCGGTCGTCAACCCTCCGATCGCCACGAGCTTGCCGTCGCGAAGCCAGGTGGCGGCCTTGCCAGGGGTCGGATCGAAGACCTCGCCCTGGAAGTCGACGCCGGGGAAGGCGAAATGGACGTTCGTCGTCGCCTTGCTGGACATCTCCGCGATGCCACCGCCTCGCAAGGGAATCGGCGACGCGCCCTTCTCGCCGACGACGGCCTTGATCGCCGCATACGCGCCGGGATAGGGGTAGGTGGCGACGGTGAGGTACGAGCCCTTGGCCCCGGTCTTCGTCCCCCTGGGGAGATATCGAACGAACACCGAGCCGTCGTTCGCACGGACAACCTCGGTCGTCGAACCTACCATCGGGCCGAGCCAGAAGACGGGGTGCCCGACCGAACGCGCGAGCGTCTGGAGCTGCGCGGGCGAGGCCGAGACGGCGTTGCTCGAGGCCGGCGTCGAGTCCCCGGGGCGGAGCAGGAGCCACGCGACGAGGGCGGCCGCGAGCACGATCACCGCGGAGGCCGCGATCCGGAACCGCGTCCTCGAGCGGGCCGCCTGCCGGCGCCGCTCGGCGCGGGCTGCCGGCGTCTCGACGCCGTCGAGCTGCTCGGAGGGGTCGAACGCGGTTGGGAGAGGTGTGGTGGGCATGGCGGAGGGCCGGTTGGCGGGGAGGAGCTTCCGGTCGAGGGGAGAAGCTTAGGGGAGGCGTGGGACGGCACCGCCGTCCGATGCTTGCAGGATGATTGCGTCACGACACGGTTGGGCCGTTGGGGAACTCGTATGCGGCACGGGTCCTCAAGGGTGACAGCTGTTCGCCCGATGAGGGTGGAGGCTGATCGCGCAGGCAGCACAACGCACTGTGCTTGCAAAGGATGCCGCGCGACCCAGGACCAACACAGGAGGGGGAGGACGCCGGTGATGATCGTCGAGTCGGAGACCCGCGTACGCGGGCACAGACGGGAGCGGCGCCTCTTCGTCCCGATCCTGACGCTCGTCGTGGCCGCTGCTGTCTTCGTGCTGCCTGCGACCGCGGGCGCAGACCTCGGGCGCCGGCTGGCAGGCCCGTTCTGCATCTCCAACTCGACCGGTGCCGTCCGTGTCGTCGCGGGCAGGCAGGCGTGTTTCTCGTGGGAGACGAGGATGTTCGGCGTCGCGGTGCCACATCCAGAGGCGAAGGCGGGCGCGACCGGCCCGAAGGGAGCGAAGGGCGCCACTGGTGCGCGTGGAGCGAAGGGTGACACGGGTGCAGCTGGCGCGGTGGGCGCAACGGGCGCCGCCGGCGCGCAGGGCGGTGCCGGTGCGCAGGGAGCTCAAGGTGCTGCCGGGGCGACGGGTGCTGCCGGGGCAACGGGTGCCCAGGGCGTCGCGGGCGCGACGGGTGCGACGGGTCTGCAGGGACCGGTCGGGCCGAAGGGCGATACGGGCGCCCAGGGTGACACGGGTGCGCAGGGCGTTGCAGGCGTGAAGGGCGATACGGGCGTCCAGGGTGTCAAGGGCGATACGGGTGCGCAGGGCGTTGCGGGCGCGGTCGGTGCGACCGGTGTCGCGGGTACGAAGGGTGACACGGGCGTCCAGGGAGTTGCGGGTGCGGTTGGCGCGACCGGTGCGCAGGGTGTCGCCGGTGCGAAGGGCGACACGGGTGCCCAGGGTGCTGCGGGTGCGGTTGGCGCGACCGGTGCGCAGGGTGTTGCGGGTGCCGTTGGCGCGACCGGTGCGCAGGGTGTTGCGGGTGCCGTTGGCGCGACCGGTGCGCAGGGTGTTGCGGGTGTGCAGGGTGACACTGGCCTCCAGGGAGTTGCGGGCGCGAAGGGCGATACGGGTGCGCAGGGTGTTGCGGGAGCCGTGGGTGCGCAGGGTGTTGCGGGAGCCGTGGGTGCGACGGGTTTGACGGGTTTGACGGGCGCTACGGGTTTGCAGGGACCGACGGGCCCCAAGGGTGACACCGGCGCGCAGGGAGTTGCCGGCGCTGTTGGTGCGACGGGTGTGGCCGGTCCCGCGGGCGTCAAGGGCGATACGGGCGCTCAGGGTGTCGCCGGCGCTGCTGGCGCGACAGGTGTTGCGGGTGTCGAGGGTGACACGGGTGCGCAGGGCGTTGCAGGCGTGAAGGGCGATACGGGCGTCCAGGGTGTCAAGGGCGATACGGGTGCGCAGGGCGTTGCGGGCGCGGTCGGTGCGACCGGTGTCGCGGGTACGAAGGGTGACACGGGCGTCCAGGGAGTTGCGGGTGCGGTTGGCGCGACCGGTGCGCAGGGTGTCGCCGGTGCGAAGGGCGACACGGGTGCGAAGGGCGACACGGGCGTCCAGGGCGCTGCCGGTGCCGTTGGCGCGACCGGTGCGCAGGGTGTCGCCGGTGCGACCGGTGTGGTGGGTGCCAAGGGTGACACCGGTGCGCAGGGTGTTGCCGGCGTGAAGGGTGATACGGGCGCTCAGGGCGTTGCCGGCGCTGTTGGCGCGACGGGTGCGACCGGTGCCGCGGGCGCCAAGGGCGACACGGGTGCGCAGGGTGACACCGGCGCGCAGGGAGTTGCCGGTGCCGTGGGTGCGACGGGTTTGACGGGTGCTACGGGCCTACAGGGCCCAACCGGTCCGAGGGGCGATACGGGCGTGCAGGGTGTTGCCGGCGCTGTTGGCGCGACGGGTGCGACCGGTGCCGCGGGCGCCAAGGGCG
>CAZOMP010000013.1:0-21332 GCA_964581085.1 uncultured Gaiellales bacterium | reverse complement strand
ACACGGGCGTGCAGGGTGTCGCCGGTGCGGTCGGAGCGACCGGAGCGAAGGGTGATACGGGTGCGCAGGGCGTGGCCGGCCTCCAGGGCCCCATCGGCCCGTCGGGGCCCCAGGGTGCCACCGGGGCGCAGGGAACCGCGGGGAGCGCCGGCGCGAACGGCGCCACGGGCGCCCAGGGGGCGGCCGGGGCGACAGGTCTCACCGGGGCGACGGGCCTTCACGGCGCCACGGGCGCGACCGGTGTCGCGGGAACGCCCGGTGCGAACGGCGCCGTCGGCGCGACGGGCCCGCAGGGTCCGGTCGGGCCGCAGGGTGCGACCGGTGCGGCGGGGACGCCCGGTGCGAACGGAGCTGTCGGGGCGACCGGTGTCGCGGGTGCGACCGGCGCCGCGGGTGCGACCGGCGCAACCGGGCCTGCATCGGCGGCCACGGTCACCTCGATCACGGTCTCGTCGAGTTCCGCCACGATCGGCACCGTCGACTGCGGGGCGGGCAAGCACGCCGTCGGCGGCGGCGTCGCCCAGCTCGGCAACTTCAAGATCGGCGACCACATGGTTGCGAGCTACCCGTCCGACTCGTCCGGGGCCGCCGTCGCGAACGGCACCGTGAATCCGCAGTACTGGACGATGCGGATGGAGGGACACAACGGCGGCGCCGTCGACGGGTGGACCGTCTTTGCTATCTGTGAGCCGAACTAGCAAAGCTGCGATACTCCGCACAGCAGGGCGGTCTTCTACGCCTCCAGCGACGAGAAAGGGGAGAGACACAATGCGTGGAATCCTGGCCACAGCCGTCCTCGCGGCGGCCCTTCTCACGGCAGGCTGCGGAGGCTCCTCGAGCAACAGTTCGGCGCCCGCCACGGAGACGATGACCGACACGACCACGGTCGCGGCATCCACGGAGGCAACGTCCTCGAGCGGTGCGACGACCGACGATTCGGCGCCCGCCACGGAGACGACGACCGACACGACCACGGTCACGGCGTCCACGGACAGCACGGACACGACGTCCTCGACCGAGGCGACGACTGCGGACTCGGACGCGAACGGCGCCCTTGCCGGCCTCTCGGAAGGCTGCAAGAAGGTTGCCAACCTCTCGCTCACCCTGTCGGCAGCCCTCGGAGCCGCGTCCGGCTCGGGCGACGACAGCTCCCCTGACCTGCAGCAGACCGCCGACGCCTACAAGGAGTTCGCGGCGAAGGTGCCGGAGGAGATCCGGCCCGCCTTCCAGACGTTCGCCGACGCGTTCGCGAAGTACGCCGAGGCGTTCAAGGGTCTCAAGCTCAAGCCGGGTGAGACACCCGACGCACAGACGATCGCGAAACTCGCCGCAGCAGCCAAGGCCCTGGACACCCAGGACGTGAAGGACGCGGAGGAGCAGATCTCGAACTGGGCGAAGAACAACTGTTCGACCGACGGCCCCTGAGGACCGTAACCGTTCTATCGAGGTTAGCCGAGATCTCGTAGAAGTTTGAGCGACGGTCACTCCGGCCCCGTCCGCTGCCGTGGGCAGCGTTCTGGGTCGCTGAAGTCCATTCGAGACTGGAGGAACCCGGTCAGCGAAGCGGCACCGCCGCTAGGACGGGTCGCTGACGCTCGGCGGTCGGCGGGTGCGCCGGCCGCGGGTCCGCTCAGCCGACGACAGACGGGAGCGGACGAGGCCGGAGGGACCGCCGTCAAGTTCTACGAGCTACGAGACAACCTCCGCGCAGGCCTACCAGGAGTTCGCGGCGAAGGTGCCGGACGAGATCCCCCCCGGCTTCCAGACGTTCGCCGACGCGTTCGAGAAGTACGCCGAGGTGTTCAAGGGCGTCAAGCTCAAGCCCGGCGAGACGCCCGACGCGCAGACGATCGCGAAGCTGGCCGCTGCCGCCAAGGCGTTCGACTCGCAGGACGTGAAGGACGCGGAGCAGCAGATCTCGAAATGGGCGGAGAACAACTGCTCGTCGGTCGGCGGCTGAGCGCTGATCCGTTGCTCTCTACCGACCGTGCGCCCGTCGGAGTTCGCCAGACCGCTTCCCGAGCACGCCCCGGGACACCACGCCGGTTCTAACGGTGTTGGACGACTAGGAGACGAACTCGATCAAGTACGGTGAACCCGTGCGCCCATCCGACCGGGGCCAGGCCGGTTCGGCGCAGGGGAGTGGTCAGGAGGTGGCGGTGCAGGTCGGTGCGGGACCTGCCTGCCAGCGGCCCCGCGCGCTCGGCGGGCCCGGCACGACGGTACAGCTCGTCGATCCGTTTCCGGTCGATCCGCCGCCACCGGTCGTGGTGAGCGTGGCCGTCCATGACGTGTCCGCGCCTTGGGCAAAGATGATCGTACTCGTGTAGTAGGTACCGAACGCGCTCCGGCTGGAGAAGCTACAGGTGCGCTTCAGGTTGCTGCCGTTGCAAGAGAGGTTGCGCATCGTCCAGCCCGGATCGCTGAAGTTGAGCGGCATTGCGCGCAGGATCGAATACTCGGTGGCCGCGAGGGCACAGCGGTTGGGGTCGGCGGTCGTCGGTCCGGGCGCACCCGTGGCGCAGATACGCGGATCGCCGGCGGCGGCGGCCGCCGCGGGGCACGAAGCGAGCCCTGTACTGCTTGCACACCACTTGCCACCGGGAAGCGCTCTCGCCCAGACGATGCCTGGACCCTTGTCCCAACGCACGGCGCAGCGGAACGTGTTGAACTTGCCCTTTCGCTTCGGCGGCAGGCCCTTACACGCGGCCTGCGTAATCGTCGAGATGGGGCTCGTGTTGTCGGTGGGGATCTGGGGCGAGAGGCCGTGGATCTTCCCCGAGATCCAGGCCGGCGTGACGAACGCAAGGGGCGCCGGAGCACCTGCAGCCTGCGCAGCAGCAACGCCTGCGATGAACACGGCGAGTGCCGCGACGCCCCTATTGCGTGTCATCGGGGAAGAGCCGTGACGCCGTCAGCGATGTGCCGATGCTCTGGAACACCTCCGCCAGTGTGTCGCCGCTCTGGCACGGCTCCGACGGAAGCGATGTCGTTCCGACACAGAAGAACTTCGACGGGTCGGGCTGGTCCGGATTGGTCGAATCACGGGCTATCTGAGCCATCGTATGGTAGGCAGTGATCCGGGGCGACTCGTCGTTGCCGTTTCCGAGCGGTGGATCGGGATTCTGGCAGCGGACGCTGTTCGAGAGCTTGTAGGCAATCGAGTAGACCCAGGTACCCGAGAGAGCCGAGTTGTGCGCAGCGTCGATGGCAGTGGAGCACGGATTGTTCGCTCCCGTATTCGCCTCGCCATCGGAGAGGAGGATGATCACCTGCTGAGCGTCCCGTGTCGGGTTCGCCGCGGCTGCCGCCGAGAGTGCGTTCTGGGCGGCGATCAGCGCACCGGTGTAGTAGGTGTTGCCGACGGAGGTGATGCCGTAATAGCTGTTGCCCGGATAGCCCGAGGACGACTCGGAGGCGTATCCGTTGACGATGCCTCCCTGGCACGAGGACCAGGTGATGCCCTGAACGAGCCGTGAGGCAGGGTTGAGCCCTTGCAGGTCCGACTGGCGGAAGTCGTTCGAGAGCGGTGCGAACACGTAGTCCGCCACCGTCGCCGGCAGATAGGCGATGTTGTTGACGGTCGGGTCCTCGAGGGAGCCCTGGGCCGTCGCGACGAGCTGGCTGACATCCTGCTCGCCGAGGTTGTTCTGGAACGTGATCGTGTATGTGCCGACGCCGTTCCACGGGTTCTTCGTCACGTTCACGTCGTTCCCGCGGATGTTGTTCAGATCGGTGAGCGCGTCCTCCACGGTGTTCGCGCTTGCGTCGTAGGGGATCGGGTCGGTCGTCTGACCGTTGAACGTGAGCGTGAACGTGCCGCCGTTCTGTGTTACCTGCACCGTCTGCACCTCGTCCTGCCCCCGCCCGGCCGGGACACCCTGGGTCGGCGTCAGAGTCGTCGGGTCGCTTCCGTTACCCCAGCTGCGGTCGCCCGTGATCTGGGGGACGTTGGTAGCTGCGAGGGTGCCCTGGAACGTGATCGTGTAGGTACCGGCGCCGTTCGACGGGCTCTTCGTCACGGCGATGTCGCCGTTCCTGATCCCGCGGAGCTCTATGAGCTCGCTCTCGACGGTGCCTGCGGAGGCGTTGTAGTCGATCTCGTCCGTCCACTGGCCGTTGTAGCGGAGGCGGAACTGGCCGTTCGACTGGTTGATCCTCACGGTCTGAACCTCGTTGATGCCGGTCTGACCGTTCGATCCCGGTCGCGTCGTCGCGACGACGGGATCCGGCTGGCTCTGCGCGACCGCCTGCGCGGTGACGTTGCCGACGTTTCCGAGCCCGACGGCGAAGTTGATCGTGAACGTGTTGTTGTTCTTCGTCACGGTTGCGTTTCCGGCCCCGACGCTGGGCAGCGCCTGGACGGCGGCTTGAACCTGCGCCGCGGTTGCATTCCACGCGAGCGCAGGCGTTGTCTGGCCCCCGATCGTGATCGTGAAGCTGCCGCTCCGCTGGTTGATCGTGATCGATGCGCTCGCTGCCGAAGCAGACGAGCCGTAGGTGACGTCGTCGTTCCTGATGAACCATTTATTGGGGAAGCTGCCCCCGCCGCCGTTGACATACCAATACGGCGTCGATCTGAGGTTGCCGGAGCAGCTCGCGCTCGACTCGAGTGCGATGTTCGAGTGCTGGGGGTTGTCGTAGCGGTCGTGGGTCGTCGCGTCCTTGTCTTTGAGCGGTGGGAAGGTGATCAGTCCGACCTGGTCGAGCGGCGAGGCGGCGCCGCAGTTTCCGACGACATTTGTGTTGCAGGGCAGCAGGCCGCGGAGGAGCTGCCGGATCCCCGCCTTGGCGCAGTCGATCTTCTTCGTCTGGTTCGCACTGATCACGACGCTGCCGGTATTCGGATCCCTCACGGCGTCATCGCAGTCCTCGTCCATCGAGCCCGTGCGGTCGAGCGCGATCATGATGTCGAGGGGATGGGGGACGCCTCCGCGCATCCCCGCCGTCGCACGTGCGGTCACCGTCCAGTTGGAGAACCGGAACAGCTTCGCGATGAGCGTGGGCACGGTCGCCGTCTGTTTCACCTGTACTGCGTTGCAGCCCTGGCCCACCGTTCCGTCGACGACTGCGTTGGCCGAGCATGGTGCGTCGGCATTGGTCGTGTCGACGAGGCATGGCATGTTGGCATTCTTCAAGGTCTGGAGGCAGCGGAACGTCACTGCAGGGCTACTGGCGTCCATCCCGGCCGGGTGGGCGTTCTTCGAAGTGGCGCTGTAGTCCACCGCGGCCAGCTGGGCCTGAGCAGAGTTCGGGAGGGACTGGCCTGCAGCGAGTGCCGCAGCATCGACGGCCTGCTGGAGCTGCCGCTGTGCGATGTAGGCTCGTCCGAAGTCGATCACGATGCCGGCAAAGCCGAGCAGCACGACCAGGACGAGGACCATCACTATGAGAGACTGCCCTTCTTCGCGCGCCAGAAGCCGTCGCCGCTCCACCGTCCGCACCCCCTGAGTTATTCGATCGCCTCGGATGCCGAGGCGTGTAGCTTGCAGCCGGGAAAGAAGTTGATCCCCAGTATAGTGAGATCACACGGGTATTCGGCCTCGATCTTGGCCTCGTCGCCCTGCACCATGTTCGCCGGCGCAGAGGCCGTCGGGCAGGCGTCGGGAAGCAGGAGCGTTACCGTGACCTGCGAGGGGACGAGTTGCACGGCCGGGCTGGCGGCGTTGATCGTCCGGTTGACGGCACGCAGACACGGGTCCTGGGTGGAGCCGGCAAGGCCGTTCAAACCGCGCCCAAGGGCGAGTTCGCGCGAACCGACACGTACGGCGTCCGTCAGCGTGATGTAGCGGTTGTAGACGGCACCGAACTTGAAGATGCCGACGATGATCAGGAGCAGCACGGGGAGGACGAGGGCGAACTCGACGAGCGCTTGCCCTTGCTGCGCCCGTACACGACGCCTCAGGTGGATGCTCATGACCGGCCTCCGATGGGTGGCTGGAAGGACTCCCAGCGTGGCAGCAGGAACCGCAGGGTCGTCGGCCCGCCTGGGCTGCTGTCGATCCTGAACGACCCGCCGAGCACGGCGATCCGTTCCCCGATGCCGACGAGTCCGAGGCGTCCGCGCTCGGCCGCCAGGGCGAGCGAGCGTTCCACCTCGAAGCCTCGCCCGTCGTCCGTAACCCGCACCTCGATCGTGGAGCGTCGGACGTGCAGCCGCACCGCGACCGACGCGGCACCGCTGTGTTCGCGGACGTTCGTGAGCGCCTCCTGGACGCCGCGGTAGATCACGAGGCGCTGGGAGGTACTGAGCGCCTCCGGATCTCCTCGCACGTCCATCGTGGCGTGAACCCCGTTCTGACCTGAGAATGTCTCTACCTCGCGGTGGAGGACCTCGGCGAGCGGTCGTGAGAGGATGCTCATCGACTCGAGCGAGTGGGCGGTGGCGCGGAGCCGCCGGTCGATGTCCGCGATGCGCGCGATCAGGTCGTCGAAGCGTCCGTGGACGAGCTCGCGATGGCTCTCGAGCACGAATGGATACGCATCGTCGCGCAGACGGGTCGTCTCCGCTCCGAGTACGAGGACGTCCTGTACGGGTCCGTCATGGAGATCGAGTGCAAGCTGTGTCGATTTCTGCTCAGCATCGGCTGTCGAAGCGCCGAAGAACCGCGATCCCCGGTCGAGCAGCCGTTCCCGCTCGAGGACCGGTGCAAGCGCGGTTGCTGCCTCGCACAGATAGGGTTCGGGCTTGGCCAAACCGGTCGGGCGGATCACGATGGCGGCCTCCGGCGTACCCAGCCGGTCGACCGGCGACGAGCACAGCGGCGAATGCCCGCGGATGAAACGCCTGTCGCGACCGGCGAGGCACGTCTTCGCTGCATTCCGTGTCTGACGATCACCCGGGTTCGTGCCGATTGCAAGGACGCAGGTAGCCTCTCCGGTGCTTCCGCGCAGCCAGAGCGAGACCCCCGCCGCCACCCCGAGCTGGACGAGCAACCCGAGCTGAATCTCCGCCGCGGCGACCGGCGGCAAACCGAGCAACGTCGGGCTCGCAGCGGCGTGGAGGTAGAGGCCCATCCGGGCGGTCTCGATCGGTATCGAGCACGCTTTCGCCACAGTCGCCGCAATCACGTTCGGGTCGTCGGGGTCGAGCTCTCCTTCGGCGGCGAGACCGACCAGGAGGTCACCGGCAAAGACGGCCGCCGCGAGCTCGTCACCCTGCGCGACGCTGGCTATGCGCTCCGCGCGGGAGCGGGCAGCGTCGAGGACGGGCGCCAGCCGTGGCGGGAGAAGCTCCAAGAAGGACGCAGAGAGAATGTCGACGGCGGACCCGGCTCGCTGCCCGTCGTGGCCCAGTCGCGCCGGCTGGAAGGCGGCGGCAGCCGCGGGCACCGCGAATTCACGCGACAGCGAAACCATGGCTCTACCCCCCTCGATCTGCATCTACAGCTCCCCTCGAGCGCTGCCGCGAGGTGCCGTCGCGACCGCTCGCTGTATCTGACTTGTACGCATCTTGCCCCGACTTGGACCTGATTGCAATCCCTTCCCCGACGTGTGGGTCATGACGTCCGGGCTCCCGCGACCGCATGCTCGACCGCGTCGATTGCGGCCTCCGTCTCCTGCCACTTGTGGTACACCCGAATGCTCTGCGGCGGGTGCTCGGCGTGGCTCTCCGCAACAACGACGATCGGGAGCTCCGGCCGCTCGACGTGTGCCTTGTTGAACGCTCGGAGACCGTCGCCGATGCTCTCTCGAGCGTCGATCAGCACCGCGTCGACGTCGGCGTCACCGAGCGAGTCACCGAGAGCGTTGGCGACACTCTGGTCACCCACGGCGATGCCGCGACCTTCGAGGAGAAATCGCGCCAGCTTTACGAACCGCTGGTCGGAGCTAGCGACGAGGACGGTTCCGCGTCGCTCGGTGCGGAGCTCCGGGCTCGCCTGACTCGCGATCGCGTTGACGATATTCCGCGAGGCCCATGCGATCCGGTCTCCGGGAGCGACACCATTGCGCTTGCATTCTCCGGCGGCGAGTTCGACGACTTCGCGCGCCCCGCGGCACGTTGCCGTCCGGAATGGCGGCAGCTCGTGATCGATCCTGATCACCGCGAGCTCGGCGTCGACGAAGACGACGTCGATCGGAAACCGCATGAACGCCGTATGGATGGACCAGGCGGGTCGCAGGACGAGCCCCTCGCCGGATGCCAGCGACCGTTTGCCGAGGAGACCCTTGAGACGGCGCCAGGCGCTGTCCGCGACGACGACCGAGTCGCAGATGATGCGCCCGTCCTCCCGCCGCAGTGTCAACGTGCCGCGCCGCCGAGACACGTGTCCTAGCTCCCGAGCGACTTCGAGATTTGCAGGATCGCCGGCAAGAGGAGCACCACGAACATCGCCGGGAAGATCAGGAAGATCAACGGGAAGAGCATCTTGATCGGAGCCTTCTGCGCGAGCTCCTCGGCGCGCGCCTTGCGGCGCTTCCGCATCTCATCGGCGATGTTCCGCATGATCTGACTGATCGAGACGCCGAGCGTTTCACCCTGGCTGATACCGCGTACGAACGCTTTCACGCCGGGCGTGTCAACACGGTATGCGAGGTTCTCGAGCGCCTCCGTCGTGGCGAGGCCCATGCTCTGCTCCTGCAGGGTCAACCGTAGCTCCTGCGCGAGCGGGCCGCTGAGCTCCTCGGTTGCGAGCCGCAGCGCCCCGGTGAAGCCGATCCCGGCCTCGACCGTGACGACGATGAGGTCGATCAGCTCTGGCAGCGCCCTGTCGATCTGGTGGTGGCGGTCCTTGGTGCGGTGGTTGAGGACCATCGACGGGAGGTACCAGCCGAAGAGCGCCGCCACCACGATCCCGAGGAGGAACACAGCCGTACTCGGGCCCGTGATCGCGGTGAAGACGAGAAAGCCGAGTGTCCAGGCCGTTGCAGAGATGAGCTTGTAGCCGAGGAACGCGGTCGGCGTGACCGAGTACCAGCCGCCCGTGACGAGTCTTCGCCGTACCTCTGTCTCGCCCTTGCTGCCGAACCGCTTGCTGAGCCAGGTGCCGATCCGCGTCGGCAGCTCCGAGATGGATGACCCGGGCTGGGCGGCGGCATCGTCGTCGTGGGTGACGTAGCCGCGGAACCCGTAGGCGCTGATCTGCTCCAGTACCTCCTGGCCCGAACGGGGTGTGCGGAAGGCCTGGACCAGAATCGCGATCGATCCGGCGAGAAGGCCGAGGCCGAGGATGAGGATGACCGTGTTCATGTCAGACCTCGATGTCGACGATGCGCTTGATGACGAGGGACCCGACGACGACCATGATCACCGCGGCGACGAGGGCCGCGATACCGACCGGCTCCGTCCAGAGCGGTCGGAGGTAGCCGCGGTTGAGCACGAAGATCGCGGCGAAGAGGGCGAGGGGAAGGATCGAGACGATCCAGCGTGCGAGCCGCCCCTGCGCCGTGAGAGCCGCGATCAGCCGACGCAGCTCGAGACGCGCTCGGATGTTGTCCGACACCTGATCGATCACCGCGGCCGCGTTGGTACCGGCCTCGCGCTGGAGCCTCGCGACGAGTGCCACCTGCACGATGTCGCGGTTGTCCATCCGCGACCCTGCCTTGAGCAGCGCCGCCTCGACGGGGACGCCGAGCTGCTCGTCGGCGATGACGCGCCGCAGCTCGGTCTTCGACGGGTCTTCGGCGTCATCGACGCAGACGGCGAGCGCACCGACGAAGCTGTGTCCCGAGCGGAGGCCCGAGGAGACCACGTCGAGGTTCTCGGGCAGCTGGTCAGCGAACGTGGTCCGCGTGGTGGCGAGCTGGCGGTTGATCCAGACGCGGGTGAGGAGCGGCGCCACGAGGCCCGCAATCAGTCCGAGCGGGCTCTGGACGAGAACCGCGACGACGATTCCGATCGCGAGTCCCACGAGCACCGTGATCAGACCGAGCGTCCGCAACGACGTCTCGACACCGGCAACGTTGAGGTCGTACTCGAGCCGTTCCAGCCAGTCGCCGCGCTCGTTACGGCGCTCGGCGGCCGCCGCCTTGCGTAGATCGGTCTCCCGGTGTCGTGCCTGCTCTTCCTCGGGTAGCGAGACGTACTGTCCCAGCCGGCGGGTGAGCTCCTCGTCGGGACGGTAGGCGACGCGATAGACCCCATAGCCGAGCAAGCCGACGACGATGAAGATGACGACTGCAAGGGTGATCGGCGATCGGATCACATCATCGGCGGTCGTCGTGTTGCCCGATGGAACGGCGATGAGGGGGAGATCCGGCGACATGTAACTCGTACGCGCGGTACCCGCGAACCCGTCGACCTTGACAGCGACCCGTTGCTTCTCGTTCGGGGCGCCAAGCGAGCGATAGCGGAGGATGTACTCGTTCGCCAGCGTGTAGCCGAGTTCGGAGAAGATCTGGCTCAACTCCGCGGCGTTCGCGGCGGTGCTGGCCGTGCCCTTCGTCTGGGCGGCGATGGTGACGAGCGTCTTCGGGTCGTACTGGCCAGACTCGAGCCCGACCGTGAAGACCCGGGCCCTGGCGTCGGTGACGGTCTTGATCGCGGTCGCCTGATCGACCGTGCTACCGAGGTCCTTTCCGTCAGAGAGAAGCACGATCGACCCGTTCGTGACGCCGGCGTCCTTGAGCTCCGTCGCAGCCGTCTGGAGCGCGTCGTAGATATGGGTTCCGTTCGCGAGGGACGGAACCGCGGCGAGTGCCTTGTCGATCGCTGCTCCGTCCGTCGTCGGAGGCAGGAGGACAGCGGTGGTGTTGTTGAACGTTACGATCCCCAGTCGTTGGCCAGGGCCACGGCGTGCCGCGAATGCACGTGCGGCCACCATCGCACTCCGGATCGGCTTGCCGGCCATGCTGTTGGAAGCGTCGATCGCGAGTACGGTGCCGGCGGTCGCGGCCCCGGGACGCTCTACCGTCACATCGTGGGCGGGCGCGCCGTTCTCGGTCACCGAGACCTGCTTGGTCGAGAGCGGCTGGTTCTTCGGCAGAGACAGCGTGAACGCCATGTCCGGGAAGTTCGAGATGGGCGCCTCGCGGAGCTGAACTCGCGAGGCCGCCCAGGCGCCGTCGACCGATGCGAAGGCGGTGATCAGAACGGCGACGCCGACGAGCGCCGTCGTCGCTCGAAGTCGCCACCCTCTCATCGCTGTCCCCGCGCGATGTCCGAGAGGCCGGCCGGCGGCGTGCCAAATAGCTGCTGCGGCAGGTCGATTCCCCGCTTCTCGAACTTCGAGATGAACATCGGGCGAAGGTTCGTCGAGCGTAGGGAGCCGTTGATTGTCCGGTCGGGAGAGATCGAGTCGATCTTGAACTCGAACAGGTCCTGTAGCGTGATCACATCGGACTCCATCCGCTGCACCTCGCTGATCAGGGTCACGCGACGTGTGCCGTCCTCGAGCCGTTCGAGGTGAACGAGGAGATCGAGCGCCGACGAGACCTGCTGCCGGATTGCCCGCACAGGCAGGTCGTAGCCCGCCATCAGCACCATCGTCTCGAGCCGGTGGAGGGCATCGCGCGGCGAGTTGGCGTGGATCGTGGACATAGACCCTTCGTGACCCGTGTTCATCGACTGGAGCATGTCGAGCGCCTCGGCGCCGCGAACCTCGCCCACGACGATGCGGTCGGGCCGCATGCGGAGTGAGTTCCGGACGAGTTCCCTGATCGGGATCTCGCCCTCGCCCTCGATGTTCTTGGGTCGGGACTCGAGCCGTAGGACGTGCTCCTGGTGGAGCTGGAGCTCGGCCGCGTCCTCGATCGTGACGATGCGGTCTGCCTCGGGAATAGCGGCCGAGAGCGCGTTCAGAAGCGTCGTCTTACCGGTGCCCGTTCCGCCCGAGATGAGCAGATTCAGCTCGGCCTTGATGCCGGCACGGAGGAAGTCGGCCGACTCCTGCGAGAGTGTCCCGCTTGCGATCATGTCGTCGAGCGTGAGACGTCTCTTGGCGAACTTGCGGATCGTGACGAGCGGCCCTGAGAGGGAGAGCGGTGGGATGATCACGTTGACCCGGCTCCCGTCCGGGAGTCGGGCGTCCACCATTGGCGAGGACTCGTCGACCCGGCGGCCCACCTGTGCGACCATCTTGTTGATGATTCGGCGCAGGTGCGAGTCGTCGTTGAAGCGGACGGTCGTCTCGTAGAGGCGGCCCTGACGCTCGATCCAGATCTCGCCGGGGCCGTTCACCATGATCTCCGAGATCGACTCGTCGGTGAGCAGGCGCTCCAGCGGGCCGTAGCCCAGGATGTCGTCCGCGATCTCTTTGCTGAGCCTGTCACGATCGTCCCGCGAGAGCGTTGTCTCGGCCGAGAGATGCCTGCGGATGTCGACGAGGACGCGCTCGCGCAGCGCCACTGGATCCATCGTCACGTTGAACAGCTGCGGCCCGAGCTCGCCGATGACGGCGAGGTGGACGCGTGTCTTCAACTCGGCGAACGGCTCCCGCGATCCGGGTGCGGCAGGGACGGTCCGCTGGGCGGTGGTGAGACGTTCATGGAGTTCCATCAGGCCTTCCTTCCGAAGAGACGGATGCGCCCGCGTGTGTTCTGGTCGGCGGCGCGCTGTTCGACAGCGGCGAGGCTGCCGTTCGACGTGTAGAAGGTTGCGAGCTCACGAAATGCCACTGCCGCCTCCGACTGGGGGCGGGCGAGGACGATCGGCACGCCTTCGTTGACGGCGCGCGGGATCTCCCGATCGCTCGGTATGTAGACGTCCGGCTCGCGGCCGAGGACGCGTGAAACCTCGCCCTGTGAGATCCCGACCTGGCTCTGGGCGCGGTTCAGCACCATGCGCACCTCGTCGGGCGTGGTGCCCATCAACTCGAGCGTCTCGAGACCGAGTTTCATGTTCTTGAGTGAGAGCGCGTCCAGCATCCCCACGAGAACCAGATTGGAGGCGGCATCGATCGTCGCAATCACCTCTGGGGTGAATCCGGGCGGCGTGTCGACGACGACCACGTCATAGGTCGACCGCAGCACCCGGTAGACCTCGCGGATCAGTTGGACCGTGATCGAGCTCGCCTGGTCGGGCCGCGTCGGCGCCAGGAGGACGCGGAGGCCGCTCGAATGCGTCATCAGATACGCATCGAGCTTCTCGGCGTCGAGGGAGCCGCCGGCCAGTGCGAGGTCATAGAAGGTCTGGTCGGGGCCGAGTCCGAGGCAGAGTGCGACGTCGCCGAACTGCAGATCGAGGTCGACGACGGCGACGCGCAATCCGGTTTCCGCCAGTGCGACGCCGAGGTTGGCGCTGATGAGCGTCTTTCCCGTGCCGCCCTTGGGGCCGAGTACGCAGATGAGCTGTCCGGTGTGGCCCGCGCCGGCGGCGTCCGCGCGGTTCTTGCGCGCGAACAGCTTCTGGATCGTGAAGCGAACCTGATCGGGAGGCTGCGGCAACATCAGGATGTCGTCGCCGCCGGCCTCGAAGACGCGTGAGATGAAGCCCGCCGGAGCATCCTCGACGAGGACGAGTACCGGCCGAGACGGCTCCTGCCGGACGGCAGCATCGATCATGACGAGGGCTCGCTCGGAGTAGCCCTGGCAGGCGACCACGAGCACGTCGCACGAACTGTCCTGCAGTGCCCGCCAGCCGTCCTCGAGGCCGTCGACGACGGCGACGACGCTCACTGCGGCATCGCCGGTCACGGTCTCGGCGATCGAGTGCACGTCGACGCCGCTGTCGACTGCGACGAGTGTGCGCAGCGTCGCCGCCATGAGTCAGCGAGACCTGCTGGTCGCGATCACCGTCGAGAGGTCGGCGAGCGAACCGGGCGTCGGCGCGGCACCAGAGGCCGGGCGGACCGTGAAGTAGAGCGTGGTCTGGTTCGCCGCGTAGAGGAAGTTCGCTGCATCACGCGCCCGTGCCTGGAGTACGACGGTTCCGCCGTTCACGCCAGGTGCCTGCAGCACGGTCACGTTTGACCGGAAGAGCTGGATCACGGTGCGGTTGTTCCGCGTCAACTGTGTGTAGATGTCGACGTGGTCACCCGACGCCACGTTCGCGAGGCTGCCCTTGACGGAGTCGATCGTGAGACTTACCGCGCGCTGCTGGCCGGAGAGTTGGGCGTTCAGCGCAGTCGAGGCCTCCGCCGAGAAGTTCGTTGTCGTGAGCTGCGCGCCAGGGTAGATGTCGGTGAGCGCCGTCCGCCCGACGAGCGCGTTCGGGTCGCTGATGGCGCCCGACTGGACGCTGTCGCTCGGGACGGCCGTGCTCTGGTAGAGCTGCTTCTGGGCGACCGTCGAGCCCTGGGTGCCCTTCGGGATCAGACGTTTCGCAACGAGCACCGGCGTTGGGGTGGCCGACTCGTCGACGCTCGACTTGTAACGGGTCACGTAGACGACGAGGAGGATGGCCGCCAGGATGGCAACGCCGATCCCGATGGCGACTGCGCCATTCCGCGACGTCGTCACTGAAGAGAGGCTACGCGCCATGTCGACTGGGCTCCTTCCTCGTCATCTTCATCTGAGGCTTGTATGGCGTATGGGTTCGGATCATCGTTTCCACCATGGCGATGCAGTTCCTGCCGCTTCCCACCGGCTCGAGATCACCGCGCCGGCGTCCCGAGGGAAGGACCGGGGGCCGTACCGCGTGGCACGGCCCCCACGACATCCTTGGTCAACTGCCGATCAACTGCCGAGCGAGTTCCCCGCCTTGGAGAAGATGCCCTGGATCTTGCCGCTCAGGAAACCGAGTGCCGCGATGCAGGTGATCGCGACGAGCGCGATGATCAGCGCGTACTCGACGAGCGTCTGGCCGGACTCCTCGTCGCGGGCCGCGAACCATGCGTTCTGGGCGCGGACGACCACTGCAGTGAATGCGTTCCCCATCATGTTCCCCCTTGTTGTTGTGTCGGAACCGTTGGCCGACCCGACTCACCGAGCTGCTGGTCGAAGAGTCTTGGGTATGACCATATTCATGTCGAAGGCGTCGTCAAGAGGTGCGTTCGACTCCTGGCAAGCCGGCCGCCCGACGTTCCCGTCACGCGCAGAGCAGGTGATCTCCGCGGGTGACGAGGGTGATATCGAGCGGTTCGTCATGGTGACGCTGTCGACTACGAGCCGAGCGAGTTGCCGGCCTTCGAGAACAGAGCCTGGATCTTCCCGCTCAGGAAGCCGAGCGCCGCGATGCAGGCGACGGCGACGAGCGCGATGATCAGCGCGTACTCGACGAGCGTCTGGCCGGACTCCTCTTCGCGGAAGGAGTACCAGGCGTTCTGCGCCCGGACGACCAGCTTGGTGAATGCATCCATGCCACTTCCCCCTTCTATCGTGGTGCGATTACCGTGAGTCGGGGAGGCACGTCATCCGGACCTGCTCCGCCGTCTCCGGACGGAATTGTCAGAGCCACGAGATTGAGCGTCAACTAGCCGTTCGTCCAGTCGGGTCGACCTCTATCCAGGTTCGATCACGACGGCCGAGGGCGTCCGCAGAACGACCGTTGCGGGAGGTCGGGCGAGCACCCGTACTTGCCGTGGGGTCTCCTTGGGATCGAGCACGAGGATCGGCCAGCCGGCGAGAGGAGCTCGCCAGTCGTCTTTGCCGGATTTGAAGCGCACGACGTCACGCAGCTCCTTGCGGGTGAGGAGCTCGAACCGCGCATCCCACGCGACGTGGCCCCGCAGGGTCGGCTCCTTCCAGAGCAGCCAGTCGGCGAAGGTGTCCGCGGCGTACACGTCCCCGCTGCGGACAGCCGCGAGACGCGCTGCGGTACGGGCACCGTCTCCGGGCCAGCCGCGCTCGAACCAGGCATTGCTGCGGGAGACCGTGAATACCGCGAGCAGCAGGAAGAGGGTTGCGCAGAGACCGATGAGTGCGACTGCGAGGCGGCGATGGAAGGCGACGTCTCGTCGTGGCGGTGCGATCCCGTCGAGCGCGACGGGAAGGAGGATCGCGAGGGCAAGGCTGAACCAGACGACCGCGCGGACGCTCCGGACGGCACCCGCGAGCGTCACCGCCAACACGAAGATGTCGAACAGCGACAACCGACGACGTTGCCAGATCACAACGACGACGGTGAGAGCCGCGACCGCGAAGAAGACGAGAAAGAAGCCGTGTGGCTTCGGCGCCTGCCACTCGGTGATGTAGTGGGAGACGTCGCTGTCGACGAAGAGCAGCTTGTAGTACGACCACAGCCCGAAGCCGTAGGGCGAGGCGAAGACGCACAGGCCGGGCAGGAGCAGATACACAGTTGCGCGCCACGGGCCTATCTCGTCGGCTGGGGGCTGGAACAGGCGGCGTCCCAGCACGAGCAACCCCGCGACCGAGACGAGCAGCGCGCCGAGCACGACGGATCCGTGTACGTTCGCCCACAGCAGGAGCGCCGGGAAGACGAAGAGCGTTCGCGGGCGCTGGAGCCGCTCGTCCGTCGCCACGAGGCCGAGAACGAGTGCGAAGAGGGGAAGCGCGAGCGACTGGGCGCGCAGCTGCCACGACCAGGGGGCGACGACGAGACAGACGAACGCACCGAGTAGCGTCATTCGGGCGGAGGCGCCGCGGACGCGAGAGGCGATGACGGCGGTGCAGAGGGCGGCCGTGACGAGCAGGGCGTGAGCGAGGACGGCGAGCCCCAGCCCGCCTGCCCGTACGAGCCCATAGAACATCAGCTGCGCGAGCCACTGTTGATCGGTCCACACGCGTCCGCGGGCGAGCACGGTCAGCGTATCGTGGTGCGGCAGGCCGTTCTCGACGATCTCGCGTCCGGCGACGAGGGTCAGCCAGCTGTCGACTCCGAGCAGCGTCCGTCCGACGACGAGCAGGAAGCAGGCGAGAATACAGATCGTGACGACGAGAAGGTTGTTCTCGAGCAGCGCCTCGGAGTGACGCCGGACGGCGCCCGTAGCGTCCGTCTCCCGGGTCACGATCGGGCCGCCAGAGCCGAAGTTGCACCTGGAGGCGCAACTCGGGGCACCGTATCCGGGACGGCGATCAGGAGCAGGAGGAGCAGTCTCGCCGCAGCCAGGCGCATGGCGCATTATCGGCGCAGACGCCGGTCGGCTTGACCGGCATGCTGCCGTCTGTTGCCGGCCGTCCTTGTGCTCGGACGCGCGGGCGCCGATAACGACGATTGCATGTCCTCTCCGTACCATGCAGCGATGCCCTCGACGGCCAGATCGGAGCCACGCCCTGCTCTGCGGCTCGCGCTCGAGATGCTGTTGTTCGGTGTCATGCCTGCTGCCATCTGCCTCCTGTTTCTGGGGCAGGCGTACCACCAGGGGATCCTGAGCTTCGACTTCGTGCACTTCGAGCTGCCGGCAGCCCGGCATGTCGCTCACGGCGAGTCTCCCTACCCGGGCTACGGCTATCCGCCGCTCGTCGCCTTCGCGCTCGTACCGTTCGTCTGGATTCCAGCGGCCAACGTTGTCTTCACGATTCTTCTGGCTGCGTGTCTGCCGCTCAGCCTCTGGCTCCTGGGCGTGCGCGACTGGCGTTGCTACGGCGTCATCTTCGCGTGGTCGCCGGTGCTGGCCGCCCTGCAGACGGGGAACGTGACGATCCCGCTGCTGCTCGGCTCGGCGGTGTGCTGGCGCTACCGCGAGCGGTGGAAGCTCGCATCGGTCGGCGGTGGCCTTACGATCGCCGCGAAGCTCCTGACGGCGCCGCTGATCGTCTGGCTTGCGGCGACGCGACGGTGGGCGGCAGCGGCAGGGGTTGCAGCGGTTGCGGCAGGTGTCTCGATCGTGCTCTGGGCGGCGCTCGGCTTCTCGTACTTTCGCAGCTACCCGTCGCGGGTAGGCTCGATCAACGATTCATCGGCGCCGGAGAGCTACACCCTCAAGGTGCTGCTGCAGGACATGGGGGCGGGGCACACCCTCTCGGAGGCCGGTTGGGTGGTGCTGGCGCTCGCGATCGTCGCCGCGATCGTCTTCTTCGGCTGGCGCGGCGACGACCGTCGCTCGTTCGCCTTTGCAGGAGTTGCGATGATCGCGGCGATCCCCGTCGTCTGGATGCACTCGTTCTCCCTGCTGATGCTGCCGGTGGCCGTGATGCGTCCGCGGCTGTCGCTCGCCTGGCTGCTGCCGATCCTCTGCTTTATCGGGACGGGAACGGGGAACGGGACGCCGTATCAGACGGCGGGGGTGCTCCTCGCTGCGGCGTTGACCGTCGTCGCCGCGGTGCTTCCCGAGTCGGTCGGTCAGCGGTTCGGGAGCAGCGCCGACACGATCTCGATCGAGGCAGCGAGCGAGAGTTCCTCGGCGTGAGCGGCAAACCAGCGTGCCGTCGAGGCCCGCAGGGCCGCTCCGCCGTCGTGCACCTGCACGATCGCCCGCGCGAGGTCGTCCGGCGACCCGGTCGGCGCCACGAACCCGTTGACCCCTTCGTCGACGAGCTCCGTCGCCGCGTTGTCCGGGCCTGCGACGACGACGCTCGGGACTCCCCGTGCGGCCGCCTCGGCCACGATCAGGCCGTAGCCCTCCCGGCTCGAGGGCAGCACGAGGCAGAGCGCGCGCGCGAGCGCCTCCTCCACGCGCGACTGGTCGACGAAGCCGGGCGCCTCGATGGCGTCCGTCAGGTTCGCGCGCTCGATCTCCTCCAGCAGCCGGGCGCGGTCCGGCCCGTCTCCGAAGATCTCGGCCCGGAGCCCCGGGATGGTCTCGCGCGCGCGGGCCAGGGCAGGGGGGAGCACCGTGACACGCTTCTCGGGGATGTGACGGCCGGCGAAGACGACGACCGGCTCGGCGGGCAGCGGGCTGGCGGGTTCCCGCTCCGGCGCGAGCAGGCCGCGATAGACGGTCACGTCGCCGTTGACGGCGTTCTCGCGCAGTCGGCCGGCGGTCAGCTGCGAGGGGCAGATCGCCCGCTGCCGGACGCGGATGCAGCGACGCTGGACCCACCAGCCGACGGCGCCGAGCCCGCCCAGGTACTCGCTCCAGTAGTCGCGCGTCCAGACCTCCGGCCAGTCGACGGCGAGCTCGTAGCGGTAGCGGCGCCGGAGGGCGGCGGCCGCGAGGAGCGGGAAGTACGGGAACGACCCGGTGAGGACGACGTCGTAGTCGCGTCCGTGGCGGGCGAGGTGGCGGAGCACGCCGAGGCCGAAGCGAAGCGGAGGCAGGATCCGGCGCCGGCCGTCGTGGTAGAGGCGCATCCGGGGGCCGGCCTCGACCACCCGGACTCCGTCCAGCTCCGGCGCCTCGCCCCCGGGCCACTGCCGCAGCGTGACGTAGGTGAGCTCGTGCCCGCCGGCGGCAAGCCCCTCGGCGAGGCTCCGGTAGAACCGCTCCGCACCGCCCACCGTGTACGGGTAGAGGCAGTCGTAGACGACGCAGATCCGCAATACGATCGCGCCCTAACGCACCTGCGCCGACGTGTCACCCGACAGCATTCCGCGAAGGCGTCCCCTGGCCATGGCTGCATAGAATCGTGCGGTTCCCGGCTTGCCCCGCGCAAGGAACATCCCCGCTCCGGCTACGAGCTGGGCGGATCGCCAGGCGGCGTATCGGCTCGAGAAGCCGTACTGCTGGAGCAGGCGACTGTGGTCGACGCCGTAGGCGTACGCCTTGCGCATCGAGCGGCGGTCGTTGAACGCCGGCCGAAAGTCGGCGTGAAGGACGCGGATCGAAGGGTCGAACCCGATGGCGAAGCCGGCCGTGACTGTTCGGAGGATGTACTCGCCATCCTCGGAGCCTCCGCTCGTCGTCCCGTCGGGATGCAGGCGCGGCCCGTACGACTCATCCCAGTCTCCAATCGCCTCGACCACGGACCGCCGCATGAACACCGTCACGCCGCAGGCGCGCCGAAATATGTTGCCACGATCGATCAGCCCGGAGTCTCGATCCCACCGGAGCTGGGTCGGACGACCGTCCTCGTCGCAACAGATCCCGGATACGCCGCCCCAATCAGGATGCTCCTCCAAGACAGTCGCGACGCGGCTGAGAGTCTCCGGTGGATACCAGCAGTCGTCGTCTGCCCGCACGATCAAGTCCGCGGTCGAGTGCCGGAGGCCAACGTTGCACGCGCGACTGACGCCCGGCTCCGAGCGGAGGTGCAGGATCGAGACGTCGCAGTGCCTGGCGATGAGTTCAGCGATCCGAGCATCGGGATTCTGGTCGACCACGATCACGCGGATCTCTCCGTCCCAGCTCTGGGCTGCCACTGAGATGAGGAGCCGTTTCAGTTCAACGGTCCTTCCCAGCGTCGGGACAAGGACGTCGATTGACTCCACGGCTGACACGGGACGTGGATGGTACTTCGTGCGATGGTCCGCGGACCGATGCGGTTCCTGATCCTGAATGCCGACTACCCTGCGTTCCTCAGGGACTTCTACGCCCATGAGCCTGGGCTCGCGCAGCGCCCGTATCGCGAACAACTCGAACGGCGAATGGAGACGCTCTTTGGCCTGGCGGACTTCTACTCGTTCAATCTGCGCGCCCTCGGTCACGATGCCGTCGACATTTTCGTGAACAACGAGGATCTTCAGCGGGCTTGGCTCGTAGCGCACGGTACGGCTGTACGGCGGGCGGGGCGGGTTCGTGTGGCCACCGACGCTCTTGCTCGAAAGGCGTGGCGGATGCTTCCACGAGCGCGGATGCGGTTCGCCAGGCGGCTTGTCGAGCGGGCAGACCGTACGCTCAACCCCAACACCGGGTGGTTCCAGCGCGTGCTCGAGCAGCAGATCGAGCACCTCCAGCCCGACGTCATTCTCAACCAGGCCATCGGTCACATCGACGCCGATCTCCTCGGCGCGATGCGGCGCCACTACGGCCGTCTGGTCGGCCAGATCGCATCGCCCATCCCCTTGGGTCAGGACTTCCGAGCCTACGACCTGATGCTCTCCTCGCTCCCGAATCTGGTCGAGCACTTTCGCCGAACGGGCGTCAACGCACAGATCCACAGACTCGGGTTCGATCCGCGCGTCCTGGAACGTCTAGCCCCGGGAGCCGACAGCATCCGGTGCTCGTTCGTCGGTCAGATCTCGCAGGAGCACATTTGTCGCCTCCACCTGCTGGAACAGCTCTGCGAGGAGACACCCCTTGACGTGTGGGCGCCGGGAGTCGACCTCCTCGCACGAGCCTCCCCGATCCACGCCCGCTACAGGGGGACAGCGTGGGGCGTCGAGATGTATCGGATCCTCGCTCGTTCTCGGATCACCGTGAACAACCATCTCGACCTCGCGGGATCCCACGCAAACAACCTCAGAATGTACGAGGCGACAGGAGTCGGAACCATGTTGCTGACGGACGCCAAATCCGATCTCGCGGAACTCTTCGTACCGGGGCAGGAGGTTGTCGCCTATCACGACGCGGCGGAGTGTGCGGCGCTCATCTCGTATTACCTCGATCACGCAGACGAGCGAGACGAGATCGCCCGGGGGGGGGGGGGGGGGGGGGGGGGACGGGGGGGGGGGGGGCCAAAATTCGCCGGCAGGGTGGGAGAACCCTCAAGAAAGTGGAAACAAAAGGGGAGCCCCC
>CAZOMP010000012.1:0-109365 GCA_964581085.1 uncultured Gaiellales bacterium | reverse complement strand
TTGGTGACGCCGAGCTCGTTCTGGAGGAAGGCGATCAGACGCCGGGCACCCTCCGACTCCGCCTCCCACTCGATCCCCACGTAGATGTCCTCGGTGTTCTCGCGGAAGATCACCATGTCCGTCCGGGAGGGGTCTTTGAGCGGGCTCGGGACACCCTGGAACCAGCGCACGGGGCGGAGGCAGACGTAGAGGTCGAGCTCCTGGCGGAGCGCCACGTTGAGCGAGCGGATGCCGCCGCCGACCGGTGTCGTCATCGGGCCCTTGATCGAGACGGAGTAGTCGCGCAGCGCCTCGAGGGTCTCCTCCGGCAGCCACACGTCCGGCCCGTACAGCCGGGTCGACTTCTCCCCGGCATAGACCTCCATCCAGTGGATGCGGCGGGCGCCGCCATAGGCCTTCTCGGTCGCCGCGTCGACGACGGCCTTCATAACGGGCGTGATGTCGACGCCGATCCCGTCGCCCTCGATGAACGGGATGATCGGGTTGTCGGGAACCGGCTGCCCAGTGACGATCCTGGCGCCGCCCTCCGGGACGACGATCTGAGAGGCGGTGGTGGCCATGCTCGCTCCTTCTCGTGGCTGCTTCGTATCGTTGCTCGTCTGTTGCCCCACAACCTACCGGCGCCGGAATCTAGTCTCCACGGATGACGCGCACTCCGGAGCCCGTCGTAGACGACGCAGCACGGCTGATCGCGGATGTCACGATCGCCGGCTTCGACCACCACTACCGCGTCTTCCGGCAGACGAGCGTGGCCGCGAAGGAGATGTTCGAGGAGGCCCGCTGGGCCGGGATCCAGCAGGCCGTCAAGGCGCGGATCCGGTTCTACGACGAGCGCGTCCGCGAATGCGTCGTACGGCTCGACGAGCTCGGCGCGGGGGCGTTCGGCGACGAGACCTGGCAGCGCGCGAAGCTCCTCTACATCGATCGCCTGATCGACCACAAGCGGCCCGAGCTCGCCGAGACGTTCTTCAACTCGGTCGTCACCCGGGTACTCCGCCGCACCTACGTCCACAACACGTTCGCCTTCGTGCGGGCAGCCGTCTCGACCGAGTACATCGAGTCGGATCCGCCGATCTACCGCAGCTACTACCCGGCTGCCGCCGGGCTCCGGGCAAGCCTGCGTGAGATCTTCCTCGACGTCGGCTGGAAGCGACCCTTCGCCGATCTCGACAGGGATGTCGAGTACGTCGTCGCAGCGATCGCCGACGTGCTCGGCGGCGATCCGTTCGTGCCGGAGCCCAACTACCAGGTGCAGGTGCTCGCCTCGGCCTTCTACCGCAACAAGGCCGCACACGTGATCGGGAAGATCGTGAACGGGCACGAGGAGCTGCCGTTCGTCGTGCCCGTGCTCCACGACTCGGCCGGACAGCTCGTCCTCGACACGGTGCTGCTCGAACGCTCCTCGATCTCCGTCCTCTTCTCGGTCTCGCGGGCCTACTTCCTCGCCGACATGGATGTGCCCTCGGGGACGGTCGCGTTCCTCCAGTCGCTCCTGCCGGCCAAGCCGCGGTCGGAGCTGTATTCGTCCGTGGGGCTCGCAAAACAGGGGAAGACGCTCTTCATCCGCGACCTGCTCCACCACCTCCGGCATTCGGAGGACATGTTCGTCGAGGCGCCGGGGACGCGCGGGCTCGTGATGCACGTCTTCAACCTGCCCTCGTATCCGTACGTGCTGAAGGTAATCAAGGACGAGTTCGGTCACTCGAAGCAGACCGACCGGGTGACGGTGATGCAGAAGTTCACGATGGTGAAGGAGATCGACCGCGTCGGGCGCATGGCCGATACGCTCGAGTTCGAGAACCTCGCGCTCCCGCTCGAGCGTTTCTCACCCGATCTCCTCGAGCAGCTGCTGACGCTCGCCTCGCGGACCGTCTTCGTCGAGGGCGGAAACCTGATCGTCGGGCATTGCTACGTGGAGCGGCGGCTGACTCCGCTGAACCTCTACCTCGAGGCGGCCTCGGACGAGCAGGTGGATGCAATCGTGCGCGAGTACGGGGACGCGATCCGCGATCTCGCGATCGCGAACGTCTTCCCGGGCGACATGCTGTGGCGCAACTTCGGCGTCGACCGGCACGGCCGCGTCGTGTTCTACGACTACGACGAGATCGAGTACCTGACCGACTGCACGTTCCGTTCGATCCCGGAGCCGCCGAACCCCGAGGCGGAGATGTCGGGCGAGCCGTGGTATCCGGTGGCACCGCGCGACGTGTTCCCGGAGGAGTTCGAGACGTTCCTGCTCGGCAACCCGCGCGTGCGGGAGGCCTTTCTTCGCCATCACGGCGACCTGCTCGGGCCGGATTTCTGGCGCCGCGCCCAGGAGCGGGTGGCAGCGGGCGAGTTCGTCGACTTCTGGCCCTACCCGGAGTCGATGCGCTTCAGGAAGTCCTGAGCACCTGGCTCATCGCCTGGTCGCGAGGGCGGCGAGGAAGTGGCCGGTGAGATAGCGGCTCGGCAGGCGTGCGAGCCGCTCACACGCGACGAGCGCCGAGGTGTAGCGGCGCCTGGCGACGAGGCCACCGCGTCGGTCGACTGCACGACCGGCGAGCACACCGAGCACACGAGGGCAGTGCAGCACGGCACCGAGGCGAGCGACCTCGAACCCGGCCGCCTCGAGCAGCCCTCGCAGCTCGGTGGGCGTTCGGCATGTCGCACCCACCGCGTAGGGGACGAGCCCGGTCGCGTTCCGCAGCTGTGCCGGCAGGGCGTTGCGCACCGCGACCGCAGGGTTCATGCCGTTGTCGAGCGTGATGAGCAGCGAGCCGCCCGGACGCAGGACGCGGTGGAGCTCGTGGAGGGCGGCTGCGATCTCGTCCACCGTCTCGAAGTGGTCGAGCGTCGAGTCCGAGAGGACGGCGTCGAACGCCTCCGCCGCGAACGGCAGGTCGCGCACGTCGGCGGCGCGGGCGTCGATCTCGGGGTGGCGTTCGGCGACGAGCTCGACGAGCGTCGGCGAGAGATCGATGCCGGCGACGGTGGCGAACCGCTGCGCAAGCGGTGCCGCCAGGCCCTCGCCGACGAGCTCGTCGAACAGGTCCGTCTTGAGCACCGTCCCGCCGGGTACGGCGGGGAGCCAGCGGTCGATCAGGCGACGATTGACCGCGTCGCTGACCCCACGCCAGGCACCGACGTGCCCGCGTGCAGCCCATTCGCGCGCGACCGTATTCCAGTACGCCGCGTCCTCGTGCACGCGGACGCGCCCGGCGCCGACGGCGGTCGTCGTCACGTTGTGGTCACCCTCATGCCGTCTACTATCGCCGATCTTCCTGGCGCGGAGTCGCCGCAGCCGCCGGAGTCGCTCAGGCTGTTCGGACTGCGACCGACTCGAGGTACGTGGCGGGGACGGCGATCGCTCCTGTACCGGACGTTCGCGCGTGCAGCCCGATCAGGCGGACGAGATCGTCCCGGAGCGCTCGTCGCCCGTCCGTGTCGAGCGTGGCGAACGCCCTGTGCACGGGGCCATAGTGGTCGCGGAAGAAGCGGACGAAATGATCGGCGGAGCGATAGCGGAAGGTGTAGGTCCGCAGGCGGTGGCCGATCCCGTCGATGCCCGGTCCGATCAGCTCCTCGAGAGCAGCCGGCGTACCCCAGCGGGTCGGCGCCTCGGCGGCGGGAGGAGGAGGCACATGCGAGCCGACGACGGCGAGCATTGCCCCGACGAACCCGTCGGGTGTCCAGCTCGCAAGGGCGATCATCCCGCCGGGGCGGCAGACGCGCAGAAGCTCGGAGGCGGCGAGGGCATGGTCTGCGGCAAACATGACGCCGATGGAGGAGATGACCGCGTCGAACGACGCCGCTGGAAACGGCAGTGCCTCTGCGTTCGCCTCGATCACGATCAGCGGCAGCCGTTCGGCCGCGGCGCGCTCGCGAGCACGGTGAAGCAGCGTGGGGACGTAATCGGTGCAGGTGACCGTACAGCCGAGACGCGCGGCGGCGATGGCGGCGTTGCCCGTCCCTCCCGCCACGTCGAGGACATCCCAGTCCGACTGGAGGTCGGCGGCGTCGACGAGGCGCTCGGCGATCACGGGCAGGGTCGCGGCGACCGCGGAGTAGTCGCCACTCGCCCATGTCTGTTGTTGTTTCGCGCGCAGGGCAGCGAACGCCTCGGGCGCAGCCGTCGAGATCGACGTCATGCTCGCTCCTCGAAACCTGATGGCTGGAACGACAGTTCGCGCCAACCTGGAGAGACCATGTTCTGCCGGTTCCCCGGTTCCGTTGGTGGGGGCGACAGGCGTTCCGTGGTACGGATTCCCGTACCTTCTCGCAGGACCGCCGATCGCGGGTCGGGCAGGTCGACAACCAAGGGGCCGGGCCTCCGTAGGATGCCTCGCATGCGCCGGATCGAACCGCGTCGCGAGATCGCGGAGCAGGTGGTGGCGCTCACCTTCGACGACGGCCCGGCGCCGTGGTCGATCCCGATCGCCGAGCAACTCGAGCGCCACGGTTCCCGGGGAACGTTCTTCGCACTCGGCGACGCAACCGCACGCGATGGTGGCGCCGCCATTCTGCGCCGGCTCGTCGAGGGCGGTCACGAGGTCGGGAATCACACCTACACCCATCCCCGGCTCGCCCAGCTCGGGGACGACGAGATCCGCGACGAGCTGACACGGGCGGGTGATCAGCTCGAGCTGGCTCTCGGCTTTCGGCCGGACGTCTGGCGGGCGCCGTTCTTCGACTGCGACGACCGCGTCCGTGCTGCCGTCGGCGAGCTCGGGGGCCGCGAGGTGTGGTACTCGTCGATGCCCGGGGACTGGTCGCTCCCGGGCGAAGAAACCGCGCGGCGGGTGCTCGAGGAGCTGCGCGCCGGCGATATCGTCGTACTCCACGACGGCCGCCCGGCCTCCGAGCCACCCGAGCTCTCGTGGCCGACCCGCGAGGCGACCGTGGTTGCCGTCGCGTTGATCCTCGAGGGGATGGCGGAGCGAGGGCTCCGTTCCGTCACGGCCTCGGAACTCGCCGCGGCACGATGACGACGCATGTCGCCCCGGCGCTCGGCCGGCGCTGATCCAGCGTTCCGGCGTCGAGACGCTCCCGCCACAATGCACCGCGATCGTGCTGGACGGTGTGGGTCGAGCTCACCAGCATGACCACCGGCCCGTGTCAGTGGTCGACGGCGAGCTGCCACTCGCTGCGCGGCAGCACCGCAAACGCTTCCTGGCGTGTGGGTTCGCGCCCGAGAACGTCCCGAACCGCCTGGGCGCGCGACTTGCGTGCGGGTAGCCCCGGTCGACGATCAACATCTCCGAGCAGGCGCCAGTCGTCGTCTCGCAACCGTTGGAACACGACGTATCCACCGCGGCTCTGACTCATCACAGGAGCGTAGCCTCGGGAACCGGCCGCGGCCACCAACGCTGGCGCAACCGCTGGAAGCCCGATGGACAAGGAGTGGACATTGACCCCTGAGAATCACGAGGAATGGCTTAACCAAGCTGATTCCGGGGATGGGCGCACCTGGGATCGAACCAGGGACCTCCCGCGTGTGAAGCGGGCGCTCTCCCGCTGAGCTATGCGCCCGGGAGGAACACAAGGCTAGCGCACACCGCTCCGTCGAACTCACCAGCGTGGCAGCGGCACGGTGTAGAGGTCGTAGGGGCCCTCACGGGCGTAGCGCTCGACACAGCGGGCGAGCGCCCTCTCGTCCAGCGTGACGCCGAGCCCGGGGCCGTCCGGTACCGACAGCACGCCGCGGGTCGGTGTGCGCACGCCCTGCTCGGTCACGTCGTCGGCCGTCCAGCGGAGCAGGCTCTGGCTACGCCGTTCGAGGGTGGGGAGGACGGCTGCCATGTGGAGCTCCGCCGCAGTCGCAATGCCGAGATCGCCGCTGTAGAACCAGAACCCGACTCCGAGCGAGCGGCACAGGTCGACGAAGCGGAGCGTTCCGGCGATCCCGCCGCAGGCGCTGATGCCGGCGACGATCGTGTCCGGCACCCCGCGGGCAGCAGCGGCCCCCGGGTCGGTTGTGTGCGAGGAGAACGGGATTGCGCACCGCCGTCGGAGCTCGACCAGGTCGTCGGAGCTGGCAACCGGCTCCTCCAGGTTGGCGATCCCGTACGGCTCGAGCTCCGTCACCATGCGTGAGGCGGTCGCGAGGCTCCAGCCCATGTTCGCGTCCAGCCGCAGCTCGCGGTCCCGGCCGATCGCCTCGCGGACGAGCCTAACCGTCTCGATGTCCTCGCCGGGCGACTGCACCGCCACTTTCCCCTCGAACGCGGGCGAGTCGTGCTCCTCGACCATGCGGGCGCAGTAGCGAGCGATCGCGGTCGGCGTCTCCTCTCTCCCGGGGCGCGGTGCGAAATACTCGCTGAACGGGATCTCCGACCGTACGACGTCGCCCAGGAGCTCGCAGAGCGGCAGCCCTGCCTCGCGTGCGGCGATGTCCCAGAGGGCCATCTCGATCCCGACCAGGGGATCCCGCGTCACGACGGTCGCGCCGTCCCGGGCGGGCGAGGGTCTGCTGCGCCCGAGCTCGAGCCGGAGCTCGCCGCAGCCGCGGCCCGCAAGCTCCATGGCGAGGAGCAGGTCGGCGTCCTCCGCGGCGGGGGTCTCGCCGAGCCCGACGACGCCGTCTGCGGTCGTCACGCGGACGACCGTCCGGCTCATGCCGGGGTAGACGCCAGGAGCCATGAGATACGGCGCCTCGAGCGGGACGTTGACGGGCCACGCCTCGACGCCCGCGACGACGCTCATCCCCGTAGGCCCGCGCGCCGTACGGGGGGCCGCCGTCCAGCCTGGCCGTGCGTCAGTCCAGCACCCATTCGTTCGCGAGCAGGATCGGCACCTCTGCGCCGCCGTGCTCGACGCCGAAGACGTCGACTTCCGGGCCGCCGATCATGAAGTCCGTATGAACGATCGACGTGTTGACCCCGAGTTCGAGAAGCTCGTCGGCCGATAGGGACGTGTCGCCGTCGACGCATTTCCGGAAGCCCTCGCCGTAGGCGATGTGACAGGTCGCGTTCTCGTCGAAGAGGGTGTCGAAGAAGACGAGGCCCGTCTTCGCGACCCGTGAGCCGCCGTCCACGAGCGCCACCTCCCCGAGCAGGTTCGCGTTCCCGTCGAGGGCCATCTCCTGCCTGACGACATCGGCGCCGGAGGACGCCGTCACCTTCACCGCCCGGCCTCGCTCGAAACGCACGACGAGATCACGGATGATCTGGCCGCGGGAGACGAGCGGCATCGTTGCGTGCACCACGCCCTCCGTCCGCAGCCGGTGCGGAACGGTGAACACCTCCTCGGTCGGCATGTTCGGAACGATGTCGACGCCGAACGAGGTCGTCTCGCCGCCGCCGACCCAGTTCGACTGCGGCAGCAGGCCGACGAAGAGATCAGTGCCGCCGCCACGGAAGCGGATGCCGTCGAAGCGGCGTTCGGTGAGATCGACGGCGCGCCGCTGCAACTTCTCCAGGTGCGTGCGCCAGGCTGCGACCGGATCGGGCTCGTCGAGCCGCGTCGCCACGACGACGGCGTCCCAGAGCTGCTCCACGTCCCGCTCACCGAAGACCGTCTCGGCCCAGCCGGCGTTCGGGTAGCCGACGATCGTCCAGGCGATGTTGCCCTGCCCCGTCTCTGCCAGGATCTTCTCGGCTTGCTGCTTCGGGTGCGTCCGTGCGACGCGCTCCGGGTCGAGGTCGGCGAGGAGCTGCGGTTCCGCACTGCCCGTGATCGCGACCATCGCGCCACCGGTGCGCGCGAGCTCGTCGATCAGCGTCAGCATCCATGGGGGCGACCAGCCGAGAGAATCCTCCGGTGCGTGGACGATACGCGAGCGCACGACGTGTTGATCGGCGTACATGACCTCCACGAATCTCGCTCCACGGCGGTAGGCGGCCTCGGCGAGGGCGCGCGCGTAGGCGAGGTGCTCGGGATACCCGACGATGCGGACGAGCTGCCCGGGCTGAACGTTGCAGCCGATCTCGATCGCGAGCCTGGCGTAGCGGGCGAGGCGCTCTTCGGGGGTCATCGGATGCGGACCCTACATCCCTGCGCCTGACAGTCTCCCCTTCGTGCACGTCCGTCCTGGCGGCCGTGGTAGCGTCCAACTCCGATGCTGCTCACGATCACGACCACGGGCAAGGTGACGCTGATCGTCGTCGCGGCGCTCTTCATCGGTTGGGCGCTGATCACGTCGATGTGGATCCCGAAGCGGAACCCCGACTTCCCGTCGGCGCTGACGGGCTTCCTGCTCGTCTCGGTCGTCTTCTTCGTGCTCCAGATGGGCGCTGTCTACTGGGTCACGGGGACCCAGGAGGTCGAGTCGGAGGCGAGTGCCGAGACGACGCCGGCCGAGACGACGCCGGCCGAGAGCACGCCGGCGGAGACGACGACCACCGGTACCTCGGGCGGCGGAGACGCGGCGGCCGGCAAGGCCGTCTTCACGTCCGCAGGGTGTGTCAGCTGCCATACCCTCGCAGATGCCGGTGCGACCGGCACCGTCGGCCCGGACCTCGACGATCTCAAGCCCTCCGATGCGCTCGTGATCGATCGGGTCACGCACGGCAAGGGCGTGATGCCCTCGTTCAAGGGCCAGCTCAGCGAGAAGCAGATCCAGGACGTCGCGGCGTACGTCTCCTCGGTCGCCGGCAAGGCCTAGCCACCGACTTCTTCGGACGGCGCGGCTACGCTACTCCGGCCACGGAGAGGTGTCCGAGTGGTCTAAGGAGCGCGACTGGAAATCGCGTAAGTGCTGAAAGGTGCTTCGCGGGTTCAAATCCCGCCCTCTCCGCCATAAGTACGAAGTTAGAGCCCCGGGATTGAGAGATCCCGGGGTTCTTCCTTGATGAGATTCTTCTCGCTCGAACGGTCGTCGTGGCCATGCGCGTTCGTGCGGGCTGGGTGCATGAGCGTGATTCGAGCGGAGGTACCGGGTCGCCGGGAGTGCCGGTATCGTCGCCGGGCGGCTCTTGAAGTCCGATCGTGTAGTCGAGAAAGTTCGACGAAGGGTGAATTGAGCACTGCATCCACGACGCCGTCTTGGTCGAGGCGGATTTCTGAGAAGAAGACTTGATTGAGGTCTCTCCGGGATTGATCGTCGTTCTCGGTGTAGAGCCGGTCGCACTGCTCGAGAAGGGCGAGGGCGAGGGCGAGGGCGAGTTCGAGTCGTTCGTCGAAGAGGGTCGTGTTGATCTGGGCGATGGAGAGAATCTTTCGTGCCTCTGCGGTGTCGGCGTCGAGGGCCGATTGCCGATGCTTGAGGTCTTCGAGCCGGATGGCGCCGTCGAGATGGGCGTCGATCAGTCGCTGTCGTCGTTCTTCGAGTCTCTCGATCCGTACGGCTTGGCTTGCCACCAGCTTTCGGTTGGCGGCCTTGTAGGCGGCGGCGTCAGCACGGGCGTTGTCGCGGGCGAGGGCAACTAGCTCGGTCGTGATCCTGCGCTTTCGCCAGTGGTGGAGGATATGGGTCTCGGCTCGTTCGGCCGGGATGTGCGGCAGGTCGCAGTTCTGACGGCGCATGTGACGGCCAAGGCAGAAGAAGTAGGCGTAGTGGCGGCCTGTCTTGCCGCGTGAGATGCCGTCCCGTCAGCGCCTGATCGTATGATCGCTCACGAGACCGCCACGAAATTCCACGGCGAGCGGGTCAACCTCTGAATCGAGTGGCGGCGCGGCACAAGCCGCCGATCGTGATACCGTTGTGGGCGCCGAGTCAATAGTCATGTTTTCAAGATGGAGGTACGGTGCGCCGCCTCGTTCCACCGCTTGTCGCCGCCCTCGTCGCACTTGGACTGATGTGTGCCAACGCGTTCGCAGGTAACAACCTTGGTCGCTTGTCCGTTTCGATCCCTTGTTGTGACGGCGCGGCGTTGCAGGGAGATCGGGTTTCGATCACGAACCCTTCGACCGCGATCATTCCACCGGGCTACCAGGCTCTTTCGTCGGTCATCGTTGGCCCGGACACCCAGTGCTCCGGCACCGCTTGCCTCTTCACGCTTCTGCAAATTGGAGTCCAGAGCAACAACGGTGTGACTCTCCAGAGTCCTGCCTGTGAGTCCCTTGCACTCATCTACTGGGGCGAATCAAACGACTACTTCGGGCCTTCCGGGGGCGTGAATCAATGCTGGAATCTCGGCGCTGCGAGCGGCGGGGCGACGAACCGGTTCTCGGCTCAGCGTCAGTCGCAGTATCTCTGGCAACTCTTCCTGAACGGCGTGGCGCCCGGAGGGCGCCTTCTCTACAACCGGGCTCTCAACAATGTCAAGAGCATCTATGCCGGCGCTGAAATAGCGTGCGTCGCAGACGGCGACTGTCTCCCCACGGTCGCCAGCTGGAGAGCGCAGTTCGTTAGCCCAGGGACAACATACTGGCAGCGCTACAACAACAACCTCGACTGGCGGACGATTCAACAGGCGAATGGAACCTGCAACGGCGGAGCGACATGTACCGGTGGCGGATGGACACTTGACACGATCCGTTTCCCTGATTCATGGGCGGTGTATCGATGAGCCTTCGTCCACGCAGGAGCGTCACGACGCGATCACTGGGTCTCGTTGCCGTCTGCATCTTCGGAGTTGCGTTGACTTGGATTCTCGTCGGAGGCGCGAGCTCGAACGACCAACCCGACGGTGCGCCGTATCACTATGTCAATCAGACCAACGCGTCTCAGTTCACGCTCTCAAGTGACAGCGCGATCCCGGCCTTGCTGAGATCTGCCCGGTTACGCGTGCGCGACACCAACAAGATCGTCGACGCCAGGATTGGCCCCCCGCCACAAGGGGTTGAGGCGGGGCAAGCTTCGAAGGTTCTTTATGCAACTGTTGATGCCGCCGACGGCGGTTCGGGATCAGTCTTCTCCCGCTGGCAGGCGCTGGTCTTCGGCGGCATTGTTCGTGAGCTGCTGCGCGCCAACGGCCTCGGCGACTTGTCGGCGATAGATACCACGCTACGGCTCCCCGACGGCCAACTGCTCCCACTCGGGGGCGGTATAGGAAACGTGATCCCAAACCAAGTGTTCGATTCACCCCCCGATCCCGTTCTCACAGCTCGGATCACACGAGGAGCGCGGTCATTAGGGCTGCAGATCAATACAGTCCGCATCATCCACTCTGCCCAGCCCATCCCCGTCGTTGTGGCAACAGCCCGTAATGCAAGGGACTTCGCTCACTCCTCGCGGAGTTCATCAACATGGACGACCCTCCTCGGCGAGGCACCCAGCAACCTCGAAGGCTACTTCTTGGAAGTCGACGATATCGCCGGAGCACCTATCGTCATGGTCACTGGCGACAATCGCGTCGGCGGAGGCGCTTATTGGATTCGCCCTGAGTTCGCTCAACCAAGCATCCTTCGTCCGGACATCCCCATCGGGTCGCCGGGGTCAGGAGGCTAGGAGAGTCACCGAAGCCCGCCGAGGATATCCGGATCGTCGTGGAATTTCGGCGGTGGCCCTCGTTTGTCGATCAGACGGTAATGAGTTTGGCGGCCTCCTGTTGGTCGAGGGTCTCGGGAGTGGTCGTTGGTGCGTGACGTTCGATCGCGATGGCGAGGGTGGCGAGGTCGCGGTAGCCGATGATGCGGCGGAACTGTTGTTCGGCTTCGAGCATGCCGGCGGCGGTCCAGCGTTTGCGCATGTCGCCGTCTTGCCAGCGTTTCACGTTGCGTTGGGTGGAGCGGACGATCTCGATCATGCTCTCGCACGGGTTCGTCGATGTCAGCGTCTTGGCGAGCTGGCCGGTGATTCCGAGCCTGATCAGCGTGAGCGTGTCGTCGAGGCCTTCGCGGAGTGAGCCGGCTGCGTCGGGCCAGGTGTGCTCGAGTTCTGCGGCGAGCAGTTCGAGCCGCTGGCGGGCGAGCTCGGCGTTGGTCAACGCCCAGGCCGCCCGGATCCGGGCGCGGACGCTGTCGCGGTCGCGTTCGGGCAGCAGATCGCAGACGTTGCGCTCTTTGTGGCGGTGGCAGCGATGGACGAGCGCCTGGGCGCCGGACACGTCCTTGATCGCCCGCCGCAGCGCCTTGGCGCCGTCGATCACGAACAGGATCGCCTGCTCCGGGTCGAGGCCGCGGTCGACCAAGTCGGCGAGCAGCGTGCGGGCGAGCGTCGCGTTCTCGGTCGAGCCCTCCCACAGGCCGAGTGGGAGCTTGACCCCGTCGGTCGTGTGGGAGTGCGCGGATTTCTGTGTATCTGACTGGTTCGTCCGGCCTGGTCGTGAGGCTCGCGGCGTAGCCGCGAGCGGAGCGATCGGGCCGGGCGGCCCGGAAGGAGCACCGATGATGGGCAAGGACAGCGAGATCCCGGACGAGCTGATCGATCAGCTGCTGGGCGAGTACGAGGGGCCGGAGCAGTTGACCGGCCCGGATGGGTTGATCAATCAGCTGCGCAAGCGGCTGATCGAGCGTGCTGCCGGCGCCGAGCTCGCCGAGCATCTCGGCTATCCGCCGGGCGGCGAGCCGTCGGAGGGGCAGCCGAACCGGCGCAACGGCGTCTCGTCGAAGACGTTGCGCACCGTCGACGGGCCGCTCACGGTCGAGCTGCCCCGCGACCGCGACGCGAGCTTCGAGCCACGGATCGTCCCCAAGCACTCCCGCTCGTTCGATGGCTTCGACGAGCAGATCCTCGCGCTGTACGCGGGCGGGATGACCACCCGGGAGATCCAGCGGCACCTGCGCGAGCTGTACGGCGTCGACGTCTCCGACGGGCTGATCTCGGAGGTGACCGGCTCGATCCAGGACGACGTCCGTGCCTGGCAGTCACGGCCATTGGAGGAGCTGTACGTCGCCGTCTACCTGGACGCGATGCAGGTCTCGATCCGCGACCAACAGGTCGTGCGCAAGAAAGCCGTCTACGTCGCGATCGGCGTCACCCTGGAGGGCACCCGCGACTGCCTCGGCCTCTGGGTCGAGAAGACCGAAGGCGCCCGCTTCTGGACGAGCGTGATGACCGAGATGCGAAACCGTGGCGTCAAGGACATCCTGTTTGTCTGCACCGACGGCCTGACCGGCTTCCCCGAGGCGATCGACGCCGTCTTCCCGCAAGCGGTCAACCAGACCTGCGTCGTCCACCTGGTGCGGCAGTCGTTGCGCTACCTCTCCTGGAAGGAACGCAAGAGCTGCGCCAGCGAGCTGCGGCGGATCTACACCGCCGCCGACGCCGACCAAGCACGACAGATCCTCGACGAACTGACCGAGGCGTGGGCCGACAGCACCACCAAGACGGCCGCCCTCCAGGTCTGGGAACGCGCCTGGGACCGCTTCATCCCCTTCCTCGCCTTCCCCGACGAGATCCGCCGTGTTGTCTACACAACCAACACCGTAGAGAGCCTGCACATGCAGATCCGCAAAACGATCAAAACAAGAGGCCACTTCCCCAACGACGACGCCGCGCTCAGGCTGATCTGGCTCGCGATCACACGCGCCAAAACGAACTGGCGCAGCTGTTACAACTGGACGAAAGCGATGGCAGTCCTACGCATCCACTTCGGAGACCGAATCCCCGACAACACCTAACCCACCCACCGATACACAGAAAAACGCGCAGGCTCGGTCGTGATCCCCAATGCGACGACATGGGTGCGTTCGGCGATCTCGATCCCGTCCAGCATCATCACCGCCAGCCGCACATCGTCGAGGCGGCGGCCCATCAGCTCGCCAAGCGCGCTGCGAGTCCGTTCGATGAACATCTCCGAGGTGGTCGTCTTCGAGGTCGCAGACGACGCCCGCTCGACCTGCGCGCCGACCGGCTCACCGACGCGGGCGAACCGGCGGGTGGAGACACCGGCCAGCATTCGGTCCATCACCGCCCTGGTCAGCGGATCACGGTCGCCGAAGTACTCGTACGTCTCGACCGGCAGCTCGTGCTTGTCGTCGGCCGAACGGACCCGCGGCCGCCGCACCCGGACACGTCGGCCGCCCAACGTCATCGAGCCGTCCTCGTGACCGTGCCGCTTCGCCGACCTGCTCGCGTTGTGCTTGCCCTTCGGACCGACGACCTCGTCGACCTCCAGTTCCATCAGCTCGTGCACGACACCCAACCCGACCCCGACGCTCAAGGCGAGCAGCCCCTCCCTCGCTGCTCCGACAAGCTCACCGAGCGCCTCCTGAATCTGCGGCGGCAACGCGCACTCCGCCTCCCCGGTCGTGACGACCGTCGGGCCGGATACCTTCCCCATGGCGGTTCCTCCAGTCTCGAATGGACTTCAGCGACCCAGAACGCTGCCCACGGCAACGGACGAGGCGGGAGGACCGCCACTCAAACTTCTACGAGATTCCGGACAACCTCCGCGTGATCCCGCGGCGCCAACTCGAACGAGCTCACGGCTCGCCGGAGACGAGCGCGTGCAGGCTCTCGTGGTCTTCGCGGCAGGCGGGGCAGCCGTCGAGGTGGGCGCGCATGCCCGGGATGGCGGTGTCGGCGTCATGGCCGGCGAGTTGCAGTTCGACGTAGTGGTCGAGCTCGTCGAAGCAGACGTCGCACTCAACCTCGGGATCGGCCGGGCCGAGCAGTCCTGTCAGGGCGCGCTCGAGATTCGGTTGATTCACGGCTTCTCCTCGTCCAGCCAGGTGTCGAGCGGGAGACCGGCTTCGGTCAGGTGTCGGCGCAGCTTGCGACGTGCGTCGTGCAGGGTCTTGTAGAGGGCGCCACGGGTCGTGTTCAGGCGCTCGGCGAGAACGTCGATCGGGACGCCGTTCAGTGCCAGCGCGACGAGGACGTGACGCTGGTGCGGCGTCAGCACCTCCGTGATCAGCTGCTCCAGCGTCGTCAGCAGCTCGTCCTGCTGCGCCCGCTCGGCGGGGCCGGGGCCTGTGCCGGAGAAGAACGTCCAGGTCTCTGGCTCGAGTGGCACCTCCCGTTGCTGCCAGCCGCGTCGCCGCAGCTTGACGGCGGCCTCGAGCAGCCCGAACTTGTAGACCCAGGTCGTGAAGCGGCTGAGGCCGCGGAAGTCGTCGAGGCGCGCAAGCACGCTGACGAGGGCGTCGTCGGCTGCCTGCACGGCGATGTCGTCGAGGTCGTCGCCGCGTAGATACGGAAGCGTCGGCCGGCGTCGCGCAACCTCGAAGCGTGCCGCCTTGAGCAGCAACGCATACAGGCGCGCGATCGCATCCTCGCGTGTCGCACCCTCGGCGCGCAGGCAGCGGAGCCACTCGCGTGAGTCGGGGTCGAGACCCCTGCGCGGGAACGTGGTCTCGGTAGCGGCGGAGATGCGAACGGGCGGCTCCACCTGGCGGAGCATAGTTGCTGCGGTCTCGCCACTCACGCCGGGGGGTTGTCCTGATCGAGCGGGGCGAGGATCCGGACGGCGAGCTCCGGTGGGCAGCCACACTCGGTCAGCTGAATCAGAGCGTGCAGGTCGAAGTGGGGGTCGCGCGCGAGGCGCGCTGCGAGCGCGGGCGGGAAGCCGCTCCCGACAAGCTGGTCGCGTCGCCACGCGTAGACGTCGTGCCCGCCCTGCTCCTGCGCGGCCTCGGTGTTCATATCTGGTGAGTGACGCGCGAGGGTCAAACCTTACGCGCCACGTCATCCTCCGTCCGTCGCTCGAGCCCGTAGCGCAGGAACAGATAGTCACCGTGGGAGCGGACCCCCAGCAGGCGGCTCCGCGCCCGGACCGACGGCAGCAGCTCGGTCCCTTCGACCAGGCTGAGTCGTGCCGAGCTCTCCGAGCGGCCGGCCAGCAGCGGTGAGACGGTGAGATAGAGCTCGTCGACGACGTCGGCGGAGAGCAGCGAGCCGAACAGGGTCGGCCCCGCTTCGGAAAGGACGCGGCCGTGGCCGCGATCGTGCAGCAGTGCCACGGCGGCACGGACGTCGACGCCCGCGGTGCCGGGCAGCACCACGATCTCCGCCGCAGCCGGCAGCTTACCGTCGAGCACGGCTTCCCCTCGTCGCGTGGTCAGCACGAGCGCCCCGGCCTCGAGCACCGGGTGGGCCACATCGATCGAGCCGCTCGCCGTCACGATCGCGATCTGCGGCCGCTCGGTCGAACCGAGGCTGCGGCGCAGCTCCGTGTAGCCGTTCGCCGCGGCTGGATAGGCCTGCTCGGCCGTCCACAGGCTTCGCGGTGACGCCTGCATCGTCCCGGCGCCGACGAGAACCGCATCGGCACAGGCGCGCAGAAGCCCCATCACGAAGCGGTCTGCCTGACTGTCGTCGCTGAGCAGCTTGTTCGAATGGGGCAAACCGGGGATGGCGACGACGCCGTCCACCGTGGCGACGAAGTTGCTGAACAGACAGCGGGACGGGAGCCGCAGCTCGCCACCGTAGAGCCGTCGTAGCTCGCCGGGAAGCTCGAAGCTCGGCGGCTGGGCCGCTTCGTGGAGGAGCGTGAGCGGCTCGAGCGGGGGAGCAACCACGATCAGGCCCGGCTTCGCACCTGGTCGAGAAACTCGCGGCGCAGGTCGGGATCGCGGAACGCGCCCCGCCAGACCGTCGTCACGGTGCGGGAATGCTCCTCGACGCCACGCATCTGGGTGCATAGGTGCGCGGCTTCAAGGTGGACGGCCACGCCTTGCGGGTGGATGAGCTCCGAGAGCGTGTCTGCGATCTGCTCCCCCATCCGCTCCTGCACCGTGAACCGGCGGGCGAACAGCCGTACCAGCCTCGTCAGCTTGGAGATGCCGATGATCCGCTCGCCGGCGATGTAGCCGACGTGGGCGCTACCCAGGAACGGCAGGGCGTGGTGCTCGCAGAGTGCCGAGAAGGCGATCGGGCCCTCGACGACCTGGCCGGGGATCGAGTCGGCCGCCTCGTGCGACTCGGTCGGGAAGGCGGTCAGCAGCTTCGGGTCACCCTCGTAGCCCCTGGTCGCGTCGAACAGGGCCTGCAAGAACCGTTGCGGGGTCGCCCGCGTACCCGGCGTATCGAGGTCCATCCCGAATGCGGTGAGGATCTCGGCGATCCCGTCCTCGTAGCGTGACCAGTCCTCCGGCGTGATCAGCCGCGGACGGAGCTGCTCCCGGCTGAACCGGGTCTCGTCGAAGACGCTCTCGGCGAGCCCGTTCCGTCTCTCACGGAGATCGATCACGGGCTCTGCCTCGATCGCACAGGCTGTCTCGTTTCTCACGCACACCACCTCCATCGTCGGGAATCCTTCGCGTTCATGACCGCACGCCTCTCGCGCCGCAGTTCGAGCGGTACGAGCGTGAGCCCGCACGCAAGGACGAGCCAGAGGTACAGCCCCGGGTGACCGAGCACGAGACACAGCGCGAGCACCGCCATCTGGCTCGAAAGCCCGAAGTTGTGCAGCACCACCAGGGTCTCCCGGTCGTGATAGGCGCGGCGCGCGTCAGGATCCAGCCGCAACCGCCCAAGCCGCCGGCGAACGAATGCCTCCACGGCCCGGTCCTGGGGGGCGTACACGGCGCCGTACATGCGTTGCAGCGCTACGGCCACGCCTCCGACGGCGGGCATCGCGTCCACGGCTGCCCCGTTCTCGTTCTGATAGAGGCGCCTGAGATTGAAGTTGACGCTGAGAACGAGCGTCAGCACGAGGAACGCCGTCAGGGCGAGGAACGGACCGGCCACGTATCCGAGTGCCGCGAAGAGTGCGACGTTGACGAGCAGATCGGACTCGGAGTCCAGGTAGCGGCCGAGTGCGCTGACCTGCCCCGTGGCGCGCGCGAGCTGCCCGTCGGCGTTGTCGAGCAACGTCTTCAGGACCACGAGCAACGCCGCCAGGACGAGGTGTCCACGCACGATCTCGATCGCGGCCCACATCCCCACCGCCGCCGCTGCGAGCACCACGGCAGGCGGCGGCACCCGCAGTGGCCGCAGGGCGAGCACGAGGACATGGGCGAGCGGTCGGAAGCCGTAACGGCAGACGAGCTCCGTCGTCGGCACCTGCTTGAGGGAGCGCTCGAAGAGCGTCTCCCCGGTCTCCGAGCCGGTGCTGCCATACTGGGCCTCATGGACGGGCTCGAGGGCTGGAGCGAGGTCGACGGTGCGCTCGAGCGTGAGTTCCGCTTCGACAGCTACCTCGAGGGGATCGACTTCGTCGACCGGCTCGCCGAGGCCGCCGAGGCCGCCGATCACCATCCGGAGATCACGGTCGGCTACAAGCGAGTCCGCGTCCGCTGGTCGACGCATTCGGCCGCCGCGATCACGGACCGTGACCGCGAGCTCGCGGCGCGCACCGACGCGCTCGCCTGAATCGGGGTGTCGGAGCGGCATCAGCCGGCGAGAGCGCGTACCTGCGCCGCATCGACGGGGGCCCCGGCACGGATCAGGTCGCGAGCAGCATCCACCTTGCCCCAGACGTCCCAGAGCAGGAATCCGCGTGGCCGCCGGTCGGCGTCCACGTAGCAGATAACGCCCTTCCGGTTCGGCTCGACCCACTCGATCACGGTGTCGTGGCGGGAGTCGACCTCTCCGACCGCCTCGTAGCCGAGCGCGAACAGGTCGGAGTAGAAGAACGGCAGGTGGTCGTACGGCTTGCCGGCGCCGGCCATGTTCGCGCCGACGCTCTTGCCGTGGCGGACCGCATGATCTTCGTGCTCGACGCGCATGTGGGTGGCAAGTGCCGGCACCGGGAAGCGGGCAACGTCACCGGCCGCGTATACGTCGTCGCGACCGGCAGCCCGGCCGTACTCGTCGACGACGATGCCGTTGTCGACCTCGAGCCCGGCTGCGGCCGCGAGCGAGGTCGAAGGCTCGATCCCGAGCCCGGCGACGACCAGGTCCGCTTCGAGGATGTTGTCGCTACCGGTGACCACCCGGACGGTCCCGTTCGCCTCGATCGCCGTCACCGACTCGCCGGCCAGGACGCGGACTCCACGCTCGCGGTAGTACTCGCTCACGTACGCCGACAGCTCGGTGGGAAACACCCGTGCACCGATGCCGGGCTCGGGAAAGACCATCGTGACACTGCAGCCGTTCAATGCCAGCGCCGCCGCGACCTCGGAACCGATGAAGCCGCCGCCGATCACCACGGCCCCGACGCCGTCCCCCGCCCGCTCGCGCAAGCGCCGGTAGTCGTCCAGCGATCTGAAATACACCACTGCGTCGCCGCCGAACGGAAGTGATCGGGGGCGTCCCCCGGTCGCCAGCAGCAGCCGCTCGTACTCGTACACCTCGCCCCGATCGTCGGTCGCGCGATGGACGTCCAGATCGAGTGAGTCGATCCGTCGCCCGAGGCTGAGCTCGACACCGAGCTCGGACGTGCCGCGCCAGATCTTCGCCTCGTCGCCGCCCTTCCAGAGCCCTTTCGAGAGCGGCGGCCGTGCATACGGGGGGTGCACCTCCTGCCCGACCAGACCGATCGTTCCCTGCGCGTCATGCTCCCGGATTCCTCGACACGCCGCGTCCGCGGACATCCCCCCGCCGACCACCAGATACCGATACGACTGCACCACGACACCTCACTTCCTTGGACCCGAATCGACTCAGGTGGTCATCGGCCACCCAGATTCTTTGTGTCCAGGGTGTCGCGCTTCTTACCCTTTTCGGCAACGCTGCCGCATTGCTGATTCAGTCATGGTGATGCGGCGTCTGCGGTGACTGCTGGTCGTCCAGGGGGACGACGCTCGCAGTGCGATCTTCGACCCGTACGCACCAGTGACGTCCGAACGCCCGCACGCCTTCCAGTACGAGCCCGTCCATCCACGCCGGCTGCACGGCCGGGGTGACCCGCAGTTCCCGCGTCTCGGGGTCGGGCTCGAGCCCGAGTTGGGCGCGGAGCAGGAGGAGCGGCGTTCCGGCGGCCCAGGCCTGCGGTCGAGCGGAGCTCGGGACGCTGCCAGGGGGCTCGTCAGGCTGCCGCTCCCCGCCCGCGAAATGCTCCGGAAGCCGGTATTCGAAGCAGGGAGCGCAATCGATGAGCGCGCGCACCACGCGCTCCGCCTCGACCGGTCGCCCGGATCTCGCGAGCCCGAGCGCAATCAGCGAATTGTCGTGTGGCCAGACGGTGCCGTTGTGGTACTCGAGCGCGTCGAACGCCCGCTCGTCGCTCGCAAGCGTGCGAATGCCCCAGCCGGACCACAGTGGCCCGGCGGTGAGCCTCGTGGCGACCTCGGCGACCCGTTCCTCGGGCACGATCCCGCTCCAGAGCAGGTGCCCCATATTCGAGCCGAGCGCATCGATCGGCCGTTTGTCGAGATCAAGACCGAGCGCATAGAAACCGCGCTGCGGCAACCAGAACGCCTCGTCGAATTGCTCCTTCAGGATCGATGCCTCCGCCTCGAGCCGGACGGCGGTCGTCTCGTCGTCCCAGACGCGGCGGGCGAGCTCGGCCAGGCGCCGCTTCGCGTCGTAGACGTACCCCTGGACCTCGACGGGCGCGATCGGCGCGCTCGCCAGGGAGCCGTCGTGGAAGACCATCGAGTTGTACGAGTCCTTCCAGTTCTGGTTGTCGATGCCGTAGCGCGCCCGCCGGTGGTACTCGACGAAGCCGTCCCCGTCCCGGTCGCCGGAGTCGTCGATCCATTCGAGTGCCCGCCGCGCAGGCGTCTCCAGCTCGCGAACGATCCCGTCGTCTCCGGTCCAGCGCCACAGCTCGGAGAGCAGGACGAGGAAGAGCGGCGTCGCGTCGACGCTGCCGTAGTAGCGATCGGTCCAGACGAGCGCAGTCTTGCCCTGCCGCAGCTCGTGCACGATCTTGCCCGGCTCCGCGTCGCGCTCGGGGTCGTCGGCGTGCGCCTGCACGTCTGCAAGGGCGCGCAACGCCCCTCTTGCGGCCTCCGGCCCGACGAGCAGCTCCTGGAGCGACGTGATCAGCGTGTCGCGGCCGAACAGCGTCATGAACCAGGGCAGGCCTGCCGCCGGCACCATGCCGTTGCCCTGCCAGCGCAGCCGGAGCGCGGCCAGGTCGGCGAGAGAATGCGCCCAGGTGGGCTCGAGGGCAGGCTCGGAGGGCGACTGCAGCCGGGGGAGCGAACGGCGCCACGCCGCGATCGACGCGTCGCGTTCTTGCCGGTCGTCGCGGAGGCTTGCCTCGAACGCTGCCCCGTCGAGCTCCGGCGTCCCGTTCAGGAGCCACTGTGCTGCCACGTGCAGTTGCCAGCGCTCGCCGGGCTGGAGCTGGACCCGGTAGCTGGCAGACGCCCCATCCGCTTCGTCGGGCGTCGGCCGGAGATGGACGAGCGTGCGCGCCGGGAATCCGTCGTCTGCGAACTCGACTGTGCTCGGATGCGTCCACTGCCCGGGCCGCGAGGGCGCGACCTCGGAGGTGCGCGGCGCACCGAGATCCTCCACCCGTTTGACGGCGAAGATGTCCGCGAAGTCCGATGCCAGCTCGAGCACGACGAGGCCCTCCACGGCGGCGTCCGAGTCGTTCGAGACCGTGATCGTCTCCTCGAGTCCGCTGCCGACGAACAGCTCCCGCCGCACGGCCACGTTCGTCTCCCAGCCGAGGTCGATGACGGCAGCGTGCGGTTCGCTCTGCGTGAACGCGACGGGCTCGCCGCGGCGGCCGTCGATCGTGAGCACCGACCGGGACAGAAAGCGCGTGTCGGCGGCGAAGTAGCCCGACGCCGCGACGACACCGTCGAGGTCGCCACGCCGGTCACAGACGAGAAACGACGATCCGTCGAGCAGTACGAGCGGGCCGCGGTCAGGCACGGATCGCCTGTCCGCTCTCGAGATCGAAGAAATGGAGGCGGCGAGTGTCGACCGCGAGCTCGATGCTGTCGGCTGCCCTGACCGGCGTGGAAGCGTCGAGTCGCGCGACCACGATCGAGTCGGCCGGATCGGTGACGAGCTCTCCGAGCTCGTCGGTCATGCCGTCGGCGTCGGCATCCCGGCTGTCCTCGACGCGAACGCGCGTCGCCTCGATCTCGACATAGACGAGTTGCTCCGGGCCCAGCGCCTCGACTGCCTGGACGCGTCCGCGCAGGCGGCCGGGACCGGCGGGCGTATCCGGCCCCGCCTCACGGATCGACTCGGGGCGGAGACCGACGGCAACCGACCGACCTGCGTAGCCGGTCAGAGCAGGACGTTCGCGAAGCACCTCGACCGGCAGGGCGAGCGATGCCGGCCCGAGACGACACACGAGGTCGTCGCCGCCGGCCTGCTCCAGCTGCCCCTCGAGCATGTTCATCGCAGGGCTGCCGATGAAGGTCGCGACGAACAGGTTGAGAGGTCGCTCGTAGAGCCGCTGGGGGACGTCGAACTGCTGCAGCACCCCGCTGCTCATGACGGCCACCCGATCGCCCATCGTCATCGCCTCGACCTGGTCGTGGGTGACGTAGACCGTCGTGACCGCGAGCTGCCGCTGGATGCGCGAGATCTCGGCGCGCATCTGGACGCGCAGCTTCGCGTCGAGATTCGACAGGGGCTCGTCCATCAGGAAGACCTGTGGTTCGCGGACGATCGCGCGTCCCATCGCGACCCGCTGCCGCTGGCCGCCCGACAGCTGGCGCGGCTTGCGGTCCAGGTGGTCGACGAGGCCGATGATGTGTGCCGTCTCCTCGATCCGCCGCCGTGCCTCCGCCTTCGGCACCTTGCGCATCCGCAGCGAGAAGCCGATGTTCTCGGCGACGGTCATGTGCGGGTAGAGCGCGTAGTTCTGGAACACCATCGCGATGTCGCGGTCCCGCGGCGGCAGGTTGTTGACGACGCGCTCGCCGATCCGGATCTCGCCGCCGGTGATCTCCTCGAGACCGGCGAGCATCCGAAGCGCAGTCGACTTGCCGCAGCCGGACGGGCCGACGAGCACGATGAACTCACCGTCCTCGATCTGGAGATCGAGATCGGAGACGGCCGGGTAGCCGTCGCCGTATCGCTTGGTCACGTTGTCGAAGGTAATGCTGGCCATGTGTTCGCTGTCTCGTCTTCGACCGATGTCGATCGGCACGGGGGAGACGCATCACTCCTTTACGGCGCCCTCAGAGGTGTTCATGATCCGGCGTTGGAAGACGAAGAACAGGATCGCGACCGGGATCGTCATCAGCACGGACGCCGCGAGCTTGAGCGGGTAGCGGTTGCCGACGCCGAGCTGGCCCGATGCGAGCTGGGCCACGCCCTTGGTCAGGGTGTTGAGGCTCTCGCTCTGGGCGGCGATGATGAAATGCGCGAGTTCGTTCCAGGATCCCTGGAACGAGAGGATGAAGATCGTGATCAGTGCGGGTCGCGCCATCGGCAGCACGATCGACCAGTAGGTGCGGAAGATGCTCGCCCCGTCGATCCGGGCAGACTCCTCGACGCTGACGGGAATCGACTCGAAGAAGTTCTTCATGATGAAGACGCCCGCGGCGTCGACGAGCAGCGGGATGATCATCCCGTAGTAGGTGTCGTACATGCCGAGCTGTCGGATCATCAGGAACTTCGGGATCAGCAGCACGACGCTCGGGACGGCCATGACGGCGACGATCGTCGCGAAGACCCCTGCGCGTCCACGGAAGCGCAGACGTGCCAGCGAGTAGCCGGCGAGGCTGTCGAGGAAGACGCGCAGGAACGTGATCCCGAGGGTCACGATGACGGAGTTCTTCACCCAGAGCCCGAAGTCGTAGGCGTTGAACAGATCGTGGTAGGCCTGGGTGGTGAACGGCGACGGGATCAACCCGAGCGGGTCGTTCGTCGCATTCGGCTCCGTCTTGAAGGTCGTCGACACTGCGAGCACGAAGGGGAAGATGAAGACGACGGCGATTGCGATCAGAAGGCTGTAGGAGAGCGTCGTCCGGATCCGGCGCCGGCGAATCGCGCCCTCGTCGCCCCTGATCGCGGGCGGCGCGCCCGGGGCGGTGGAGGTCCTGCTGCTCACCGCGCACCTCCGCCCGTCGGGACGACCGGCGAGCCGCCGCGCGTCCTGCCGCCGCCCGTCGTCGGCTTGAACCGCCGCCGCCGGGGCACCCTGTCCGGATTCCGGGTCAGGAACCGCGTGATCACCGTGAAGAAGACGATGATCGCGAACAGGATGAATGCGAGCGCCGCACCGACTCCCCAGTCGTTCGCGTTGAACGACTCGTTGAAGGAGAGGAACGCCGGGGTGAGCGTCGTGTTCGCCGGGCTCCCCTTGGTGCCGACGTAGATCTGATCGAACAGCTGCCATGTCCCGATCAGGCCGAGCGTGACGACGGTGAAGATCGTCGGCCCGATCATCGGCACCGTGATGTGGCGGAACTTGCGCCACTCCGTCGCGCCGTCGAGGGCGGCAGCCTCGTTGACAGACTCGTCGATGCCCTGCAATGCGGCGAGGAACAGCAGCATGAACGTCCCCGCCGTCGTGAAGATCGCGAGGAGGATGAAGACGCACATCGCGATGCTCGGTCCCGAGAGCCAGTCCCAGTAGCTGACGCCGAGGAAGAGGTGGTTTGCAAGCCACGCCGGCGGCTGGTCGACGCCGAGCTGGGCGAGGATGACGTGGAAGAGCCCCCGCGGGTCATAGAGCCACGTCGGTCCCGTGATCCCGACGTAGGAGAGCAGCTTGTTGACCGGGCCGGACGGCGAGAAGAGGAACAGGAAGAGAATCGTGATCGCGACCGAGCTCGTCACCGACGGAAAGTAGAAGGCCGTCCGGAAGAGACCGACGAAGTTCACGCGCCGGTTGACGAGTACGGCGAGGACGAGGGCAACCGCCGTCTGGATGGGAACCACCAGCAGGACGAAGTAGAAGTTGTTGCGGAGCGAGATCCCGAAGTTGTTCTGGTCGAGGCCCGGGGTGGTGAGGAGGTGTCGGTAGTTCTCGAGACCGACGAAATGCACGTCGGCGCTGAAGGGGCTGCCGTTGCCGTTCCAGTCGGAGACGCTGACCCAGGCCGCCATCAGGATCGGCAAGAGCAGGAAGAGCCCGAGGATCGCGATCACGGGAGCAAGGAAGAGCCAACCCGCAGTTGCCTGGTGGCCGTAGATACCCGGCTCGCGTACCCGCGTTATCAGTCGCTTCACCACTGGGGTCACCCTCGGATCGCCCGGGAGAACACCCGCCGACGTCGCGCGCCGGCAGGTGTTCCCCGAGGTAGGTCGTCGTGTCTGACTACTGGTTCAGGATCGACTGGAGCTCGGACTGCACGCGGTCGAGGATCTGCTTCGGGTTCGTGTTCGGCAGATTCTGCAGCTGCTGGTTGAAGTCCGAGAGCACCGTTGCGATGTCCGGAACGGGCGGGATGCTCTTCGAGTAGTTGGCGCCGGCCAGGAATGCGGTCGACTTCGGGTAGAGCTTCACCCACGCCTTCGCATTCGCCTTCGAGGGCGGCATCACACCGAACGCCTTCGCCATCCCGAGCTGGACCTTGCGGGCGGTGAGATAGGCGATCAGCCTCATCGCCTCGGGCTTGTTCTTCGACGCCTGGGCGAGACCCCAGCCGCCGTCGTACTGCAGCGTGCCCTTGCCGGCCGGGCCGGAGGGAAGCTCTGCGACCGAATAGCTGACGGTCGGGTAGTCGTGCTGCATCGCACCGGCGATCCAGTTCCCCTCGATCGTCATGGCGCAGAGCTGCTTGCCAAAGCCCTCACCGCCCCAGCCGACACCGAGCTGGTTCGTGAGCTTCATCGAGCCGGCATTCAGCATCGACTTGACGAAGTTGAACGCCTGGATGTTCTGCTTGCTGTTGACGGTTGCCGTCTTGCCGTTCTTCGAGACGAGCCAGCCGCCGTTCTCGATCATGAAGACGCCCAGGCGGTGGAACTCCGGGTTGGTGCAGAGGCCGACCTGGCCGGAGCGCGTGAGCTTCTTCGCGACCGCCGCGAGCTGGGCCCATGTCTTCGGATAGTCCTTGGCCTTCAGACCTGCGCGCCGCCACGACGCGTTGTTGACCACGAGCGCGAGCGTCGAGAAGTCCTTCGGAGCCGCGTACAGGTGCCCGTTGTAGGTGTAGGCCGCGAGCAGGCTCGGGTAGAAGGACTTGACGTTCGTGAGGCCGTCGAGCGGCGCGAGCGCCCCGGTCTTCGCGTACGTCGCCACCTGGTCGTTGCCGAGGTAGAAGATGTCTGCGGGATCGCCGGAGGCGAAGCCCTGCGCAAGCTGCTGCCCCAGGTCGGAGGCGACGATCACCTTGACGTCGATGCCTGTCGCTTTGGTCCAGGCAGCCACCGCCGCGTTGACGGCAAACGTCTCGGCGGGGCCGGAGCTGCCGATCAGCGCCGTCAGCGTCGTCGCCTGCTTCGCCTGACGCGAGGCGAGCGCAGACCCGGCCGTGAGAGCGAGTGCGGCGACGATGGCCACCACGACAACGAGGAGCGCCGTCCTCGAACGAGCGGCGCGGGACGTGCGAATTGCGGTCATTGCGTACTTCCCTCCTTCGAGCTGACGAGAACGGGGCTCCGGTCGGTCACGACCGGAACCCGACTGCATCCGCGGCGGTTCTGTCTCTGGATGGAACCGCTTTCAAAGACATTGGCGCAATGTACAACTGACCCGGCACGAAAGTCAAGCGGGCGCACCGGACTCTTTGACACGTACTCCATGAGCGGGTTATCCTCCTGTCGACGCCGATCATGGCCACATGCCAACCGGGTTGGCGTTGGTGGAGGCCGGAGTCGGACCACCGGCAGGCACCCGAGGGTCAACGCGAAAGGCGCAGCAAGAATGGCACCGCTTCCAGAGCACACCGACGGGAAGACGACGATTGCCGATGTGGCCGCGAGCGCCGGGGTCGGGGTCGCGACGGTCTCGCGGGTCATCAACGACAGTCCGCTCGTCGCTGCGACGACGAGGGCACGGGTCCTCGATGTGATCCAGGCACTCGGGTATCAGCCGAGCCGCCTCGCCCGCAATCTGTCCCTCCAACGAACACACACGGTCGCCGCGGTCGTGCCGGTCTTCGATCGGGCCTCGACGCTCGAGCGCCTCGGCGGCGTCGTCGGCCGCTTCGCCGAGTCCAGCTACGACGTGGCGCTGTTCAGCCTCGAGCGCCCGGAGCGGCGAGAGAAGGAATTCGCGCTCCTCGCCGACCCGGGTCGGGTCGACGGAGTCCTGATCGTCTCGATGTCGCCGACCGACGACGAGATCGATCGGCTCCGGAGCGCGGATCTCCCGGTGGTCGTGATCGACGGCCGGCATCCGGCCGTCCCCTCGATCGTGATCGACGACGCGTCCGGCGGCGAGCTCGCGACGCAGCACCTGCTCGACCTCGGGCACCGTCGCGTCGCGTTCGTCGGCGACCCACCCGGCAGCCCCTATCACCTGACGACGCGCTACGGCCGGCGCGACGGCTACAGGCAGGCGTTGCACCGCGCCGGCATCGAATCGCCCGCCGGATACGTGAAGGAAGGCGGGCACGAAAGACACATCGTGCATCGCCTCACCGAGGAGCTCCTCGCGTTACCCGATCGTCCCACGGCCATCTTCGCGGGCTCGGACACCCAGGCGCTCGGCGTGATCGAAGCGGTCGAGCGCGCCGGCCTCTCCGTCCCTCGCGACGTCTCAGTCGTCGGGTTCGACGATGTGGCGGTTGGCGCCTACGTCGGGCTCTCCACGGTCAGGCAGCCGCTGCGGGCAAGCGGCCAGCGCGGGGGGGAGCTGATGCTCGAGCTCCTTGCCGGCGGAGACCGCGGCGCGATCTGCGAGACGCTTCCGCTCGAGATCGTCGTACGCAAGACGACCGCGCCTCCGCCGGCCTGAGAATCGCGTTCTCCCCTCAGTGGGAGTGCAGCTCGTGGACGACTGCGTGTCCCTTTCCGCGCACGATCAGGGCGCGGTTGACGGGAACGGTGACGACGAAGGCGATCGCGAGGCTCGCAAGCAGGCTCCACCAGAAGAGCCCATCGGCGAGGCCGGCTGCGAGCGCGCCCGGGACGAGGACAATGAAGAGGTTGTCGACGATCTCCATCGTTGCGATCGAGAGGGTGTCCGACGCGAACGCGAGCCGGAGCGCCGGACGGGGTGCGATGCCTGCACGCAGCAGCGGACGCAAGGTGAGGGCGTAGCCGAAGGAGAAAGCGAGCGCGATCGCGAGCGCGATCGACGCACCGTCACCGAGCCCGACGGCGGTTGCGATCACCATGCCGAGGATCTCGCCGATCGCACAACCGGTGAGGCAGTGGAGGGTCGCCTGGACCGCGGTGCGGGTCGGCGAGGTGGGGTGGTGGGTATGTGTGTTCATATGGGGAAAATACCCTATGGGGGTATATGGGTCAGTACGGTTTGCCGTACTCCGCGAAGCCGCGTCCCGTCTTGCGGCCGAGATGCCCGGCCGCGACGAGCGCCCGGATGTTCTGCGGTGCCCGGAAACGGTCGCCGTAGCAGTCCGTCATCCCCTCGCAGGCGCGGAGAAGCGTGTCGAGGCCGCTCAGGTCGGCGGTCTCGAGAGGGCCCATGGCATGACCGAAGGCGAGTCTGCAGGCGCGGTTGACATCGTCGACGTCGGCGATTCCCTCCTCGACGATCCGTGCCGCCTCGACCGCGAACAGACAGGCGAGCCGTGAGGTGACGAACCCCTGCGTGTCGCGCTTGCAGACGATCGTCTCCTTCCCGTAGCGATGGGCGAGCTCGGTCGCCGTGGCGAGCGTCTCGTCCGACGTCTCGACCCCGCGCACGAGCTCGATCAGCCGCATCAGCGGCGGCGGGTTGAACCAGTGCGAGCCGATCACACGATCGGGGCGTGAGGTCGACGCGGCGAGCCGCGAGATCGAGATCTGCGAGGTGTTCGAGGCGAGGATCACCTCATCCCGGCAGACCGCGTCGAGCCGATGCAGCACGTCCGCCTTCAATGCCAGGTCCTCGACGACGGTCTCGATCACGTGATCCGCCTCGGCGGCCGCGTCTTCGAGCGCGGTCGAGCTCCCGATGCGGGCGAGTGTCGCCTCCGCGACCGGCGCCGAGATCGTGCCCGCTTTCGCGAGCCGTTCGAGGCTTGTCTCGATTCGCCCTCGCCCGCGTGCGAGAGCCGCCTCGTCGAGGTCGACCATCGTCACCTCGAGGCCGGCTCCCGCCACGACCTGGCAGATCCCGTTGCCCATCACACCGGCGCCACCCACCACGACGACGCGCTCGATTGCCATCCCTGCCTCCTCTCACCGGCGTGCCTACCGGCCCGCTCCTCGTCGCTGGCAGTCTGACAGCGACGCGAATCAGCCTGGGGGCGTCACGGGCGGCGCACCCGTGCCGGACGGCGCCGCGAGTCGGTACTCGATCGTATGGTCGCCCCACCACTGCCAACTCAGGAAGAGCACCGGGACGAGTGCGATGCAGACGGCGAGGCGCATCTCCTCGGTATCGGCGTCGGGATCTCAGCGATGGAGTGCCGACGTGTCGACCACCTCGAAGGCCGATCCGGGCACGCGTCCGAGCGAGTGGAGGTCGTCGTTCGACCAGCGCGGGTCTGGCGCACCGGAGATGAACCAGTCGGAGCCGTTGTCGGCCACGATCATCCCGTACTGCTGCAACGCTCTCAGAACGACGCGCGCCTGCGGCGGGAAGCGCGAGATGTCGTAGCTCGCCTTCAGCCGCAGGCGTGTTCCCATGGCCGGGAGCGATGGGTCGGTGAGGCTGCTCGCGGAGTGCCGCGCAGGCCAGACGTAGGCGCGACGGGTGCGGGAGACGGTGAAGCGGAGCGCGTGGTCGATCTGCCCCCGTGCGACCTCGTCGTAGCGGGCGAGACCGGGGAGGATCGGCAGCCCGGCCGCGTCTGCCGACGTCCAACCGGCGGGTCGGAGGCGATTGGAGCGGAGATCCCAGATGGCGCCCGAGCCGGCCGTCCAGCGGCCACCGACGCGCCGTAGTGCGTACAGCTCGTAGAGCTTGCAGCTGCCGCGGTCGACGATGAGCGCGTGCCGGTCGCCGTCCGACGCGGCTCCGCCCTCGATACGCACGTTGGCCGGGATCGGATAGGGCCCGCGATCGGACTCGTCGGCGTACTCGAAGCGCACCGCGCTCTTTGGCTGCGAGCGCCCGACGACGGTGAAGGGGATGCCGATCGGGCCGCCGTCCCAGGTGCCGGAGCCGAAGTCCGGGTGCAGGGTGCCCGTCGGTCCGATCGAGGCGATCGTCGCTGCCGAGCCGGCTGCGACCGGGAGCCCGTCGACCCGCTCGTTCCACGGGTTGCTCGCCGGGAAGAGCGGGCAGCCCGCGATGACCGGGTGGTGCCCCGGCGCCGTCGCCGCGACGGCCGCGAACGCCGCCGCGAGTGCCGTGCCGAGAGCGGCGAGAAGTACCGCTACGCGCATGGCGGGAGTGTCGGCAACACCCCGGCGCGACCCGATCCCTCGGCCGATGTCAGGCCTGAGTACCACCTGGCGGGGTCGCCTTCGGGTAACGCTCGCGGAGTTCGTCGATGTAGTCGGCGAGACGATCGGCAATCTGCGAGTCGCGGATCTCGACGACGTTCTCCGCGTTCCGCTCGCCGCTGCGGGAGAGGTTGAACGAGCCGACGAAGGCGGTGTCGTCGGCGACCGCCACCTTCGCGTGCATGAAGTCGTGCACCGAGGACGGCGTCCAGCGCGTCGAGCGCTTGCCGGAGAACGGTGCCTTCGTCAGCACGGTGCGCAGCAGGGGGATCTTCCAGGCGCTGACGCCGTTCGTCTGCCACTGGTGGAACACCTCGTCCACCTGCGTGTCGTCGACGACACCTGCGACGGTGCAGCGGCCCTCGTTCACGATCTCGACGAGCGTCGCGAGAATGGGGCCCGAGCTGAGCACCGGGGATGCGATCCGGATGCGGCGTTTCGCCTTGCCGAACTGCTTGGCGATCCGGTGCGCGAGATCGTTTCCGTGCCCCGGGCAGAACCACGGCCGTACCTCGGCGCCGCCGACGTCGACCGGCCGCGGCTGCACCTTGCCGGTGTGCTCGACGGTCGTGGCCTTCCACATCTCCGCGAAGTTGAGCCCGTAGGAGTAGGCGAGCTGTTCGGACTCGATCACGACGATGACGTTCTCCTGGCGGGTGAACGAGTCCTCGGTCCAGTTCATCGACCCCGTCCAGACCGTCTTCGCGTCGCGGATCACGTACTTGTGGTGCATGAGGCCCTGCCGGGTCGAGACGCCGTGGCTCGGGAAGCGCTCGCCTGCGATCGTGGCCGGGTCGGTGCGCGGCGGCGGTGGTAGCGGGTCGCGGGTGGCGTCGTCGAGCTCGTAGACGAGCCTGATCTCGGTGCCTCGCTCGAACGCCGAGAGCAGCGCTGCCCGGCCGCGATGCTCGATCTCGTGCTGGAGCCGGATGTCGTAGATCGCTGCGTGCAGCGATTCGTGGGCGCCGTCGAAGTAGGCGATCAGCTCGTTCGCGACGCTCTCGGCCGTCTGGCCGCCGTCCGAGAGCGTGTGGAGGGTGATCACCCGGTGGTGTGTGCGGCGGCGCGGGCGGCTGCTCTCTTGGCGCGTTTCGTCGACTGGTAGGCGTCGAGCGCCTCGACCGAGTCGACGTCTCCGAGCGTCATGAAGTCGGGCTTCAGCGGTTCGGCGGCGGTTACGCCGTACCGGTTGGCCAGCGTTGCGCCGAGTGCCTTCACCTTCATGTCGCCGTAGCCGGGGAGCGCCCGGATCCGCTTCTCGAGCTCGCGTGCGTCGCCGGCCGTCGTCCAGAGCAGCGAAGCGTCGCCGCCGTACACCTCCGCGACGTGCGCACAGAGCTCGTGCACGCGCACGGCCATGTTGTGGGGGAAGCGGTGGATCGCGGGGTGCTCACGGAAGGCGGCCTCGAGGTCGTCGAGAGGCGTGGCGGCGATCTGCGCGGCGTCGAGGTTGCCGAGCCGCTGCTGCAACTTCAACGGCCCCGCGAACGCCTGCTGCACCGTGACCTGCTGGTCGAGTGCGAAGCCGATCAGCAGCGCCAGCGGGTTCGTCGCGTTGAGCGTGTCCGCCTCGGGATCGCCCGTGAAGTAGAGCTGCTTGGGCCTGGTCATGACCCAATCGTATCCCGCGCTACCCTGGCTCGGGTGGATGTGCTGGCCGCCTTCAGCCCTGCGACACGCGCCTGGTTCACGCGGGCCTTCGTCGCGCCGACCCCGGCCCAGGAGGCCGCCTGGCCGGCGATCTCGAGCGGCGAACACGTGCTCGTGCAGGCGCCGACCGGGTCGGGCAAGACGCTCGCGGCGTTCCTCGTCGGGATCGATCGTCTCCACGAACGTCCGGGAGACGGGCTGCGCCTGCTCTACGTCTCGCCGTTGAAGGCGCTGAACTACGACGTCGAGCGCAACCTCCGGGGACCCCTCGCCGGGCTCGGCTCCTCGCTCACCGTGGGCGTTCGCACCGGCGACACCGACCAGCGCGAGCGGCGCCGGATGCTGCGGACGCCGCCCGACATCCTGATCACGACGCCCGAGTCGCTGTTCCTCCTGCTCACCTCGCAGGGGCGCGAGATGCTGCGCCGGGTCGAGACCGTCATCCTCGACGAGGTGCACGCGGTCGCCGGGAGCAAGCGCGGGGCCCACCTGGCGCTCTCACTCGAGCGGCTCGAGCGGGTCGTCGAGCGACCGTTCCAGCGGATCGGGCTCTCGGCCACGCAGCGACCGCTCGAGGAGATCGGTCGTTTCGTCTCCGGGGCCCGACCGATCCGGCTCGTCGACGCGGGGACTCGCAAGGAGCTCGACCTCGAGGTGGTGGTGGCGCTCGAGGACATGCGCGAGCCCGGCTCGAACGCAGATCTCGCCCAGCCGGTTCTCCCCGCCGACGTCGCCATGGGATCGGGGTACGAGCAGACGGGACGCTCGATCTGGCCTTCGATCTACCCGGCCCTGCTCGACCTCGTGCGGCAGCACCGCTCCACGATCGTCTTCGTCAACAACCGGCGGCTCGCGGAGCGCCTGGCACTGCGTCTCAACGAGCTCGCCGAGGAGACGGTTGCGCGAGCCCACCACGGCTCGCTCGCGCGCGAGCAGCGGGCCGAGATCGAGGAGCTGCTGAAGGCGGGTCAGATCCCGTGTCTGGTCGCGACCTCGTCGCTCGAGCTGGGTATCGACATGGGCGCAGTCGACCTCGTGGTCCAGGTCGAGAGCCCGAAGTCGGTCGCGCGCGGCCTGCAGCGCATCGGGCGCGCAGGCCACGAGCTCGGTGCGGTCTCGAAGGGCCGGATCTTCCCCAAGTTCCGCGCCGACCTGCTCGAGTCGGCGGTCGTCGCCAAGGCGATGCGGGAGGGTGCGATCGAGGAGACCCGGATCCCGCGCAACCCGCTCGACGTGCTCGCGCAGCAGATCGTGGCGATCTGCGCCGAGGAGGAGATCGCAGTCGACGACCTCCACGACCTTGTCCGCAGCGCCTACCCTTTCGCCGACCTGCCCCGGGCCCAACTCGAGAACGTCCTCGACATGCTGGCCGGGCGCTACCCCTCGGACGAGTTCGCGGAGCTGCGCCCCCGCATCGTGTGGGACCGGGGAGCCGGTCTGATCAAGGGCCGGCAGGGAGCACGTCGGCTGGCGGTGACGAACGCGGGCACGATCCCGGATCGCGGCCTCTACGGCGTCTTCCAGGTGGACGGCGGCGGCCGCGTGGGCGAGCTCGACGAGGAGATGGTCTACGAGGCGAGACAAGGGCAGACGTTCCTCCTCGGTGCCTCGACGTGGCGGATCGAGGAGATCACCCACGACCGGGTGCTCGTCTCGCCGGCCCCCGGCGTGCCCGGTGCGGTGCCGTTCTGGAAGGGCGAGGGGGTCGGCCGGCCGGCGGAGCTGGGCGAGAGGATCGGACGCGCCTCGCGCGAGGTCGTGGCGCTCTCGGACGCCGATGCGCTCGCACGGCTGACGGGGGACTTCCATCTGGACGCGCTGGCGGCTCGGAACCTCCTCACGTACCTGCGCGAGCAGACAGCAGCGACCGGCGGTGTCGTGCCGTCGGATCGCACGGTCGTCGTCGAGCGCTTCCGTGACGAGATCGGTGACTGGCGTGTCTGCATCCTGACGCCGTTCGGCGCCCGCGTACACGCGCCCTGGGCGATGGCGCTCGGGGCCCGTCTCCGCGACGCGCTCGGTCTCGAGGTGCAGTCGATCTGGTCGGACGACGGGATCGCGCTCCATCTTCCCGAGGCCGACGTGCCGCCGCCGCTCTCCGACCTCATGCTGACCGCGGAGGAGGTCGAGGAGATCGTCGTCCAGGAGGTGGGGCAGACGGCGCTCTTCGGAGCCCGTTTCCGCGAGAACGCCGCGCGCGCGCTGCTGATCCCACGCCGCCGCCCGGGACAGCGGACGCCGCTCTGGCAGCAGCGCCTCAAGGCCCAGAGCCTGCTGCAGGTGGCGCGCGACTACGGCTCCTTCCCGGTCGTCCTCGAGACCTACCGGGAGTGCCTCCAGGACGTCTTCGACCTGCCGGCCCTGAAGCGGATCCTCCACGGCCTGCAGACGCGCGAGCTCGACCTCGTAGAGGTCGAGACGCCTTCCGCGTCGCCGTTTGCGTCCTCGCTTCTCTTCTCCTACGTCGCGACCTACATGTACGAGGACGACACGCCGGCCGCCGAACGGCGGGCGCAGGCGCTCTCGCTCGACCGCGACCTCCTGCGGGAGCTGCTCGGCCAGGAGGAGCTGCGCGACCTGATCGACCCGGCCGCGCTCGCTGCTGTCGAGGCGCAGCTCGCGGGCGACCCCGGGTCAGCGGACGAGCTCCACGATCTGCTGCGGCGCCGCGGCGACCTGCAGGAGGCCGAGTTCGGGGCCGAGCTCGGGGCCGTGCTCGAGGCGGAGCGGCGGGCGGTGCGGGTGCGGATCGCAGGTGAGGCAAGGCTGATCGCGGCCGAGGACGCGGGGCTGTTTCGCGACGCGGTCGGGGCCATGCCTCCGGGTGGGCTCCCGGAGGTATTCCTCGAGCCCGTCCCCGACGCGCTCGCCGTGCTCCTTGCCCGCTACGCCCGCTCCCGGGGGCCGTTCACGACCGAGGAGGCGGCAAGACGCTACGACCTCGACGTCGCACGGGTTGAGGCTCTGCTGCACGAGCTCGAGCGCCGCGACCGGCTCGTTCGCGGCGAGCTGCGCCCGGGTGGAGTCGAGCGGGAATGGTGCGATCCAGACGTCCTGCGACGGCTGCGGCGTGCCTCCCTCGCGGCGCTGCGCCGCGAGGTCGAGCCGGCCGAGCAGGAGACGCTCGGACGCTTCCTGCCGGCCTGGCACGGTATCGACCGTCGCGCGACGCTGCGCGAGGCGCTCGTGCCGCTGCAGGCGCTGCCTCTGCCCGTGTCCCTGTGGGAGAGCGAGGTGCTACGGCGCCGGGTGCCGGATTACACGCCCGCGGCGCTCGATGCCCTGTGCGCGACCGGCGAGGTCGTCTGGGTCGGGGCGGGGCTCGACCGGGTGGCGCTCTACTTCCGGACAGACGCAGCGCTGCTCGGTGCGCCGGGCTCCGCGGCTGCTCCGGAGAGCGAGGCGGCTCGGGCGCTGCGGGCGGCGCTCGCCCGCTCTGCCGAGTTCTGGCCCGATCTGCTCACGGCGGCGGGGCTCGAGCCGGCGGACGCATTGCCGGCCCTGTGGGAGCTCGTCTGGGCCGGCGAGGTGACGAACGACGCCTGGACGCCGCTGCGGGCCGAACGACGCTACGGGACCCCCGTCGAGGAACGACGGCCGCGGCGCTTCGCGCGCACACGGGCAGCGGGCGCCACGTCGACCCAGGGCCGCTGGTCGCTCGCCTCGAGGCTCTTCCCGCAGGCGCTCGACAGGCGCGCCCTGGCCGAGCTCCTGCTCGAGCGGCAGGGCATCGTCGTCCGGGACGGCGTCCGGGGCGAGGGGATCCCGGGAGGCTACGGGGCCGTCTACGGCGAGCTTCGCGCCCTCGAGACGATCGGCGCCTGTCGGCGTGGCTACTTCGTGGAAGGCCTCGGCGGTGCCCAGTTCGCGCTTCCGGGCGCCGTCGAGCGGCTGCGGGAGCTGCGCAACCGGGAGGGCGGCGAAGGCGACCTGCTCGTGCTTGCCGCCGCGGACCCGGCCCAACCCTACGGTGCTGCACTTCCCTGGCCGAGACGAGCGGGAGCGCGCGCCGCGCGCGTTGCCGGCGCGCACGTCGTCTTGCGCCGCGGCGAGGCGCTGCTCTACGTCGAGCGAGGCGGGCGGACGCTCGTGCCGCTCCGCGATCCAGACGAGACGTGGCTGCGGCCGGCGCTCGCAGCTCTTGCCAGCTGGGTGCGCGACGGTCACGCGAAGCGGCTGGCCGTGGAGCGGTTCGACGGCCGCCCTGTCGCGGAGACCGAGGCGATGCCGCTGCTCGTCGAGGCGGGCTTCCTCGCGGGACCCCGCCGGGCGGTCCTCCGGCCGTGATGCTCCTCGCAGCGACCCGGGCGTCGTTCTTCCAGCGAGAGGTCATCGAGGCGGGAAAGCTGCCGCTGCTTCTGCTCCTGATCGCCTTCCTCCTCACGTTCGTCGCGACACGGCTCTACACGCGGTTCGCGCGCCACCACGGCTGGGGGAGCGGCAAGGTTGCGAACGTCCACGTCCATCACGTCGTGCCCGGCATCGTCCTCGTCCTCGTCGCAGGCGTGCTGGGGTTCTCGAGCTACGACGAGCCGATCGTCGTGCATGTTTCCGCCGCACTCTTCGGCTGCGGGGCAGCGCTCGTGCTCGACGAGTTCGCGCTCGTCTTCCACCTCGACGACGTCTACTGGGAGCACGAGGGCCGGGCGTCGATCACCGGTGTCCTGCTGGCGCTCGTCGTCGTGGGGCTGCTGCTCTCGGTCACCGCTCCGTTCGGGGTCGACGGCGAGGCGTTCGGATACACGAACCGCGTCATCGTCTTCGGCGCGCTCCTGCTCAACGCGCTCGCGGCGCTCGTCGCCTTCCTCAAGGGCCGTCCGTTCACCGGCATCGTCGCCCTCTTCGTCCCGTTCGTGGGGCTGATCGCATGGTGCCGGCTGGCGCACCCCGCCTCGCCGTGGGCACACGTTTTCTACGACGAGGCGAAGCTGGAGCGAGCCCGGGTGCGGTACTCGCAGCACGGGTCGCGGCTCGCCCGGCTCCGCCACCGGACGGTGGAGTTGATCGGCGGCTTCCCGGGAATGCAAGAGCCGCCGGCAGACCCCGGGCCGCCCGACTGGGAGCCAACCCGGAGGCCGTGACGCAGGAGTGCGGCGGCGCGGCGCGTAACGGGAGCAGTGGCGGTTCGCGCTCCCCAGCTCCACGCCGCCCTGCGGGGCTTCACGCTCGGTGCCTTCGCCTTCCTGCTCCGTGAGATCGAGGACGGCGCGGAGCTCCCCGTTGCCTTCGTCGAGCACGAGCACGGCGCCGGTCCCGGACCGGCCCTCTACGAGTACCGGCCGCTCGTCCGGGCCTTCGTCGAGGATCGAGCCGGGAGGCTGCACCGCCGCGACGACGCGCTGATCGCGCTCGAGGAGCTGCGTCGCGAACCGGCGGCGGCGATCTTCGCGCGTGCGCACGCGGGCGCGAGAACCTCCGCGGACGAGGCGCTCTACCGCACCGTCCTGCTCGGACTGCTCGTCTCCACGGCCGAGGCCTGTGGCGGCTTCGACTGGGACGACGCCTCCTTCGATCGCTGCTACGCCGAGCTGGAGCGCTCGCTGTTCGGAGAGCACCGTGCGTATGCCGCCGTGGCGCCTCTGGTCGGGATCTCCGTGCCGACCCGGCTCGACCTCACGGAAGCGCTCCGGGTCCGCGCCGTCGCCGACGGCGAGCTTGCACGCTACTGGCCCGAGGCGCAGGCGCTCGCGCCGGCGGGCTTCGGACGTGAGCCCGACCGCTACTGCGTGCTCGAGTTGCGCGCGGTGCTCGAGGGGATCGAGGAGCCCCCCGACGCGCCGGCCGAGATCGCGGACGTCGTCAGCGCGCTTCGACTTGCGACCGCGGCGCCGCTCTCGGCGGGGCCTGTTCTGTTCGAGACGCTCGACGGTCGGCCGCTCGGGATTCGCTCGGTGCTCCCGATCGCCGCCACCCAGCCTCCGGGCGAGCCGAGCCGACTCGACTCCTTCCGTGGCGCGCTCGCTGCCGAGCTGCTCGTCCGCCTGCCGCTTGCCGATGCCGACGGCGCTCTCGCCGAGGCGCTCGACCGCTGGGAGCTGTCGCTCTTCCAGAGCGAGCCCTTCCGGGGCGAGCAGGTTCGGGCCGCGCTGGCGGCGCTCCTCGGGGAAACGTGGCCGCTCAGGGCCGCGGTGCTGCTGGAGGACGAGGCGACGGCCCGCGCCTCGCTCTATGCCGAGCTCTCGAACCTGGCCGGTGGCAGCGAGACGACGCCGGCAGCGGCCGATGCGGTCCGTCGGGCGCTCGTGGAGGCGCTCCGCCACGGCGAGCGGCCGACGCTGCTGCGCGAACTCGACGATGCCCTGCTCGGCGTACGCGAGCGGGTGCCGTTGCGACTCGTCGGCTGAGCACGTTCGGTCGGTCACACTTCCGTTTCGAACCGGTCACAGACGCGTGTCTGTTGTCCGCGTAGGCTCGTTCCATGGAAGAGGCACGCAGAGTCCTGGAACGGCTCGACCGGATCGAGGTGCTGGAGCAGGCGGGCGCGGACCCGGGGGAGGTGCTGGACGAGCTGCGAGGGCTGCTCCTCGCCGCCGAGGCGTGGGTTCGCGTGGAAGGCGGCGACACTGCCGGAGACGCGGTGACCAGACTGCGTGAGGCACTCGTTCGGGACCCGGTCGCGGTGTAGAGCCGCCCATCCGCGGATCACTGTGGTCCGATTGTCGCGATAGTCGCGATAGGGTGTCGAGGTGATCACGCACTGGGACGAGGTCGAGGGGGTCCGGCGCGAGGAAGGGCACATCGCCGGCATCTGGCAGTCGCTGTCGGGTTGGAACTCGATCACGGCGGGCGTGCAACGGATCTCGGTCGAACCGGGCCGTTGGTCGACGCCGCTGCACCTCGAGGGCTCCGAAGAGGAGATCTTCTACGTCCTCTCGGGGTCGGGAATCTCCTACCAGCGGACCGGAGACGCCGAGGCCGCATCCGAGATCGGGCCGGGTGACTGCATCGTCTACCGGGCCCTCGAGCATGCTCACACGATCCGTGCCGGTGACGACGGTGTCGTCGTGCTCGCCTTCGGTCAGCGTCATTATGCGGCCAACACGTTGCTGCCGCGGGCCGGCGTCTCCTGGCTCGGCCCCACGTGGGTACTCGAGGGCGCCGCGGAAGATCAGCCGTGGAAGCGCGAGGCGGCCGCCGGGCCGCCGAGTTGGGAGAGCATCTCGGAGCGACCCGAGACGATCGTCAACGTCGCCGATGTCGAGCCCTCGCCGCGCGAGCACGGGAGCATCGGCTCGGTCGTGCGTCGACTCGGTGACACCGCAGGGTCGGAACGTACAGGGATCGCGCACTACACCGTTTCGCCCGGGAAGCTGATGAATCCGCCGCACGTGCACTCGAGCGAGGAGGAGATCTTCGTTCTCCTCGAGGGCGAGGGCACGGTGACGCTCTACCCGAGCGCCCGTGCCGGTGGCACGGTGGAGGAGTTCCCGGTTCGGGCCGGATCGACGATCGCCCGCCCGGGCGGAACCCAGCGGGCGCACGGGCTGCGCGCTGGCGAGGGCGGGATGACCGTCCTCGCCTACAGCACGCGTGACCCGAATGACATCGTCTACTACCCGCGCTCGGGGAAGGTCAGCTTCCGCGGGGTGGGTGTGATCGGACGGCTCGAGCAACTCGACTACTGGGACGGCGAGGATTGACGCCCGCCGACCCGCCTACCCTCGCGATGAAGGAGTGCGGGGGACCGTGGTGAACGAGGCGCAATGGGACTCGCACGACTTCTCTCACGCTCGTCGTCACACGGCGAGATCGCAGAGCACGCAGACGACGTCGGCGGGACGGCGCTCGCCGTGAGCGATGCCGAGCCCGAGGCCCGGTTCGACCTCGAGGCAGAGGATCGCGCGGAGCTTGGCTTCGACGACGTTCCCGTGTTGGACGAGTTCGTGGTTGCGAACGATCCACCAGTAGCTGCCGTTTCGGCGCCGTTCCTCGTGCCGCAGGCGCCCTCGCGGGGGGCGACCGGCACCCGTGTCATCGTTCTCGCGAATCAGAAGGGCGGTGTCGCGAAGACGACGACCACGCTCAACCTGGGAGTCGCGTTCAAGGAGATGGGCCATCGGGTCCTGCTCGTCGACCTCGATCCGCAGGGCAATCTGACGATGAGCCAGGGACTCAACCCGGACACGATCGAGACGTCGATGTTCGACGTGCTCGTCCGCAAGATCCCGATCTCCCACGTGATCGAGAAGCGTGAGGTCGACCTCGCCGTGGCGTCGATCGATCTCGCGGGAGCCGAGCTCGCGCTCGCCGCGCTGATCGGGCGGGAGCGCTCGCTCGAGAAGGCGCTCGTCGAGGTGCGCGACCGCTACGACTTCATCCTCATCGACACGCCTCCGTCCCTCGGTCTGCTGACGATCAACGCATTCGTCGCGGCCACCGGCGTGATCGTGCCCGTGCAGTGCGAGTACCTCGCTCTCCGAGGTCTCGTCCAGCTCGAGAACACGCTCGCGATGGTGCGCGAGAATCTCAATCCGCGTGTCGGCGTGGAGGGGATCGTGGCGACGATGTACGACTCGAGAACGCTCCACGCCCGTGAGGCGGTGGAGATCCTCGAAGAGAACTTCGGCGACCTCGTCTTCAAGACCCGGATTCGCAAGACGGTCCGCTACGCGGAGGCGCCTGTGAAGGGAAGCTCGGTGCTCGGCTACGACCCCTCCGGTGCGGCCTCGGAGGCGTATCGTGCTCTTGCAAAGGAGGTGCTCCATGGCGCGGAAGCGCGCGAGCATGCGTGAGGGCCCGCTCGCCGAGCTGTTTCGGGCGACCGAGGCCGCCAACCGAGGTGAGTCCGAGGACACGACGACCGACGACCCGCTTCCGCCTGCCGCCGTCGCCGACGACCAGCAGACCCTGATTCTGGAGCCCGGCGCAACGACCCCCGAGGCTGCGAAGGGACAGGCGGCACCCGGACGCAGCCGCCGTGAGCAAGCCGCGCTCGAGGAGACCGTCGAGCATGTCCAGCCCTCCGCCGAGCAGCACCGGCGCGAGCGGGTGGCGCTCGAGGAGACGGTCGAGCACGTCCACGATTTCGAGCCGGCGCCGACGGCTGCCTCCTCGATCGAACAGCCACTGCCCGTCGTCGAGGCGCTGCATGAGGACGCGGGGGCCAAGCCGACCGCCGTCGCGATCGAACCCGTGGCAGCACCGGCGCCCGAGCCGGTCGTACGACCCGAACCGCCGTACGAGCCGCCTGTCAGCCGCTTCATCCAGCCGATGCCCGAGGGCGCCCCGCGTCTCAACGTCGGCGGGGAGGCAGCGTCGTATCTCGCCGTGATCCGGGTCGCCGGCGTCGGCGGCGGCGGGCTCAACGCCGTCAACCGGATGATGGACGCCGGGATCGCCCAGGTGGACTTCGTCGCCGTCAACACCGACATGCAGCAGCTCAACCTCTCGGACGCACCGGTGAAGATCCATATCGGCGAGGAGCTGACCCAGGGCCTCGGCTCGGGCGCCGACCCCGACACGGGCCGCAAGGCGGCCGAGGAGGCCTACGACCAGATCCGGTCGGCGTTGCGTGGCTCCGACATGGTCTTCGTCACCGCCGGCGAGGGTGGAGGAACCGGCACCGGTGCGGCTCCCGTCGTGGCGCGGATCGCCCGCGAGCTCGGTGCGCTCACCGTCGGCATCGTCACGACCCCGTTCCGCTTCGAGGGAACGCGTCGCCGCCAGTCGGCCGACTCGGGCGTCGAGGAGCTGCGCAACGCCTGCGACACGGTCATCGTGATCCCGAACGACCGGCTGCTCGAGGTCCTCGACCGCTCCACGTCGATGGTCGATGCGTTCAAGATCGCCGACGACGTGCTGCGCCAGGGCGTCCAGGGCATCTGCGACCTGATCACGATGCCCGGCCTGATCAACCTCGACTTCGCAGACGTGCGCACGATCATGTCCGACGCAGGCTCGGCACTGATGGGAATCGGCTACTCGGAGAGCCCCAATCGTGCCCGCGAGGCTGCCGAGCGGGCGCTTCGTTCCCCCCTCATCGATACGGAGATCGTCGGTGCGCGCGGCATCCTGCTCTCGATCGCAGGCGGCGAGGACCTGACGCTGCTCGAGGTGAACGAGGCCGCGGAGGTGGTGCGTGGCGCGGCAACCGACGACACGAACATCATCTTCGGCGCCACCGTCGACGAGCGACTCAACGGCCAGGTCTGGGTGACGGTGATCGCCACCGGGCTCGGCGGCAGTCATCGCCGCTCGTACGCACCGTCCTTCGCAGGTGCAGGGGCGACGCGCAGCGCGTCGCGTCCACGCCGCGAGGACAGCGAGCTGCCAAGCTTCCTGCAGTAGTCGTACCGTCTGCCTCGACGACGAGGCAGGCCGGCTACACGGCAGGCAGAACCACGGTCGCCCCGAAGGCGAGCGCTACTGCCACCGTCGCGGTGGCCGCCGTTGCGACGCGCAGATACGGCCGCGCGGTCGGACCGGCGAGCGAGAGCGCGCCGGCGACACCGAGCGCCAGTCCGGCGAGCCATTCGACGGCCCCGAATGCGATCCCGATTGCCAGCGCCAGCTTCGGATCGACGCCCTGAGCATCGAGCGCAAGTGCGACGGCGGCGCTCGAGACACCGACGTTGCCCGGCGTGATCGGGAGCACGGCCGAGATCTCGACCGCCGGCACGAGCACGAGTGCGGCCCCAAGTGGATGCTCGACGCCGAAGGCGGAGACGACCGCCGCTGCCGCACCAACCTTCGCGGCTGCGCCGAGCAGCGCCCAGCCCGAGACGATCGCGAGCTCGCGGGGCGACGAGGCGAGCGACCGGAAGACAGCCAGCAGCTGTGAGATCTTCAGCGGCAGTCGCAGCCGACGGGCGCCGACCGCGACGATCGCGGCCGCGGCGACGAGCGCGAGCATCGCGAAGAGCGGCCAGACGGGCAGCACGCCGCCGGCGCTCGCAAGCGCGAGGAGGACGCCGAGCCACACGATCCGCGTCACCCCGACCGCGGCGGCAGCGCCGCTGACGGTCCAGCAGCCACCCTCGACGACCCGGCCGAGCAGGGCGATCCGCAGGGCGGAGCCGACATGGGCGGGAGCGAGGGCGTTGACGCCGCAGCCGACGAGATAGCGGCCGGCCGCATCGGTGAACCGAAGCGGCGACCCGCCCGCCCTCAACGCGGCCCGCCAGGAGAGCGCGCCGCAGAGCCCCATCGCCGCGAAGCAGCTGCCGGCGAGCCAGAGGAGAGCGGGGTCGGCGGCGTCGAGGTTCGCGAGAGCTGCCGAAACCCGGTTGCCGAGCAGCGACGGACTTGCGCACGCGATCGCCAGCAGCGCCAGCGAGATGCCGGCCGTGAGCACGTGACGTTTCGTCAGGAACGTGTGCATGAAGGAAGCCGCAGAGGACTCCTCGGCAGGAACCTCGTGGCGCTTGAGGGACGTCGCGCGAGTGAGCAGCCGCCGGCGCGCCACGTCCTCGCAGGGGTTCGTGTCGCAGGAGGACCGGACGTCCACATCCATTGAGACGCCGACTGCCCGGGAACGCCGTCGATCCACCCAATTCCCGAACAATCGTCGCTCCGTGACCCGGCTCGCCGGGCAGGGCGACGACGTACGCTCTCGCCATGCGGGGCGCGGTCGCAGCGGGGAATCGGCATACGGCCGCGGCGGGCGCGTGGGCGCTCTCGAGCGGTGGCAATGCCGTCGATGCAGTCGTCGCAGCGGCGCTCGCCGGATTCGTCGCCGAGGGTCCGCTGACGGGCCCGGCCGGTGGCGGCTTTCTCCTCGTCCACGACGTCTCGGGCGAGCCGACGCTCTACGACTGCTTCTTCGCGGTGCCCTCCCGGCCGCAGGGGCCGATGGACGAGGTGCTGATCGACTTCGGTGACGCCTCCACCCAGTCGTTCCACGTCGGCGAGGCGTCGGTCGCGGTCCCCGGGCTCGTGCAGGGGCTGACGACGGCTCACGAACGGCACGGGAGGCTCGACTGGGGCGATCTCTGTGGGCCCGCCCTCGAACTGGCTGCCCGTGGCGTCGCGATGTCCGAGAAGCAGCGCTTCCTGCTCGAGATCCTCGTGCCGATCCTGGAGCGGACGCAGGCGGGCCGCGACGTCTACGGCAGCCATGTGCGGGCCGAGACCGCGGCGATGGTGCCGTGGCTCGAGCGCTTGCAGGAGGTCGGTGCAGCCGCCCTGGTGGAGCTGATGCCGGAGCTGAGGGAGGATCTGGACGCGTACCAAGTCAGGGCGCGCACCCCACTCGAGGCGCGCTTCGGCGGCCACCGGATCGTGACCTGCCCTGCGCCGTCCCTCGGCGGCGGCGTCGTGGCCGGCGGCCTGGCGGCGGTCGACGACGATCTCTCCGAGCCGCTCCCGCTCGCCGCCGAGCTCGCACGCGCGCTCCTTGCCGGGTATCTCGGCTCGACCCCCGCGACGCGCCCGACCGGGACGACGCATGTCTCCGCGATCGACGGCGAGGGCTCGGCCGCTGCCCTCTCGTCGACGCTCGGCTCGGGCTCGGGTGTCTTCGTCGCCGGATTCCAGTGCAACAACATGCTCGGTGAGCTGGACGTGATCGGACACGAGCCGCGGCTTCCGGGCGAGCGGCTTCCGAGCATGATGGCGCCGACGGTCGTGCTCGCCGGGCAGCGTCCGCGGCTGGTCGTCGGCAGCGCCGGCTCGGTCCGGCTGGCGGGTGCGATCCTGCAAGTCGTCTACCACGTGGTCGCGGCTGGAAGGCCGGTGGCAGAGGCGATCGAGCACCCGCGCCTGCACGTGGAGGACGGCGTCGTCCAGATGGAGGGCGGCTGGGCCGGGGGGACGCAGGCGGATCTCGAACGGGCGGGATACCTGGTCAACGCATGGGCCGGCCAGAACCTCTACTTCGGCGGTGTCGCGGCTGTCGAGTCCACGGACGCAGGCTCTCTCGCGGCCGCAGGAGACCCGCGTCGCGGCGGCCATGGGATCGTCGTCCCGTGATCGTGATCCGTACGGCGGAGCCGGCCGATGCCCAGGCGCTCGTTCAGCTTGCGAGCGAGGTCGGCCAGGAGAGCGGCGCCTGGCTCTTGACGACGGAGTCGGGGCGTGGCGTGGGGGAAGAACGGCGCTACCTGAAGGCCGCGCGCCGCCATCCTGATGCCGCCGTCTTCGTCGCGCAGGACGACGAGACGGGACGCCTCGTCGGTCGCCTCTCGCTCGCCCGCGACCTGCACCCGTCCAGCCGGCACGTTGGCGATCTCGGCCTGATGGTTGCGGCCGGCTACCGCAGGCGTGGTATCGGCAGGGCACTACTCGGGCAGGCCGTCAGCTGGGCCCGTGCCTCGGGCATCAGCAAGCTCGAGCTGCATGTCTTCCCGTGGAACGCACCTGCGATCGCCCTCTACGAGTCGGTCGGCTTTCAGCAGGTGGGCATTCGCCGACGCCATTACGTCCGCGACGGTGAGCTCGTGGACGCGGTCCTGATGGCGTATCTGCTCGACGCCTCCCATTAGCATCACGGCGGTGACGCTCCAGATCGACGCCGACCGGCTGCGAGCCGACTTCGACACCCTGTCCGCGTTCGGTGCGACGGCGGACGGAGGCGTTGCCCGGCCGACGTTCTCCGAGCCGCATCGCGCGGCGCGAGCCTGGTTTCTGGAGCGAGGCCGCGAGGCCGGCCTCGACACGCACGTCGACCCGGCGACGAACCACTCCGTCGTGCTGCGGTCGCAGCGGCCGCAGGCACGGACGCTCCTGCTCGGCTCCCATCTCGATTCCGTCCGCCGCGGCGGACGCTACGACGGGGCCCTTGGGGTCCTCTGCGCGCTCGAGGTGGTGCGTTCCGTCCGGGATGCAGGGCTCGAGCTGCCCGTGAGCCTCGAGGCGATCGACTTCACCGACGAGGAGGGTACGCTCGTCGGCCTGCTCGGAAGCTGGGCGATGGCGGGGATCCTGACGCGCGAGATCCTCGCCTCTCCCCGCGGCGGTCGTGAGCTCCTGCTCTCGGAGCTGGAGCGGATGGGTGTGACGGAGGCCGACCTGCTTGGCGCCCGCCGTGACGGGGAGCAGCTCGCCGGCTACCTCGAGCTTCACATCGAGCAGGGACCCGTGCTCGAGCGGGCGGGCGTCGACATCGGCGTCGTGACCGGAATCGTCGGTTCGGCGTCCTTCCAGGTCGTGTTCGCAGGTGAGGCCCGCCATGCAGGGACGACACCGATGGACGCCCGTCGTGACGCCGCGCTCGGAGCCGCCTCCTTCACGCTCGCGGTCCGCGAGACGGTGGTCGCCGACTTCCCCGGCTGCGTCGCGACGGTCGGGAGCATCGAGACGGAGCCGGGCTCGTTCAACGTCGTGCCGGGTCGGGCCGCGCTGCGGCTGGAGTGCCGCTCGCTCGACCGGGACGGGCAGGATGCGCTCGAGGCGGCGCTGACGCGCTGCGCGCACGCAGAAGCCGAGCGATACGGGCTCGACGTCACTGTCGAGCGGCTCGCGCGCTGGGAGCCCGCTCCCACCGCGGAGCCCGTGCGGGCCGCCATCGAGGCAGCGGCAGACGCTCTCGGGCTGAGCCACCTGCGGCTGCCCTCCGGTGCGGGCCACGATGCCCAGGCGCTTGCTGCGATCACGCCGAGCGCGATGATCTTCGTCCCCTCGGTCGGCGGTGTCAGCCACGACCCGTCCGAGCACACCCACTGGCGGGACTGCGTCAACGGCGCGAACGTCCTGCTCAACACGGCCGTCTCGCTGGCCCGCGCTGCGAGCTGACGTCGGACAGGCCCTAGAGCCCCCTGGGCAGCACGAGCCGCGCCAGACGCCCGCAGCCGCGGCGCGTCTCGGCCCAGGCCTCGATCGAGAGCTCGAGCTCGGCGAGCGCCGCCGTCGGCAGCCGCTCGGGGCCGGGCGGTGCGAGCAGGCAGGCGAGGTCGTGCAGCCCCGGATCGTGTCCGACGAGCATGACCCGAGCGATCCGGTCGTCGAGCGCGGCGAGGCGATCGAGCAGGTGCGCGGCGGAGGCGTGGTAGATCCCGCCGTCCAGCTCGACGGTGGGGTCGCCGAGACCGGGCGCGACGCGTTCGAGTGTGTCTCGCGCACGAACGGCGGTCGAGCAAAGGACGAGCTCGGGGCGGACCCCATTCTCCGCCGCATAGCGGCGGATCCGCTTCGCCGCCTTGCGTCCCCGCGGGGCGAGCGGGCGCTCGTGGTCCGAGAGCGAGAGGTCGTGCCAGCTCGACTTCGCGTGCCGGAACAGCCAGACCGTCTTCATCCCCGCTCCGTGACCGGTGTCGTGGCCGTTGTCGCGCTCTCTCGAGACCGCATCACGGGCTCCAGGCTACTGCGCCGACCGGGTCTGCGTGGTTAGGCTACTCGGGTGCTCGCCCGACTTCTCGTTCTCGTCGCCGCCGGCCTCCTGTTTGCGGGGTGTGGCGGAGAGGACGAGCAGGGGGGAGACGCCACGACGGCAGCGGCAGCCACGACGACGAGCGCGCCGGCCAGGCTCGAGGGCGCCTCGACCGTTCCGGTCGTCGTCAGGGGCTCGTCGACGCGGGTGGCGCTCCTCACCGCCGTTCGAGCCGCAGCGCACGACGGCTTCGACCGCGTCGTCTTCCAGTTCCGCAACGCGATGCCGGGCTACGTCGTGCGCTACGTTCGAGCGCCAGTGCGTGCCGACGGCTCCGGCGCGCCGGTGGCCGTGAAGGGTCGGGCCGTCCTGCTCGTGCGGATGGAGCCCGCACTCGACGCCGATCTCAGCAAGGAGTCGGCACCCCGCACCTACACGGGGCCGACCCGGCTCAGGCCGCCCACGAGCACTGTCGTCGAGCTCGTGCGCACCGGCGGCTTCGAGTCGGTCCTGAGCTGGGCGGTCGGGCTGGGCGAGAGGCGGCCTTTCCGCGTGACGGCGCTGAAGAACCCGTCTCGGCTCGTGATCGACGTACGCACACAGACGCGATAGGGCCGGGGCGGCGGCGCTCCTTGCGCAACGGCTGCTTCGCTGCTAGCGTCTGCTCCCTGATGTTGCTCTTCGCCTAGGTACGCCGTTGCCGCGGGCCTCCTCGAGAGGCCCGGCCGTTGCACGCCCTGGGTCGATCTTCGAGAGGAGCATCATCGTGTCACAGCATCCGTCCGTCCCGTCCGACATCCCTGCCGTCGACGTCCGCGATCTCCGCAAGGAGTTCCGTCGCAGCCGCAAGCGCGGTGCGAGCCGTTTCAGACGAGAGATCCGGACGATGCCGGCGCTCCGGGACGTGAGCTTCACGATGGAACGGGGTGAATGCGTCGCGATTCTGGGTCAGAACGGATCGGGCAAGTCGACGCTCGTTCGGCTGCTCTCGACGCTGCTGCTCCACGACGGCGGGAGCGCCCACGTCTTCGGTCACGACGTGTTCAACGAGCCGCGCGCTGTGCGGCGGCTCGTCAACCGTGTCTCGGTCGAGGCGAGCTTCTTCAAGAAGATGTCGGCCGCCGAGAATCTCGGCTACGCGGCGCGTTTCTACGGGATGACCGCCGCCTCGACCCGCCACGAGATCCCGCGCATCCTGGAGCGGGTCGGCTTCCCGAGCGAGCGCCGCGGGGAGCCGATGGAGAATCTCTCCCGCGGGATGCAGCAGAAGGTCGCACTGGCGCGGGCGCTGCTGACGAGCCCCATCCTGCTCCTCCTCGACGAGCCGACGACGGGTCTCGATCCACGTTCGAAGCGGGAGGTTCAGGACTTCGTCGCCGAGGTGCGCTCGGTACACGACGCAACGATCCTGCTCTGCACCCATGACCTCGCCGAGGCCGAGGCTCTCGCCGACCGCGTCGGCGTCCTCGACCGTGGCGAGCTGCTCGCGCTCGAGCCCGTCGACGAGCTGACCGCCCGTTTCGGCGCAGCCACGCTCGAGGAGGCGTTCTTCGCAGCGACCGGGCGTGACTTCGAGGACGAGCCAGCGGAAGAGGACGAGGAGAGGGAGGTGTTCGCCTGATGAGTGAGCTCACACTCAGGGTCAAGCACGAGCTGATCGGCCTCGGCGGCGTCGTCGAACGAAACGTGTACCTCACGCGCCGGTATCTCTGGTGGGACCTCGCGTTCTTCGTCTGGACCGTGGCCAACACGCTCACGATCGTCTTCATCGCGAAGGGGATCGAGGCGACCGGCGGCTCGATCGACGTCGAGGCGACGACGACGGCGCTCCTGATCGGAGCCGTCGTCTGGGCCTACCTCGGGATCATCTTCGAGTTCATCACGGAGACGGTCGCCTGGGAGCGCTGGGAGGGAACGATCGAGTACACGTTCATGGCACCACTCTCGCGAGCGATGCACCTGGGAGGCTCGGGCGTCTTTGCCGTGCTCTACGGCCTCGTGCGGGCGACACTGCTCTTCGTCGTCGTGGCACTGTTCTTCGGTCTCTCGATGCCCGACGCGAACTTCGCTGCGGCGCTCGCGATCCTGCTGATCGCGTCCGTGTCGTTCTTCGGGATCGGGATGATGACGGCGGTCCTGCCGCTGATCTCGCCGGAGAAGGGTGCCCAGCTCGGATTCGTGGCGCAGGGGATGTTGCTCGTCGTCTCGGGGGTCTACTACCCGGTCTCGGTGCTGCCGGACTGGATGCAATGGGTGTCGACGATCTCGCCCGCCACGTATGCGCTGCGCGGCATCCGCGGCTCGATCCTCGAAGGCCACGGGCTCCTCTGGGCGAACGTCTGGCCGCTGCTCCTGATCGGGGTCGTCTCGATCCCGCTCGGGCTCTGGGTCTTCAGCCGCGGCGAGATCTATGCGAAGCGCAACGGCAAGTTGAAGCGCTCCGGCTGAGTCGGAAGGAGGACGCCCCACGGGCGCCCTCCTCGAGAATTCGGCGCATGTTTCGGCATGGTCAGGCTCAGTCGCGACCGGCGAGACGGTTGAGCAGGACGATCGGGATCTCGCGCCTCGTGCGCCGCGCGTAGCCTGCGTAGCCCGGGTTTGCGGCGACGATCCGTGGCCAGAGTCGCGCGCGTTCCTCGGATGTCGCGTCGCGGGCCTCCACTGCCGAGCTGCGGTCACCTATCGTGACCGTCGCCCGGGGTTTCGAGCGGAGGTTGAGCCACCAGCACGGCGGAGCGTCCTCACCCCCGTTCGAGGCGACCACGACGATGTCGTCTCCGTCCTCGAGGAACGTCAGCGGTGTCGTCCTCGCCTTACCCGTCCGTCGGCCCGTCGTCGTGAGGAGCAGGACGGGCATGTTCGCGATCCGCCCAGCAAGGCGGCCGCGCGTGAGTCGGTAGACGGCCAGATGGGTACGGCCCACGGTGCGTATCGCTGCAGCCCGCAGACTCATGGCGCGATCGTACGCTGCTGGTGCGGCGCGACGACCGCACCTCGAGACACGTAGCCGGCCGACCTGTGCGAGCATCGGGTCGTCACCCGCGAAGGAGGCACTCGATGGGACGGCCCGTCACGATGTTCACCGGCCAGTGGGCCGACCTGCCGCTCGAAGAGCTCGCGGAAAAGCTGTCGGCCTGGGGCTTCGACGGCGCCGAGCTCGCCTGCTGGGGCGACCATTTCGACGTCGCGCAGGCTGTTGCGAACCCGTCCTACGGCAAGGAGCGACGAGCGCTGCTCGAGCGAAACGGCCTCGGCTGCTGGGCGCTCGGGGCGCATCTCGTGGGGCAGTGCGTCTGCGATCCGATCGATGCGCGTCACCGGGGGATCCTGCCGCCCGAGATCTGGGGCGACGGCGACCCGGAGGGTGTCAGGCAGCGTGCAGCCGAGCGGATGCAGGACACGGCGCGTGCCGCTGCCGCGTTTGGCGTCGAGATCGTGACGGGATTCACCGGTTCGCCGGTGTGGCATCTGCTCTACTCGTTCCCTCCGAACGACTTCGAGATCGTCGAGCGCGGCTACGAGGAGTTCGCGCAGCGGTGGGGTCCGATCGTCGACGTCTTCGAACGTGAGGGAGTACGGTTCGCGCTCGAGGTCCATCCGACCGAGATCGCCTACGACTTCGTCACGACCCGCAAGGCGCTCGCTGCGATCGGCGACCGGCCCGCCTTCGGGCTCAACCTCGATCCGTCCCATTTCGCGCACCAGTTCCTCGATCCGTCGCAGTTCGCGCTCGAGTTCGCGGATCGGATCCACCATGTCCACGTGAAGGACGCGCGTCGCCTGCTCGACGGGCGCAGCTCGATCCTCGGCGGCCATCTCGACTTCGGCACGCCGCAGCGCGGCTGGGACTTCGTCTCGCCGGGGCACGGGGACGTCGACTTCGAGTCGCTGCTGCGGGCGCTCAACCGGATCGGCTACGACGGGCCGCTCTCGGTCGAGTGGGAGGACTCGGGAATGGACCGCGAGTGGGGCGCGCAGGACGCACTGGCCTTTGTGCGGCGGATCGACTTCGCGCCCTCGACGGTTGCGTTCGACGCCGCGATGCAGCGGGAACTGTGAAGCGCGCCAGGCCGGTGTGGGGCGCTCGCGACGCCCCACACGGGCGGGAGCGGTGCGCTAGGAGACCGTCAGCGTGCCCTTCATGCCTGCGGCCTCGTGGCCCGGCAGGGAGCAGTAGAAGGTGTACGTGCCCTTCTTGAGCGTGACGGTCGCCGAGGTCGTGCCCTTCGTGATCGTCTTCGTCCCACCGAACTGCTTCTTGCCCTTCTCGATGCGGACGTCGTGCGCGATGCCGGAGGTGTTCGTGAAGCGGATCGTGATCTTGCCGGCCTTGGTCCGCAACACCTTGACGTTGTACTTCAGGCCCGACGTCGTCTTGATCGAGACGATCGAGGCTGCTCGCGCGGCCAGGGCGGGCGCCACCGCGACGGCAGCCGCCGCGACGGCGACGGCGAGAATGACGAGGAACGAGCGTCTCACGGAACCTCCTTGTTGGACAGCTCGACGAGCTGTGGGAACCCTTTCACGCTAGCTGTCGAGGTCCGCCTGCCGGACCGGTCGGCTGCCGCCGTTAATCAGTCGTTCAGGCGTTCGCCGGCTGGTAGCGCGCGACGCTGAAGGAGAGGATAAGGACGACGTCGAGCACGAAGAGAGCGAGGCCGAGCGTGAGGGTCGCGAGCGTCGCACCCGGTGTCCCGTCCTTGACGAAGACGTACTCGATCATGCCGGCGATGACGACGTACCCGAGGGCGGACCAGCGCGCGACGACCCAGAAGATCCGCCAGGCGAAGTCGTCGATCCGGGCCGTCAGCACCGACCCGAGGAGGAAGAGCGCGATCGCGACCGCGTCGAGGCCGAGCGGGATGGCGAGGTTCGGCTCCCGCCCGATGCTCGCCGCTACGTAGATCGTCCCGATCACGACGAGCACGAGGGACGCCAACGCGATCTCCGCGACGGGCGGCAGCTTCCGGATCACGGTCCCCGGCGAGGAGGTAGCGGCGATGCTGCTCAATGGGTTGCGATGTAGGTCATGATGATCAAGGTCGCGACCTGCATCGCGCCCGTGATGCCGGCCGTGTAGACGAAACGCTGCATCAGCTTCGCGATCAGCTCGCCGTTCGGCTCCGGTTTGCGCAGCTCGAAGAGGACGGCCAGATTGGCCGGTTCGAGCACGCCGATCGCGATTGTCGCCATCACGCCGACGACGACGAAGGATGCGACGAGCCAGGCGTGGTGAGGATAGGACGGATCGAGAAAGCCGAGATAGCGTGCGAGCTGCCAGCCGGGGGCGAGCGTCATCGTCACCACGGTCGGCATCAACAGCAGCATTACCGGCATCAGCCGCGTCGAGAACTCGACGCGGGCCGGGATCGACATGCGACCCATGATCGGCCCGACGACGAAGCCGACGAAGAGGTCGATGCTCGTCCAGAGGGCACCGCCGACGATGTGGGAGAAGTTCAGGGCCCAGAGCCAGTTGCCTGCGATCGCGACGACGAGGAAGATCGCGACCACGGCGACGATCGGAATCCCGGCGAGCGGGACGATCGTGCGCGGCGGCATCGGTCGTGCCCCTGCCGCGACGGGGGCAGGACCGGGGGCGAGATGCTCGGCGACCTGGGCCATCCACTGGCACGATACGCCATCGGGCGGCGGATTCCGATACCTACCATGGAGACGATGGCAGGGTCGAACGTCCGCACATTCGTCCGACTCCTCCGTTTTCTTCGCCCCTATCGGGTCTCGCTCGCCGTCTCCACGGTGCTGGCGGTCCTCTCGCAGGGCGCGGCGATCTTCGTGCTCGTCCTCACCGGCTGGGTGATCGACGAGCTACGTGGTGGCCAGGACGGCCACAAGCTGGCCCTTCTGATCCTCGCGATCCTCGCGGTCGGGCTTCTGCGGGCGCTTCTGATGCTCGGTCGCCGCTTCATCTCCGGCAACCAGGCGCTCGGCGTCGAGTGGGACATGCGCGACGAGTTCTACGCCCACATCCTGCGCCAGTCGTTCCCCTGGTTCGACCGGCACCAGACGGGGCAGCTGATGTCGCGCGCGACCGTCGATCTGCAGACGATCCGGTTCTTCCTCGGTTACGGCCTCATCTTCTTCGCGCAGCACGTGGTCACGATCGTCTGCGTCACGGCGATCTTGTTCGTCTACGACTGGCAGCTGGCGCTGATCGCGCTCGCCATCACGCCGTTCATCGTCGCCGTCGCCTACCGCTACAGCCGTGTCTCGCACCCGGTCCTGCGCGAGGTGCAGCAGCGGCTCGCAGACGTGGCGACCGTCTCGGAGGAGTCGATCGTCGGCGTTCACGTGGTCAAGTCCTTCGCGCAGGAGGAGCAGGTGGAGGAACGGTTCCGCGCCGCCACCGACGGTGTCTTCGGCGTCGCGGTGCGGGCCACCCGACAGCAGTCGATCTACGTGCCCCTGCTCACGTTCCTACCGATGATCGCGCAGGCGGGCGTCCTGCTCGCAGCCGGCCACTACGTCGTCGCCGGCGACCTCTCGATCGGCGGCTTCTTCGCCTTCAACCTGCTCCTCATGATGCTCGTGATGCCGCTCCGGATGCTCGGGATGTGGATCGGTCAGGCGCAGCGCGCGACGGCTTCGGGCGAGCGCTTTTTCGAGATCGTCGACGAGCCCGAGGCGGTTTCGGACGCGCCCGGTGCGATCGAGTTGCCGCCGGGGCCAGGACAGGTGCGTTTCGAGGGCGTCTCGTTCGGATACGACCCGGAGCGGCCGGTACTCGAGGAGGTCGACCTCAAGCTCGAGGCGGGAACGACGGTGGCGCTGATCGGGCCGTCGGGAGCGGGGAAGACGACCCTCGCCGCACTCGTGCCGCGGTTCTACGACACCGGCGAGGGCCGCGTCCTCGTGGACGGCGTCGACGTCCGCGATGTCACGCGTCGCTCGCTGCGGCGCGAGATCGGCGTCATCTCGCAGGATCCCTTCCTCTTCTCGACGACGGTGCGCGACAACATCGCCTTCGGCGTCCCGGACGTCTCCCACGAGCTGGTGGAGGCAGCCGCCCGGGCGGCCCAGGCGCATGCGTTCATCGAGCAGCTGCCCGACGGGTACGACACCATGATCGGCGAGCGCGGGATCACACTCTCGGGTGGACAACGCCAGCGGCTCGCGATCGCGCGGGCGCTCGTGATCGACCCGCGTATCCTCATCCTCGACGATGCGACGGCCTCCGTCGACGCCTCGACCGAAGCGCAGATCAGGGCCGGGCTCGCCGAGGTGATGCGCGACCGGACGACGATCGTGATCGCGCACCGGCTCTCGACGATCGCCCTCGCAGACACGATCGTCGTTCTCGAGCACGGCCGCATCGTGGCGCGGGGGACGCAGACGGAGCTCCTGGAGCACAGTCCCGTCTTCAGGGAGATCCACGAGTTCGGGCTGCTCCAGGAGATCGGGGTGTCGGCGTGAAGGTCTGGCAGGCCGGCTCGCATCTGACCGCCGAGCGCGGCGCCTCCGTCGGCGACTGGACCTGGAAGCAGACGCGGCGACGGCTCGCGATGCTCGTCGGGCTCGCCCGGCCCTACCCACTGCGGACGGCCGGCGCGGTGGCGACGCTCTTCGCCTACACGCTCGTTGCCCTCGTGCCGCCGCTGCTCGCGAAGGCGGCGGTCGACCAGGGGATCAAGACCGGCGACCTGCATCGACTGGCACTGATCGTCGTCGCCTTCGTGCTGATCGGCTTCGTCGCCTTCGGGCTCTCGTCGCTGCAGACCTACCTGACGGGCTGGGTGGGCGAGCGGGCGCTCGCCGACCTGCGCAACCGCCTCTTCGCGCACCTGCAGCGCCTCTCCCTCGGCTTCTACGAGCGCAACCGGACGGGGGCGATCATCAGCCGGATCACGAACGACGTCGAGGCGCTCGACACCCTGATCACCGACGGGGTCACCTCGCTCGTGCAGAACACGATGCTCCTCGTCGGTACCGCCGTCGTCCTCTTCGTACTCGACTGGCGCCTTGCGCTCGCGACCCTCGCCGTCTTCCCGCTGATGGCTGCGGCGACGATGTGGTTCCGGATCCGCTCCAACCGCGCCTACCGGCGGGTGCGCGAGCGGATCGGGCTCGTCACGGCGACGCTCGCCGAGGACATCGCCGGTATGCGCGTCGTCCAGTCGTACGCCCGCGAGCCCCGCAACCAGGCGAGCTTCCGCGGTGTCAATACGCGCTACCGAGAGGCGAACTACGAGACGATCGTGCTGAACGGGCTGTACTTCCCGGCCGTCGACTTCCTCTCCTCGCTCGCCACCGCGATCGTGCTCGGCTTCGGCGGCTACCTGCTCCTGCACGACGAGATCTCGGTCGGGACGCTCCTCGCCTTCTTCCTCTACCTGGCGAACTTCTTCGACCCGGTGCAGCAGCTCTCGCAGCTCTACAACACCTTCCTCTCGGCCACCGCCGCGCTCGACAAGATCATCGAGGTCCTCGACGAGGAGCCGGAGATCGTGGATACGCCGGACGCCCGCACGATCGAGAGGATCGAGGGGGCGGTTCGACTCGAGGCGGTGCGGTTCGGCTACGGCTCCCTGCCGGAGGTGCTGCACGGGATCGACCTCGACGTGCCGGCCGGCACCGCTGTCGCGCTCGTGGGCCAGACCGGAGCCGGTAAGTCGACGATCGCGAAGCTGATCGCCCGCTTCTACGACGTCCGGCAGGGGCGGATCACAGTCGACGGGGTCGACGTACGCGAGCTCGAGCAGCGCTCACTCCGTCGTCAGCTCGGGGTCGTCCCGCAGGAGGGCTTCCTCTTCGCCGGCACGGTGGCAGAGAACATCGCGTTCGCGCGCCCCGGCGCCTCACGCGAAGAGGTCGAGCGTGCCGCGACGGCCGTCGGCGCCGACCCGTGGATCCGCGAACTCGAGGACGGCTACGACACGCAGCTCGGGGAGCGAGGGTTCCGGCTCTCGCTGGGCCAGCGCCAACTCGTTGCATTCGCCCGAGCACTGCTCGCCGACCCGCGAATCCTGATCCTCGACGAGGCGACCTCGTCCGTCGACATCGGCACCGAACGCGTGATCGAGGAAGGTCTGCAGCGGCTCCTCGCCGGCCGGACCGCATTCGTGATCGCACATCGGCTCTCGACGATCCGGGGCGCCGACCTGATCGTCGTCCTCGAGCACGGGCGCATCGTGGAGCAGGGGACGCACGAGCTGCTGATCCGTCAGGGCGGGGCCTACACGGCGCTCTACGGCGACTGGGCCGAGCAGGTCGCCTAGGAGGTCGTGCTCGGGCCCGCCCGCGCCTAGCACGTCGGTCCCGCCGGTACGGGGCAGGCCGCGGCGCCCGTCGCGGGAGGCTGCTTCGCCGTCTTCGGCTGCACGCCGGCATCGGGTTTCACGCCCGAACGGTCGAGGGCGGTACGCTGAGCGAGCTCCTCGCCGCGTACCCACGGCGTGAGTGGGGCATCCGGGCGCTCGACGTGCCGGACGGAGCGCCGGCGCATATTGTCGGCCAATGACGAGAGGAGCCCGATGAACGAGAGCTGGCGTATCTTCGTGATCTGCTCGATCAGGCCGGCGGCCGAGGTCCTCGTCGGCGCGTTGCGGGATCTCGGACATGAGCCGGTGGCGCTTCTTGCCCCGCGCCGCCCGCCCGGCGAGGAGCGACTCGCGCACCTCGAGCTCACGGGCACGACAGCGCCGCCCGACCTCGACCTTCTGCTCGTGCGGGACAAGCATGCGATCGAGCCGCTCGTGCGCGCCTACGAGCCCGACCTCCTCACCTGCTGGGGCTTCCCCTGGAAGATCCCGCTCGAGGCCCTGCGCGTGCCGCGGCTCGCGTCGATCAACCTCCATCCGGCGCTGCTCCCGCGCCACCGCGGTCCGATCCCGCTCGCGTGGGCGCTCCGGGACGGTGACGGCGTCTTCGGGGCGACCTGGCACTACATGGACGCCGAGCTCGACACCGGCAACATGCTCGCCCAGAGCTCGACTCCGATCGAGGACGACCACGTCGACATCGAGCAGTTCGCGCCGCAGCTCTTCCGGCTCGCGGTCGAGCTGCTCCCGACCGCACTCGCGCGCGTCGCGGCCGGCGACCCGGGCGACCCGCAGCCGGCGGAGGGTGCGACCTGGGCCGGCCACTTCGAGGACGACGAGTATGCCCGGGTCGACTGGACGCGCCCTGCGCGGGCCATTCACGACCAGGTGCGTGCATGGCACCTCGAGTTCGGCTTCGCCGGGGTCCGGGCGCCCGTGGCGGAGCTTCGCGGGGAACAGGTCGTCCTGCGGCAGACGCGACTCACCGACCCCGGCGGCGGCGCGGTTCGGGTCGAGTGCGGCGACGGACCGATCTGGGTCGTCGCGAGCGAGCCGGTTGCGGCGGCCTAGAAGAGCGCCGCTGGACGCACGGCTGCGTCTGTGAGCCCGATCCGGTCGCGCAGCTTCGGCTGCCGGCGCAGCAGCCCCTTCAGCTCGTCGACCGTGTCCGCCTCCTGGCCGACCACGACGGCGCCGACGAGACAGTCGTCGCGCAGGTAGAGGCCGAGCACGTTGCGAGCGGCGACCGAGCCGCGGAGGGCAACCTCGTCCACGCCCCCGTCCGGGTCGCCCAGAACCTGCAGCTGGAGATCGAAGAGCTTGGTGAAGAAGGTGGCGACCTCGGCGTAGGCGGTGCTCGTACCTGCGAGCGCCTGCCCGAGGTGCTTGCCGTGGCCGTCTGCGGCCGACCAGTGCTCGATCCGGCGGTGCCGTCCGACGACGGTGTCGCGGTAGCGCGCCACGTCTCCGATCGCGTAGACGTCGGCTGCCGAGGCGCGGAAGTGCTCGTCGACGACGACGCCGTTGTCGAGCTCGATCCCGCTGCCCTCGAGGAATCCGGTCGAGGGCCGGACGCCGACGCCGACGACGGCGACGCCCGCGTCGATCTCGAGCCCCGACGCCGTGCGGGCACCGACGAGCGTCTGCCCGTCGCCCACGAACTCGGCGACCTGCTCGCCAAGGAGCACCTCGACGCCGTGCTCGCGGTAGAGATCGCCGATCCCCTGCGAGAGCTCGGTCGATCCGAGCGCCGGGGTGAGCCGGTCGCCGAGCTCGACGATCGTCACCTCGAGACCCATCAGCTGCAACGAGGCCGCGACCTCGGAGCCAATGAAGCTACCGCCGACGACGAGCGCCCTTCGCGTCGCGGTCGCCGCTGCGTTCACCGCGATGGCATCGTCGAGCGTCCGCAGCGTGTGCACGTTCGGGAGATCGGCTCCAGGAACCGGGAGCGTCCGTGGGCTCGAGCCCGATGCGATCACGAGCGTCCCGTAGGCGACCGTCTCGCCCGAGCCGAGGGTCACGGTGTGGCTCTCGGGGTCGACGGATGCGACGGGCGTCCCGAGCCTGAGCTCGACATGCTGGCCCTCGTACTCGGCGAGCGGATGGACGATGGCGTCCTCGGGCGGCATCTCACCGCGGACGATGAACTTGGAGAGCGGCGGCCGGTTGTAGGGAGGATGTGCGTCGTCCGAGAGGATCGTCACCGGAGCTTCGCCGCCGGCGTCGCGATAGGCGTCGACGAGGCTCACGGCGGCTCGTCCGCCGCCGACGATCACGATCGGTTCCGATGCTGCCATCGGCACAAACGTACCCGCCGACGGCACCGGGACGCGCCGGTCGCCCGCGGCGTGATTCAATCCCCGACGTGGCCGGGCACATCGTCCGCATCGAGTACTGCGTCCCCTGAAGCGCGCTGGGAAACGCCGTCGGTCTGATGGCGCGGCTCCTACAGGACTACGAGCGTCAGATCGCGACGATCGAGATCGCCACGGGAGTCGGGGGGATCTTCGAGGTCCACGTCGACGGTGAGCTCGTGTTCGAGAAGAAGATGCTCGGGCACTACCCGGAGCCGGACGACGTGATCCCGTACGTGCACGACCGCCTCTCGGCCTGACGGTGCCCGACACGGCCATGTCCGCAAGAGCGTCTTGCGGGCCTCTGCCGCTGCCCGTAGCGTCGCTCCATGTCGATTGCGGCAGTCGGCACCCAGATGGCAGCGCCGGCGCTCCGGGGAGCGCCTGCCCTCGCCGCTTGCCCTGCCCTTGGCGACATCGTGCCTGCCGCACGCCCCGGTGAGCGCGTCCGGCTCGTCCTCCGTCGTCGCGCCGTCTTACCGGCCTCTGTTCCCTCGGCTCCGATCGAAGCCACGCTCGCGAGCGACCAGCCACTCGTCAGCAGCGATGGCTGCGATGTGCTCGTGGGCCACATGCCGCTGAGCCCGGCGGCCCGCCTGGCGCTTCTCACCTGGCTGCCGCCCTCGCCGCGCGAGCTCGCTGCTGTCGAGGCCGGGCCGTTCCACGACGAACCGTGGTCGGCTGTGGAACTCCTGCTCCGACCACCCACGATCTGGGCGACCGTGGATGCGCTCGCCGTGCGGCGGAGTCTCGCCGAACGCCCGGCCGGGTCGGAGCGCGTCGCGACGGTCGAGCGTGCAGCTGCGGATCTCGTCGGCAACCGGCAACTCCTCCGTCTTCGCGCTGCACTCGCGCGTCTGCGCTCGCAACTGCCGTTCGCGGAGTTCCCGCTCGCAAGTGCCCTCGTCAAGTCGGGTTGTGCGGCACTCGAGCAAGACACGGGGAAGGCGACCGCAGTCAGCGCGGCGCAACTCGTACGTTATGCGACGAGCGCGGGGCTACGCGAGTAGCGGCTCACGCTCACCGCCAAAGCCGCCTCATTCGGGGGGCTCGCGTTCCTGCGCAGCCTGCTCGAGCATGCGGAGGATGGCAAGCCGCTTCTCGAGCAGCGTCGCGTTTCGCGGCCGCTCGACCGGCGGCAGTACGAACGCCTCCGCGTCGCGTGGCGCCGGGTTCCGCCCCTCGGGCGGCGCCTCCCCCTCCTCCATGCCCGAAGCATCCACGAATTCGGGGCCATGTCCAGTGGCGGCGTTCATCACGTCGCCCGAGTAGGGTCGTCGCGATGAGCCGCTACCTCAGAAGCTCCCTCGAGGGCGAGCAGCGCGCGTCGAACCTCGAGCTCTTCTACGACCTCGTCTTCGTCTTCGCCGTGACGCAGGTCTCGCATCTGCTTCTCCACGACCTGACATGGCGGGGCGCCGGCAGGTCGGTGCTCGTCCTGCTCGTGGTCTGGGTGGCGTGGAACTACATGACCTGGGTCACGAACGTGCTCGACCTGGATCGAGTGCCGGTGCGGCTACTCGTGCTCGCGATCATGCTGGCGAGCCTCGTCATGGCCGTGGCGGTCCCCGGGGCCTTCGCGAGCCGCGGGCTGCTCTTCGCTGGCGCCTACGTTGCGATCCAGCTCGGCCGACAGGGATTCCTCACCTTCGTCGCGGCCGGGCGCGGCTCCTCCGAGCGCGAAGCGTCGCTCCACATCTTGATCTGGTTCTGCATCTCGGCTCCCCTGTGGCTTGCCGGTGGGCTGGCGCACGGGTCGCTGCGGGTGGCGTTCTGGGTGCTCGCGCTCCTGATCGACTACTCTGCGCCGCTCGTCTTCTACCGCGTCCCGGGACGGCCACGGCTCGGGCCGGAGGCGTGGACCGTCGAGACGGCTCACTTCGCGGAACGCTTCCAGCTCTTCGTCATCATCGCGCTCGGGGAGTCGATCGTGCTCACGGGCGCGACGACCTCGGGGCTGCCGCTCGACCTGGCCCGGATGACAGGATTCGCGCTCGCCTTCGTCGGCGCGGCGGCGATGTGGTGGCTCTACTTCAGCTACGTGGCGACTGTCGCCCAGCGGCGGCTCGAGCGTGCCGACGTGAGCACGACGCTGGCGCGCGACGGTTATACGTACCTCCACGTCGTTCTCGTCGCCGGGATCATCGCCGGCGCCGTCGGCAACGAGCTCGTGATCGCGCACCCGACCGACGTGCTTCCGACGCCGGAGGTGGTCGCCGTCGTGGCCGGGCCCGCGCTCTACCTCCTCGGCCATGCCCTCTTCCGGCTCCGGATGACGGGCTCGCTCAGCACCAAGCGAGCCGTCGGGGCGCTCCTGTGCGTTGGCGCCGGGGTGATCGGCCTCAGGGTGCCGGCGCTCGTCGTCGCAGCGATTCTCGTCGCGATCCTGGTCGGCCTGATCCTTTTCGAGCATGGGGCGGCGATCCGACGCCGGCAGCGTGGGGAGCCATCGCCCCTCGAGCGCCTCGACGCGAGCGCGTACAGTCACGAGCCGTGAGCAAGGATCAAGGCACGCCGCTGCTGCGCCGGACGATCCTCGCTGCCGCCGACAGCCCTCGCCTGCAGCGCGTCGTGCGCCGTCACGGGATGCGGCTCGGCGCCGCCCGGTTCGTGGCGGGCGAGACGCTCGATCAGGCGGTCGCCGTCCTGCGTGGGCTGAACGACAAGGGCCTCCGGGCCAACACGACCCTTCTCGGCGAGGGGGTCGAGACGGAGGTCGAGACGCGGGCGGTCGTCGCCGCCTATCGCGAGATCCTCGATCGGATCGCGACGGAGCACCTTCGCGTCAACGTGGCGCTGAAGCTCACCCACCTCGGGCTCGCCTTCGACGAGGAGCTTGCGTTCACGAACATCCGGGAGCTCCTCGGCCACGCGGCGGAGCGCGGGAACTTCATCCGGCTCGACATGGAGGAGTCCTGGTACGTCGACAGGACGCTGCGGGTCTACCGGCGGCTGTGCGAGAGCGGCCACGCGAACGTCGGCACCGTGCTCCAGTCGTACCTCCGCCGCACTCCGGACGACCTCGAGTCGCTGCTCGACCTGAGCCCGAACCTGCGGTTCGTGAAGGGCGCCTATCTCGAGTCGCCCGAGGTCGCGTTCTCAAAGAAGGCAGACGTCGACGCGGCGTATGCGAGGCTCGTCCGCCGCTCGCTCGAAGCGGGCGGCTTCTCGGCCATTGCCACACACGACGAAGCGCTGATCGACGACGCGAAGCGGTTCGCCGCCGAGCACCGCACCGGGCGCGACCGGTTCCAGTTCCAGATGCTCTACGGCGTTCGTGCCGCGCTCCAGCTCCAGCTCGTGCGGGAGGGCTACGACGTGCTCGTCGCGACCCCGTACGGGCCGGACTGGTACCGCTACCTGATGCGGCGACTCGCCGAACGGCCTGCCAACGTCCTCTTCATCGCCAGGAACCTCGTGCGCCGTTAGGCCGCGTCAGGCGGCGACGGATGTGACGCCGTCCCGTCCAGCACCGGCCGTCCACTCCGCGAGCAGCTTCGCCTGGGATGACGTGAACGGTCGCTCGAGTCGCCACTTCCAGTTGCCGTTGCCGACCGTGCCGGGACGGTTCATGCGTGCCTCGCTGCCGAGCCCGAGCAGGTCCTGGGCCTGGAGGATGACGAGCTCGTTGTCGGCCGCGAGCACGTTCCGGAGCACGGCGCGGAACTCGTCGTCGCGGCCGCGCGCGCCGGCGGCGAGTTGCGGCCGGTTCTCGCGTCCCCAGCGCTCCCACCAGCCCTTGAGCGTGTCCGAGTCGTGGGTCGACGTGTAGAGGACGGAGTCGGTCCGCCAGTCGCTCGCTGCGATACGGGAGGCAACGTTCATCCCCGGCAGGTTGAGAGCCTCCCGGAGTGCCTCCACGTCGGGCGTGATGTGGCCGAGGTCCTCCACGATCAGCGGCAGGCCGCCCACTCGCTCCCTGATCGCGTCGAAGAACGCCTTCCCGGGACCCTCGCCCCAGCTTCCCTGCGACGGGTCCTGTTCGTGGGGCGGCAGCTGCCAGAAATGCACGAGCCCGCGGAAGTGGTCGATTCGGAGCAGGTCGAAGAGCTCGAGTTCCCGCTCGATCCGTGCCAGCCACCAGGCGAACCCCGTCGCGGCATGCACGGGCCAGTCGAAGACGGGCATGCCCCACTTCTGGCCCTCGGGGTGGTTGAGCGACGGCGCCGCGCCCGCGACCATCGCGCGGTCGAAGAGATCGGGGTGTGTGAGAGCGTCGCACGAGTCACCGGAGACATACAGCGGGATGTCGCCGATCAGGCGGATCCCACGCTCGTTTGCGTAGCGCTTGAGCGCGAGCCACTCGCGCTGGAACCGCGTCTGCGCGCGCCGTTCGTCCTCACCCGCGAAGGCGACCCATTCCTCGAGCCACCGGCCCTCGGGTGCGCCCTTGCCTCCCTCGCCGTCGTCGCGGTAGCGGGAGCCCGCAGGAGCGAGCAGCCCTTCCCAGCCCGCGAACGCCGAGCGGGACGAGTAGGGAGAGCCGTGGCCGTCCGGGATGTGGAGCGGCAGCAGCTGCCACCACGACTGGCCCGCTTCGACGAGCCAGTCGACGAACGCATAGGCGTCCTCGTCCAGCCGCCCGGACGGCAGCGAGGTGATGTGGAGCAGGACGCCGCTCGACCGGGTTCCGTGGAAGACGCCTGTCATCTGCCGGGCTCACTCGGGCTCAGCGGCCCAGTCTCCTCGCGATCGCGGCCACGTGCTCGGGCGTCGACCCGCAGCAGCCGCCGACGATTCGGGCGCCCTGCGTTGCGTACGCCGCGACGTGCTCGGCGAGCTGGTCGGGTCCCGCTTCGTAGACGACCTCGGTTCCGACGACCTTCGGGATCCCGGCGTTCGGCTTCACCCAGACAGGGAGGCCGTCCGCTGCAGCGAGCATCTCGGTGACGACGAGGTCGGCATCGGCGAGCGACCGGCCGCAGTTACAGCCGACGGCGGCCACGCCGCATGCGGCGACCGCGGTCACGGCATCGGTCGGGCTGAGACCCATCATCGTGCGCGTTCCCATGTCGAAGGAGAAGGAGACGACGAGCGGCAGCGAGGAGGCGGCCTGGATCCCTTCGATTGCCCACAGCGCCTCCTCGACGGCGAAGATCGTCTCCAGCACGAGGAGATCGACCCCGCCTTCCTCGAGCGCGGCCGCCTGTTCCCCGAAGGAGGCGACGGCGGTGTCGTGGTCGAGCACGCCGTAGGGTTCGATCAGCTGGCCGCTCGGCCCGAGCGAGCCCGCTACCAGCCGGTCGTCTCCTGCGGCGTCACGCGCCAGCTGCGCCGCGCGCATGTTCACCTCCCGGGAACGCCCCGAGAGCGGCCCTTCGGCAAGGCGCACGGGAGTGGCCCCGAACGTACATGTGAGCAGGATGTCGGCGCCGGCGGCGGCGAAGGCGCGGTGGAGCTCGAGGACCTTCTCGGGCGCCCGGAAGAGCCACTCCTCCGGCGCGAGGCCCGGCTCCATGCCCATCGACTGGTAGTTCGTACCGGTCGCACCGTCGGCGAGCAGCACCCCGTGCTGCGCGAGCAGGTCCTCGAACGACCGTCGGGTCGACGTCCTCACCCCATCCTCCACGTCGGGCACCTTAGCCGCCGGTTCTGACGGAGGGAGGCGGCACCGCTGAAGGTCGGGGCGGGTGTGGGCGGTTAACCCTCGTGGATGCAGATCAACTGCACGGCTGCGTCCTCGGGGTGACGGACGTCGGCGACGAGCCAGCCGCAGCCGTCGACCTCGATCGTGTCCTCGCGTGCGATGTCGTGTGCGAGCCACACCGAGAGCCTGCGCGGGCTTCCGTCGAGTAGCACGACGTCGTACCGCTCTCGCGTGCCGGCCGCGGGGTCGTCGGCAGGGGCGGCCTCAACCGATCTCACGATACTCCGTCCCGGTCGGTGCCTGGGTCTCGTGGCCCGCGATCCGGTCGCGTGGCGACGGTGTCCAATCGTGCCGCTGCAGGCGGTGGATCTCGACGAGAATCCCGTCGTGCAGCTCGTGATGGCGGAGGAACCGGAAACCGACTTTCGTGAGCACCCGGCTCGAGGCGACGTTCTCCACCCGGCAGCGGCCGATCAGCTCCAGAAGGCCGCAGCGGCCGAACGCCTCGTCGCGGAGCGCGAAGGCCGCCTCGGTGGCAATCCCTTCGCCCCAGCGGTCGGGCTCGATGAAGTAACCGATCTCGACGTCGTCGTCGCGCGAGCCCTTGCCTGGGCCGACGAGCGAGAGCTCGACGAAGCCGAGCCAGGCGTCGGTGCCGGTCTCGATCACGGCGCGCTTGCCAAAGCCGTGCAGCTCCCACTCGACGAGAGAGCTCTCGTGCTGCTCCATCGCGGCGGCCTGGTCGAGCGGTTTCGAGCGGATGTAGCGGATCACGTCCTCGTTCCGCATGAACCGCGCGAACCGCGCGAAATGGGCGTCGTGCCAGCGCTCGAGCCGCAGCCGGGGCGTCTCCAGCGCAGGTACGACGCCGGCGCGTATCTCCGATGTCGCCATCCACGAGAGCATCGGCGGTTTCCGCCGCCGGCTTGAAGGTCAGTTAGCGGCGACGTGCGCGGTGAGCGCCTCGATCGGCACCACCTCGAGCGCGCGTTCGTGCGTCGCGCCGAGTACGACGGGCGCGACCACACCCGCCCGGTATGCGTCGAGCCAACGCGAAGCGCAGACGCACCAGCGGTCACCGGGGGCGAGGCCGGGGAAGCCCCACTCCGGTCGCGGTGTCGAGAGGTCGTTCCCCGCCGCGACGCTGAATGCCAGGAACTCCTCGGTCATCACGGCACAGACGGTGTGGCTGCCGAGATCGTCGGAGCCGGTGGCGCAGCAGCCGTCCCGGTAGAAGCCCGTCAACGGCTCGTTCGAACAGGGGAGAAGATCCCCGTCGACGAGGTTGCGGTCGGGCTGCCTGCTCACAGCGCCACTATAGGCTTGACCCGTGAGCGCCGACGCCGTCGAGATCCGCGTCCTCGGCTGCCTGATCGAGAAGCAGCGTACGACTCCGGACGTCTACCCATTGACGCTCAACGCCCTTCGGCTCGCGTGCAATCAGGCGACGAACCGCGACCCCGTGGTCGAGTACGACGAGGCGACGATCCGCGAGGCGTTGCAGCGGCTGTGGCGCAAGGAGTGGGCGCGGCTCGCGTCGGGACAGGGAAGCCGCGCCGTCAAGTACCGCCAGCTCGTCCAGGAGACGCTCGGGCTCGCCGACAGTGAGGTCTCGCTTCTCGCCGTGCTGATGCTCCGCGGCCCGCAGACGCCGGGCGAGCTGAAGGCGCGGCTGGAGCGGCTCTACCCGTTCTCGAGCCTCGCCGAGCTCGAAGAGGTGCTGGCGCGGCTCGTCGACCGCGATCTCGTCGCGCGCCTCCCGCGCCGGCCGGGACAGAAGGAGGAGCGCTACGAGCAGCTTCTCGGTGACGCGGCGGCGGCGCAGGGCGGTCCCGACGAACCGGCGGGTCCCGTCCGCGTCCCGGATCCGCTGGAGGCGCGGGTTGCCGCGCTGGAGGCCGAGGTCGCAGCGCTCAAGGCCGAGCTCGGACTCTAGGCACGTCGGCCCAGCTTGACGGCGACGGTGCGAGTCGCCCCGTCGCGGACGATCGTCAGCGTCACGGTGTCGCCGACCCGGTGGCTGTCGATGATCCCGCGCAGCTGCTCGGCGGTCGTCACCGGCGTCCCGTCGATGGCGGTGACGACGTCGCCGCCGATCGGGTAACCCGTCCCGTCCACCACCTTCGTCCCCGTCGATGCTCTGAGGCCACCGGTAGCGGCGGCACTTCCGGTCACGATCGTGCCGATCGCAACGCCCGCCGCGCTCCCGAGGCCGGTCGCCACCTGCGCCGGGATCGTCGCCACCGAGACCCCGAGCTGGGCGTGCTCGGCGCTGCCGTCGGCGATCAGCTGCGACGCGATCAGGCGGACCGTATTGGAGGGGACGGCGAAGCCGACGCCGTCGTTGCCCCCCGAATCGCTCTCGATCTGCGAGTTGACGCCGATCACCCGTCCGTCGAGCGCGAAGAGCGGCCCGCCGGAGTTGCCGTGGTTGATCGCCGCGTCCGTCTGGATGGCGCCTTCGATGGGGGTGTTGTCCGGAGAGGTGATCTCGCGGTTGAGGGCGGAGACGATTCCGCTCGTGACGGTGGTGTCGAGCCCGAACGGGGAGCCGACTGCGACGACGGTGTCGCCGACCCGGACGTGGGACGAGTCCCCGAGCAGGAGCGGCTGCAGCTGCGCTGCAGGCGCCTTGATCCTGACGACGGCGACGTCGCTTGCAGCGTCGGTGCCGACGACGGTGCCGGCGTAGGTGGAGCCGTCGGGGAAGAGCACCCGCACCTTCGAGGCACCGCTGACCACGTGCGCGTTCGTGATCACGTGACCCTGGCGGTCGTAGACGAAGCCCGATCCCTGCGCCTCCTGGGTCTCGGCCCCGAAGCCGCCGCTCGTGCTCGTGACGTCGATCGTCACAACAGCGCGGTTCGACGCCGCGGCGATCGCTCCGATCGACCCGGCGGCGGCCGATCTGGCGGCGCCTCCGGCGGGCGCCTGCTGTGGCGAGGCCGACGTGACGACGACGGTGCTGGCCGTTGCACCCGAGTCGGTGGTCGCGTAGAGGGCGGCGCCTGCGACACCGCCCGCGACCGCGATTGCGACGGCCGCGAGCGCGAGCAGGACGCTGCGTCGCAGACCCCCGCGGCGGGGTGCAGGTTTCGGGTGCGTCGGATCCATCGCCCCATTGCAGCACGGCAGCGCGTGTCAGGGCCGAAGATCCACTCTCCGAGGGTTCTGCCGAGTCAGACCCGGTGGCCCTGCGACGATGTCCGACCCGAAACCCCCGCCCGCGCAGCGGGGCCACTTCAGGACAAGCATCGAGTCCCACTCGTGCGGATCGGCGCGAAGCGGAGCCGTCGGACCGCGGCAGTACGATGACCCTCCCGTGAGTGCTCCGTTCGTCCACCTCCACGTCCACTCGGAGTACTCCATCCTCGACGGGGCCTGCAGGATCCCGGCGCTCGTGGACAAGGCGGCGCAGCTCGAGATGCCCGCGGTCTCGCTCACCGACCACGGCTCGCTCGCCGGTGCGATCGAGCTCTACAAGCACGCCGGCAAGGCGGGCGTGAAGCCGATTCTCGGCTGCGAGGTCTACGTCGCCGACGACCGCACGAAGCAGACGAAGGGCAGCGCCCATCTGACGCTGCTGGCAGAGACGACCGCGGGCTACGCGAACCTGATCAAGCTCTGCTCGCTCGGGTACCTCGAGGGCTACTACTACCGGCCGCGCGTCGACTGGGAGCTGCTCGAGCGCTATGCGCCGGGGCTGATCGCACTCTCGGGCTGTCTCTCGGGGCGGGTCTCGAAGGCGATCCTCGAGCACCGCCTCGATGACGCCGAACGCGAGCTCGACAGGCTCGAGCAGACCTTCGGCCGCGACAACACCTACGTCGAGCTGCAGAACGGTGGTCTCGACATCCAGCAACCGGTGTTCGAGGCGCTCCCCGATCTTGCTCGCAAGCGGGGGCTCCCGCTCGTCGCGACGGGCGACGTCCACTACCTCGACGCCTCCGACGCCTACCCCCACGAGGCACTGCTCTGCATCCAGTCGGGCGACTCGCTCAAGAACCCGAATCACTGGCGCTTCGGGACGAACGAGTTCTACTTCAAGACGCCGGCGGAGATGGCGCTCGACTTCCCGGGGCACGAGGAGGCGATGCGGCGCACGCTCGAGATCGCCGAGCGCTGCAACGTCGAGATCGCACTCGGGACGATCCACCTGCCCCGGTTCCCGACGCCCGACGAGCGCGACGCGTTCGAGTACCTCGTGGAGCTGTGCGAGCGAGGGCTGCAGCGCCGCTACGAGAAGGTGACCCCGGAGCTGACCGAGCGGCTCCAGTTCGAGCTGAAGACCGTCAAGGAGATGGGCTTCGCCGACTACTTCCTGATCGTGGCCGACTTCATCGGCTTCGCCAAGCGCAACGGCGTCTCCGTGGGGCCCGGCCGCGGCAGTGCCGCCGGCTCGCTCGCCGCCTACTGCCTCGGGATCACCGACATCGACCCGATGCGCTACGGGCTCCTCTTCGAGCGCTTCCTCAACCCGGCCCGGAAGGACATGCCGGACATGGACATCGACTTCGCCGTCGAGGGTCGCGAGCGCGTGATCAACTACGTCGCCGACAAGTACGGCCGCGACCACGTCGCCCAGATCATCACGTTCTCGACGATGGCCGCCCGTGCCGCCGTTCGCGACGCAGGGCGGGTGCTCGAGATCCCCTACGGCACCGTCGATCGGATCGCGAAGATGATCCCGGAGGGGCCGGGCCAGACGCTCGAGGAGGCGCTGAAACCGGGTGCGGAGCTCGCGAACGCCGTCAAGGACGACCCGGTCGCGCGTGAGATCGTCGATCTGGCACGGCCGCTCGAGGGCCTCACCCGGGCCGATTCGATCCATGCCGCCGGGGTCGTGATCGGCGACCAGCCGCTGATCGAGGTCGTGCCGCTGCAGCAGAAAGGTGCCGACCAGGAGGTCGTCACCCAGGCCTCGATGAAGAACGTCGAGGCGCTCGGGCTCCTGAAGGTCGACTTTCTCGGGCTCCGCAACCTCGACGTGATCGACAAGGCGGTCGGTCTGATCGGCGACGGGCTCGACATCGGAACGATCCCGATGGACGACGTGAAGGTCTACGAGATGCTGGCTCGGGCCGACTCGATGGGGGTCTTCCAGTTCGAGTCGTCCGGGATGCGGGAGGCGCTCCGCGCGGTCAAGCCGACGGTGTTCGAGGACCTGATCGCCCTCGTGGCCCTCTACCGGCCCGGCCCGATGCAGTACATCCCGAGCTACGCAGCCCGCAAGAACGGGCGCGAGCCGATCACCTACATCGACGAGCGCTTGCGCGCGATCACGGGCGACTCGCAGGGGATCTGCATCTACCAGGAGCAGTACATGCAGATCGCCAAGCAGCTGGCCGGGTTCTCGCCGGCGGAAGCCGAGACGCTGCGCCGGGCGATCGGCAAGAAGATCCACGAGCTGATGGCGTCGCTGAAGCCGCAGTTCCTCGACGGCTGCGCCAGGAACGACGTCACACCGGGGGTCGCGAACCAGCTCTGGAAGGACATGGAGTCCTCGCAGGACTACTCGTTCAACAAGGCGCATTCGGCCTGCTACGCGCTCATCGCTTACCGCACGGCCTGGCTGAAGGCGAACCACCCCTGCGAGTACATGGCCGCCCTGATCTCCTCCGTGATGAACACGAAGGACCGCGTGCCGCTCTACGTGAACGCCTGCGACGAGATGGGCATCGAGGTCCTACCGCCCGACGTGAACGAGTCGGAGGCGGACTTCGCCGTCGTCGAGGGCAAGATCCGCTTCGGCCTGACGGCAGTCAAGAACGTGGGGGAGAACGCGACACGGGCGATCATCGCCGCACGGGTCGAAGGCGGCCGCTTCAGCTCGATCTGGGACTTCACGGAGCGGGTCGACCCGCAGGTCGTGAACAAGCGGGCGCTCGAGTCGCTGATCAAGTGTGGAGCGCTCGACTCCACCGGCGCCTCCCGGATGGGGATGCTCGGAGTCATGGAGCAGGCGCTCGGCTACGGGCAGAAGCTCGCGGCCGACCGCCTCGCCGGTCAGGGCTCGATCTTCGACCTCGGGCTCGACGACGGCCCCGCGGTCGAGACGGCGCCGAAGCACCATTCTCCGATTCCGGCGACCGAGTTCGAGAAGGGCGAGCTGTTGCGGCTCGAGAAGGAGACGCTCGGCCTCTACGTCTCGGAGCATCCGCTCAACGCCGTACGTGACCAGCTGCGACGCAAGACCGATGCCACGCTCGGCGAGACCGAACGCAGGCGCGACGGTGAAGTAGTGACGGTCGGAGGGATCGTCTCGGCGGTCAAGCACCTGACGACGAAGAAAGGCGAGCCGATGGTGTTCCTCCAGCTCGAGGATCCGACCGGCTCGTCCGAGGTCGTCGTCTTCGCTTCGACCTTCGCGACATCGCGCGAGCTCTGCGCCGTCGACCGGATCATCGTCGTCAAGGGCCGCGTCGATCACAAGCAGGCGGGTGAGACGAAGGTGATCGCGCTCGAGCTGACGCCATTCGAGGCTGTACCCGAGCGGCGCGACGTCCGCTTCCGGATCGATGCGCGCCAGGCCGCCGCCGGAACGATCGCCGAGCTGGCGCGGCTCGTGAAGGAGTACCCCGGTGAGTCGCCCGTGTACGTCGCGCTCGAGACGTCGATGGGTGCACGGACACTCGCCCTCGGCACCGGCTACCGGGTGCAGCCGGACTCCGACTTCATCGCCGAGGCGAAGGCGCTGCTCGGCGAGGCGTCGGTCGCCTAGAGAACTCGTTCAGCGCTTGGTTCGTCGCTCCGGCGGCCCGAGGCGTCACGCTGAACGAGGTTCGACCGGGCCTCACCCCCGTGCCGCCTACGGCACGTCGCGGTGGGTCGTCAGCACGGCTCCGACAACGATGAACAGCACCGCCCAGCCTGCCATCACGCCGAGTGCGGAGAGGGGAGGGAGGTGGTGGCTTCCCGTCGCGCCGCTGAGCGCATCGCTCGCGGAGCCGGGGGTGAAGCGGCCGACCTTCGGTACGAGTCCCTGCAAGAGCGGCTCGGGGATGAACGACCAGACGATCGTCCCGACGATGGCGCCGACCTGGTTGCGAACGGTCGCACCGAAGCCGACGCCGATCGCAGCCCAGAGGAGTGTTGCGGCCACGCAGCCCGCCCCGATCGCGACCAGGTCGCGGTCGTCCACGAGGCGGGCAACGCCGTCGAAGCGCAACCAGGCGAGCGTGACCCCGAAGCCGACCACCACCGCCGCAATCCCGATCAGGGCACCGGCGGCGGCGCACGCAATGCTCTTGGCGACGACGAGCGATGCTCGCCCGGGTGCGAAGAGAAGGGTGGGGCGGATGGTGCCGTGGCGGAACTCGTTCGTCACCGCGAGCACGCCGAGCAGCACGGCGAAGAGCCCGGCGCTCGAGGCCGACGTGAAGAGCGTCCGCTGGTCGTCCGGGTTGTCGAGATGCGGAGCGCTGGACGAAGCGCTGCTCGTGTCCGCGACGATGAGCTGAACGACAACGGCGAACAGAACGAGCACGAGCATCCCGAGCACGAGCCCGATCGTCGTTCTCGTCGTACGCAGCTTGAGCAGCTCCGCAGCGATCCGACGACTCACGCCGCCTCACCCCCGTTGCCCTGCGTGAGCGCCAGGAACGCCTCCTCGAGCGAGGACTCCTCCGTGACGAGCTCGTGCAGCACGAACCCGTGGGCGGCGGCCACCTCGCCGACGCGTGCCGCGGTGGCGCCCGAGACCGCGAGCGCGCCGTCCCCGAGCGGCTCGACCGAGGCGCCTTCGGATACGAGCTGCTCGGCCAGCTCTGCCGCCCGGGGGCTACGCACGCGGACGCCGGCCGCGGCGCGCGCCACGAGCTCGTCGAGGCCTGCCTCGGCGACGAAACGGCCGTGGTCGATGATCACGACCCGGTCGACCGTCTGTTCCACCTCCGAGAGGACGTGGCTCGAGACGAGCACGCTGCCGCCGTCAGCCGCGAACCCACGCAGGAAGTCCCGCAGCCAGCGGATTCCCTCTGGGTCGAGACCGTTGGCGGGTTCGTCCAGCACGAGCAGCTCCGGCTCGCCGAGCAGGGCAGCCGCGAGCCCGAGCCGCTGCCGCATGCCGAGGGAGTAGCCCTTCACCCGGCGTCGCGCCGCCGTATCGAGCTCGACGAGCGCGAGCACCTCGTCGACCCGGGCGTCGGCGATCCCGGCCGAGACGGCGAGCGTGCGCAGATGGTCGCGTCCGCTGCGACCGGGATGGAAGTCAGACGCCTCTAGTACCGCCCCGATCCGGTGGGGCGCGTCCCTGAGCTCGCCATAGCTCGTGCCGAAGACGAGGGCCGTGCCGGCCGTCGGGCTCGACAGGCCGAGGATCATCCTCAGCGTGGTCGTCTTGCCGGCCCCGTTCGGTCCGAGGAAGCCCGTTACCGAGCCGCGGCGCACTCCGAACGAGAGCCCCTCGACTGCCGTGACCGAGCCGAAGCGTTTGGTCAGACCCTCGACGGTGACGACGGTGTCGACGGCTGCCTCCGGCACTGCGGAAGCATCGCAGAATTGCGCCTCGCGATCCGCTCGTTCGTTCGTTTGCACCCTTTCCCGACGGCCGTGCAGTAGGCTGGCGCCCCGATGGGCGCTCATCTGATGGACGGCGAGGCACTCGCCTCGGAGTTGCGTGCCAGCGTCGAGCACGATGTCGCCGATCTCGAGGCGAGCGGCATCACCCCAGGGCTCGCGACCGTGCTCGTCGGCGACGAGTACGCATCCGAGGCCTACGAACGCCGTGTGCGGAGGCTGGCGGAGGAGCTCGGCTGCCGCTATGCGTGCGAACGCCTCTCCGGCGATGCCGAGGAGGCCGAGGTGCTCGCAATCGTCGGCAAGCTCAACGCCGACCCTCGCGTCTCGGGGATCCTGATCCTGCGCCCGCTGCCGCGGCACGTGAACGAAGGACATGTCTACCGGACGCTCCATCCGCTGAAGGACATCGAGGCGGTCCACCCCGACAACGCGGGCCTGCTCGCGCTCGGGCAGCCGCGCTTCGTGCCGTCGACGCCGTCGTCGGTCTTCTGGATGCTCGATCGCTACGTCGAGTCGAGCGGGCGGGACCCGAAGACGTTCTACAACGGCCTCGACCTCGTCCTTGTGGGGCGCTCGAACAACGTCGGCAAACCGGCGCTCTGGCTCGGGTTGGCGCGCAACGCGACCGTCGTCAGCGCCCACCATCACACCGCTCAGGCGGGACGACTCGTTGCTCACACCCGTGCCGCGGACATCCTCGTCGTTGCGGCCGGCGTTCCGGAGCTCGTCACCGGGGAGATGATCAAGCCCGGCGCGATCGTGATCGACGTCGGCATCAACGCACGGCCGGATTCCGAGACCGGCAAGGTGCGGATGGTCGGAGACGTGGACACCGCCTCGGTGGCCGAGGTGGCCGAGGCTGTCTCGCCCGTGCCACGTGGGGTAGGGCCGATCACGGACGTGACGCTGCTCGCTAACACCGTGCTCGCGGCGAAGCTGCAGGCGCGGCGCTCCGAGCGTTAGCGGGGACTGCGGGCGGTCAGCGCCTTCGCGAGCGCCCGACGGACCGAATCGAGTTCAATGCCCGAGAGCGGCGCCAGTGCATCACGGACGACTGCGTCGTGGGTTGCGCGTGCGTCTGCGAGGCGGGCGCGGCCGGAGTCGGTGAGCGAGGCGAGGTAGCCACGGCCGTCTGTCGGATCCGGGAGGCGTTGGATCAGCCCACGGTCTTCGAGCCGGCCGACGAGCCGCGTCAGGCCGCCTGAGGAGAGGAGCACGGCGCTCGCGAGATCGGTCATGCGCAGCGACTCTTGCGCCGCAGTGTCGAGGTTGATCAGCACGTCGAACTCGCGGACGCTCATCCGGTGCTCGAGGTCGAGGCGGCGGTCGAGCTCGGTGACGACCCGACTCGAGACCTGCAGGAGCACATGCCAGGCGTCGAGGGGAGAATCGGGGCTTGAAGGAAAGGCCATGAGCTGCTATGTATTTGTCTTGCAAGGCAAATACTAACGCGAGGGGGAGCGAGGAGCACCCATGGTCACGTTGGTCGTCCATCACCACGTCGAGGATTTCGATGTCTGGAGGCCGGTCTTCGACGAGCACGAGCCGGTCCGGCGCGGTCACGGCGAGACCGAGCACCGGCTCTATCAGGATCCCGGGAACCGGAATCGGCTAGTGGTGCACAACGACTTCCCTTCAGCCGCGGCCGCGGAAGCGTTCGCGAACGACCCCTCGCTGCCGGAGGTGATGGCGCGGGCCGGCGTCACGGGCGAGCCGTCGGTCGGGCTCGCGACCCTCGCCGAGCAGAAACACTATGCCGACGGCGAGGTCGGAGTGACGTTCGTCGTTCACCATCCGGTCGCCGACTACGAGACCTGGAAGCCGGTCTTCGACGAACACGAGCCGGTCCGACGGAGGCACGGAGCCATCGAACACCGAATCTGGCGCATCGTCCAGGACCCGAACTACCTCGCGATTCACCTCGACTTCCCCTCCGAGGCACACGGGGAGGGGTTCGTGACCGATCCGAGCCTCAAAGACGTGATGGCGCGAGCCGGCGTCACGGGGGAGCCGGGTGTCGGACGGCTGTGCCTGATCGAGCGCAAGCTCTACCGAACGTGAGGTGACGCGGTCGGATGCCGCGTGTGCGGACACGGAGTCGTTCGAGCGGCGCTCCGTAAGATCCGCCTCATGTCGACTGCGATGGAACCGCCGAGACAGCCGCGGGAGGAGGGGGAAGGCTCAACGCTCTCGCGGGTGCGCCGGGCCCGGCAGCTCGGGCTCGCCGACGTGGCCGCAGGGCTCGTCCGCGTGCTCGAGCTGCCGGGCAGCGCCTGCCCGACGGTCGAGCGGCACTACACCGCGCTCGAAGACGGACGGCTCGATCCGGCGGGCGTTGCCGCGACCGTCTGGGCGGCGCTCGCGACGCTGCTGGCGCCCCCCGGCGAGTCGGCAGCGGCCGCCGAAACGGAGGTGGTCGAAGGCGATGCCGACGTCCTCGGACGGGCGATCACCGACTACTCGATCGCCCACCGGCGTGAGCCTCTCGGGCCGGCTGCGGTCGAGCGGCTCTTTGGGGTGACGGCTCCCTCGCCGTCGCGGCAAGGCGAGGGCCCGGCATGATCCGAGGTGTCGAGCCGAAGCGGACTCCAGAAAAAACCCGACTGGCTCCTTTCGAGATGCGACTCAGCCTGGATGAACGCCGAGCCGCCCCGGGGCCTCAAGACGGACAATCGACAAGTCGTCTCAGCTCGAGACGAACAACCATGCCTTCGCTGACAGTCGGCCCCACGAAAAAACACCGTCCGGGTTGGACTCCGGCAATGGAGACCGTGAATGGAGTTCTGACTGTGTCCTGGACGATCGCAGACGAACGTCCGTGCGCTGAAATCGACCATTCTGCTGTACGTTTGCTACACGAAGTATTTTGACATTCGGCAACGACGAGGGATCTTGCGGTTAAATTCTCGAGAACGATGTTCCGTGTGAGTTCAGTCGGGTCTGCGACGCACCCGGCGAGTGCAACACACGCTGCCAAGGTCGAACAGACACACCCGATGATGCAGCGACGTCGTCGTCGACCTACCACGACCAGTCGAGTGACAGGTGGGATGCGCCGTCGGAACTCCTGTGACGATAGAGGCCAGGAAGCCAGATCCGAGGAAAATGCCAGTTCCGAACGTGCTCATCCTCAACGCTCCGCTCCCAGCCAGCTCTCTCTTTGACGTAATCGATCGCGACATCCGCGCCGATCGAGGGTGCTCCGGCGAGGAACAGGTAAGGGGCCGTGAGGTGCCCTACGAGCCGACTCCGGCGATGGATCGCATTCTGCGTGCTGTACGCCGCGTAGTACGGAGCATACGCAGCCGACGCTGCGCCGTCTGCAACGGCATGAGGCACAGAACGGAGTACCCGCTCGCCATCGCGTGCAATTCGGGCAAACAGATCTGGCGCTCCAGCTGCTGTGGGCTGGATGGGATGTAGGCGTGCGTGAGTGGATGCTCTCGGAGGTACGCCCGGTGTCACGGCGCGAGGTTGCACCGGATGACGGGCTACCGTTGGCGCGACGCTCGCCGATCTCGCGCCTCCACGCCCCACAGGTTGCGCAGCCTGCATGAGAGGTGAGACGAGACCCTCGTTTCGTCTACCCGGCTCATCTTTGCGCACTGGGTCGATCCTTTCGTGGACTGTGTTCGACTCTAGCTGTCCGCGGACGTCGTGCGACGTGCGGGCTCAGATCGCCGCATCCGGTTGCCGCCTCAGCGTTGCGGCACCGCAAAAGCGGAGCGCTGCGAGCGCGATGCCCTGGGCGCACTGGACGAGTTCATCGACGGGGACGCTCTCGTCGGCGCCGTGGGCGCGGTGGATGTCGCCCGGTCCGTAACAGACAGCGGGAATGCCACCCTCGACGACGAGCGTGGCGCCGTCGTGCCAGTTGTCGAGTCCACCCAGGCGGGGTGTACGCCCGAGGTCGGCCTCGACTCCAAGCAGTGCCTGGACGACGGGTTCGTGCTCGTCGACCTCGGCGCACGGCACGGCGCCGCGGAGCCACTCGATCGTCGGCGGGTGGTCGCGTAGCCAGGGATCGGCGGCGGACGCCGCGGCGATCCAGTCGACCAGTTCCCGCTCGACCCGCGAGCCCCAGCCGTCCGGATCGGTGCGGTCGGGGAGGTACTCGATGTGGCAGTCGACCCGGCAGCGGGCCGGATAGCTGACGAGCCATTCGCCGCCCTGCACCATCGTGGGGACGCAATCGGCCGGGGAGAGGTAAGGATGACGGGGGCGCAGCCCCCATTCCTCGCGCAGCCGCCGGATCGCCTCGATCAGGTAGGCGGCCTTCTCGATCGCGTTCACGGCGCCGCCCTCGTCCGGATGCCGCGGCGCGATCCCGGCGTGCCCCGCTCGCCCCTCGACGGCGATCGAGGGCAACAGCGAGCCCCGGCAGGCGATCCAGACCGCGAGCCCGCTCGGCTCCGGAACGATTGCGGCGTCCGCCCGCAGCGTGCGCGCGCTGACGAGCCCGCCGGCGCCTGTCGACTCCTCCTCGGTCACGGTGTTGACGAGGAGGTCACCCGCAAGCGGCGCCTCGAGCTCACTCAGCACCTCGGCTGCCAGCACCATCGCCGCGACGCCGCCCTTCATGTCGCAGGCGCCACGGCCGAAGACCGCGCCCTCGCGAACGAGCGCGGCGAACGGATCGCTGCTCCAGGCGGAGCGCGGCTCCACCTCGACGACGTCCACGTGGCCGTTGAGAAGAAGGGTCCTGCCCTCGCCCGAGCCCGGGAAGCGTGCGACGAGCTGCGGCCGGCCTGTGAAGTCGAACCCGTGGGGAACCATCGGGTGGCCGTGAAACGGGGTTGCGTCTGGTTCGGAGAGGAGCACGGCTGCCCCGGCCGCCTCGAGCCGCCGCGCGAGGTACTCCTGCAGCGCCGCCTCGTCCCGTGCCGGCGCACCGGCGACCTGGCTCGCGGTGTCGAAGCCGATCAACGTGCAGAGCAGGTCGACGAGGTCCGCCTCGCGCTCGCGCACGCGCTCGACGACCCGGTCCTCCAGCGGCGTCAGCGGCACGGTGGGAGACTATCCCGGTGACCGCGTTCTGGCATCCGTTCGCCGACATGGGGGAGGTAGCCGGCTCGGAGCTGACGATCGTCCGGGGCGAGGGCGTCCACGTCTGGGACGACGCAGGGCGAGAGTACATCGACGGCTCCGCCAGCCTCTGGTACGCGAACATCGGTCACGGCCGCCGCGAGATCGCCGCTGCGGTCGCCCGCCAGCTGAGTGAGCTCGAGACCTACCACGTGTTCGGCCCCTTCACGAACCGGCCCGCAAGCGAGCTGACGGAGCGCCTCTCGTCCCTTGCGCCTCTGCCGGACTCGAAGATCTTCCTCACGACTGGGGGCGGCGAGGCGATCGAGACGGCCGCGAAGCTTACTCGGCTCTACCACGCAGCCAGGGGAGAGCCCGAGCGGCGGCATCTGATCAGCCGCGCGCACGCCTACCACGGCACCCACGGGATCGGCACGAGCATCCTCGGCATGCCCTATCGCGAGGGCTTCGGGCCGCTGCTCGAGGACACCTCGCAGGTGATGTGGGACTCCCCGGTCGCTCTCGAGGAGGAGATCCGGCGTGTCGGTGCGGAGCGGGTGGCTGCCTTCGTCTTCGAGCCTGTGATCGGGGCCGGCGGCGTGCGTGTGCCGCCTCCCGGCTACTTCGACGAGGCGATCGCCGTCTGCCGGCGGCATGGCGTCCTGACGGTCGCCGACTCGGTGATCGCCGGCTTCGGCCGGCTCGGCGGCTGGTTCGGCGTCGAGCGCTTCAACGTCCGTCCCGACCTGATCACGTTCGCGAAGGGTGTCACGAGCGGCTACCTGCCGCTCGGAGGCGTCGTCGTCGCCCCCGAGATCGCGGCCCCGTTCTGGGACGCGCCGGGCCGCATGTTCGCCCACGGCGCCACCTATGCGGGGCACGCGGCCTGCTGTGCCGCGGCGCTCGCCAATCTCGACATCCTCGCCACGGACGATCTCGTGCACCGCGCCCTCGAGCTCGAGGCGCCCTTCCACGAGACGCTGAACGAACTCGCCGGCCATCCGCTCGTGGGCGAGGTGCGTGGCGGTGTCGGGTTGATGGCGGCTGTCGTTCTCGACAACGACGTCTGTGCGGTCGACCCGGGGGCAGCCGGACGGTTCCTCGCCGCGGCGCGGGCCGAAGGCGTCCTCACGCGCGGGATCCCGGACGGGGTGGCGCTCGCGCCGCCGCTCGTGATCGAGCTCGAGACGGTCGCCGAGCTGACCGCTCGGTTGCGGACCGCCCTCGATGCGCTCGCCGCCGGTTGAGCGCTCAGGCGGGGATGATCGTCCCCCGGTTCATGATCCCCTCCGGATCGAAGGCAGCCTTCAGCGTCTCCAGCAGCCAGTAGGAGGAGCCGTACTCCAGCTCGGCCCAGGGGGCGCGGGCCTTGCCGATCCCGTGGTGGTGCACGATCGAGCCGCCGCAGCGCAGGGTCTCCTCGACGATGATCGTGATGATCGGGAGGTAGTACTTCGTCACCTCCTCCTCCGGCGGGCAGTCGACGAGGTCGTAGAAGTAGTTGAAGTACATGTTCGTCCCGTTCACGTAGCTGTGCGAGGAGTGCCCGCCGAGGATCGTGAGATCCGGGATCTCGGTGCGGATGCGGGCGATAGCCGATTCGTAGATCTCGTTGATCGCGCTCCAGCCTGCGGAGATCTCGGTCGTGCGGTTGACGTTGCGGGTCGTCCGGATCCGCTCGTTCTCGCGCTCGATCTTGTCCGTGCCCCATGTCAGGTCCTCGAACCACGTCTGGATCACGCTGCTCTCGACCTCGACGCAGTCGGAGTGAGCGGCGACGAGCTCGCGGATCCCGTCGGCCGTCGCGGCGGCGATGCGCGCGTTTCCCTCCGCCATGAAGATGAGCACGCAGTCGTCCTTCGCCGCGAAATGGGAGAAGTGGATGCTGCCGTCCTCGGGGTCGTAGAGGCGCGCCACCGAGGGGCGGTAGCCGGTCGCCATCACCTCGCGCAGCACCTCGAAGCCCGTCTTCATGCTCTTCAGCGTCCAGCCGAGGTAGGCGTTGTGCTCGGGCCGGTAGGGGAAGAGCTTCACGGTCACCTCGGTGATGAAGCAGAGGGCGCCCTCGCTGCCGACGACGACGTGGCGGATGTCGGGGCCGGCGGCGCGGCGCGGCACGTTCTTGATCCGGGCCGTCCGCCCGTTCGGGAAGACGGCCTCGAGGCCGACGACCATGTCCTCGATCCCTCCGTAGAGCGTCGAGAACTGCCCGATGCTCCGCGTCGCGACGAGTCCGCCCATGTGCGCGACGGGCTTCGACTGCGGCGAGTGGCCCGTTGTCAGCCCGTGCCTGCGCACCTCGTCCTCCAGCGCCTGTAGCGGCACGCCGCACTGCACCGTCGCCTGCAGATCGACCGGGTCGATCGAGACGATCCGATTCATCCGCCCGCCGTCGAGCACGATCGAGTCCGGGACGGGCGTCTCGAGTCCGCCCTCGGTGGCCGTACCGCCGGTGCGCGGGACCACGTTGATCCCGTGGGCAGCCGCGAACGCGAGCACTCGAGCGGCCTCATCGGTGCTGCCGACACGCGCCACCGCGGCGGGCGGCGGCAGGGTGAAGGTGCCGAAGATCGATTCGAGCTTGCGGAAGTTGTCGATGCTCCGCTCGCGCAGCTCGGCCTCGTCGGTGACGACGTGCTCGGTGCCGAGGATCGCCTGCAGTCCCTCGACGATCGTCTCTCGGGTTAGCATCAGGTGTCCTTTGTCAATGGAAGAGTGGAAACGAGCGTTCGAGAAGTGCGTCGGTCGTGGTGCGGATGCTGCCGTAGACGCGCTCGTGCACGCGCCGGTAGAGCTCGGTGGTGGCGAGATCGGGCTCGACCCGCTCGCGTCGTCCGGTCATCGCCGCTGCTGCAGTCTCGATGTCGGCGTGCAGCCCGACCCCTGCAGCGGCGCAGACGGCGGCTCCGAGGGCTGCGCCCGCCCCGTGGGCCGAGCGGAGCGCCGGGATCCCGAAGACGTCGGCGTAGACGCGCATGAGTAGGTCGCTGCGGGAGCCGCCGCCCGAGAGCACGATCTCGTCGAGCTCGATCCCGAGCTCCTCGCACATCGCGTCGACGTTCGCCTTCATCGTCAGGGCGATCGCCTCCACGATCGACCGGTAGACGTGCCCGCGCGTGTGACGTGCGTCGAAGCCGAGCATGACGCCCTTGCGAAACGGGGCGTCGGTCGGGGCGAGCCAGTCCAGGATCGTGAGGAGGCCGTCGCTGCCGGCCGGCACGGATTCGGCTTCCCGCTCCACGATCGCCGCGCGCGAGACGCCTGCGGCCTTGGCCCGCTCTGCGAGCTCCGGTCCGAGCAGGTCGAGAAACCAGGTCAGCGTCCACATCCCACGCCGGATGCCGTTGCTCTCGTAGAGGTAGCGATGGGGGATGGATGCGAAGTTCGTCCAGAAGGCGCTCGGCTGCGGGTGGTTCTCGCTGCCGCTCACCATCGCGCAGATGTAGGTGCCGAGCGAGACGAGCGCCGTGTTCGGCCCGAGCGTTCCGCTGCCGAGCGCCTCTACGGCCTTGTCGTTCGCGGTCTCGACCACGGGGATTCCCTCGGGTAGCCCCGTGGCGGCCGCGGCCGCCCGGCTCAGCGGGCCGATCACCTCGCCGGGAAGTTGCAGCTCGACGAGGAGCCGGCGTGGCACGCCGTGGCGGGCGACGAGCGCGTCGTCGTCGCTCCAGCCCCAGGTGTCCGTGTCGATCGGCCACTGCAGGGCGATCGAGTTGGCTGCCGTGTCGCGCACCCGGCCCGTGAAGCGGTGGGCGAGGTAGCCGGACGAGGTCGTCGCAGACGCGAGCAACGGATCGTCGGGGAGATACGGCTGGTAGGCGCGGTCGTCCATCCAGCTGATCACGGGCTCGACGAGGGAGCCGTCGGCGCGCAGGAACGCCTTGCAGCAGCGGATCCCGCAGAGGCCGACCCCGACGATCTCGCGGGGGTCGCCGGTGAAGCCGGCGAGCGCCTGACGGCTCGCCTCGCAGACGGCGTCCCAGAGATCCTCGTCGGGATGGACGACGACACCGTGACGCGGCCGCAGGGTGGGGCGGAGCAGGCACTGTCCCGCTGCCGGCATCCGTCCCTCGGAGTCGAAGATGCCGACCTTCGCGCTCTGCGAGCCGCAGTCGACGCCGATCAGGTACGGGCCGGCCACGTCCGGCTCAGCGGACGAGGTAGCCGCCGTCGACGGACAGGACGTGCCCGTTGACGTAGTCGGAGGCACGGCTGCAGAGGAAGACGAGCGCCCCCATCAGGTCGCTCGGGTCGCCCCAGCGTCCCGCGGGGATGTGCTCGAGCACGCGGCGGTTCGTCTCCGGGTTGCTGCGCGTCCCCTCGGTGATCGCGGTCGCGTAGTAGCCAGGAGCGATGCCGTTGACCTGGATCCCGTACTGTGCGAGCTCGTCGCAGTAGGCCTTCGTGAGCCCCGCGATCCCGTGCTTGGTCGCCGCATAGGCCGGCGAGAGCTGCCCGCCCAGGAACGTGAAGACCGAGCAGATGTTGACGATCTTGCCGTGGCCCTGCGGGATCATCCGCTTGGCCGCCTCGTGGCTGAGCTCGAACGCCGCGGTCAGGTTCACCGCCACCGTCGGGTCCCAGCGGGAGCGGTCGAAGTCCAGCACCTCGGCGACGGGGCAGATGCCGGCGCTGTTGACGAGGATGTCGAGCGCCCCGAACTGCTCGCCGCAGGCCTCGACGACGCGGGCCGGTGTGCCCGCCTCGGTGAGGTCGGCGAGCATGAAGGCGTAGCGGGCGCCGCTCCCCTCGACGAGCCGCTGTGTCGTACCGTCGTCCTCGATCAGACTCGGCACGAAGATGTCGGCGCCCGCCCGGGCGAGCGCTACCGCGAACGCACGCCCGAGCCCGGTGTTGCCGCCGGTGACGATCGCAGCGCGACCGTCGAGGCGGAAGAGCTCGGTCGAGAAGTCCTCGATCTGCACGCTTCGACCCTACCGGTGCGGTTGGTCGCCCCCGTCAGGCGCCGAGCGCGGCGGTCACCTTCTCGATCGCGGCCGTCTCCTCTGGCTGCACGCCGCCCTTTGCCTGTGCTGCCGTATTCGCAACCTCGAGCACGAAGGCGCGGTAGGCGGAGAGCTCGTCCGGTGCCTTCTGGGTCAGCGTCGCAACCGCCGACGTGATCGCGTCGATCGTGCCCTGCTGGACTTCCTTCGGAGATACGAAGGCGCCGAAACCCGTTCCGTGCTCGTGGGCGAGGGCGCTGACGAGCTCGCTTGGGTTCGACTGGTTCGAGGCGATGTCCTTGGCGATCGCCTTCGCCTCGCCGAAGCTGTCGGTGAAGTCACGGTGTGCGACCGAGACGAGCATGCCCGCGCCCGTGACACCCTTCTGCAGCGCCTCCCATTCCTGTTCGGTGAAGTCCGACTTCCCCGCCATGCCGCCTCCTTGCGTGGTGTGGTTTGCCCCGATTGTCGCTGACGACAGTGCCGGCTGCGTCAGGCGGCCGACCCGGCGGGGAGTGCGTCGAGCCGGAACCCGCCTGCCTCCTCGAGCGCCTTGATCCGGGCCTCGAGCGGAGGGTGCGTCTGGAAGAGGCCGGAGAGGAAGGCGCCGGGCCCCTGCACCATCCGCGTCGGGCTCTCGATGAAGAGGTGTGCCGTGGCACGGTCGGCGTAGTGGATCTCGCTCGTGTCGAGCTGGAGGCGGCGCAGTGCGAGCGCCATCGCCTCGGGATCGTTGAGGATCGCCGCCGCGCTCGCATCCGCGAGGTACTCTCGGCGCCGGCTGAGCGCCATCTGCAGCAGCATCGCCGCGAGCGGGGCGAGGAGGATGGCGACGAGGGCGGCGATCATCTGCACCGGGTTGCGGTCGCGGCCGCGACCGCCGAAGAACGCCATCCGGAAGGCGAAGTCGCTGATCATCGCGATCACGCCCACGAGCACCGCGGCGAGCGTCATCAGGCGGACGTCCTTGTTGCGGATGTGGGAGATCTCGTGGGCGAGCACCGCCTCGAGCTCACGGGCCGGCATCAGCTTGCGGAGGCCGCTCGTGACACCGACATAGATCGTGGACGGCCTCGAGCCCGCGGCGAATGCGTTCGGGGCAGGGTCGTCGACGAGGTAGATGGGTGGAGTTGCGGGCAGGCCGGCTGCGATCGCGACGTTCTCGATCAATCGGTAGAGCTCGGGATCGTCCTTCTTCTCGAGTGGCTGTGCGCGGGTGAGACCCCCGATCATGCGGCCGGCGTTCCACCACGCGAAGAATCCATACGCGAGGCCGAACGCGAGCAGGCCGATCCCGCCGCCGCGGCCGAGAAAGACGGCCGACGCGACGGCGAAGACGACCACGAGTACGGCGAAGGCAGCGACGACGAACGCCGTCCGCAGCCGGTTCGAGCGGATCTGCTGCTGCAGCGTCACGGCCGGGCCGAGGTCAGCCGGTGGGCTGGAAGCTGACCGACACAGGCGCCCGGTCGCCTTCGTCGGCCTCGAAGAACTCACGCGCCCGGAACCCGAGCGCGCCCGCGAAGAGGACGGACGGGAACGTCTGGATCGAGGTGTTGAAGGCGAGCACCGTCGAGTTGTAGTAGCGGCGTGCCGCCGCGATCTTGTCCTCCGTGTCGGTCAGCTCGGACTGCAGTTCGAGGAAGTTCTGCGACGCCTTCAGGTCGGGATACGCTTCGGCGACGGCGAACAGGCGGCCGAGCGCCTGGCCGAGTATCGAGTCCGCCTGGCCCGCCTCGGCCGGCGACGCCGCGCGCATCACGGCCGTGCGGGCGGTCGTCACCTCGTCGAAGACGCCGCGCTCGTGGGCCGCGTAGCCCTTCACCGTCTCGACGAGGTTCGGGATCAGGTCGTTGCGCCGTTTCAGCTGGACGTCGATGTTCGACCAGCCGGTGTCGACCTCGTTCCGCAGCCGCACCATGCGGTTGTAGAGGTAGACCGAGAGGAGCAGGAGGACGACGACGACGATGAGCACGATCAGCCAGATCACGCTCGCAAGTGTCGCATGCGGGGCGGGGGAGGCGCTCGATTTGCGTGGCTCAGCAGGGCGGAACGACTCGCCGCACCGCGCCGCCGAGGGGGACGCCGTCGCGCCGCGCGAGCGCGGCGAGCCTGGCGCGGTAGACGTTCATGGCGGCCCGGGGCCAGTCGGCGTGGGTCTGGCAGCGCCACGCCGCGGAGCGCTCACGGTGGAAGCGGCTCGTCAGGCTCTCGTTGTGCCCGATCACGTCGCCGAGCCGGATCCGGTAGCGCTCCAGCAGCCACGCGGTGAGCGCCAGCGATGCGGCCAGCTGGCGTCGGTTGGCGAGCACCTGCGCAGCCGACGTGCCGACGTGCTCGATCCCGATCGCGGTCCAGTTGAGCCCGACCGTGTGCCGGCACATGATCGCGAGCGGCACGAGCTGGTAGATCGTCCCGTCCGTGTCGACGACGAAATGGGCGCACGTTCCCGGTAGCTCGTGGAGCTCGGCGTCGGGTTCGTCGGCGGCGAAGGTCGAAAACGCGGAGGCGAAGGTCGTCGAGACCGTGAGATGCTCGACGATCACTCGCGGGGAGCGCAGCCGCCACGTCGCGATGGTGTAGTGGCGCTCGGCGTACGCGCGCATCTCCGCCTTCCGGGCCGGCGGGAACGGGATCGGCCGCTGAACGATCTGCGGTCGCGGCGCCTGCGCCGTAGACGTGGAGACTCCGACGCCGCAGACAAGAGCAGCCGCGAGCGCGACGGCGAGCAGCATCTTCATGGGCCTCAGTCTGCCGATCGTGCTTGCTGGCGAACCGCCTCCGTCTGACCCGGACGAGTACGCTCTCGGCGTGAGTACGCGCCACGAGCGACGACCGAGCCGCTACGGGCTCGGCCCGGAGGACGACTGGTTCGCGTTCCCTGTCGTCGACGACGACGAGGACTGGACGGAGCCGACGAACAGGCCTACCGGTGGCTCGGCGCCGTTCGACCGCGCCTCGCGCTGGGAGGACGACGAGTGGGACGAGGAGTACGACGACGAGCGGCCGCGGTCGCAGGGAGGGTTCGGCGATCGGCGTACGCTGGTTCTCGGAGCCGTCGGGCTCGTCGCGGTGATCGTCGTCGCGGTGATCGTCGTGCGGGCGGTCGGAGGCTCGTCCGGCTCGACGGCGGCGACGCCTCCGATCGACACCTCGACGACACTGACGACAACGCCGGGGAGCGTGAGCCCGGTCACGGGGACGAGCGGGCCGGCCGAGACCGGCTCGAGCGGCGCCACCGGGGCGACGGGGGTGACGGGGGCGTCGGGCGCGAGCGGATCCGCCGGCTCGACGTCCTCCGGCTCGCAATCATCCGGTTCGACCGGGTCGACGGGCTCGAGCGGGGCCGCGACGGCGACGGTCGAGGAGGTCCCGACGGGCCAGTCCCTCAAACCCGGCATGTCGGGCTCCTCCGTGCTCGCGCTCCAGCAGGCGCTCGCGCAGCTCGGCTACAACCCGGGGACCCCGGACGGCTCCTATGGTCCCTCGACGACCGGGGCCGTGACGGCCTTCCAGGCTGCCAACAGCCTCACGCAGGACGGCATCGCCGGCTCCGCGACGCTGACCGCGGTCAACGAACAGCTCGCGCGCGGCTGAGCTGCCCGCGCGACGATGACCGGGTGAGCGGCCGCAGCAGGGCCCAGGCGAGGATCGGGAAGAGGGCCGCAGCGAGGAACGCGAGCGCCCACGACGCGCTCGACACGACCGCCGCGAACGCAACCGGGGCGACGATGCCGGCAAGTCCGAGCATCGTCTGCTGGAGGCCGATCGCGGCCCCGGCGGCCTCGACGCCTGCGATCTCCGCCGCCGACGTGAATGCGAGCCCGTTCCACGACATCGCGATCCCGCCGGCGATGACGATCACTGGCACGAGCAGCCAGAGCGGGCAGGTAGCCACGGCCGCGATCGCGGCCATCGACCCGGCAATCGCGAGGGCGAGGATCCGCAGCGGCGCCACCCGGGTGCCGCGGCGGTCGGACCAGAGGCCGACCACGATCCGGAGCACCATGCCGACGACCTGCGAGCAGGCGAAGACAAGTGCGGCGGTGTGAGTCGAGAAGCCGCGCGCCTCGTTGAGGAAGAGGACGGTGAAGCTCATCGTCGCCGTCTGCGAGAAGATCAGGAGGCCGCCCGCGAAGGAGACGATCCAGAGCCCGCGGTACCTGAGCACGCGGTGCCCCCCTTGCCGGCGGCGAGGCGAGGCTTTCTCCGGCACGGGGCTGCGGAGCAGGATGGCTCCGGTCATGGCCCCGAGGCCGCAGGCGGCGCCGATCGCGACGTAGCTGGTGCCGAGACCGGTGGCCGCGGCGAGAGCGGGTAGGGCGACGGCGGCGACGAGGCCTCCGAGCGGCACGCTCGACTGGCGGATTCCGAGCGCGAGCCCACGCTCGCTCGCCGCGAACCACTGCATCACGGCACGCCCGCTGGCGGCGTTGGCGCTGGCGATCAGCGCCCCGGCGAGCGCGAGCAGGATCACGAGTTCGGGCAGGCTTGCGGCCGAGCCGACCCGGGCGAGGACGGGGGCGGCGAGTCCGAGCCCGAGCGGGAGCACGACACGCTCCCCGAGCCTGTCGGTGAGCAGGCCCCAGGGGAGCAGCGCCGGGGTCATCCCGAGCCCCGCTGCGGCGAGCACGACGCCCGTCTCGGCGAGGGAGAGCCCGAACTCGGAGCGCAGCTCCGGCGCGAGCACGGCGACGCTGAAGAGCACGATCGAGACGGTCGCCTGCGCGGCCGTGCCGACGGCGAGGACGACCCAGCGGTACCGGTCTCCCGGCACCCGACCCACCGAGACACCGTCGGCACTCGCCACGATCCGAGGCTACTGGGCGGAGCGGTACTGCCGCCCCCGTTCGCGGCACAAAAACGCACCGAGCCGGTCTTCCCCGCGAGTGCCTGGCCGACTGACCTGCCGCCGAAGCGGCCTGCCCGTTGGCCGGCTCTCCCGCGACCTGGGCTTGCGCCCTGTCTGCGGTGGAGACTCCGTGCTCGGTGCTCGATCAACCTACGTCCTCGGCGGCCGTGGCGTCAACGGGCAGCGACGTCGATTTCTGCGCAAAGAGCGCAGATTTCGGAAATCCTCAGCGAGGATCAGTGTTCGATCGTGACGAGTGTCCCGATCGGGGTGTAGGGCCAGACCGTCGCCGCGGCTGCAAGCGGCAGCTCCACACAGCCGAGGCTCTGCGGCGTCCCGAAGCTGGCCCGCGGGAATGCGTGCAGCGCCTCGCCGTGGTTGAAATAGCTGATCCACCTGATGCCCGGATCGTCGTAGTGGGTGCCGTCCGGGTTGGTGCCGCTCATGCGCCCGACCGGGATGTGCTCGAAGACGGGAAACGTCCCGAGCTCGGTCGGGGCGGCGGGCACACCGGTGTTGCCGGGCGAGGTGAGCACGACCGCACCGTCGTGCCACAGGGTCAGGAGCTGGGGCACGTCGCGGTGGACGTAGACGTAGCTGTAGCCGCCTTGGAGCCGCTTGCCGGCGAGCGCGTCGGCGAGCAGCGCCCGCCAGACGGCCGGGCCGACGAAAGCGTCCACGTCCAGGTGATGCGTGTCCTGGAAGCGCATCACGGCGCCGCGGACGATCGCATTCCATTTGCCCGTCTGCCAGAGCCCTCGCAGCTCCCGCGGCGTCGAGTCGAGGTGGGGCCAGTGGAAGCGGCCGGCGGGCGGCGTCGCCACGGCCGCGACCTGGGCAGCGGCCGTGCGGGCAACGGGTGTGCCGGTCGGAGCCCACTCGACGGGCAGGTAGCCCTGCTCTGCGAGGAGCTGCTCCAGCCGGAGCATCGACCCGGTCGGCGTCGGCCAGCGGAGCGAGCGGGTCGTCTTCTGCGCGCCGGCTGTGGCGAGCCTGACCGGTCGCGGCAGCCGTACGTCGACGTGCGTGTCGAGCGGGAAGCCGAGGCCGCTCGGGACGAAGGCGAGCGTGTGGGAGTCCAGGCGCTGCCAGCGGCCTGCTACGGGCGGGGTCAGCGTGGGCAGAGCCTTCCCGATCGCCACCTCGACCGGCCGTGAGAAGGTGAGCGTGATCGGCGTCCGGGCGCCGACGGTCGCGCCGGGGGCAGGCTCGACGAGAGCCTGCGCCTCCGGGAGCCTCGTGAACCAGTGCACGGGACGTGGGGAGGAGAGCCGCTCCCACGGTCGCGGCGCCGAGCGAACGGTGACGCGCCCGGCTGCGGCGAGCCCCTTGCCGGGAACACCGACCCTGACGGACGTCGAGCCGGCGCGGACGGTTCGCTGCGTCGATCCGACCCGAAGCTTCACGACCCGCACGGGGCGATCGAACTCGAGCATGAGCGGCGCCCCGGACCGGACCTCGACCCAGCGCGAACGAAGCTCCGCGGTCGGCGCCGTCACCGTGAGCGTCCGATGGGTGGTGTGACCGACGAGCCACGCAGCCCACCCGGGCCGTTTCACTGTCAGGTCGAGAGTGAGCCGGTCGCCGGCGCGAACCGGACGCCGCGGAACGACCCCGGTAGCCGTCAACCGGACCGGCACGACGCGACCGCGGTCGTCGTGGACGACGATCCTCGTCACGTCACCGGCGAGCCACGAGACGTCGACGTGCGCGAGCGCGTCGTCGTCGGCTGCGAGGGCCGGATCGGGCCAGACGAGGAGTGCGGCGCCCGCAGTGGCCGCCAGGAGCGCGAGGACCACGAGACAGGCCAGCAGGACGCCCCGGATGCGCGAACGCCGGCGGGGGCTCTTCCGGCCCGTGCTCACGAACGTCGTCACCAGTCGGTCGGCAGGTAGTCCTTCAGGAACCGGCCCCAGAGGTGGTTGCCGGTGTTCGTGCCGTCGAAGATCGGATGGACGATGCGGGCGGCACCGTCGACGATGTCGAGTGGGGGCGAGAACCGATGTTCGCGCGTCTTCTGCTCCGCGATGTGGAGCGGGTCCTCGTCGGTCACCCAGCCCGTATCGACGCTGTTCATGTGGATCCCGTCGGCGTGGTAGTCGGTCGCGGAGGTCCTCGTCATCATGTTGAGGGCTGCTTTCGCCATGTTCGTGTGGGGATGCCGGGTCGTCTTGAAACGACGATAGAACTGGCCCTCGACGGCAGACACGTTGACGATGTGCTTGTCGCGCTCCGGGGTCCGCACCAGCATCGGCTTGAGACGGGCGTTGAGGACGAACGGCGCGACCGCGTTGACGAGCTGGGTCTCGAGCAGCTCGACGGTCGAGACCTCGTGGAGCAGGAAGCGCCACGAGTTCCGGTCGCGGAGGTCGACCTGTTGCAGATCCTGGTCGAGCCGACCCTCGGGGAAGAGGTGGGCGCGGTCGCCGGCCTCCTCGGGCAGGAGCCGAACCTGGGACAGCGCAGCGGAGCCGCCTCCACCGGGAGTCGCGAGGACGGCATCGCCCTCCTGGAGCAGGTCGTACCGGCGGACGCCACTCGTGGCGCCGAGCAGCCGGCGCACCTCGGGCTCGAGGCCTGGCTCGGCGGCGAGCTCTTCCTCCAGCATGTGCGCGTAGAACTCGGGCGGGCGCCGCACCGTCTGGCACGCGTTGTTGACGACGTAGTCGAGGCGGTCCCGCGACGTCGACAGGTGATGGCAGAACGCCTCCACGCTCGGTGTGTGGCGCAGATCGAGCCCGTGGATCTCGAGCCGGTCGCACCAGTCGCCGAAGTCGGCTTCGCGTGCGTAGCGTGCCGCCGCGTCACGCGGAAACCTCGTCGTCACGATCACGCGGCAGCCGGCCCGCAGCAGCTTGATCCCCGCCTGGTAGCCGATCTTGACCCGGCCCCCGGTGAGAACGGCAACGCGGCCGTCGAGGTCGGCCGTCTCCGTGCGCCTGCGGAAGTTGAGCTCCGCACACGCTGGGCAGAGCTGGTCGTAGAAGTGGTGCAGCTCGCGGTAGGGCTGCTTGCAGACGTAGCAATGCTGTTCCTGCCGCGTCTCGAGCCGAGGGCCGGAGTCCTCGGGGCCGGGGTCGTCGCCGTTCTCTGGGAGAACGCCTTTCGGGGCGTAGACATTCGGCGTCGTGAAGACCGGCCGCTCGCGCAGGACGCGGATCCCGGTCCCGGCGAGCAGCGACTCGTCCGAGGCGATTTCGGCGTCGCGCTTCTGCTTGCGCTTCGTCTTCGAATAACGCCGGCGCGAGCGGACATCGGGGTCGAAGACGTCTGCCGCCGCCTTCAGGAGCCGCGCTCGCTCCTCCACGGAGAGGCATTCGAGTAGGGCACGATCGTCCGCCACCGACTCGAGCAGCGCGGTCGCCTCACGCAGCCGAACCGCCGCGTCTCTACCCTGCCCGGTCGTGTTCCCGTGCTCGGTGGCGGTCATCTCGACGACCCAGGGTATCTGCCGCCCGAGGCAGCTTCGGGACCCGCGCCGACGGCGCTACGCTTCAACCAGAGTGGCGATCGACATTCCTTCCGACAGCAATCCGGTCGAGACCCAGGAGTGGCTCGAGTCGGTCGACGCCGTGCTCGAGTACGACGGTCGCGAGCGCGCGAGCTTCCTGCTCGACCAGACGATCGACCACGCCCAGGAGTTCGGCGTCAAGGTCTCGGCGGGACTGAGCACGCCCTACGTCAACACGATCCCGGTCGAGGACGAGCCCGAGATCCCGGGGGACCCGGTGCTCGAGCAGCTCACGACGGCGCTGATCCGCTGGAACGCGATCGCGATCGTGCTGCAGGCGAACGCGGAGTCGTCGGAGCTCGGCGGCCATCTGGCGAGCTACCAGTCGGCGGAGACGCTCTACGAGGTCGGCTTCAACCATTTCTGGCGGGCGCGCAGCGAGTCCCACGGCGGCGACCTCGTCTACCTGCAGGGGCATTCCTCACCGGGGGTCTACTCGCGGGCGTTCCTCGAGGGCCGGCTGACCGAGGAGCACCTGAAGCGCTTTCGCCAGGAGGTCGGCGGGGGAGGGCTCTCCTCCTACCCGCACCCCTGGTTGATGCCGGAGTTCTGGCAGTTCCCGACCGTGTCGATGGGGCTCGGCCCGTTCATGGCGATCTACCAGGCGCGGTTCCTCAAGTACATGAAGGCGCGAGGACTGCTCGATCCGGGCGATCGCAAGATCTGGGCGATCATGGGCGACGGCGAGATGGACGAGCCCGAGTCGATGGGCGCGATCTCGCTGGCCGGCCGCGAGAACCTCGACAACCTCGTCTTCGTCGTCAACTGCAACCTGCAGCGGTTGGACGGCCCCGTCCGCGGAAACGGGAAGATCATTCAGGAGCTCGAGACGAACTTCCGCGGCGCGGGCTGGAACGTGATCAAGGTGATCTGGGGTTCGGGCTGGGACGAGCTGCTCGCCGCCGACGACACCGGGCTCCTCCGCCTCCGGATGGAGGAGGCGGTCGACGGCGAGTACCAGGTCTTCCGGTCGCGGGACGGCGCGTACGTGCGCGAGCAGTTCTTCGGGAAGTATCCGGAGACGCGCGCGATGGTCGCCGACTGGACGGACGACGAGATCTGGGCGCTGCGCCGCGGCGGTCACGACCCGCAGAAGGTCTACGCCGCCTATCACGCCGCCATGCAGGCGAACGGTCAGCCGACCGTCATCCTCGCGAAGACGATCAAGGGCTTCGGGCTCGGCACCGCAGGTGAGGCGCAGAACGTCGCTCACCAGCAGAAGTCGGCCAAGGCCCAGGCGCGACTGAAGATCCGCGACCGGCTGGGGCTGCCGCTCACCGACGAGGAGGCGACGGGGGCCGCGTTCCACCGCCCCCCCGAGGACAGTCCCGAGATCCGTTACCTCCTCGCCCGGCGCGCCGAGCTCGGCGGCAGCCTGCCGGCCCGCCACACCGACGCCGAGCCGCTGCCGACGCCGCCGCCCTTCACGAGCGTGCTCGAGGGGAGCGGCGAGCGTGAGAACTCGACCACGATGGCCTTCGTCCGCGTCCTCAACACCCTCGTACGCGATCCGCACTACGGGGATCGCATCGTCCCGATCGTCCCCGACGAGTCACGCACCTTCGGCATGGAGGGGATGTTCCGTCAGCTCGGGATCTACTCACCGGTGGGGCAGCTGTATCAGCCGGAGGACGCCGAGAACCTGATGTTCTACCGGGAGGACGAGCACGGTCAGATCCTCCAGGAGGGGATCAACGAGGCCGGTGCGTTCTGCTCCTGGATCGCCGCGGCGACGTCGTATGCGAACCACGGCATCACCATGGTGCCGTTCTACATCTTCTATTCGATGTTCGGCTTCCAGCGGATCGGCGACTTCGCCTGGGCCGCAGGTGACAGCCGCGCGCGCGGTTTCCTCGTGGGCGCGACGGCGGGCCGCACGACCCTGAACGGCGAGGGCCTGCAGCACGAGGACGGCCACTCGCACGTCCTTGCCTCGGTGATCCCGAACTGCCGTGCCTACGACCCCACGTACGCCTACGAGCTGGGTGTGATCGTCCGCGACGGCCTACGCCGGATGTGCGACGAGCAGGAGGACGTCTTCTTCTACCTCACCGTGATGAACGAGAACTACGTGCAGCCGGCGATTCCGGAGGGTGCCGAGGAGGGAATCCTGCACGGCATGTACCTCCTGCGCGAGGGCGCCGGCAAGGGTCCGCGCGTGCAGCTGCTCGGGTCCGGAGCGGTCCTGCGCGAGGTGCTCGCCGGTGCGGATCTGCTCGAGCAGGACTTCGGCGTCGCGTGCGACGTCTGGAGCGTGACGAGCTTCACGGAGCTGCGGCGCGAGGGCATCGAGGTGGAGCGCTGGAACCGGCTGCACCCGCTGGAGGAACCGAGGGCGTCCTGGATCGAGCAGCAGCTCGCCGGCCGCAAGGGACCGTTCGTCGCCGCGACCGACTACATCCGCACGTTTGCAGACCAGATTCGCCAGTTCGTTCCGGGGCGCTACTCGGTGCTCGGCACCGACGGCTTCGGTCGCAGTGACTACCGTCGGCAGCTGCGCTCCTTCTTCGAGATCGACCGACACCATGTCGCCGTGACCGCGCTGAAGGGGCTCGCCGACGAGGGAACGATCGAGCCGTCCGTCGTGCAGGCGGCGATCGAGCGCTACGGGATCGCGGCCGACACCGACGCCCCCTGGAAGCGCTGACGGCGCGGCGGCGTCGAAGTCAGACGCTCGCAGCCCTGCTGACGCTCGGGGTATCCGTGCCGGAAGCGTGACGCGCGCTCCACAGCGCCGCTTGGAATTGCCGCTTCACGCCTGAGTGTCCGTGATGGCCACTGGTGGCGCGGCTCGCTCCGGGCTACCTCTGTCTCCTTCCCACGAAACGAAGGAGGCTCACGTGAATCGAATCCTCGTCGCATTCGCGGCCACCGTCACGGCGATCGTCGCCTTGACGGCGGCGATCGCGACCGCGGCCGGCGATCCGGCGGCGACGATCGACGGGTGCCGCGACATCCGTCACGGACTCGTCCGGATCGTCTTCAGCGACAGCGCCTGCCGCAAGAACGAGGCGCACCTCGCGTGGAACGTCGAAGGCCCGGCCGGCCCGGCCGGCCCCAAGGGCGACGCCGGGCCCGCGGGTCCGCCCGGCCCGCAGGGTGAGAAGGGTGAGAAGGGGGACAAGGGCGACGGCGGTGCCGGTTTCTCCTCGATCGAGGGTCTCGCCGGGCTCGCCTGCACGACCTTCGACGGCGCCACGGGGCACATCGACGTGAGCCCGTCGGCCACGGATCTGATCATGCTGACCTGCGAGACCGGCGGCTCCCCACCGCCACCGCCGCCGCCGTCCGGCACGGCGGAGCTCGTGCTCAACGAGATCGACTACGACGAGGTCGGTGCCGACACGGGTGGCTTCGTGGAAGTGATGAACACCGGCCCGTCTGCGGCAGCGCTCGACGGCGTCGCCGTCGTGTTCGTGAACGGCGACGGCACCGAGTACGCCCGCGAGGCGCTCTCGGGCTCGCTCGCTGCCGGTGCACGCACGACCGTCGAGGTCGACGCCCAGAACGGCGCCCCCGACGGTGTTGCCCTGATCGACACGGGCGCAGGGAAGCTGCTGGACGCGCTCAGCTACGAAGGTGCGATCGAAGCCGCGACGATCGGGACGGGCACGTTCGACCTCGTCGAGGGGAGGCTGTTGCCGGTCGAGGTGGCCGACTCGAACACGATCGACGGCTCGCTCTCTCGCATTCCCGACGGCAGCGACTCGGACGACGCAGCGACCGACTGGTCATTCTCGACGACGGCCACACCCGGGAGCGCCAATGTGAAGACGCCCTGACCGGTATGGGGACGGGGGTGAGGCGGCCGAAGCGACCTCACCCCCGACCCGTCCCCTTGAGTCGCATCCGTTCGCGACCCTCCTGGTTGAGCCGCTTCCACTTCTTGCGCTCCTCGGACGCGACCCGCTTGTCGAGCTTGCGTTCGAGATGGGCGAGCTCGGCCTGTAGCTTGACGTAGCTCTCCCAGCGTTCCGGAGCCAGGGTGCCGTCGCCGAGCGCGCTCCGCACCGCACAGCCCGGCTCGCGATCGTGGGCGCAGTCGTTGAAGCGGCAGTGCCCGAAGAGGCTCGTGACGTCGTCGAAGGCTTCGTCGATGCCTTCGTCGGCGATCCACAGCTGCACCTCGCGGATGCCGGGCGTGTCGATCACGAGGCCGCCGCCCGGAAGCTGGATCAGCTCGCGTCGCGTCGTCGTGTGCCGACCCTTGCCGTCCTCGCGGATCTCCTGCGTCGCGAGCAGGGCGTCACCGGCGAGCGTGTTGACGAGCGTCGACTTGCCGACACCCGACGAGCCCAGGAGGACGGCGGTCAGCCCAGGCTCGATCAGGGCCGCGAGCTCGCCGATACCGTCACCTGCGACACTCGAGATTGCGTGCACGGGAACCCCGCCCGCGATCGACGACACCTCCGCGACCGCGCCCGCCGGATCGGGGTGGAGGTCGGACTTCGTCAGTACGACGATCGGCCGGGCGCCGCTCTCCCAGGCGAGGATCAGATACCGCTCGAGCCGACGCAGGTTGAGATCCTCGTTCAGGGACTGGACGAGGAACGCGATGTCGATGTTGGCGGCGAGCACCTGCTCCTCGGCCGCCTGCCAGGCAGTCTTGCGCGAGAACTTGGTGAAGCGCGGCAGGACCGCCGTGATCGTGCCACCCGCGCCCTCCGTCGCCGGTGCGACGACGACCCAGTCGCCGACGACCGGCAGGTCGGCCGGCCCCGCCGCCTCGTGGACGAGGCGGCGGGCCACCTCGACCCGCAGCTCACCGGTCTCGGCGAGCACGTCGTAGGCGCCGCGGTGCTGGACCGCGACCCGGCCCGGGACGAAACCCTCGCCCGCGTGGGGCTCGTAGGTGGCGCTCAGGCGGTCATTCCAGCCGAGCGTTGTGAGATCTGGCAAGCGAAACTCCCTTTCTTCCTCGGGTACATGAAAGCGGCGCGCGGGACGGCGCGCCAGGGCACGGACGCGAGGGCGGCAGGGAAGCGGTGGTGCTAGACCACTAACCGACGGCCCGCGCAGCGCGCGGTGTGGAGGCGGCAATGGCAGTCATCTGTTCGACCTCCTTCGTCGGGGACGTCCCCAGTATGGCGACTCGGCACTCAGGACGCCAGGAGAGGTTCTCGGGCGAGATCCGCGAGGACGGCCTCCGCCGCCCGGCGTCCCGAAAGCAGGGCACCGTTGAGGGACGGATGCTCGCGGTGGTCGCCGCAGGCGTAGAGGCCGTCGGCGAGCCGCAGGGGCAGCGCCGCGAAGCCCCCCACCGGATACGCCGGCAGCGCCCGGGGGAGCCGGTAGGTGCGGAGGTGCCGCCAGTCGCCGACAGCACGTCCATACCAGCTGCGCAGCTGCTGCTCGACGGCCTCGGGATCGGGATCTCCGGCGCCGAGCACGGTGACCGAGACGAGCGAACGACCGGCCGGGGCGTAGCCGCTCGACACCTCACTCGGGACGCAGAGGTGGTTGACCGGGCCGCCTTCGCCGTTCAGCACGAGCCACGGCCCCGGTACGGGCGAGACAGGCGCGTCGAAGTAGAGGCAGGTGACGCCCCGCCAGCCGTGCTGTGGCTCGTCCAGGAGGCCAGCCGTCGCCACGACGACGGCACGGGCGCGGAGTTGAGCGCCGGTCTCGAGCGAGACTGCGCCAGGACCGACGGTGGCGACACCCGCCCCCGTCCGCACCGTGACACCCTCCGCCAGCTGGCGTGCGATCGTGCCCATCCCGTCACGCGGTAGCGCTGCCGCGCCCTCCGAGAACGCGCGCAGCACGAATGTCAGCAGCCGGCTCGAGGTGTCGAGCCGGCGCTCGAGGAAGGCCCCCCGCAGCGCCGGTACGAAGAAAGTCTCCATCGTCGAGCGGGAGACACCGGCCCGACGCAGCGCCTCGAGGGCCGTCGTCTCCTCGCCTGGCTCGTTGAGCAGCCTGACCGCCGCGGTCACGTCCCGCAGGCCGATCAGCCCGCCTGCGAGCGCCCGGAGGCTGCGCAGCGGGGCGTGACGGGGATCGGTGAGGCGACGGAAACGGCCTTCGCGACGCACGATCGCACCGCGTTCGAAGCGGCCGAGCCCGAGGCGGTCGAGATCGAGCATGGCGCGCAGCTCCGGATAGGCGGTCGGGAGCACCTGGAAGCCGTGGTCGAGGAGGAAGCCGTCGAGATGGTCGGTGCGAACGCGGCCGCCGACACCGTCCGAGCGCTCGAGCACGAGCGGCTCGAGGCCCGCGCCGCGCAGTCTGCGGGCACAGGCAAGTCCCGCCGGTCCGGCTCCGACGACGATGACGTCCGCATCGCTCACCCCTGCACCATCGCTGCCCGAGCGTACCCGCGGCTCGTCAGCTCGCCAGCACGTGCCGGAGGGCGTCGTCGAGCTCGGGGAACGCGAACACGAAGCCCGCTCTCTCGAGGCGCGTGGGAAGGACGCGCTGGCCGCCGAGGAGCATCTCGTCGGCCATCGAGCCAAAGGCGACCTTCAGTGCGAACCCCGGCGTCGGCACGGCCGCCGGACGGTGAAGGGCGCGACCGAGCGCCCTGGCGAACTCGCGGTTCGTGGCGGGATTGGCTGCCGTCACGTTGACAGGGCCCTCGAGCGGTTGCTCCAACGCGAAGCGGTAGGCGGCGACGACGTCGTCGATCGCGACCCAGCTCCACCACTGCTGCCCGCTGCCGATCCGGCCGCCGACGCCGAGCCTGAACGGGAGCAGGAGCCGCTGCAGGGCGCCCCCGGTCCGCGCGAGCACGAGCCCCTGCCGCAGGTGGACGGTGCGCAGCCCCGCCGCACGTGCAGGCTCGGCTGCGGCCTCCCACGCCTCCACGACATCCGCGAGGAAGCCGCCACCGCGTGGCGAGTCCTCGTCGAGGGTCTGGTCAGCATGGAGCCCGTAGAAGCCGATCGCCGACGCGGCGAGGAACGCCGGGCGCGAGGCGAGCCCGGCCGCCGCCTCTGCGAGGAGCCGCGTGCCCTGGACCCGAGAGTCGAGCACCCGGCGGCGGACAGGTGCGGTCCAGCGCCTACCGATGCTCTCCCCGGCGAGATGGACGATGGCCGCGGCTCCTTCGAGCGCCGCGTCGTCGATCGTCCCGGCAGCCGGATCCCAGCGTGCCTCCTGCGGGGTGACGGGCTCACGCCGGACGAGTCGGAGGAGCTCGTGCCCGTCGGCAACGAGCGCGTTGCAGAGGGCCGATCCGATCAGCCCGCTCGAGCCCGTGATCGCGATTCGCATCTCCCGACGGGTGTATACCCGATCGGACGACCCCGTCTGCCGCCTGGCCCCCTGCGGACGTGAGAGGATCGGGGGGTGGACGTGGCCGCAATCGTCGAGCGGGTCTGGCCCGGCAGCGATGCGCGGGTGGAAGCGCTCGGTGGCGGGATCACGAACTTCAACTACCGCGTCGACGTGGACGGCCAGTCCTTCGTCCTGCGCATCTCCGGCGCCAACACCTCCCTTCTCGGGATCGACCGCTTCGTCGAATACGAGGCCTCGCTCGCAGCTGCGGCCGTCGGAGTCGGTCCCGAGGTCGTCCAGCTGATCGAGCCCGAGGGCTATCTCGTGACGCGGTTCATCGAGGGTGTGGCGGCCGAGCAGGAGCAGATGCGGGAGCAGGAGACGATCCGGCGGGTCGCGTCGGCCCTGCGCGCGGTGCACCGGGGGCCGTCGTTGCCGGCGCGCTTCATCTCCTTCCGCGTCGTCGAGGACTACCGCACCGTGGCGTTCGCGCGTGGTGCCGAGATGCCGTCGAGCTACGTCTGGGCGCGTCAGGTGGCACGGCGGGTCGAGCGGGCGCGGGGTGCGTTCCCCGAGCGGCCGTGTCACAACGACCTGCTCACGGCGAACTTCATCGACGACGGTTCCAGGATCCGCATCGTCGACTGGGAGTACGCGGCGATGGGCGACGTCTTCTTCGATCTCGCGAACTTCTCCGTCAACAACCGGCTCGGAGTCGAGGAGCGGCGCTACCTGCTCGAGGCGTACGTCGGCGAGGTGCGGCCCGCCGACGTCCGTGCGCTCGAGCTGATGATCTTCATGTCGGACTTCCGTGAGGCGATGTGGGGTGTCGTCCAGGGTGCAATCTCGGAGCTCGACTTCGACTTCGGCGCCTATGCGGCAGAGCACTTCGCACGGATGGAGGCAACCGCGGCCTCGACCCCCTTCCGCGAAGCGATCGGCGACGGCTGAGCATCGGCATGCCGGTCGACGATCTCCCTCTTTTCGACCCGGAACGCCACGAGCCGCTGACGACGACGGCGTGGGAGGAGGAGCGCGTACGAGCCGCGATCGTTGCGATCGCCTCCGACACGGAGGCGGGGTTTGACGGCCAGCAGCTCTGGTCTCCTCACCCGCTCGACGATGAGCCGGACGAGCCTCCGCTGGAGCGGACGCGTACGCTCTACCTCGGGGCAGCAGGCTCGATCCGCGCCTTGCGGCATCTGGCCGACGCGGGTGCTGTCGAGAGCTCACGCGACTGGACCTCGGTCGCAGCGGAGCTGCCGGACGGATACCGCGCAGAACCGGACTTTCCGGACGACGGCGTCGTGCCCGGCTACCTGCTCGGCGAGGCGGGAGTCCTCCTCACCGCCCATCTGCTGGCCCCGTCGCCTGCGCTCGAGGAGCGGTTGTTCGAGGTCGTCAGCGGCAATGCGGACAACCCGGCGCGCGATCTCTACTGGGGAGCGCCGGGTACGATGCTCGTCGCCCAGGAGCTGCACGCGCGCACCGGTGAGGAACGATGGCTCCGCGCCTGGGAGGCGTCGGCAGAGCTGCTCTGGTCGGCCTGGGAGGAAGAGGTCTGGTCCCACCTGATCGCCGGGCGGCCGAGCCATGTGCTCGGTGCCGCGCACGGCTTCCTCGGTTGCGTGCATGCGCTCGCCCGGGGCAGCTTGCTCGACGACGCCCGGCGCACCGAGCTAGAGCGCAGGACGGTCACGGCGGTCGCGCACCACGTCCGCAGCCGTGACGGGCTCGCGCAGTGGCCCGAATCGCTCGAGTGGCCCTACGCGGGAAGGCCACCGCTCGTCCGCACCCAGTGGTGCCACGGCGCCCCCGGGCTCGTCACCACGCTCGGGCAGTTCGCGCCGCGTGAGGACGCGCTCACCGGAATCCTCGTCGCCGCCGGCGAGCTGATCTGGCGGGCGGGGCCGCTCGCACAGGGGCCCGGTCTCTGCCACGGCACGGCCGGTAACGGCTACGCGTTCCTGAAGCTGTTCGAGCGAACCGGCGACGAGGTGTGGCTCCGGCGTGGGCGAGCGTTCGCGATGCATGCGATCGAGCAGGTCGAGCGCGCACGGGAGGTGTACGGACAGGGGCGTTATTCGCTCTACACGGGCGATCCCGGGGTGGCGCTCTACCTCCAGGGCTGCCTCGCGGCCGACGCCGAGATCCCGACGCTCGACGTGCTCTGATGGCAGGGCAGCTCTCAGCACGACTCGCGGAGGCATACCTCGTGCACCTGGGCGTCGAGGTGGGGTCCGGCGACGTCGATGCCGCGGCTCTCGCGGCGATCGTGACCGCCCACGTGGCCCGCGTGCCCTACGAGACGATCGACATCAGCCGTGGCCGACCACCCGGCATCGACCCGGTAGCGTCTGTCGAGCGCATCGTGGCAGGGCGCGGCGGCTACTGCTACCACCTGAACGGTGCGCTCCATGCTCTGCTCGACTTCCTCGAAGTCGATGCGACGCCTCACATCGCGGGTGTACAGTCGCGGGCCGCGCCGGGGCCGCGGCTCAACGCCAACCACCTCGGCATCACAGCCCGGACCCCGGATGGACGCGAGTGGCTCGTCGACGCCGGCCTCGGGGAGGGCCCCCGGGAGCCGCTCGAGCTCGTCCCCGGCACGGTCGAGCAGGACGGGTTCCGCTACTCCCTCGCACCCTCGACGCTCGACCCGAACGGCTGGCGGCTCGAACACGACCCGAGCGGTTCCTTCGTCGGCGTCGACATTGCCGGTGCGCGTGCTCCACAGGGCGCGTTTGCGGCGATGCACCTCGAACTCTCGAGCGAGCCGGAATCGCCGTTCGTGCGCACGGTGACGGTGCAGCGCCGCGCCGGTGGGACACTGGAGCAGCTACGGGCCTGCACGCACGCCATCGTGACGGCGACCTCGGAACAGCGGCACGAGATCACCACGTGCGACGAGTGGTGGAGCCTCGTGATCGACGGCTTCGGGCTCGCCTACGGGGACGTGACTGCTGCAGAGCAGGCTGCCGTCTGGCGCCACGCGCGCGCAGCCCACGAGGCGTGGCTCGCCACCGGGTAGACGGGCTCTCTCAGATCAATCAGACCGTTGTCGACGCGAGGCGCTCGGCGAGCGCGGCGAGAACCTTTGCCTGGATCGACGGCGACTCCGTCAGCAGCCGGCGGAACGACTGGCCGGTGATGACGAGAAGCCGCACGGGAGCGGTTGCCGTCACGGTCGCCGTCCGGGGCGTCTCCGAGACGAGCGCGATCTCGCCGAAGAAGCTGCCGGGGCCGAGCTCGTTCAGCCTCCTGCCTCCGCGCCGTACCTCGGCGGTCCCGTCCACGAGGACGAAGAACTCGCGCCCCTTCGTCCCCTCCGCGATCAGCGTCGTCCCGACCGGCTGGAACAGCTCGTCCGCAAGGGAAGAGATCTCCCCGAGCTCCCTCGCCGAGCAGCCTGCGAAGAGAGGCACTCGGCGGAGTAGATCGACCTTCGCGTTGCGGCGCAGCTTCACGGGCTGATCCTATGACCTCCCGTGCAATCGTCGTCGTGCGACGCTGCCGGCCCAGACGGCGGCGACCCAGCCGACGGCGACGACGGCGATGGTCGGCCAGTAGTAGGCACCGGGCTCGCGTCCGGTCACCACGAGCCCGAGAGTCTGGAGCGCGAGAACGATGACGAAGGCAGCCGCCGCGAGCTCCAGCGAGCGCAACGAGAAGCCGCGATACCAGCCGATCAGAAGCGCCAGGCAGGCGGCGATAGCGATCACGGCCGTGGAGGGTACCGCCGCTTCCCGCTCTACGGTTGGAGACGGCGATGCACCCACGGACTCTCGACCTGCACATCGACGACCTCTGCGCCCGTCACGGCATCGGGCGTACCGACGGTCGTGGTCGCGCGGTTGTGGTCCGCGTCCGTCATCGGGACGGTACGACCGAGCGCCGTCTCGAGATCAGGATCCCACCCGTCCGGGGACAGGTGAGCTACTTCGTCGCCCTGCACGAGATCGGCCACCTCGTCGGCGACGGCCGTAGCGGTCGCCGGCTCGAGAGCGAGGCGGCGGCGTGGCGGTTTGCGCTGCGCGAGTCGCTCGTCAGTCCAACCGACGTGACCCGGCGCAGGCTCGGCAAGCGGCTCCGTTCCTACGTGACGTGGGCGCAGCGACGCGCGGGCAGACGCCGGCCGCCGTTCATCCCGCCGCACGGGGACCCGTTCTGGGCCTTGCTCGCCTGGCTCGAGGCCGAAGAAGGGTCTGACACGGCCTTTACGAACTCTTGACGGGTGCGCGTCATGCTTGGGGTGAACCCCGGAACCGGGGAGGCGAGGAGAGGCGAGATGTCCGCGACAGAGCTACGGGAACGACCCGACGTCGAGATCGAGATCGTCGAGCGCTGGCGCGTACAGTCGCTCTCCCGCGCCGGCTACGACGCCGAGTCGGCAGCAGTGCTCGCGGCCTCGCACGAGATCGACCTGCATCGGGCGGTGCAGCTGCTCGAGCGCGGCTGCTCCGTCGACCTGGCGCTGCAGATCCTGTTGTAGCCACGGCTCCGTGAGCGCCGGCCACGGGTGAGCGGCGGCACGGAGGCATCGCCCGCCGTGGGCAGAATAGGGTCCGGATGCAGCTGCTCGCCTCGATCCCGTCGCCGTCCAGCGGGGCGCTGAACGTCGGGCCGTTCCAGATCCACATGTACGGCCTGACGCTGCTCGTCGCGATCGCTCTCTGCATCTGGATCACCGGTCATCGCTTCGCCAACCGCGGCGGTGACTGGGACGTGATCTTCCGCTGCGCCGTCTGGGGGGTCGGCGCCGGGATCGTCGGCGCCCGCATCTATCACCTGATCACGAGCTGGAACGAGGTCCCGGACCAGTGGTGGGGCCCGTTTGCGATCTGGAAGGGCGGCCTCGGCGTCTGGGGCGGGATCGCGCTCGGCTGCCTCGTCGGTGGGATCGTCGCCAGACGCGCCGGCGCCGACGTCTGGCTGCTCGCCGACTGCCTTGCGCCGGGCCTTCTCGTCGCGCAGGCCGTGGGCCGGATCGGCAACTGGTGGAACCAGGAGCTGTTCGGCAAGCCGACCGACCTTCCGTGGGGGCTCGAGATCTCGCCGGTGCACCGACCGCTCGCCACGATCGACCGCGCCACCTACCATCCCGCGTTTCTCTACGAGCTCCTCTGGGACCTCTTCGCGGCGGCGCTACTCGTGTTCGTCGTCGAGCGGCGTTTCCGTCCGCGGCCGCCGGGGCTGTTCGCGCTCTACATCTCGCTCTACTGCTTCGGTCGCTTCTGGATCGAGACGTTCATCCGCGACGATCCGGCCAACCACATCCTTGGGCTGCGGGTCAACACGTGGGTGTCCGGGGCCATGTTCTTCGTCGGCCTCGCCTGGTTCTGGCTCTCCCAGCGCGGCGGCAGGGACGACTCCGGCCGGTCGAGGCGCCCGTGGGGTCGAACGAAGGGTTCCTCACCGCCGGCAGGCCCGAAGATGGCGGTGCCGAAGGGCCGCGTCCGACACGGGGGCTAGGGTCGTTCCGTGGCCAGTGCCGTCCGCGATCTCGAGCTGGACCTCGATGCGTTCGAGGGCCCGTTCGATCTCCTCCTGACGCTCCTCCTCAAGGATGCGATCCAGCCCGCGGAGATCGACATGGCGGCGATCGTCGTCGCGTTTGTCGACCGGCTGGCCGCGCGTGACGAGCTCGACCTCGACGCGTGCGGCGAGTTCCTCGTCCTGATCGCGGCGCTGCTCGAGCTGAAGGCACGGCAGCTCTTCCCCGAAGAGGAGGCCGAGCTCGCCGATCTCGAGCCCGAGGAGGCGGCTGAGGAGCTCGCCCGCCGGCTCGCCGAGTACCGTCGCATGAAGCTCGCTGCTGCCTGGCTGCGCGAACGGCTCGACGAGCAACGCGGGCGATTCTTCCGGATCGGGCCGGCGCCGTTGGCGCCCGAGCCGGAGCGACGGCTCGCTCAGCAGGACCCGCTCAGGCTCGTCGAGGTGATGACAGCGCTCGCGGCGGAGCCGCCGCATGTCTCGCTCTCGCACATGGCACTGCGTTTCCCCCCGGTAGCCCAGTTCGTGGAGCGGTTCCGTTCGCTCCTGCGACGGCGGCGGCGCTTCGACTTCGACAGCGAGGTGGAGGGGCTCTCTCGCGTCGAGCAGGCGGTGGCGTTCCTCGCGCTACTCGAATTGCGCAAGGCCGGCGAGATCGCGATCTCGCAGGCAGCACCGTTTGCCCCGATCAGGATCGGCCGGGCCGGAACGGCAGCCATCCCGCCCGAGGCGGCGGCGCAGGAATCCGACCCCGACGACGAAAGGTTGCAGCAGTGGACCGCCCGCTCCGCCTGATCACCGCCAGTCCCGTTGATGCGCTCGCCCGTACGATCGAGGCGCTGCTCGTCGTCGCCACCCAGCCGCTCACGATCGACGAGCTCGTGGAGGCGACGGACGACGACGCGGCCCGGATCGACGAGGCGCTGCAGCTGCTACGCGAGCGCTACTGCGAGGAACGAAGCGGCATCGTCCTGCAGCACGTTGCGGGCGGCTGGGCGTTCGGCGCCTCGCGCGAAGCGGCTTCTGCCTGTGCCCGCCTCTTCGAGCGCCCGGTCGAACGCGGCCTCTCCCAGGCGGCGCTCGAGACGATCGCGATCGTCGCCTACCTGGGGCCGGTGTCGCGACCCGAGATCGCACGGATCCGCGGCGTCGCCGCCGACTCGGCCGTCGCCTCGCTCGTCGAGCGGGGGCTGATTGCCGAGGCAGGCCGCGAAGACGGGCCGGGGGGCGCCGTCCGCTACCGGGTGACGCCGCTCTTCGAGCGGGTGTTCGGGCTCGAGTCGCTCGCCGCGCTGCCGCGACTGGACGACATCGGCGACGACCAGGCGGCGATCCGCGATCGCCTGCTCGAGGTCGCCGAAGCACGGGCCTCGTAAGAGAGCTCGGATCGGATCCCGGTGGATCCGGGCTCAGATCTGCCAGGCGCCGTCGCGGAGCACGGGAACGCGTTCGCCCGCCGGCGTGATCCCGTCGACCTCCAGAGCGGGGCTGCCGATCATGAAGTCGATGTGGATCTGGCTCTTGTTGATCCGGCTCTTCTCTGCCTCGTCCGCCACCGCCGACCCGAAGCCGCTGCCGAGGGCGATGTGGCTCGCGGCGTTCTCGTCGAGAAGGGTGTCGAAGAACACCGTCTCGAGCGGGCCGATGCGCCCGCTGCCGTCGACGAGCGCGAGCTCGCCGAGCAGCGAAGCCCCCTCGTCCTTCGCCGCCGCCGACCGGAGCGTGTCGGCGTTCTCGTCCGCGTCGATGCGCACCGCCCGTCCCCCCGCGAACTCGACCCGGAGACCCCGGATGATCGACCCGTACAGCTCGAGCGGCATCGTCGCGGACACGTGCCCCTCGGTTCGCAGCGGGTCGGGGGTCGTGAAGACCTCCTCGCTCGGGAGATTCGGGAAGTGGACGATTCCGTCGACGGTGGTGAACTCTGCGGCCTCCCAGACGGAGGACGAGAAGAGGCCAACCCTGAGATCCGTCCCCGGCCCCTGCAGGTGGACAGTGTCGAAGCGGCGATTCGAGAGCGCGGAGGCGGCGTGGTTGAGCTGTCCCATCCGCTCCTTCCAGGCCGCAATCGGGTCGTCCTCGTCGAGCCGGCACACGTGTGCGATTGCCTCCCAGAGACGGTCGAGCGCGACGTCGGGTTCGTCCTCGGGAAAGACGAGCGCCGCCCACTCCGGCGTCGGCACCGGGGTGATGCTCCAGTTCGTGGTGCGTCCGTTGACGACCTCGCCGACCACAGGCAGGTACGGCAGCAGGTCTATCCCCTGCCGGTCGGCAGGCACCTCGTCGAGCGCATGCGGCGCCTGAGGGCCGCTGAGCGAGATCCGGGCGGCGTGGACGTCGGCGAAATGGAGCAGCCTGTCGACCATCCATTGCGGCACGTGGTCGAAGTCGGCCGGATCGCCGTGGAGGAGCCGTTCGCGCTTCAGCAGCTGGTCGGCGTAGTAGACGTCGACGTACCGTGCGCCCCGCTGATAGGCAGCGCGTGCGATCTCGCGGGTGATCGCTTCCTTACCGATGTAGCTCGTGACGCCGAGCACCTGGCCGGGCTGGACGTTGGCGCCGAAACCGACGACGAGGTCGGCGAGGCGGCGGGTCAGGTCGCTGCGATCGGGCACGCGGCGGCAGCCTATCGTCCACAATGTCGTTCGTGCGCCTGAACCGCTTTCTTGCGCGTGCGGGCGTGGCCTCGCGTCGTGGTGCCGACGAGTTGGTCAAGGCCGGGCGGGTCACGGTCAACGGCACGCCCGGCGAGTTGAACACGTTCGTGACGGCCTCGGACAGGGTCGAGCTCGACGGCGCCAGGGTCGGCAAGCAGGCGCTCGCCCACGTTCTGTTGCACAAGCCGCTCGGCGTTGTGACGACGGCCCGCGACCCGCAGAGGCGTCCGACCGTCGTCGACCTCGTCGGTCACGAGACGCGGGTCGTCCCGGTCGGTCGACTCGACGTCGAGACGAGCGGTGCGCTGCTCCTGACAAACGACGGTGACCTGGCGCACCGGCTTGCGCACCCGCGTTACGGAGTCGAGAAGGTCTACGTCGTCGATGTGCGAGGGGACATCTCGGACGCGGACGTGGCCCGTCTGGCAGAGGGCGTCGAGCTCGAGGACGGCATCACGGCGCCTGCGCGTGCGAGACGGCTCGGACGGGAACGGGTGGAACTCGTTCTCCACGAGGGCCGCAACCGGCAAGTACGGCGGATGTGTGAGGCGCTCGGGCATCCGGTCGTACGTCTTCGCCGGACCGAGTACGCGGGGCTCGAGCTCGCCGGGCTGGAGGTAGGGGCGTGGCGGGAGCTGACGCGCGGCGAAGTGGAGCGGCTGCGGCGGCTCGTCGGGCTGCAGGGATAGGGCCAGCCTGGACGGACCTGCGCGGCGTCGATCGCGCCGTCGATCGCGGGGTTAGGCCCGGGATTTGGGGGTTGCGGTCTGGGTCCATGCCGCTTCCCGAACCCATCCCAAACCCCCACCCACCCGGGGAGAAGTCTCACCGTAGCCTCCAAATGCCTACGTCGGTGTGACGATTCCGTGCCGGATCTGTGCCGGGGGCTTCGGTCACTCTGAGACACGCTCTCAGGGCACGTGCCTATTCGACGGGCTCGAGGTGCGGTGTCGCCGCCGGCGCCTCGACGTGCGGCGTCACCGCGGGCCGCATCCCGTCCTGACGGTCCCACCGCGGGCCGCATCCCGTCCTGACGGTCCCACCGAAAACCCCCGCGATCACAGTCCGACGGCCCTGAGCGAGCGGTAGAGACGTCCGCGATCGGCTCGAGGCTTCCTGATTCGACTTCTTACAGCCGCACGAAGCCCATCGACTCGTACATCCGCTCCAGAGTCGGGGCGGCCGCGGCTCGCGCCTTGTCCGCGCCGACCGTGAGGAGTCGCAGCAACTCACCCTCGTCCGCGCGCAGCTCCGCGTAGCGCTGCTGGATCGGCTCGAGCAGAGCGACGACCGCCTCGCCGACCGCCGTCTTGAACGCGCCGTAACCGGCGTCCCCGTACTCCGCCTCGATCGACTCGGGGGTCCGGCCGGATACGACCGAGAAGATGTCGATCAGGTTCGTCACACCCGGCTTGTCGTCGCCACGCCGGACCTCGCGGCCGGAGTCGGTCACCGCCGAGCGAAACTTCTTCATCACCGTAGCGGGCTCGTCGAGCAGCCGCACCGTCCCGGCCTCGGAGCTGCCCGTCTTGCCCATCTTGGCAAGCGGATCCTGTAGCGACATGATCCGCGCTCCGATCTGGGGATAGACGCCGTCGGGCACGGTGAAGAGCGGCCCGAAACGGCTGTTGAAGCGCTCTGCCACATCCCGTGCAAGCTCGAGGTGCTGTCGCTGGTCGTCCCCGATCGGGACGATGTCGGCCTGGTAGAGGAGGATGTCCCCGGCCATCAGGACGGGGTAGCTGAAGAGCGCCGCCGAGACGAACTCCTGGCTCGCGCCCTTCTCCTTGAACTGGGTCATCCGGCCCAGCTGGCCGTAGCCGGTCACGGCGCCGAGCAGCCAACTCGCCTCGGCGTGGGCGGTCACGTGGCTCTGCGCGAAGACGGTCGAGCGCTCCGGGTCGAGGCCCGTCGCGACGAGCATCGCGAAGAGGTCGAACGTCCGCTCGTGGAGGGCGCGCGGGTCGTAGTCGACCGTGAGCGCGTGGAGGTCGACGATGCAGAAATACGCGTCTCCCTGTTCCTGCGTGGCGACGTACTGGCGGAAGCCACCGGAGTAGTTGCCGAGAGTCGGTTCGCCTGTGGGCTGGATGCCCGAGAAGATCTTCATACGTGTCCTTTCGCTCACCTGGGCGGCGTCTCAGAGTAGTGCAACCCATCCCGGTGGATCCGGGCTGAGTCAGCTGCGCCAGAACAGGCACATGCGATGGAGCGAGGACATCACGGCCATTCTTGCCGGTCCGCTCCGTAGGGTCAAAACGGCCCGACTACACTGGCGTTGTGGCCGTGACCGACCCGACCTGGACGCCTGCCTCCTGGCGGCGCCATCCGGCGCTCCAGCAGCCCCAGTGGCCCGATCGTGCCGTGCTCGACGAGGTACGGGAGCGGCTGCAGCGGTTGCCGTCGCTGATCTTCGCCGGCGAGGCGCGCGCGCTCGAACAGCAACTCGGTGAGGCCGCGCAGGGGCGGGCGTTCCTGCTCCAGGCGGGTGACTGCGCCGAGTCGTTCCATGAGCTCTCGGTGATTGCCGTGCGCGAACGGCTGAAACTGCTGTTGCAGATGTCCGCCGTCCTCACCTACGGGGCGACTCTGCCCGTGATCAAGGTCGGCCGCATGGCCGGCCAGTACGCGAAGCCGCGCTCCTCGCCGGTCGAGCTCGTGGACGGGGTCGAGTTGCCGTCGTTCCGCGGCCATGCCGTCCACTCCGAGACGCCGACGGCGGCGGCGCGCACCCCCGACCCCGAGCGTCTCGTGCAGGCGTACTACCAGGCAGTCTCGTCGCTCAACCTCCTGCGCGCCTTCACGAAGGGCGGCTTCGCAGACCTGACGCAGGTACACACGTGGAACCAGGAGTTCGTCGCGAGCTCGCTCGAGGGGCAGCGGTACGAGGTGATCGCGAACGAGATCGGCCGGGCGTTGCGCTTCATGGAGGCGATCGGGATCGACCTCGGCGACGAGCGCTCGATCCACGAGGTCGATGTCTGGACGAGCCACGAGGCGCTCCTGCTCGACTACGAGGA
>CAZOMP010000011.1:0-152525 GCA_964581085.1 uncultured Gaiellales bacterium | reverse complement strand
TCCCTACGGTCCCTCGTCCCGCCACAGCCGCGGCGGAACGGAATCACTCATCTAGGTTGGGCGCGCAGCAAAGGGCCCCGTGTCATTCAGAACGAGCTCTCAGCGCGGCAAACGAAGCCCGAGACGACGGGGGAGGGCGGAGACGAACCCGGTCAGTGGATCGGGTGCGGCTCCGCGGTCGAGGGCGTCATCCCGGCGCACGAGCGCTGCCCGGATGGCCGAGCCGCCGAGCCATCGCAGCGGCTCCGGCGGGAAGTGCTTTGGCTCGGGCTCGACGATCGCGAGTCCGGTGAGCTCGTCCCGGCGATCGAGTGCGAGCCGGGCGAGGATCTCGCCGCCGAGGTACGACGGGCCGACGCCGTTGCCCGTGAACCCGAAGCCGTAGTACACGCGGCCGCGCGAGCCGAAGATCGGGAGATGGGTCGGCGACACGTCGATGGGGCCGCCCCAGGCGTGCGTGATGACGCGGCCAGCGAGCGCCGGAAAGAAGCTCCGTAGCGCCGCCGCCGCGCGGCGGGCTGCATCAGGGTCGACCTCGAGAACGGGCAGCCGCGCACCGCCGATGCCCATCCGACCGCCGCCCCAGCCGAGCGCGATCCGTCCGTCGCGCGTCGTCCGGAAGTAGTGCAGCAGGGTGCGGCAGTCATGGATGTTCTCGCCCCCTGTCCAGCCGGCGGACTCGATCACGTCCGGCACGGGCTCGGTCACGACCATGTGGCTCGAGGCGACCGCGACGGCGTTACGGAACCCTGCAAAACGGGCCGTGGCGCTGTTGACTGCGAGGACGACTGCGCCCGCGTGAACGCTGCCTTCGGGCGTGACGATGACGCCCTCCTTGCCCGCCCGCTGCACGGCGGTTCGCTCGTGCAGCCGCACACCCGCGGCGAGCACGCGGGCGCGGAGACCGAGCGAGAGGCGCGCCGGCTGCACGTTCGCTGCGTGCGGCAGCAGCATCCCGCCGAGAAAGGCAGGAGAGGAGCAGCGCGATCCGAGTTCCTCGGGCGAGAGCTGCAGCGCTTCGTCCGGGGCGCCGACAGCGCGGCAGGCCTCGACGACCTCGTCCCAGTCGTCGAGCTGGGACAGGCTCGTCGCGACCTGGATCGTCCCGCCGCGGCGGAACCACGCATCGACCTCCTGGTCGTCACACCAGGCGCCAATCGAGTCGACGGCGCGGGCGGAGGCACGGCAGACCTGAAGGGCGCGCGCGTCGCCGACGCGATCGCGGAGAACCGGTAGATCGTCCCACAGCGTCGAGACGAAGCCGCCGTTGCGGCCGCTCGGGCCGTGTCCCGCAAGCCCCGCCTCGAGAATGACGACGTCGAGGCCGGGCTCGAGCAGCTTCAGCTGCCACGCCGTCCAGAGCCCGAGGTAGCCGCCGCCGACGATCGCGACGTCCGCAAACGTGTGGCCGGCGAGCGGACGCGTCGGCTCGACCGGGCCTGCCTCCTCGAGCCAGTAGCCGTACCGTGTGTGCCGCATGGGCGGATCGTACGATGCGCGTGGGCGATCGGGTCGTCATGAACGTCCGCAAGTCAGCCTGGCGGTTGTCGGTTCCGCCGCCACCACCCGCGAGGTCCGGTCGACGTGGGGCGCGGGCGCAATCGGCGGGGTCGTCGCAAGGCCCAGAGATTCCCGGCTCCCGGGGTTCTCGGTGAGGACGTGCAGGTGGCGGACGGGATTCGAACCCGCGACCGCCGGGACCACAACCCGGAGCTCTACCAACTGAGCTACCGCCACCGCGCGCCCGCTCAGGATACCGTGCATGCGAGTACGGCCCCGTAGCTCAGTGGATAGAGCGGTGGACTTCGAATCCACGCGCGGAGGTTCGATCCCTCCCGGGGCCACCTCGGAGTCAAGGCGCTCCAGCCGCCACGCGCCTGCCCCTCCTCTGCCCATCATGCAGACCCAACTGAAACTGACCGGAAGCCGCGCCACGGGCACGTTTACCAGTGCTCGGCCCGGGGGGCCCGCCGCCGCTGCCCGCAGCGTCGGCTGCCGAGCCACCCCATGGTGACCGGCAGCGACTCGCTGACCGCGGGATTCGGTCGCACCGACATCACACCCGCCCCGACGTTCCCGAACGGGATGTGGATGGCGCAGACCCACGCGCGCGCCAGCGGGATCCACCGCCGGCTCTTCGTGAGCTGCCTGGCGCTCGGATCGGGGGCGGAGCACGTGCTGATTCTCTCCTTCGACCTCTGCATCCTCTCCCACCGGCAGGTAGACGCCATCCGGGCCCGCGTAGGCGAGGAGACCGGAGTCGACCGGGAGGCGATCTGGCTCTTCTGTACGCACAACCACGCCGGCCCGGTGACCCAGGACTTCTACGACCGCGAGGGCGCCGACGAGGTGCGCGCGTACGTCGCTGCTCTGCCGGAATGGAGCGCCGAAGCGGCGGTTGCGGCGCTCGCGGCGAGGCGTCCGGCACGGGTGCGTGGGGGCCGAGGCAGCTGCGGGATCGCCGTCAACCGAGACCTCCTCCATCGCGAGCGTGTGATCACAGGCCCGAATCCGGCCGGTGTCGTCGACCCCACGGTGGACGTCCTCCGCGTGGATGGACCCGACGGCGAGGCCATGGCAGGGGTGGTCACCTATGGCATGCATCCGACGTATCTCGGCCCGGGCAACACGCTCGTCAGCCCCGACTACCCCGGGGTGACCCGGGACGTCTTCGAGGAGATCACGGGTGCTCCGTGCATCTTCCTCCTCTCGGGCGCCGGGAACGCCGGGCCCCTGCGCGGATTCGAGAGCACGACGGACGCGGTGGAGCGTGACGGCACGATCCTTGCTTGCGAGGCCGCAGCCGTCTTCCTCGGGATCGACACCTCGGACGCCGAGACGGTCCTCTCGCACGTGATCGAGTCCGGCGCCCCGCTCGGCATCGTCGAGCAGCGGCCGCGTGTTGCTGCGGCCGAGCTTCGCGCGGTGACGCGACGTGTCCCGCTTCCAACGGGCAACCCGGGGCCGACGGTCTACGACACGGCACAGCGTGATCTGGACGACGCCCAGCGACAGCTTGCGGAGCTGCAGGCCGCCGGCGCGGCGGAGACGGAGATCCAGCACGCGATGCAGCACGCGCTCCGACATCGGCTGCGCCTCGACCGGCGTCACGCCTATCTCGCAGAGCCGACATACGAGGTGGCCGTGCGGGCGCTCGCGGTCGGAGGCACGTGCCTCGTGAGTGTCGAGTGTGAGGCGTACGCAGAGATCGCCGTTGCCGTCCGGGAGCATTCACCGTTCCCGCGGACCGTCTTTGCCGCCTACGAAGGGGCCGACGTGATCTACGTCGCGCCGTCCCGCTACTACGCGCCGCCGGTGCCGATGCAGGTCTTCAACTCACCGTTCGCGCGCGAGGCAGCCGACGTCCTCGTGCAGAGCACGCTCGAGACGATGCGTTCGATCGCGTCACGGCCTGCCTGAGCGAACGGGTCGGTCGACGGCCGTGCCGTCAGCCAGGGCGCCGACACGTCAGTACGCGCCGCTCGATCTCGGCAAAGGCGTCGGTGCGTGCTCCCGCAGCCACAGCATCCGCCAGTGCCTCGAGGGCGACTGCATCGTCCGGGTCGAGCGTGTCTTTTCCCCAGTCGATGCCGCGGCGGACGTGGCGCTCGAGCCATGCTCGGCCGTCGGCGTCGAGCGGCGGCTCGTGCCGGATTGTCACGAGCCGATCGCTCACATCCTCCAGGCCCGCGCCGGCGAGTTCGGAGGCCCAGTCATGCGCCGCTGCATGGAAGCCGAGGCGCTCTGTCAGGGAGCTGGCAGTGGCATCCTCCAGACGCTCCCAGGCTCCCGACACGACGATCGGGTCGTCGTCCCGAAGCGCGTTTGGAGGTCCTGCGTGCTCGATCAGGACGAGCGTCCCGCCCGGCCGCATGGCATCGCGGAGGCGCTGCAGGACGGCCCGCCGCTCGCTCGCGTGATGGATGACCATCGACGCCCACACGAGATCGGCGGGCTCGAGCGGCGGTAGGGTGTGCTCGAGGTCAGCTTCGCACGTCGAGACACGTGCGTCGACGCCCGCCTCGGCTGCTCGGAGGCGGAGGCGCTCGAGCAACGCGCCGGCGCTGTCGAGGCCGGTGACCGACGCCGAAGGGAAGCGCTGCGCGAGCGCACACGTGACGATGCCGGGGCCGCATCCGGCGTCGAGGACGTGGAGGACGCCTGCTGCGTCGAGCGTGAGACCACCGACGACGGTGTCGAGCAGCGGCAAGGCCATGCGGCCGTCGGTCTCGAGCCGGTCGGCCATCGCCGCCCAGTCGAAGTCGTCGTGGCGATCGTGATGGTGACTCATGGCGTCGAAGCTACCGGTGCTGGGCAGACGCAGTTGCTCCCGCTCGCTGCTGTGTGCCAGTGCGGGCGAGAGGACTCGAACCTCCAAGAGCCGAAGCCCAACGGGACCTAAACCCGCCGCGTCTACCAGTTCCGCCACACCCGCCGGTGCTGTGACTCTATCGCGTGTCGGGCAGTGCTCCCGCCAAGGTGCCGGGTGCGGAGGCGACGGTCGCTGCCCCTCGTTCGGATCAGCGGTTGATCAGGATCCCGACGGTCTCGCGGACGGAGTCCACGACGAGGCCGAGGAGCGAGATCAGGGCAAAGGCGGCGACGGCAGCGAGCGGCTCGTGCGTCTGCACGACGAGCAGCGCGACGAAGGCGCCGACGACGAACGAGGCGGTTGCGAGCGGCCGGCGGGTAGCCGTTCCGAGAGCGAGGCCGACGAGGAAGACCGAGCTGAAGACGACGATTCCGAGCAGCATGGCCCGAGGGTAGGACCGGCGTCGGACGGACCGGACCGTTCCATGCCCAGGCCGGCCCGACCGGAGTGCGCCGGGCGGCCGTACCGAGTCTGCTTGAATGGCCGTCGATGTCCACCCAGGTGGAAGAGCTCGGGGAGAATCGCGTCCGCCTGACCGTGGACGTGTCGACGCACGAGCTCGAGCACGCGGTCGAGCATGCGACGAACGACCTGGCGGAGTCGGTTCGGATTCCGGGGTTCCGCAAGGGGAAGGTGCCGTTGCCGGTGCTCGTCTCGAAGATCGGCAAGGACAGGATCTGGAGTGAGGCGGTCGAGTCGCACATCTCCGGCTGGTTCTGGTCGGCTGCTTCGCGCACCCGGCTCAGGCCCGTCTCCGCACCGGAGTACGACTTCGAGCTGCCGACGACCGAGAAGGAGCCGTGGTCGTTCTCGGCCACGATCGAGGTGCAGCCGACGCCGGAGATCGTTGACTGGACGACGCTCGAGGTTCCTCGGCGGGAGGCGGAGGTGCCGGAAGAGCTCGTCGAGCGCGAGCTCGAGGCGCTGCGCGAGTCGGTCGCCGAGCTCGTGCCGGCGGACGATCGCCCGGCCCAGGAGGGTGACACCCTCGTCGTCGACCTCCAGAGTCCCGACGGTGAGTCGCAGTCGGACACGGTCGTCGAGCTGGGCTCGGGTCACCTCATGGAGGAGATCGAGGACGCGCTCGTGGGGGCGAAGGCGGGCGAGACGAAGGACGTCGAGTACGAGCTCGCAGACGAGTCGACCGCGAGCGTCGCGATCACCGTCAAGCACGTGAACGAGAAGGTGCTGCCGGAGGTGGACGACGAGCTCGCCCGCTCGGCGAGCGAGTTCGACACCATCGGCGAGCTCCGGGCCGACATCGAAGGTCGCATCCTTGCCGCCGTGGAGGACGAGATCGACGGGGAGTTCCGCGCGGCCGCCGTCGACGTGCTCGTGCAGGCATCGAACGTCGCCGGCGCCGGGCCGCTCGTCGAGACGCGTGCCCGGGAGCTTCTGGACGGGTTCGTCCGCTCGCTCGGGCGCCGCGGGATCGAACCCGAGACGTACTTCCAGGTCACGGGGCAGTCGCCCGAGGTGCTCGTGGCCCAGATGCGTGCCGAGGCGGCGCGCTCGGTCGCGCGCGAGCTGGCGCTCGAAGCGGTCGCCGACAGGGCGGCGATCGAGGTCTCGGACGAGGACGTCAAGGAACTGATCCGCGAGCAGGCGCAGCTCTCGGGTGACGACCCGGAGGAGACGATCGAGGAGATCTGGGAGCACGGGCACCAGGAGACCCTGCGCGAAGACATCCGACTGCGACGAGCGCTCGATCGACTCGCCGCCGACGTGAAGCCGATCGCACCCGAGCTGGCAGAGGCGCGGGACAAGCTTTGGACGCCCGACAAGGAAAACACGGAGCCGGAGAAGAAGTTGTGGACACCCGGCAGCAAGGAGCCTGAATGAGCCCGTTGATTCCCATGGTGATCGAGCAGACCTCGCGCGGCGAGCGCTCGTTCGACATCTACTCGCGTCTGCTCAACGAGCGGATCATCTTCCTCGGCACCCAGGTCGACTCGCAGATCGCCAACCTGATCAACGCGCAGCTGCTCCACCTCGAATCCGAGGATCCCGACAAGGACATCTCCCTCTACATCAACTCGCCGGGTGGGTCGGTGTACGACGGGCTCTCGATCTACGACACGATGCAGTTCATCAAGCCGGATGTCTCCACGATCTGCGTTGGGATCGCGATGAGCATGGGTGCCCTGCTGCTCACCGGCGGCGCCAAAGGGAAGCGCATGGCCCTGCCGAACTCGAGGATCCTGATCCATCAGGTGTGGGGCGGCTACCAGGGGCAGGCGTCCGACATCGAGATCCACGCGCGGGAGACGATTGCGTTGAAGCGGAAACTCGAAGAGATCACGGCCAGGCACACCGGCCAGGACGTCGAGAAGGTCCGCCAGGACATGGATCGGGACTACTTCATGACCTCCGAGGAAGCGGTCGAGTACGGTCTCATCGATCGGGTGATCGCGCACCGCTGAGCCCTCCGGGTCTAGCCCCCCAGGTGAAATCGGAGTAAAAGGAGAGACGTGGCCCGAGCGAGCGACGGAAACGAGCAGCTGCTCTGCAGCTTCTGCGGCAAGAGCCAGCGCCAGGTGAAGAAGCTCATCGCGGGACCGGGCGTCTACATCTGTGACGAGTGCATCGATCTCTGCAACGAGATCATCGACGAAGAGCTCACCGCCCCCGTCTCGCTCGACCTCGACAACCTCCCGCGTCCGAAGGACATCTACTCCGTTCTCAACGACTACGTCGTCTCGCAGGAGGAGGCGAAGCGGACGCTCTCGGTGGCCGTCTACAACCACTACAAGCGCGTTCGCATGGGTCAGGTCGACGAGGGCGAGGTGGAGCTCCAGAAGTCGAACATCCTCCTTCTCGGCCCCACGGGCTGCGGTAAGACGCTCCTTGCGCAGACGCTCGCCCGCATCCTCAACGTTCCCTTTGCGATCGCCGACGCGACCGCGCTGACCGAGGCCGGCTACGTCGGGGAGGACGTCGAGAACATCCTCCTGAAGCTGATCCAGGCGGCCGACTTCGACATCAAGAAGGCCGAGACGGGAATCATCTACATCGACGAGGTCGACAAGATCGCCCGCAAGGCCGACAACCCGTCGATCACGCGCGACGTCTCCGGCGAGGGTGTCCAGCAGGCGCTTCTGAAGATCCTCGAGGGAACCGTGGCGTCGGTGCCGCCCCAGGGCGGACGCAAGCACCCCCACCAGGAGTTCCTCTCCATCGACACGACGAACATCCTCTTCATCTGCGGCGGCGCCTTCGCCGGGCTCGACCGGATCATCGAGCGCCGGATCGGCACGAACTCGGTCGGTTTCGGCGCCAACGTCCGCTCCAAGCACTCCGAGGAGGGCGCCGAGCTGCTCGGCGACGTGATGCCCGAGGATCTCGTCAACTTCGGCCTCATCCCGGAGTTCATCGGTCGCCTCCCTGTCGTTTCGGCGGTTCACCAGCTGCGACGCGACGACCTGGTCCAGATCCTGACCGAGCCGAAGAACGCACTCACCGCGCAGTATCAGCGCTTCTTCGGCTACGACTCAATCGAGCTCGTCTTCACCGACGACGCGCTCTGGGAGATAGCCGAGCGCGCGCTCGAGCGGGAGACCGGCGCCCGGGGCCTGCGGTCGATCATCGAGGCGGCGTTGCTCGACGTGATGTTCGAGCTGCCTTCCCGCAAGGACGTCTCGAAATGCGTGGTCACACGCGAGACGATCTCGAAGGGCCTGCACCCGACGCTCGTCACGAGCGGCGCGGCGGAGACGCCCGAGTTCGGTACGGCCGCCGGCAACGCCGCCTCGTAGGCCCCGTCCGTGGGAGAGCCTCAGTGGTTTCGCCTCCGCTACGGGAGGTTCTCGAAGCCGCTGCTGACGTTGCTCGGCCTCGGTCCGTCGCGGTCGAGCGTCGTCGCCGGGGGAAACGAGGTCGTCGTACAGATGGGATGGTCGTTCGACGGGCACGCCCCGGCCACCACGGTCACGGCGGCTCGTCCGGTCGCCGGCACGGTGATCAGCAGAGGCGTGCACGGATGGCGCGGTCGGTGGCTCGTGAACGGGGACGGCACCGGGCTCGTCGAGATCCTGTTCGATCCGCCGATGCGGGGCCACGTCCTCTTCGTCCCGGTGAAGATTCGCCGGCTCATCGTCTCGGCGGAGGATCCGACCGCGCTCACGGCGGTTCTCGAGAGCCGTGGCGATGCCTGACTGGCAGTGGATTCGCGGCTGGGTTGCGCCGTCGGTACTCCCCTGAGCGAGCGCTAGAGTCGTCCAGGCGATGGAGACGAAGTCGCACAACCCCACACCGATGGAGCCGCTCTACGCTCCCGAAGCGGTAGAGACGCGCTGGCAGCAGACGTGGGAGAGCGAGGGGCACTACGCCGCCGGTGCTGGGGCAACGCGACGCGAGACGTTCGTGATCTGCGTGCCGCCGCCGAATGTGACCGGTGAGCTCCATCTCGGCCATGCCCTGAACGGCTCGATCCAGGACGTGCTCGTCCGCTGGCACCGCATGCAGGGATACGACACGCTCTGGCAGCCGGGCTACGACCACGCGGGTATCTCGACGCAGAATGTGGTCGAGAAGCAGCTCGCCGCCGAAGGCCTGACCCGACACGACCTCGGGCGCGAGGCGTTCATCGAACGTACCTGGGAGTGGCTCGATCGGACGGGCCGGACGATCATGGGCCAGTTTCGACGTCTGGGCGCCTCGCTCGACTACGAGCGCGAGCGGTTCACGCTCGACGACGCCTACTCGCGTGCGGTGACGGAGTTCTTCGTCCGCCTCTGGGACCGCGGCTGGATCTACCGAGACAACCGGATCGTCAACTGGTGCCCCTTTCACCAGACCGCCATCTCGGATCTCGAGGTCGAGCACGTCGAGATGGACGACGTCCTCACCTACGTGCGCTACCCCTTTGCCGACGGGAGCCCTGGGCCCGACGGCGAGCACGGGATCGTGGTGGCGACCGTGCGACCGGCGACGATCCTGGCCGACGTGGCGGTGGCAGTGCATCCGGACGACGAGCGCTACCGTGCGGCCGTCGGCCGTGAGGTGGTCGTCCCCTACGTCGAGCGCACCGTGCCGGTGATCGCGGATCGCCGTGTCGAGCCGGAGTTCGGCACGGGGGCGCTCAAGATTACGCCCGGGCACGATCCGACCGACTTCGAGATCGGTCGGGAACACGGCCTGCCGGAGCCGATGGTGATCGGGCTCGACGGGCGGATGAACGCCGAGGCTGGGGACCTCGCGGGGTTGACGCAGGGCGACGCCGATGACGCGGTGCTCGCCTGGCTGCGCGACCGAGGCCAGCTCGTCGACCGCGAGAGCTACCGCCATTCGGTCGGCACCTGTGAGCGCTGTCACTCCCGGATCGAGCCGCTGATCTCGCTGCAATGGTGGTGTCGGATGGAGGAGCCGGCGGCGCCGGCCCTCGCCGCTCTGCGTGAGGAGCGAGTCCGCTTCCATCCCGACTCCCAGCAGCGCTTCGCGATCTCCTCGTTCGAGGAGGTTCCGGACTGGTGCCTCTCGCGCCAGCTCTGGTGGGGGCACCAGCTCCCGATCTGGACGACGCCGGACGGTGAGGCGATCTGTGCGTCGACGGAGGAGGAGGCCCAGGCGCGAGCCGGCGTTGGTATCGAGCTGACGCGCGAGCCCGACGTGCTCGATACCTGGTTCTCGTCGGCGCTGTGGCCGTTCGCAACGTTGGGCTGGCCGGACACGACCCCGGAGCTCGAGCGCTACTACCCGGGCAACGTCAACTCGACTGCGCGCGAGATCATCCGGCTGTGGGAGAACCGGATGATCTGGACGGGCCTCGAGGTGATGGGGGAGGTGCCGTTCACCGACGTGATCATCCACTCCACCGTGCTCGCGGCGGACGGGCGTCGCATGTCGAAGAGCCTCGGGACGGGCATCGATCCGCTCGAGATGGTCGCTGCCCACGGGGCCGACGCGACGCGCTACGGGCTCCTCAAGATCTCGTCCACCCAGGACGTGCGCTTCTCGGTGGGTGCGATCGAGGAGGGGCGGAAGCTCGCGAACAAGCTCTGGAACGTCTCCCGGCTGATCCTCCAGCACGCGGGTTCGACGGCGCCGTCGCTGCAGCCCGAGGCACTCGAGGAGCGCTGGATCCTCGCCCGCATGGACGCAGCGCGGGCGCAGGTCGAGGCTGCCTGGCGCGCGTTCGACTTCTCGACGGCCGCCAACGCTCTCTACCACCTCACCTTCGACGACTTCTGTGACTGGTATGCGGAGGCGATCAAGCCCCGCCTCTACGAGCATGAGCCCGCGGCGACAGCGACAGCCGTCGCGACCCTCGAACGCCTTCTGCTCCTCCTCCACCCAATGCTGCCGCACGTCACCGAGGAGATCTGGACGCACCTTCCGGGAGCGCGACGGCGTCTGATCGTCTCGCGTTGGCCCGAGCCCGACGCGCGCTTCGCCGCCGACCTCCGGGCGCTCGACCGGGTCCACGAGGCTGCGCTCACCTTCCGTCGTAGCGGTGTCCAGGTTGCCCTCGGGAGCGACGACGAACACCGGATCTTCGCGGCGGTGGTACGGCCCGAGCGATACAAGGCTCCCGGCGACGCGACGGCCGAGGTCGCGCGCCTGGGCAAGGAGATCGCGAGGGCGGAGGGGATGCTCGCAAACGAGCAGTTCGTCGCAAACGCCCCCGCCGACGTCGTCGACGCCGAGCGGAAGAAGCTCGAGCGCTACCGACGAGAGCTCGAGGCTCTCGCGGCGTTCGAGAGCTGAGGCACGGTAGGAGTGGTGGCCCGCGCCGCAACGGTAGCGCATACAGATCGCCGCGCAGGCAACGAGCCACCGTCGCCGGCGGGAACGATCGCTTCCCGTCGCCATTCGGTCGTCGCCTCGGCGATGCTCGCGCAGTGTGAGCGATCGCGGAACCCCGGCTGAGCGGCGATGAGCGGCGACGTCGACTGGCTGGCACACCTGAGCCCGTGGCCCGAGGACGGCTTCGGACTCGAGCGGATGCAGCACCTGCTCCACCTCCTCGACGATCCGCAGCTCGCCTATCCGGCCGTCCATGTCGTCGGTACGAAGGGCAAGTCGACGGCCACCGTCACGATCGAGCAACTGTTGCTCGCCGACGGCCTGTCGGTCGGTGCGACCGTGTCGCCCCACGTTCGAGCCTGGAGCGACCGGATCAGGATCGGCGGCGTACCTGCCGACCTCGAGGCTGCGCTGCACGTGGTGCGCCCCGCCGCCGAACAGGTGAGTGCCACGCAGTTCGAGACGATCACTGCCGCCGCGTTGCGCGCTTTCGCCGCTGCTCGCCTCGACGTCGCCGTGGTGGAGGCCGGGCTCGGTGGGCGCTTCGACGCCACGAACGTGCTGAGATCCTCGGTCGTCCTGCTCACCAACGTGGGTCTCGAGCACACAGACGTCCTCGGGGACACCGTGGAGAAGATCGCTGTGGAGAAACTCGCCGTTGTCCATTCTGACGACACGATAGTCGTTGTGCCGGACGACACGCTCGCGCGACTCGTACCCCGGGGTCGGATCGTGCTCGGCGGCCCACGTGAAGCGGCTGAGGCGTTCGCCGGGCATCCGATCGCAGCCGAAGTCGACGTGTCGCTGCCGGGGCGGCTCGAGCGGCGTCCAGGCGAGGTGCGCGACGGTGCCCACACGCCTGACGCCGTCGACTGGCTCCGCGAGCGCCTGCCCGTTGCGGACTACACGATCTGTGCCTCCATTCTCGCGGACAAGAACGTGGACGGGATCCTGCGCCGACTTGCGGCGCTCGGGCGGCGGTTCGTCGCGACGACATCGAGCAACGCCCGCGCGCTCGACGCGGACGCGCTCGCGGCACGAGCACGGAGCTGCTTTGCGCACGTCGAGGCGATCGCGCACCCGCCCGCCGCGCTGCGGCGCGCACACGAACTCGGCGAGCCCGTGCTCGTGACCGGCTCGCTCTACCTCCTGGCCGATCTCGAGGCCGCAGAGACGACGGAGGCGATCCGGGAGACGGGCACGAACGGGGGCCTCCGGTGAGCACCCGCATGCGGGAGCGGCTCACGGTGCTCGCCTTCGCAGTGGTCGTCCTGGTCGCGATCGTAGGAATCGCGTTCGCCGCCGGGTATATCCTCGGAAAGCTCCTCCTCTGACGTCACCACCTCTGTGCTCGCCGACACCTTCTTCGACTCGAACGCCTGGACGCTGACCCGCAACCTGACGGGCTTCTTCGTCGTCGTGTTCTGGCTTGCGACCGCGTACTGGGTCTACAAGGATGCGCGCCGGCGGATCGACGATCCCTGGCTCGTCGCGATGGCGACGCTGCTGGGTCTCGTGCCCCCGTTCCTGGGCCCGGTCGTCTACCTCTTCGTGCGGCCGGCAGATTCGATCGAGGAACGCCGCGACCGGGAGCTCGAGAACCGTGCGCTCGAGGAGCGAATCGCCCAGTCCGATCTGCGCTGTCCCGTCTGCCGGGGCCGGGTCGACGAGACGTTCCTCGTCTGCCCGGTCTGCACCACCCGCCTCAAGCAGGCCTGCAGCTCCTGCAACGCGCCGCTCGAGCGGATCTGGCAGGTCTGCCCCTATTGCGCCACCCCCGTGCCGCCGGCTGCAGCCGGCGGCGGTGAGGTGCTGCAGCCGCTCCGCGTCCGCCGGACGAGCTGACGTCACTGCGTCGCGCAGCGCCGGAAGCGACTACGCTTGCGCGCCTATGGCTACTGAAACCACACTCGTCCTCGTCAAGCCGGACGGCGTCCGGCGCGGTCTCTGCGGCGAGATCGTCGCCCGCTTCGAGCGTCGCGGCTACGACCTCCGCGGTGCCCGGTTGCTCAAGATCTCGAAGCCGCTCGCACAACAGCACTACGCCGAGCACAAGGGCAAGCCGTTCTTCGGGGAGCTCGTCTCGTTCATCACCTCCGGCCCCGTCCTCGCCCTCGCCGTCCGCGGGGAGAATGCGATCGCCGGAGTCCGCGCAATGATGGGCGCCACGAATCCGGCCGATTCCGCCCCTGGCACGATCCGCGGCGACTACGCGACGCTGCTCTCGGAGAACATCGTGCACGGGTCGGACTCGAAGGCGAGCGCCAGGCGAGAGTTGGCGCTGTTCTTCCCGGACGGGCTCGTCTGAGCGACCGCGTCGTCCCGTGCCCCCGGCGCCGCGGGCACCGGGGGCACGTACGATCCCACGGTGGCCGAGCTCTCCGACGACGCGAAGCGCAACCGGGAGGACTGGACCGCTGCGAACGCGTCCTACACGGACGCCAGCGCGAGCATGGCATGGGTCGAGGAGGAGATCAGTTGGGGTGTCTTCCACATCCCCGAGAGCGAGCTCGACAGTCTTGGTGAGGTCGCCGGCCTCGACGTCGTCGAGCTCGGCTGTGGGACCGCCTACGTCTCGGCCTGGCTTGCGAAACGGGGAGCCCGTCCCGTGGGCGTCGACGTCACGCCCGCCCAGATCGCGACTGCCCGGCGCTGCCAGAACGAGACGGGGATCACGTTCCCGCTCGTCGAGGCGAGCGCAGAAGACGTACCGCTGCCCGCGGAGAGCTTCGACCTCGCGGTCTCGGAGTACGGCGCCAGCATCTGGTGCGATCCGCAGCGCTGGCTCCCGGAGGCACATCGGCTCCTGCGTCCAGGCGGCCGGCTCTGGTTCCTGCGTAACAGCACCCTCTCGATTCTTTGTGCCCCCGACGAGGGGAAGCCGTCCTCGGCGCTCGAGCGACCCCAGCGTGGACTCGGCCGGCTCGAATGGCCGGGAGAGCTCGGAGTGGAATGGCAGCTGCCCCACGGGGAGCTCTTCCGGCTCCTCCGTGACACGGGGTTCGAGGTGCTCGACCTGATCGAGCTCTACGCCCCCGCCGATGCGGTCGACCACCCCTACTACGACACGTTCTCCGCCGAGTGGGCGAAGAAGTGGCCGGCGGAGGAGATCTGGGTCGCGCGCAAGCGCGCCTGATCGCCGCTGCGGCAAGACCGAGAGCAGACCCCTCTGCCGGCTGAAACCGTCCTCGTGCTCGCCTCGACCTCGCCCCAGCGGCGGGCGATCCTGGGGCAGCTCCGGATTCCGTTTCGCGCCGTTGCTCCCGACTACGTCGAGCACGATCCGCCCGATGCCGACCCGGTGGCGCTCGTTCGCACCCACGCCGAGGGCAAGGCCCGCTCCGTCCACGTACAGGGTGCTCTGACGCTCGGCGTCGACACGACCGTGCATCTCGACAACCGTGTCTACGGCAAGGCCGACGGTCCCGACCGAGCCCGCAGGATGCTGCGCGAGCTGACGGGCAGGACGCATCTCGTCCTCTCGGGGCTCTGCCTTCTCGGCGAGGGGATCGAGCTCGTCGAGCACGAGTTGACCCGGGTTACGTTTCGGTCCGTCGGTGAGGACGAGATCGATTCCTACATCGCCTCGGGCGAGTGGAGCGGCCGGGCCGGCGGGTATGCAATCCAGGGCTACGGCGCACGTCTCGTCGCCGGGATCGAAGGGGACTACCTGAACGTCGTCGGGCTTCCGGCGGCCCTCCTCCTCGACACGCTCGCCGCACACGCCCCGGAGCTGCTGAAGGACGGTCGCTAGACTCGTCACCCCATGGCCTTCCTCAACGCGCTCACCGGCTTCGGCGGCCGCGACATGGCGGTCGATCTCGGCACCGCCAACACACTCGTGTACGTCCGTGGCCGCGGGATCGTGCTCTCCGAGCCCTCGGTCGTCGCCATCGACCAGCGCACCGGCGACGTGCACGCCGTCGGCGTCGAGGCCAAGCGGATGCTCGGTCGGACGCCGGGGACGATCTCCGCGATCCGACCGCTGAAGGACGGCGTCATCGCCGACTTCGACGTCACCGAGCAGATGCTGCGGCACTTCATCCAGAAGGTGCACCAGCACCGCTTCGCGCATCCGCGCGTGATCGTCTGCGTTCCTTCCGGAGTGACCGGTGTCGAGAAACGCGCCGTCGAGGACGCAACGCTCGCGGCAGGGGCCCGTCAGGCCTACCTGATCGAGGAGCCGATGGCGGCGGCGATCGGCGCCGGGCTCCCTGTCGGCGAGCCGACGGGGAACATGATCGTCGACATCGGCGGTGGCACGACCGAGGTCGCTGTCATCTCGCTCGGGGGGATCGTCGTCTCCCAGTCGCTGCGTGTCGGCGGTGACGAGATGGACGATGCGATCGTCAACCACATCAAGAAGGAGTACAAGCTCCTCGTGGGGCAGCAGACGGCGGAGGAGATCAAGCTCGAGATCGGCTCCGGCTACCGTCTCCCCGAGGAGGTCCAGGCAGAGGTGCGGGGCCGCGACATGCTGACGGGCCTGCCCAAGACGGTGATTATCTCCTCGGACGAGGTGCGGCGGGCGCTCGACGAACCCGTCTCCCAGATCATCGACGCGATCAAGTCGACGCTCGACAAGACCCCGCCCGAGCTCTCGGCCGACATCATGGACCGCGGCATCGTGCTAGCGGGCGGCGGCGCCCTGTTGCAGGGGCTCGACGAGCGACTCCGCCACGAAACGCAGATGCCGGTGCACCGCGCCGAGAGCCCGTTGACGTGCGTCGCCGTCGGCTCGGGCCGCAGCCTTGAGGAGTTCGAGGCGATCCACCGCTCGGAGCGGTCACGCAAGCGCCGCAACGGCAGCCGTCGCTAGCCGCCCGCCCGGACCCGTTCGACGTGTGAAGATCTCCTGAGCGTCGAGCCGGGCCTGCTCCGGCCGCCGGTACACTGGACATCCGTGCCCCGTCATCGCACCGCACGTACGGCGGTGCTGGGCGTCAACGTCCGGCGTCCAGCCACCGGCAAGCCCTCGTCCCGAACATCCTCCGCCTTCCGGCGGCGCGCTGTGGTGGGAACCCTCGTGCTGCTCGCGATCGTGCTGATCACGGTCTCGTTCCGCCAGGCCGACCAGGGCGGGCTCGCCTCGGTGCAGAGCGGTGGGGCAGCGGTTCTGCGGCCGTTCACCGTCGCGGCCGACCGTGTCGCCCAGCCGTTCCGCGACGCGTACGGCTGGGCCGACTCGCTCCTCAGCGCACGATCCGATGCGAAGAGACTGCGCGAGGAGAACGCGGTCCTGCGCCAGCAGGCGATCCAGAACCAGTTCGCCGCCAACGAGAACGCGAAGTTGAAGGCTCTGCTCTCCTTCCGCGACGGCCCGCACTTCCCGGCCGACTACACCGGGCTCGCCGCTGCCGTGATCGCGCGGCCGACGGGAGGCTATGCGCAGGATGTCGTCGTCGCGGTCGGCTCGAACGACGGTGTCACGCAGGACGCGCCGGTCGTCACAGCGGACGGCTTCCTCGGCCGGGTCACCCGCGTCTTCACGCGCTCCTCTCGCGTGACGCTGCTCACCGACGAGCAGCTCGCCGTCTCGGCGCTCGACGTGAAGACCGGCGCGGCGGGCATCGTCACGCATGGGAGCGGCTCGGCCGACTCCCTCATCTTCGACCGCGTCCCGAAGAAGCTCCGGGTCTCCGTCGGAGACACGATCGTGACGGCGGGCTGGCGCTCCAGCAAGCTGGCCTCGCTCTACCCGAAAGGGATCCCGATCGGGCGGGTGACGAGCGTCGGCCAGGCCGACACCGACCTGTGGAAACAGGTGCAGGTGCAGCCGTTTGCGGACTTCGATCGCGTCGACGCTGTCCTCGTGCTTGTCCGCAAGCCGGTGCAGCCGTGAGCTTCGGTACCGGCGCCCGCATCGGGCTGCTCGTCTTCGTTGTCGCCGTCTTCCAGGTCTCCGCCTTCGCCACGATGTCGATCGCGGGCGGCGCGCCGGACGTCCTGCTCGTCACCCTCGTCGCGATCGCGCTGCTGCGAGGAGCCATCACCGGCGCGGTCACCGGCTTCTTCGCCGGTTTGATCGTCGACGTGGCGACGCTCGCCACCCTCGGCCTGACCTCGCTCCTCTACACGCTCGCGGGATTCTGGGCCGGGCGCTACGGTGAGACGACCGGCCGCGGGCGCGTCTACGCGCCGTACCTGACAGTGGCGCTCACGACCGTCTTCATGACGGTCGGCAGCTGGATGCTCGACGCGGTGCTCGGCGACCCGGTCTCGCTGCGGACGGCTCTGCCGGGGTTGCCGGCGGCGGTCGTCTGGAACGTCGTCCTGATGGCGCCGATTCGCGCACTCGTCCGTCGCCTCGTGGGCGAGGCCGAGCGCCTGGAACGGACACGCGAGGTCGAGCTCCTTGTCTGACGCTCCCTACGGCGAACGGCGTAACCCCTCCCGGCGCTTCCTCCCCCCGGACCCGTCCGTCAGTGCGCCCTACCGACTGACGCCCGGCCTCGCCGTGAGGGTCGGGGTGCTCGGGATCGTCGCGATCGCCGTCTTCGTGCTCCTCTTCTTCCGGCTCTGGTCGCTGCAGATCCTCTCCGGGGAACGCTACCTGCGGGAGGCGCAGAACAACCAGCTGCGGACGATCCGGATCGAGGCGCCGCGCGGTCCGATCCTCGACAGCCACGGCCGGGTGATCGTCGGCAACGTCCCTGGAACGGCCGTGAAGCTCTGGGTCGGAAACCTGCCCAAGCACGCCGCAGCCCAGAGTCGTCTCGTCCGCCGTCTCGCGATGGTGCTCGACGTGCCGCCGCGTCGGCTCGCCCGCGAGGTGCAGCAACAGCGCCTCGACCCGCTGACGCCGATCACCGTCAAGACTGCCGTCCACGACGACCAGGTCTTCTACCTGGAGGAACATGCCTCCGAGTTCCCCGGCGTCCAGATCCAGCAGACATACCTGCGCAGCTATCCGTACCAGTCGCTCGCCGCGCAGGTGCTCGGCTACGTGGGGGAGATCTCGCCGTCCGAGTTGAAGGCGCGTGCCGGCCTCAAGACCGACTACGAGCCGGGTGACACGATCGGGAAGACCGGTGTCGAGGCGAAGTTCGACCAGTATCTCCGGGGCATCCCCGGCGCGGCGCAGATCCACGTCGACTCACTCGGGCGGCCGCAGAGCCCGCTCGAGCTGCGCCGTGACGTTCAGCCCGGGAAGGCCGTGCGGCTGACGATCGACATCAACCTGCAGCGCGCCGCCGAACGCGCCATCCGCGAGGGCATCGCGCTCGCCCGCGCCAACAAGCAGTACAACGTGGCGGGAGGAGCCATCATCGCCCTCGACCCGCGTGACGGCGCCGTCCGGGCGATGGCGTCCTACCCGACCTACAAGCCGTCGATCTTCGTGGGCCGGGCCGACCCCTCGAAGCTGGCACCGCTCCTGAACGACGCGGCCGCGAAGAAAGCGGACTTCCCGGGGCTCAACCGCGTTACCCAGGTCGCCTACCCGCCGGGCTCGACCTGGAAGCCGGTCACCGCGCTCGCCGCCATGCAGGAACACCTGCTCTCTCCGTATGCGTCGATCCAGTGCACGGGCTCGGCCACCTACGGCATCGACAAGCACGTCTTCCGCAACTGGGACCCCTACGTAAACCGGCCGATGACGCTGCCCGAGGCGCTCGCGACCTCGTGCGACACCTACTTCTACACGGTCGGGGACCGCTTCTACGAGGGTGGTCAGGCGGACTGGAGCCGGATGCAGCTGTGGGCGCGCAAGTTCGGCTTCGGCGCCCCCACGGGGCTCGACATCGGCAACGAGGCTCCCTCGTGGCAGACGATCGTGCCGACGCCGGCGTGGCGTAAGAAGACGTTCAAGAGCGACTGGGACAAGGCCTGGAACCCGGGCGACTCGATTCAGCTCGCGATCGGCCAGAAGGACGTGACCGTGACCCCGTTGCAGATGGCGCGCTTCTACGCGATGGTCGCGAACGGGGGCAAGCTCGTCACGCCCTACGTTGTCGCCGATGCCGAGCAGCCTGGCACGAGTACCCAGGATCCCGTGACGCTGCAGCAGTTCCCACCCGACCCGCCGCGTGATGCGGGGGTCGATCCCGCTGCGCTCCAGGCCGTACGGGAAGGCCTCTGGGATGCAACGCATTCGGTCAATGGCACCTCGTACGGGGTCTTCGGGACGTTTCCGATCTCGATCTCGGGCAAGACGGGGACGGCCGAGAAGGTCGTGAACCTGCCCGGCTACCCGGTCGGTCATCTCGAGGATCAGTCGTGGTGGTGCGGCTACGGCCCCTCGGACGACGCGCAACTCGTCGTCTGCGCCGTGATCGAGAACGGCGGTCACGGCTCGTCCGCGGCAGCGCCGGCGGCCCTCCGCGTCTTCGAGCAGTACTTCCACCAGAAGGCCGCCACACCGCTCCTACGGAACGTCGATTGATCGTCGAGACCCGTCCCCGCCCCGGCTCGCTACGTCGCTCCTCGGCGCTTGGAGCGCTCGAGATCGGCGCCGTCGTCCGTCGCCTCGACTGGCTCCTGCTTGCTGCTGCAGCCGCGCTCGTCGGCTACGGCCTCTGGGCGGTGGGTGGGATCACGCGCTTCGACGTACCGGGTAGCCCTGACTACTTCGTCACGCGCCAGGCGATCGCCGCCGCTCTCGGCACCGTCGGCCTAGCTGTCGCGATTCTGATCCCACCGGCGTTCCTGCAGCGACACTGGCGGTTCCTCTACGGCGCCACGATCGGTGTGATGCTCTTCGTCTTCGCCTTCGCGGAGGCGGTCCGCGGCTCGAAGCGTTGGCTCGACGTGGGCCCGTTCCAGTTCCAACCCTCGGAGTTCGGCAAGACGCTCTTCGTCCTGGCGCTCGCCGGCTTCCTCGTCGAACGGGGTCGCCGGATCCGTGAGATCCGGACGGTGCTGGCGGCGATCGGCCTCGGGCTCGTGCCGATGCTGCTCGTCTTCATGCAGCCGGACCTCGGCACGGCGCTCGTCTACGGGGCAGCGTTGATGGCGGTCCTCTTCCTCTCGGGTGTCCGCTGGATCCACCTCGCGATCATCGGGATCGCGGCAGTCGTGCTCGTCACGAGCGTGCTCTGGGCGCTTCCCGCCGCAGGGGTTGCCGTGCTGAAGCCGTATCAGACTGCCCGCCTGACCGGGTTCACGAATCCGGCCAGCGATCCCGGCGGCCTGACCTACAACGTGACCCAGTCGCGGACGGCGGTCGGTGCCGGCGGGATCTCGGGTCGCGGCGTCGAAGGCGCGAGCCAGACGCGCCTGGACTATCTCCCCGAGCATGCGACCGACTTCGTGTTTGCGTCGTTCGCCGAGCAGCGGGGCTTCATCGGAACGTCGATCCTGCTCCTCCTCTACCTCCTCGTCGTCTGGAGAGGGCTGCGCGTCGCCACCGTCGCAGGGGATCTCTACGGGGCGGTCGTCGCAGGGGCGATTGTGTTCGCCTTTCTCTTCCAGGTGTTCGTCAACGTGGGCATGACGATGGGGATCGCTCCGGTGACGGGAATCCCGCTGCCGTTCGTGACGGTGGGTGGCTCGTCGATGGTCGCCAACCTGCTGGCGATCGGGGTGCTGCAGTCGATCCACGCCCACGGCCTCGACGAGCGCAGGCGCTGATGCCGCCGCTGGGGATCAAGCCCGGCCAGGTGATGGCGCTGGTGCGCGAGCTACGCGTCCTCGAGACCAGCAGTGAGTACGTCGCCGTGGCCGGGCCCGGTGCCCGAGAGCTTGCTGTACGTCTCGCAGCGGACGGGGATGCCTCGGCCGTCGTCGTCAGAGGCGACTTCGCAGGGGCAGCCGCCGGGATCCTGCTCGTCGACGGCCCGCCCGCACCGACCGAGGTGCTGGCCCTCCGTCGTGCTACCCGCGCCGGGACCCCGTTGCTCGTCTGGCGGAAGGGCAGTGAACGCGTTCCGTACGTGTTGCCGGGCGATGTGATCGACGCCGTCGGAGATGAGCTACCGATCGAAGAGCTCGCGGTTGCTATCGCTCGTACGGCTCCAGACGCGGCGCCGCGCCTCGCAGAACGGCTCCCTGCGCTGAGGCCGGCCGCACAGCGTCGGCTCGTCGGGGAGACAGCGTGGGGGAACGCGCTGATCGCAGGTGCAGTGGGTCGTACGGAGTCGGATCTGCCGCTCCTCAGCCTGGCGCAGGGTCGGATGCTGCTCCTCCTCGACGCGACGCGTGGCGTGAAGCTGCCGCGTGATCCCCAGGCTCTCGCCGCGGCTGTCGGCCCTTCCCTGGCGCTGAGCCTCGGCCTCGGGCTCGTTGCACGCGAGACGGTCCGTCGGCTGCCCGCCCGTGGTCGATTCGTGCGGGGTGCAGTTGCCTACGTGGCGACCCGCGCGCTCGGCGAAGCGCGGCTTCGTCTGCGCTGAGTCCGGGGTCCGTCCGGACCGGGTCCTAGGATCGCACCGACCCCGATCAGGCGAAGGGAGTGGCGGTGCCGGACATTGAGCTCGCGGAGGAGCTGTTGCAGATCGAGGAGGCCGACGCGTGGTTCGAGTACCTCGAGGCGACGCGCGCGCAATCCGAGACGCGGTACGCAGAGGTCGAGCCGTGGGCGTGGGCCCGCCTCAACCAGCGGCTGCGCGCGGTCCGCGCCCGTCGCGCCCGGCTTCGTCCTGCTGCTGCCTGACCGAGGTCACCGGATGCGTAGGGGCGACGACAAAGAGGCAGAGAGCGTGCGCGGTGCGGTCGTTGCTGCGTGCTGGGGATACGGAGGGTGAGCGCAGATGGCGTTGCGCGAAGTCGGGTGGTGCCGTGCGAGGTGGTCATTCGGCTACTTTCGCCCTTTACGTACGAGAAGACGACCGAAGGTTTTTCGTCACCAAGCACTTCGCCGCCCCGACGTGGGGCTCCTGATCTGTGTCCTCTCGAGCCGGAGGCTCGAGAGGACACAGATCTGCGAGAACTTTCGTCAAGATCTCTAGGAGGTCAGCTGTTCCGCGAGACCAGGATGGATGCGCATCCAGTGCCCGAGCGTGTCACGATGCTCCTCCAGCCAATCTGACAACGCCGACCGCGAGTAGAACGTCGTACCGTGCCAGGTGAGCGCGGTGAGCGAGAGACGGGCCGCGGCCGCTGGGTGTTGGACGAGGAACTGGTTCCAGTCCGTCCCCTGCCTCGTGAGGTACGACTTGAAGCCCCCAGCGCTCGTGAAGTCGATGCCTGCCCAGCTGATCCGGGGGCGCTTCTGGATCACTTGTGCAGGCTGGCGGGTGATGCCGGCGACTGGCGTTCCGGCGAGGATCGCCGCTGCCGCAGGGTGATGCTTCGCCCATCCTGCGTAGGAGGTCTTCCGAGTGCGGAGATAGCGGTCAAGGGAGCGCTGGTCGTAGAAAAGACGTCCATCCCAGTTGACCGACGGGATGGCGCTCGCACGCACGAGTGCAGGGTGCCGTAGGAGGAAGGTCTGCCAGTTCACGCCCTGCCCGGCGATGTAAAGACGGAAAGCACCCATCGTCGGGAACAGGCGACCGTCCCACTCGACCGCGTAGGACGTTTCAGCGAGCGGCGCGATCGCCGCTGATGCTCTCACGAGCGAGGGCGTCGAAGTCGACCTCTGCGCTGCCTGCGTTGTCGTCGATCCGGCCGTCGCGGGATTGGCGAAGGTCACCGACGCGGTCGTCGAAGCACTCGCTCCGTTAAGCGCGTACGCGGTCGCGGTGAGCACATGGTGGCCATTCGCGAATGCAGTCGTGTCCAGGGTATGACCGTCGCCGTCGAAGACCCAGGGAGCGGAGGTCTCTGTCCACCTGAGCGATCCGTCGATTCGGAACTCGACCTTGTTCGCCGCTGCTCCTGACTGGGTGACGATCCACGGAACCGCACCGCGAAGCGTTCGCCCGTTCGCGATGTTCTGTGTCACCGACGGGGCCGTGGCTCCCACGGTTGTCGCGGACGGAGATGCCTTGTCCGGTGAAGGAGCGACCGGCTGCGGTGTCGAAGGCGCGACCGTCTGCGGTGTCGAAGGCGCGACCGTCTGGGGCGTGGCAGCTACCGGCGTTTGAGTGGCTGCGGGAGACTGCGTACTGGATGGGGTCGACGAGGAAGCGTCTGACGTCCCCGGGAACTCGGCAGATACGTCGTTGTAGCTCGTGCCTTGGCGCATCCCGTCCTCGTAGATGACGGCCGTGTTCGGCTGGGCTGCTCGGTAGTAGCCCTGTTTCAGGTAGACCGTCTGCCCGTTGTAGAGCGTTGCCGTGTACGTGAGGGGAACGACACGGCTGCCGTTTACCCAGACCTCGACGAAACCGACGTTCGGGTTGGACGACCACTTCACGTGGAAAACGAAGTCGTACCAGCTACCGTTTGTCTTGTTGGCGATCTGCCAGGATCGTGCGGTCGCATGCGAGGGGTCTCCGCCATAGCTCTGGAACGCGATCTTGTTGCCTGCGACAAAGAAGGCAACCGTACCCCCGGTGGTGCCGGAATTGTGCCACTGCGTGAAGAGATTCCAGCCGGAGTCGTTTGCGGAGAAGTCGGGTGCGAACATGGTCGACCAGGCCCACCATTGCTCCTGTCCCTCTCCGAATGAACGACAGCTGAGAGCTTCCGTCCGCTCGCCGTTACTACCCGATCCTGCGACGTTGGTGTCACCGGGGCGCACCTCGAAACGGGCGGCGTACCGACCCTGTCTCACGGGCGACGTGACGATGGTTGCCCGGTCGCCGCTCTTCTGCTGGACTCCGCAGTCCCACTGGCTGAAGTTGCCGGATTCGTAGTCCCCACGCCAGCTGATACCGGCCGACCCTGGGGTCGCGGCCGCGGCAATCCAGGCTACGAACGCGATCACTGTGATTCCGATGATGCGATCGAGGGTGAGCAGCGTACCGGCCTTGCGTATCGGGATACTCGGCATCGTGCGTCCTTCCGTCGGGGATATCCCTCCTTCGATCGGACTGGATTGAGGGACACTCCTCCCCCGAAAGGGGCATTCGGGCAGCACGGTGCGACGCTGGCTCTACTCAGCATCTTCGACCCGTGCACAAGGCCAGCGGCAGATGACGGCGCGGCTCTAGCGGCGCCCGCCGCCCTGCAGTCCGGCCGTGCCGAGGTTGCGAATCGATGCGTCGACGATCTCGATCGGGTGGAGGGCCAGCAGCGGGTGGCCGGCTTTCCGCGACTTGGTCGCGACCTGGACGAGGCAGCCAGGGTTGGCGCTCGCGCCGGTGGCGATCACGTACCGCGCCTGGACTCTCTCGCGCTCATGGCTGAAGCTGTGCCCTGATACCCTGCATCCCGAGGCCGATGACGTTGGCCATTGTTTTCGACATCCGCTGCGCGAGGCCGGTATCCCGGTGGGATGCCATGCGCCCGCGCGCGCTATCACGAGGAGAGGCACTACTTGACCTGGTTCCGGTTCAAGAAGAAGAAGGACGCACCCGACGCGCCGGCAGGCGCACAGACAGAGGCCCCCGCACCGTCGGCTGAGCCGGCGCTGCAGGCGGAGCCCGCAGAGAGCAGCACCCCGGCCCCGAACGGGGACGGCGAGAAGAGCAAGAGGCGGCGTGGTAGCCGCGGTGGTCGCGGCCGCAAGAAGCCGGCCGGAGCGGTTTCGGCAGACGGCAGCGACGGGACCGTCCAGGCGCCCGCCAGGTCCGCGAGGACCGAGAAGACCGAGAAGACCGCGCGGAGCGAGGGGAGCCAGCGCGCCGAGCGCGCTGCGGATCGCCGCCGCCAGTCCCAGTCGGCCGGCCAGCGGCGGCGTCAGCAGCAGCGCCGGGCGCCACTGCCCGCGGCGAAGCGCGAGCTCGTGATCTCCGTCGATGTCGGCGAGCAGCGGGTCGCCGTGATCGAGGACGAGCGCGTGGCCGAGGTCTACCTCGAGCGTCCGGAGCGCCGCTCGATCGCCGGGAACATCTATCTCGGCGTCGTCGACAACGTCCTGCCGGGGATGGAGGCGGCGTTCGTCGAGATCGGGCTCGAGAAGAACGGCTTCCTCTACGTGGACGAGATCGTCGTGCCCGAGCTCGAGGGCAAGCGGCACGGCAAGAAGATCCAGGATCTGATCTCCCGCGGGGAGCAGCTGCTCGTCCAGGCGGTCAAGGATCCGATGAAAACGAAGGGCGCCCGGCTGACGACGGAGATCTCCCTCCCCGGCCGCTTCCTCGTCTACGTCCCGAACGGCGAGGGCCTCGGCGTCTCCCGGCGCCTCGAGGATGCCGAGCGGTCGCGTCTCAAGGAGGTCATCAAGGGCCTCGACGTGAAGGAGGGGGGCGTCATCGTCCGGACGGCGGCAGAGGGCGCCTCGGCCGAGGACATCGAACGCGACTTCGTCTTCCTGCAGCGTCTCTGGAAGACGATCCAGGCGCGAGCGAAGACCTCGTCGGCACCGACGCTCGTCTACCAGGAGGCAGAGCTGCCGCTGCGGATCGTGCGCGACCTCTTCGCGGGCGACTTCGTGGGGGCCTACGTCGACAACGACCGTGCTCACAAGCGGATCGTGAGCTACCTCAAGAAGACCTCGCCGCACATGATCGAGCGAGTCCATCGCTACAAGGAGAAGGAGCCGTTGTTCGAGGCACGGGGCATCGAGAAGGAGATCGCCTCGACACTCGACCGCCGCGTCGACCTTCCCTCCGGTGGCTATCTCGTCTTCGACTACGCGGAGGCGTTCACCGTCATCGACGTCAACACGGGGCGCTTCGTCGGTTCGCGCTCGAAGAGCTCGAACCAGCGGCTCGAGGACACGATTACGAAGAACAACCTCGAGGCCGTGAAGGAGGTCGTACGCCAGCTACGGCTGCGCGATATCGGTGGGATCATCGTGATCGACTTCATCGACATGGCGAATCCCAAGAACCGGGCCTCGGTCGAGGATGCGCTGCGCGAGGAGCTCGAGCGAGATCGAACGAAGACCTATGTCGTCGAGATCTCGCCGCTCGGCCTCGTCGAGATGACGCGCCAGAACGTCACCGACGGGCCGCGCGAGATCCTCACCCGCAAGTGCCCCACCTGTGCGGGCGACGGGATCGTCGTCTCGGACCAGACCGTTGCGATGGAGATCGAGCGGAAGCTGCGCGCGCTCGCCGCTCCGGGGAGTCGTACGCAGGCCTATCGGGTTGCCGTCCATCCGCGCGTGCTCGAGCTGCTCGTGGGCCCCGGTGGGTCGCGTCTCGCCGCGATCGAGGAGGCCACCCGACGTCGCCTCTTCCTCGTGGCCGCCGACGGTCACGCCCACGCGGACCATTTCGAGGTGCTCGCGGAGGGGAAGCTCGCGGATCTGCAGCCGGACGTACCGCTCGTCGCGGGTGCGGAGGTCGAGCTCAAGCTCGGCGAGGTCGGCCGCTGGGATGCGACGGCCGGGGTCGGCCGGGTCGAGGGGTTCGAGGTGGTCGTCGCGGACGCCGCGAGGCTCGTCGGCAAGAAGGCGAGCGTCACGGTCGGAGTCGTTCTCGAAGGCGGGGCATTCGCCACGCTCGGCGGTGCCGACGTATCTGGCGAGGGCCCGATCACGTTCGAGAGCGAGGCCGAGAAGCCCACCCGCGCGCCGGCGCGGAAGAAGCCTGCGACAGTGGACGACGTGGAAGTGGCCGACGAGCCGCCCGTGCTCGAGCCGGCGACCGTGCGCGACCAACCCCTCGACGAGGGCTCGGCCGAGGAAGGCGCCGACGAAGAGCCAGCCGCGAACGACGGTGAGGTCGACGCGAATGCCGGGGCCACGACCAAGAAGCGCACCCGGCGCGGCTCCCGCGGCGGCAGGCGGCGGCGCAAGCCCGGTACGGCTGCCGTCGACGGCGCCGAGGACACGGGCGACGTCGACGAGGCGAATGACGGTGGGGCGGTGGCCGATCCCCCGGAGGCGACAGCAACAGCCTCCGACGAGACCCCGCCGAGCGATCCCGCCTCCGGCCAAGCTCCCGCCCCGCGCAGGCGGCGCCAGCCGCGGATTCACGTGCCGGCTGCCCCGGACGGCGGTATTCCCTCGGCCGAGGTGATCCAGGAGGCGGTCGGTGAGGCGGACCAGCCACACGACCCGGTGCCTGCGAACGGCGTTGCCCACGCCGAGCGCGAGGAGGCGGGCGAAGAGCCGGCCGACGGTGACGAGGCGGCCCCGACCGTGAAGAAAAAGACACGCCGCGGCACGCGGGGTGGACGCAATCGACGCAAGAAGCCGGCGGCGTCCGTGGCCGATGCGGCGGAGGACGGGCTGCAGGCAGAGCCGGATGCCGACGGTACCCTGGCGGTGGCGGTGGAGCTCGTTCCCGAACTCCGGGAAGAGGGAGAGCCCGCTCCAGAGCAGGCCGACGGCGATGGGGGCTACGTGCCTATGTCCCAGTGGCTCGACGACTTCGACCGTCGCTGAGCCAGACTGGGGCGCGCGCTTTCGGCTACACTCCTTCGGCTCGCGGGCGCCTGCCCGCTCGTCTCACGTTAGGACAGAGAAGCCCTCATGAGCTACGCGATCATCTCCCTCGGCGGCAAGCAGTACCGCGTCAGCGAGGGACAGCGGCTGCTCGTCGACCGGCTCGACGCGAAGGACGGTGCCACCATCACCCCGGACGTGCTTCTCGTCGGCGGTGACGGCGGCCCCTCGCTGACGCCCGAGGGTGCAACGGTGACGGTCAAGGTGGTCGGCCAGACGCGTGGCCCCAAGCTCCGGATCGGCAAGTACCGGCGGCGCACGGGGTACAAGCGGCACACCGGCTTCCGGGCTGCCCTGACCCAGATCGAGGTCGAATCGATCGGCGCCGCCAAGAAGCGGGCCTCGCGCACGAAGACAGCCGCGAAGCCTGCAGCGGAGAACACCGACGTCGCTTCGGAGACGGGCGAGGAGGTCGAGAGCTAGATGGCACACAAGAAGGGGCTCGGCTCCTCCCGCAACGGCCGTGACTCCGAGAGCAAGCGGCTCGGCGTCAAGATCTTCGCCGGCCAGCAGGTCAAGGCCGGGATGATCATCGTTCGCCAGCGTGGGACCAAGTTTCGACCGGGCGACGGAGTCGGTCTCGGCCGCGACCACACGATCTTCGCCACCCGCGAGGGTGTCGTCGAGTTCCGCCGCTCCGGCGAGAAGCGCTTCATCTCGGTCAGCTCGAGCTCCGGCTGAAAGCGCCCCGCGGCGCCTCGACGGGCGCGCTGAGATGGTGGTTCGATGAGCATGTTCAGCGATCGGGCCCACTTTCGCGTCGAGGCAGGGCGCGGCGGTGACGGCGGCCTGAGCTTTCGCCGCGAGAAGTACGTTCCGAAGGGTGGTCCCGACGGCGGTGACGGCGGCCGCGGCGGGGACGTGGTCGTCGTCTCCGATGCGAGCCTTCGCGATCTCTCCTTCTTCCGGGGCCGCACCCGGTTCGCGGCCAGGCGCGGCGGGAACGGCCGTGGCACGCGTAAGCACGGTGCCGACGGTGAAGCCGTCGTCCTCACGGTCCCCGTCGGAACTGTCGTGATCCGGGCCGACGACGGCTCGGTCGTGACCGACTTTCGGCGCTCCGGCGGCCGCGTCGTCGTTGCGCGCGGCGGCAGCGGCGGCCGCGGCAACGCGACGTTCGCCACACCGACCAGGCAGACGCCGCGCTTCGCCGAGACGGGGCTTCCCGGCGAGGCGCTCGAGCTCGAGCTGCATCTGAAGCTGATGGCAGACGCTGCTCTCGCAGGCCTCCCGAATGCCGGCAAGTCGTCGCTCCTGCGTCGGATCTCGAATGCGAAGCCGAAGGTCGCGGACTACCCGTTCACGACCCTGACGCCCATGCTCGGCACGGTGGACGGGCCGGACGGCCAGCTGACGATCGCGGACGTCCCCGGGCTGATCGAGGGAGCGAGCGAGGGCGTCGGCCTCGGGCATGAGTTCCTGGCCCATCTCGAGCGAGCGCGCCTCCTTCTCCACGTGATCGATGCCTCTGCGGGAGACGCGGAGGATCGCTTCCACGTGATCGACCGCGAGCTCGCGGCGTACGGCCATGGACTCGACGGACGTCCTCAGCTCGTCGTCCTGAACAAGTCGGATCTCACCCCGGTCTCGGCGCCGTTCACCGTCGTCGACCCGCGCATCGTGGGGGTCGTCCGCATCTCCTGCGCGACGGGCGCCGGTGTCGACGAGCTCGAGCGGGAGCTCTTCCGCCACTGTCCTGCCGTGGCTGCCGAGCCCGAGGAGGATCCGGAGCTGCCGGAGTTCCTCGACTATCGGCCAACCCCGCCGCACCGGCGCCGATTTCGCATCCTCCGCACAGGCAGCGGCTACCGCGTTGTCGGGCATCTGCCCGAGCGCGAGGAGCTCGAGGAGGCGCTTCGTGCGGCGGGGATCCGAAGAGGCGCCGAGGTGGAGCTGGGAGACGAGGTGCTCGAGTGGGAATGACCGGCGGAGTCGGGATCCTCGGGGGTGCGTTCGACCCGCCTCACAACGGCCACCTTGCGCTCGCCGAGGAAGCGGTGGTGCACTTCCGGCTCGACCGCCTGCTCGTGAGGGTGGTCGCGGATCCCGGGCACAAGCACGTCGATACGCCCGTCCGGATCCGGCTCCGTCTCGCCGAGCTCGCGTTCGCAGCGGTAGCTGGAGCGGAGATCTCCGTCGATCCGTTCGCCCGCACGGTTCAGTCTCTCGAAGCACTCGCCCTCCCGGAGCCGCTGTTTCTGATCGGTGCAGACGAGCTCGCCGCGTTCCACACGTGGGAGCGTCCGGACAGGGTGCTCGAGCTTGCGCGACTCGCAGTGGCCACGAGGCCGGGCGTCGACGGCGCTGCCCTGCAGCGGGTGATCGAGAGCCTGTCGCGGCCCGACAGGGTCGTGCTCTTCCCGATCACGCCGGTTCCGGTCGCCTCTTCGGAGATACGGGAGCGCGTTGCGAACGGGTTGCCGCTCGATGGCCTCGTGCCCGCCGCGGTGGCAGCGGAAATCGCCCGGCTCGGCCTCTATCGCGATCCGTGACATCCGCGAGCCGCCGCTACACTTGACCGCGCAGTCGCGCCGACGAGGAAGCTGACCGACCTGACCCCACTCGAGCAAGCACGCCGGATCGCCTCCCTCTGCGAGGGCAAGCTGGCGACGGACGTCACGATTCTCGACATGCGCTCGGTGTGCGACTACACCGACTACTTCGTTCTCGCAACCGGTGCCAACACGCGCCAGACGAAGGCGATCAGCGACGAGGTCCACGTCGTGCTGAAGCGCGATCATCACCTCGTTCCGCGTGCGCTCGCAGGCGAGCGCGAAGCGACGTGGATCGTCGCCGACTACACGGACGCCGTCCTCCACGTCTTCACGCCCGAGACCAGGGACTACTACCGGCTCGAGGATCTCTGGAACGACGTCCCCAAGCTCGAGGCAGCGGCGAGCGCCTGATCTCCGACGAGGCGCGCCGGAGGCTACAATCCTGCTTTCAAGGGGCCGTAGCTCAGCTGGGAGAGCGTCTGGCTGGCAGCCAGAAGGTCAGGGGTTCGAGCCCCCTCGGCTCCACCAAGAGTGTCTCGCACGAACCCCTGACCTCTGTGTCGGGGGTTCTGCGGACCTCGTCCAGCAGCGGGCCGATCCCGCCTCAGCTTGCGGGGGCGAGCCCCAGCTGGCGCATCATGCCGAGGTCGTCGCGGCAGGCCCAGTGCTCGGCGATGCGGTCGCCCTCCACCCGGTAGACGTGAATCTGCTCCACCGTGAACGATCTGCCCGTCGCCGGCGAGCCCAGCCACGGGCGGGCGTGGGTACCGCTCATCGTGCACCGCACCGTGACCTTGTCGCCGGCCGCAAAGGCGTCCTGCACCGCATACACGACGTCGTCGAGCCCGGAGTGGATCCATGCGATCGTGGCCTTGAGGCCGGCGCGTCCCTCGGGCGCGCCAGGCGGAGAGGTGTGGGAGACGATGTCCTCGGTCGTCCAGGCATCGACCGCCGTTCCATCACCGCGCGCGAACATCGCTTGTTGTGCTTGGGTGCAGACGTCGACCGGATCCATGACCTCTCTCCTAGAATTAGATTCTATTCGCTTGAAGTAGGTTCTATCTGATGTCGGACCGTGTAGTCAAGGCTTCTTCGCGGAGCGAGCGGATGGCAGAACAGACGCGAGCGGAGATCCTCGACGCCGCGCGCCTGTTGTTCGGCCGCGACGGCTACCCCGGTACCTCGATGAATGACATTGCCTCGGCAGCGGGTGTCTCGGTGCAGACGATCTACGCGCACCTCGGCTCGAAGCGCGGCATGCTGGTTGCCCTCGTGGACAGGATCGACGAGGAGGCAGGCCTCGCTGAGACTCGACCGCTGCTCGAGGGCGCGACCGACCCGGCCGAGTTGCTTCGCGTCCACGTCGGCCTCACGCGTAGCTTCAACGAGCGCTGCGGCGACGTCATCGGCGCCCTGGTCTCCGCCGTGGGGGCCGAGCCCAGCATCGCCGCGTTCGCTGCCGAGGGCCGTGGGCGCCACCGGTACGGCTGCGGCGTCGTCGTGAGGCGGCTTGCGACCCTCGGCGGGCTGAAGCCGCAGCTGCCCGAGCCGGCAGCGATCGCGACGTTGACATTGCTGACGGCCCACGAGTCCTGGCTCGAGCTGCAGCAGCAGGCCGGGCTGACGTGGGACGACGCCGAGCGCGTCATCCTGGGACTTGTGCGAGAGGCGCTTCTCGCGGAGGCCGCCGGCCGCCGACGGTGAGCTCCAACAAGCGGCTCGAGCGCTGACCGGCGGGTTTCGACAGATGTCGTCGGTCGTGAGCGCGCGGCGACTTCCCGGACGCTCGCCGGAACTTGGCGGCTGGAGTGGGTGCGAGAGAATCCCGCGGCACGGGCTCCGGTCAGTGCTGGAGCAGCGTGAGGCGGTAGTAGCGACGGACCCAGGTCTCGAACTCGGCTCCGCTCAGCCGTGCCTGACGGGTGAGCGTACGGTAGGTGCTCCAGTCGAGCGCGACCCAGAACGCCGCCTCGGCGTCACGGCGGCGGAGACCCCTTCGTCTGCCCGGTTTTGCGAGCAGCGTCGTGGTCGCCCACTCGACGGCGAAGGTGCGGCCGTCGTTCATCTTCGTCCAGAGTGAAGCGACCGCTGTGTCGTCGTGGGCGGCCTGCTCGACGACCCAGGCGATGTCCGCGGAGCGCTCGTTGACCCGGCGGAGGTGGGTGGCGTGCAGATCGAGCATCGCTGCCGCCGACGCGGCCCGCTCCATCCTGGCGATCGCCGTACGCTGCGGCATCGGCACCGGATCGGTGTCTCCGCGGATCGCGTAGTCGACGGCGGCGTGCAGGAGAGCGGCTTTCGTCCCGAAGAGCGCCTCGATCGTCTTCGGGGAGACCTCGGCGTGCTCGGCGACGTCGCGAATCGTCGTCGCCGCCCAGCCGCGTTCCGCGAACAACGAGCCTGCGCCGCGGATGATCGTGTCGCGCGTCCGCGCTGCAGCGGCCTCGCGACGGGGCGCGTTGTACGCGCGCCTCGCCCTGTCGTTATTCCCTTTCATATTTGATAGGGTCTAACCCTTTCCAATAATAGACACCGGATCGGACGACACCGTCCGTGGCCGCCGGTCCGATGTCGGTCATAAAGGAGTACGCGATGAGTCGCAGACTCTCGGTCGCAGCCGTCGTCGTCGCTCTCGCCGCCGCTTCGGCGATGTGGGTGGGCGCATCGGTCGCCGCCCCGTTCGTGGATGGCGCCTGGGTCAACGGAACCGTTCACGACCTCTCTACCGGCCCTCCTGCCGGCGGGGCGAAGCATCCGATCCCGCTGTATGTGATCTCCCCGATCTCCGCAGCCCACGCGCTGCACCCGCTCGTCCAGGCCAAACCGCTCGGCTTCGGGGCTCACGACCACGTCGCCGCGCTCCGCAACCCGAAGGCGACCTTCAAGGGGGCCTGTGAGCTCACGCTCGTGGTTCCCGGTACGAGGGCGAAGCCCGGCTCCAACGTCGTAGCTCGGAAGACGCTCACTCCCGCGGGCGTCAAGCCGCTGCTCGAGCGGGCCCGCCTTGCCGGTGTCATGACCCCGCTCAACTGGGTCTCGCGCATACGACAGGCCCAGGCGCTCGGCCTCGCGAAGCTCGTCGACACACATACGACGATCTCCTGCACCATCGCTCCCCGCCGTTAGCGCGGCCCTCCGTCGGGACGCCACGGTTGCCGCTGCGGCGTCCCGACTTCCGGGGAGCCGTCACACGACGACGAGTTCGGCGACCGAGATCGTTGCGGCCGTGACCGATGTCCTGGAGCGGCCTCCCGTAGACGCAGGAGGGCAGCGCGCGGAACATGAACACCGTCGCACGGCTCGCCGCGCTTTCGGCCAACCCCCGGGGAGTGACCGGGCACCCGCGATCACGAAACGACCAACCACAAGGCGGCCGCAGCCGTGAAGCCGGCGGACGACCGGGCGATCGCGAGACTCCGCGATGAACGACCCGACCGGTTCGTCGCCGGTGCCGTTCTCTATACCGGGGCTGAGACACGACCCCTCACCGAGAGGATCTGGGTCATCCCCGTCAGCGCGCTGTGGGGGTATGGCCGATCCGTCCCGTGATATGGCTGTGGCAGGGTTTCGCGTAGGAGTCGGAAGGGAGCGGAGTCCTCGATCACGATCCGGTACCGCTCCCGGGTCGGCCGGTAGAAGCTCGCCATCATCAGGTGCAGGTTGACGGTGAGCGTTGTCATGCACACCGTCTCGCCGGGTCGGGCCCCCACGAGCCGCGCCGCCGTCTCGCGCACCTGCTCGTGCCACGCAAGCCACGGTGTGCGTGCGGCGAAATGGCCCTCGACCGCGAGCGAAGCCCAATCGTCGAGCTCGGCCAGTACCGCCTCCCGCGCCGCGAGCGGGATCAGCCCGAGCGAGTTGCCCGCCAGATACGCGAGCTCGGGCTCTCGTCCGCCCGGCCACGGCGGGATCGCGAACTCGTCGCGCAGCAACGGCCCCAGGGCTCCGCCGAGCGCGCCGTCCTGCCCCTGCACGTGTTCGGATCGGCGAAGGTTGCTCGTCATACCCTCGCGGAGCGTATGCACGATGCCCGCGCGAGCACCCGCAACCCCGACCCAGGAGATCTCACGGCCGACCCACACCTGCCGCAACACGCAGGCGTGATCGGCCGGCTTGACCACAGCCTCGACGAGGTGCCAGCGCGTGCTGAATGCCCACCGAGGACACGAGACCGACGTCAACTGGGACACTTGACGACAGGCGTACGCTACTGGCGATGACACGAGCGAAGACGCTGGCTGTGCTGGCGGTTGCCTGCGTCGCTGCGGTCCTGGTGCCGGCGGCGTCGGCGAAGGGACTGATCGTCGTTTCGCTCGGCAACGGGACGCCGCATGTCGGGGAGAGGTTCACGGTCTACGTGAGAACGGGCTACGTCGTACCGAAGAACGACTGGTTGCGCCTCATCGCCGTCGCTCCGGGCAAGAGCTGGTTCGACGTTGTCGGCAAGGTAACGGGCGACTCGGCGCAGGCGCGCGCGACGATCCCGCATGATGGGTTCGAGATCAGACTCCGTCGCACCAGCGCGAAGCATTGGCGCGCAGTTGTAGGGCTCGCGCGTCCTGGACGGTGGAGGTTGGTCGTCCCGAATGGGACGCACGTCGGTTTCATGGTTCCCCCGCCCGATTCGTGGATGCCCTGGATGAACGTTCTCCGCTGATCCCGGCTTGCCCTCGCGGTCATCGCGGGAGCAGACGACGGTCGCGGATCCGGGGCCGCGACCGCGACGGCCTCTGCCGGGTCGCCCGGCCACGCGGCGGGCGCCTGACTAGGCTCACGACGTGTCCGCCGACTCCGCCCTCCGCGCCAATGTGCGCCTGCTCGGTGACCTGCTTGGCCGCGTTCTCGTCGAGCAGGGTGGGGAGGAGTTGCTCGCAGACGAGGAGCGGATCCGTGCGCTTGCTCGGGATGCCCGTGCCGGTGGGTCGCAGCAGCCGCTTGGCGAGGCTGCGGCGGCGCTCTCGCTCGAGCGTCGTGGCGCCGTCGTGCGTGCCTTCGCGCTCTTCTTCCAGCTCGTCAACATCGCAGAGCAGCACCACCGCATCCGCCGCCGGCGCGAGTACGAGGCGGAGGGACGGATCCCCCGTGAATCGCTGGCGGAGGCGTTCGAGCTACTCGCACAGGGAGGTATCGAGGAGTCGGCGTTGCAGGCGGCGGGTTCCCGGCTCTCGGTCGAGCTCGTGCTCACCGCGCATCCCACCGAGGCGACGCGGCGCACCGTCCTCGAGGCCCACCGGCGGGTGGCGGCGCTCCTTGCCCGTCTCGATGGTGAGGGTATCCCGCCGTCCGAGCGAGTTCGCCTCGAGGAGCGGTTGACCGAGGAGATCACGCTTCTGTGGCAGACCGACGAGGTCCGCTCGAAGCGACCGCGGGTCGTCGACGAGATCCGCCAGGGGCTGTGGTTCCTCGAGCAGAGCCTCTGGGATGCAGTCCCGGACGTCGAGCGGGCCCTCGCCGAGCGTTTGCAGGAAGCGGGAGGGGCGTTGCGTTTCGGGAGCTGGATCGGGGGCGACCTCGACGGGAACCCGAATGTCGGGCCCGAGACGCTCGCCGACGCGCTCGAGCGAGCACGTCAGCTCGCGCGGGAGCTCTACCGTGAGGAGTTGCGCGAGCTCGGCGCGGCGTGGGGGATGTCGACCAGCGTGATCGGCGACGTTCCCGAACTGGGCGATTCCGACGAGCCCTTCCGGGACGCACTCGTCACGATCTGGAACCGCCTCGGGGAGGACGCGTACCCCGACGGGGGCGCACTGCTCGACGATCTCGACCGGCTCGACGCGCTCCTTCGCCGTCACGGCGGCACACGTGTTGCGGAGGGTGGCCTCGCCGACCTGAGGGCGCGTGCGCGAACGTTCGGCCTCCACGTCGCGAAGCTCGACGTGCGGGTCCACGCAACCGCGGTGAGAGAGCCGGACGAGCGCCTCCATCACACCCTCGCCGCCGCCGCCGCTGCACGTTCCCGCCACGGCGCTGCTGCGATCGACCGGCTGATCGTGTCGATGACACGTTCCGCTGACGACGTTCTCCACGCAGAAGCGCTTGCACGAGAAGCGGGGGCGGATCTCCAGGGGGTGCCGCTGCTCGAGACGATCGACGACCTGCGCGGTGCCGGCGCGCTCGTCGGCGAACTCCTCGACCGCAGTCCGCGCGAGCGGCTGGAGGTGATGGTCGGGTACTCCGACTCCGGCAAGGACGGAGGCTACCTGGCTGCGCAGTGGGAGATCTACAAGGCTCAGGAGGAGCTGACCCTGATCGCGGCGCAGCGTGGGGTCGAGCTGACGATCTTCCACGGTCGCGGTGGCTCGGCGGGACGAGGCGGCGGCCCGACGCATGCCGGGATCCTGGCCCAGCCTCCCGGTGCCGTGGACGGCCGCCTCAAGCTGACCGAGCAGGGGGAGACGATCGCGTTCAAGTACGGCCTCTCCGGGCTCGCGGAGCGGAACCTCGAGGCGGCCGTCTCGGCCACGCTCCTGACCGTCTTTCCCGGGGTCGTCGGGCTGGAGCCGCCGAACGCGGGTGCGCGCGACACGATGACCGAGCTCGCTGCGGTCGCCCAGCGCACTTACCGCTCGCTCGTCTGGGAGGACCCTGTCTTCCCGGCATTCTTCCGGAGCTTCACTCCGCTCGACGAGCTCGCCCTGCTCGAGATCGGCTCGCGACCGGTTTCACGCCCGGAGGCCGCCGACACCGGAGAGCTGGAGGCGCTGCGGGCGATCCCTTGGGTGTTCTCCTGGACGCAGAACCGGTGCCTCCTACCCGCCTGGTACGGCTGCGGCTCGGCGCTCCACGCCTACGGCCTCGGGGGCGAGCGGCTCGCCTGGCTGCGGCGGCTGTACGCCGACTGGCCGTTCTTCCGGGCGCTGCTCGAGAACCTCGAGATGACGCTCGCGAAGTCGAGCTTCGAGATCTCCCGCGGCTATGTCTCGCTCGTGCCTCCGACGGCCGAGCCGGAGCGCTTCTGGGACACGCTCTCGGCCGAGCACCACCGGACGGTCAGCGCCGTGCTTGCGATCGTCGAGGCCGACGAGCTTCTCGATCGCCACCCGGTCGTGCAGCGCTCGATCCGGCTCCGCAACCCCTACGTCGACCCGATGAATGCAATCCAGGTGGAGCTGCTGCGTGCTTGGAGGGCAGGCGACGAAGCAGCCCGGCGGCCGCTGTTGCGGTCGATCGCAGGGATCGCGGCTGCCCTTCGCAACACGGGCTGAGAGACGGCGAGGGGGGCTCTTCGCCCCCCTCGGATGTCCATCGGTCGGATCCGCTACGCGGCGAGCACGACGTCGGCGCCGTCGGCCCGAACGACGTCCTTCAGCTGGTGCTGAAGCCGCGTCAGAGCGCGAGACTCGATCTGGCGCACCCGCTCGCGGGTGAGCCCGAGCTCCTTGCCGATCGCCTCGAGCGTCCACTGCTCGCCGGTGAAGCCGAAGCGAAGCTCGAGCACGCGGCGGTCGGGCTCCTGCAGGGCCTCGACGGCGCGCCGCACCTCGAGCCGCTGCAGCGTCTCGTCCGCCTCGTCGGCCGGATCCGTGGCGCTGCGGTCGGCGAACAGGTCACCGAGCTCGCCGTCGCCGTCGGAACCGACGGACTGGTTCAGGGACACCGACGCGTCCGCGGTCGAGAGCGCCTCCTCGATGTGGGACGGCTTCAGCCCGGTCTCCTTTGCGAGCTCCTCGATCGTCGGCTCACGCTCGAGCTTGACCTCGAGACGCTGACGCGCCCGGGCGAGCTTCTGCTGCCGCTCCTGGACGTGTACCGGCACGCGGATCGTGGCGCCCTGGTTCGAGATCGCCCGCTGGCAGGCCTGCCGGATCCACCAGGTGGCATAGGTGGAGAACTTGTAGCCCTTGCGCCAGTCGAACTTCTCGACGGCCCGGTTGAGGCCGATGACGCCGTCCTGGATCAGGTCGAGGAAGGGAACGCCGTGCCCCCGGTACTTCTTGGCGATGGAGACGACGAGCCGGAGGTTCGCGTTGATCATCCGCTCCTTGGCGGCCTTGTCGCCGCGCTCGACGCGCTTCGCAAGCGCGACCTCTTCCGCTGCGGTGAGCAGCTTGTGCTTGCCCACGTCCTGGAGGAAGAGCTGGAGCGAGTCGGTGAGAACCTGCGAGGTGTCGGCCGTCCAGGCGTCCTCGATGGCGGCGACCGCCTCTGCCTCGTCGGGGTCGTCGGCGCCCTCGACCGGGATCGCGCGATCGGTCAGCGCGGCACGGACGTCCTCGAGTGCGGACTCCGCGAGGTCGAGTTCGAGCGCGAGCGCCTCGAGTTCGGACGCATCGACCCGGCCGCGCTCCTGGGCATCGGCGAGGAAGGCGTCAACGGCGGGGATGTCGATCGTGGTGGTCATGAATCCTTTCGTTCCGGTGAGTGTGCGCGCGTGCGGGCGAGTCGATGTTCGGGAAGTGTGTGGGTACCACTCACGCCGCTCGCTCTCTGGCGCCACTGCAGGACGAACAGCCCGCCAGTCGGCGCCGTCAACGCGTCTCCACGTGGGAGCGGCGTGCCGTCACAGTCTATAACGGTTCTCCGACGAATGGAATTCCTCCAAAGCGGGAGTTTTCCTTTCTCTTACAACTGCGGTCGGCTGCCGCGCGACGATGCACAGCTACAGTGCGCCGTGATCTGCGTCCACTCGCGATGAGTTGCCCGCCCTCACGAGCATGAACGAGACCGTCGCCGGCCGCTACGTCCTGCGGGAGCGGATCAGCAAGGGTGGAATGGGGGCAGTCTGGCGGGCGTCCGACCGCCGCCTCCGTCGCGACGTGGCGGTGAAGCTCCTGCACGCGTGGATCGCCGAGGATCCGGAGTTGCGGCGGCGCTTCGACCGCGAGGCCCGAGTTCTCGCCCCGCTCGAGCACGAGCACATCGTCCGCCTCTACGACTACGGAGAGGACGGCGAGTCGCCCTTCCTCGTGATGGAGCTGATCGACGGCGCCAACCTGGCCGAGGTGGCGCGCGGACGTAGCTTCTCCTGGGGCCAGGCGGTCGAGATTGCGCTCCCCGTCGCTTCGGCGCTCGCGTACGCCCATGCGCACGAGATCGTCCACCGTGATCTGACGCCGGCAAACGTCCTTGTCGAGCGGGCCACCGGCCGCGTGGTCGTCTCCGACTTCGGGTTGGCGCGGATCGCCCGATCGTCGACGAGCGTCGTCACACAGGGGATGCTCCTCGGGACGCCCGAGTACTGGGCGCCCGAGCAGGCGCGAGGAGCCGAGAGCGGCCCCGCGACGGACATGTACGCGCTCGGGTGCCTGCTCTTCTGGCTGCTCGCCGGGCGGACCCCGTTCGAAGGCGACGATCGGCTTGCCGTCGGGCTGCGCCGTGCGCACGAGCGCGCCCCGTCGCTCCGGACACGCGTCCCGAACGCTCCCGCCGATGCGGTGAAGCTCGTCGACGCGCTGCTCGCCTCCGAGGCCGCAGCTCGCCCGACCGCGGCTGACCTGCTCGTCGAGCTCGGCGCGGCGCTGCCGGAGCTCGCCGACGCTGCCGCGGAGGCAGTCGAGGTGGCGGCGCGACCGACGGCGGCCTTCGTGGAAGAGGCGGCGACGGCTGCACTCGGGCCTCCCGTCAGGCACACGGTGCGCGGGAGACGGCGATGGCGTCTGACGGCACTGATCGGGGCCGGTGCCGTCGCGGCCGGTGCGCTCGCGTTCGTCGGGGCGACGATCGCGAACGCCGATCGCGTCGTCGAGGTTCCGAAGCTGACAGGGCTGACGGTGCCCGAGGCACGGGCCGCGCTGGCGGCTGCCGCCCACGTGGATCCGACGGACGCCCCTCTCGTCGTGGGTGCGCGTCCCTACTCCGAGACGGTCGCAGCCGGCCGCGTGATCGGCCAGGATCCTGCGCCGGACAGCCGTATCGAGCGGAAGGATCTCGATCTGGTCCTTCGAGTCAGCCGCGGGACCGCGTTCGCCCCGGTGCCGGCCGTCGAGGGCGCGACGAAGGCGGACGCGGTCGCGGCGTTGCACGCCTCGGGGTTCTCCGTGGAGCCTCGCGGTGAGGAGTCGTGGGAGGTGCCCGTAGGACGCGTGATCTCGAGCGATACCGCGGCCGGCGTGCGGTCGAAGCGGCCCGGACCGATCGGGATCGTCGTCTCGAGCGGGCCGCCGCGGGCGGCTGTTCCCGACGTTCGCGGTCTCACCGCCGACGCCGCGCTCGGACGTCTCGACGGCACCTTCGACGCCGACGTCGTCGAGGCCGGCTCGGAGACCGTGACCGCGGGCACGGTACTGCGGCAGGCGCCGGCCGCAGGTGAACGAGCCGTGCTCGGATCGACGGTGACCCTGACGGTGGCACGGGCACCCGAATGGGGAACGGTCTGGTCGGACGGCGGCAACGGCAGCTACGACTCACAGGACATCGAGGTGACCGTGCCGCAGGGCAAGTGGCGGATCGTGGTCGACCTGAGACCGCGGTACCTCATCTTCGGCTCGGGCTCGGTGGCCGTCTCGTGGGAGGGCACCGGCGCCGGCCACATCAGCCTGCCGGCGGTGGGCTCGGACGAGGTCGCCCCGCTGAGCGGGCGGGGCACCTACCGCATCCACGTCGCTCCGCACGGCAATGTCACCTGGAGCGTCCGGGTCGAGCAGTACGACTGACCCGATTCCGAAGGGTGTCCCGGTGGAGCCCCGGGGTACCGTACGCACCCCGGGGCTCGTGCCGGCTCAGGTTCCGATGATCGTGATCGTTCGGGTCAGCTCGTCGCCGTTCTTCGTGTTGGCGGCGGCCGTCGTCGTGTAGGTCTTACCCTTTGCGACCGTGAGCCCGGTGAGCGGGTAGGTCACCGTGCAATCGATCCCCAGCGTTCCCTGCTGCTGTGAGTACGCCGCGATCTGGCCCCCGAGGCGGGTGGTGGACTCGATTCCGACCAACGCGCCGACCGGGCTGTTGACGCAGAACGAACGCAGGTAGAGCGTCACCTTCGGGTTCTTGGTGCCGCCCTTGACCGTGATCCGTGCATTGACGGGGTTGAGCGGTCCGGCGGCGGCGGCGAACCTCGGCTGAGAGGGCTTGGGTGCCCCGGTGCTGCGGTAGATCCCGCTCTGCCAGAGGCTGCCCTTGGAGTCCTTCATCACGAACCAGATGAACATCGGCACCCGTTTATCCTTCTTCGCGATGTTGATCGCCTGCGTCAGATAGCTGGCCTGCTGTGCCTCCGTGACGCCGTGCGGCTCACCCGGCTTCGTCTCGTTGCCGTACTCCGTCAGCCAGACCGGGATGTTCTTGCGGCCGAACCACTTGTCGAGCGAGGTCTCGAATCGCGGCAGCGAGGTGAGGGCGACATTCGGCCACATCACCTTCTGCGTCGGCTTCTGGTTTACAGGCACCGGATAGGGATGGTGTGCCCACGCATCGAACTTCAGGTGCTTGTTCGCCTTGGCCACGCCTTCTGCGAACGTGCCCGGCCGAACCGAGTCGGATGCCCCCGCCTTCCGCTTGTTGCGGCCGTTCGACGAGGTCTCGCCGATTGCGACGAGCGCCTTCGGGCTGCCCGCCTTGATGCCGGCGATCCCGGCTGCGGCGAGTTTCGCGTAGGCAGCTGGGCTGACGATCTTGCCTGCGGAGTTGAACTGCGGGCTCAGGAAGAGGCCGAGATTCGATTCGTTCCAGATGCCGTAGAAGCGGACGAACGGGTAGCCGGGGTAGCGGCCCGAGTAGCGTGAGGCGAGCGCCTTCGTGAAGGTCTGGAAGGTGCTCATCGAGGTCGGCAGGTAGTTCGGCGTCTTGCCGCCGTTGGCCCATTTGGGCGTGCCCCAGATCGTCATCAGCACCTCGGCGTTCTGGGCCTGGGCGCTACGGACGAACTCGTCCAGATCGGAGAAGTGGTAGGCCGGATCGAACGGATTGGCGGCGTTCCCCGGCTTCGTCGGCGCCACGTCCTTCCACGTCACGAGCGTTCTCAGGATCGACGCGTTGTTCGTCGCCGTCGCGGTCTGGATCTCGTTGGCGCGGTCGGGGTCGAAACGGAACATCGGGTCGTCGTGGAAGCCGATCCACATGCGGTCGGCCGCTGTGGCGGCCGGTACGAGGGCGGCGGCGGCGATGATCACCGCGAGGATCGGTAGGTGGCGCGTGAGGCGGCGCACGGGCAAACCTCCTTCTGGACGTCAGGGTCGAGGAAACCGTAGCGAGGTCGTGTGAAGCTTCCGTTAGCGCGGAGTCGCTCGCACGGTCTGTCGGTCACACATTCGACACAGAGCCGCCACACCTCCGTCCACGTTGCCACCGTAGGCTCGATCTCGTTGGCAATCGTAGGCAAAGGAGGCAACATGGACGCAGCGCTGGCGTTGCAGGGGCCTTACACGGCTCCGACGCTCGCGTTCGGCGGCGAGCCGGCCGAACGTGAAGACGTCATCTGGTGGATCGTCGTCGTCGGCTTCGCATACGCCGTCGCCCTCGCGTGGGCGACGTGGTGCCGCCACAACGGCGGCAGCGCCGAGATCAGCTTCGGCTGGACGGGCTTCAAGGTTGTCTGTCGCAAGTGACCTGGGATGCGGGAGGGCGGCTCGCCGCCCTCCCGCGCCTCGCGACGTCCCGCTGCGGCTGCGTGCGGCCGTCAAGCGGTTCGGCGACACCGTCGCCCTGGCGGGAGTCGACCTGGACGTGCCGGCAGGCTCGGTCGTCGGTCTCGTGGGGCCAAACGGCTCCGGCAAGACGACGCTTCTCCACGCGGCCGCAGGCCTGATTCGACTCGACTGCGGCGCGGTGTCGGTCGCCGGCTGCGACGGTGGCAGCATCGCTGCGCGCGCCGCCGCGACGCTCGTCCCGGACGAGCCGACGGGACTCGACGAGCTCACGATCGACGAGTTGGTCGCCCTCGTGCGCGGCCTCTGGCCGCCGGACACTCGCGCCGAGGAGCGAGCCGAGGTGCTGCTCGACGCCTTCGGGCTCGAAGCCCGTCGCACCACACGTCTCGGCGCCCTCTCGCGTGGCCTCCGTCGGCAGGCGAGCGCCGTTGCCGCGCTCTCGATCTCGGCACCGCTCGTCCTCGTCGACGAGGCGACGGCGACGCTCGACCCCGAGGCCGTCGTGGTGCTCGGCGAGGCGGTGCAGCGACTCGCAGACGCCGGACGTGGCGTTCTCCTCGCAACCCAGGATCTCACCTTCGCCGCGTCGACCTGTGACGAGGTCGTACTGCTCCACCGTGGCGCTGTCCTCGACCGCGGTGAGCCCACGACGCTCGTGGCCCGCCACGGTGCGACCTCCCTCGAAGACGTCTTGCTCTCCGCCCTCGGCGACCGCCTCGTCCGCGAAAGGATTCGACGTGCCTTCCGTGCTCTGTGAGGCAATGCTGCGCTGTCATGCCCGTCGCCTGCGGGAACGGGCAGCCGCGGCGCCGCTGCTCGCAGTAGTGATCGTGCTTGCGCTCGGAGCGGCACCCGTCGTACTCGCCCGGATGGGAGCTTCCGTGGGCGAGCGGCTCGCCGCGACGGGCTTGGAGTCGCGGATCGCCGAGGCGGTCGTGCTCGGCCCCGTCTTGGCCGCGATGGCCCTCGGCGCTGCCTTCGCGTTGACGCTACCGGGGCGTTCGGAGCTCGCGTCGCACGTGGCGGCGGCGCCGATCGCGTCGACAGCCGTCGTCGTCGCCACGCTCGTGCCGTTGACGCTCACGGGAGCTGTTTGTGCCATCCCGTCGGCTGTCGCCGTCTGTCTCGGGGTCGGGTCGGCTCTGCCGGGCGGCAGCAGCGGGGGGCTCGCAGTCGCGGCCGGTTGCGCTGCCGCGATTCCCGCCGGCGCACTCGTGACCGAGGTAGTCCTGGGCGCTGCGCGAGGGCGGCGATGGCCCCTCCCAGCGTTGCTGGCGGTTAGCGGTGGGTGGGGCTTGCTCGGCGCGGCAGCGGGATCCGTCCCGCTCGGTCCGCTCGCCCTCTGCGCGGGGGCGCTTGCCGGCTCGTCCTCGGCGGTACTCGCGCTCGTCGTCTCGGCTGTCGTGACTGTCGGGCTCGCGTCGGCGTGGCTCGTGCTCGCTGCCTCCCGGCCGCCTGCCCGGGTCGGGAAGAGCCGATCGACGCGTCAACTCGTCCGGTTCCGGCCGCTCGTCCTCGAGGCTGCGATGACCGTACTGCTGACCAGACGTCGGGAGGCGCGGGTCGCTGCGCTCGCGGCGCTCGCGTTCGGTGGCTGCGGTGTCGTCGTCGCGCGGATCGCCTCGGCGTCGCCGCCCGCAGGGTTCCTGCTCGCGACCTCGACGGCTCTGCTCGGTTCGGTGGTCGCCTCGCTGATGACCACGGGGGTGCTCCTCGACGGCGCGTGGTGTTGGCGGCGAGCACCTATCCACCGCTCGAGGGTCGCCACCGGGTCGGTGACCGTCGCCGCATCCTTGACGGCACTCCCCGTTGTGCTCGTCGGCATCGTGGCCGCCGCCGTCTGCGGTGCCACCCCGGCGACGATCGGCGTCGTCCTCGCGATCACCGCGGTCGCCGCAGCATGCGGGCTCGTAGCCGGCTGCGTGCTGCCTTGGCACCGGTCCGGCGCCGGAGACCAGCTCGCCTCGTTCGCCGTCTTCGCGGCGATCGCGATCGCGGCGTCGCTGGTGGTCGGTGTGATCGGGCCGAGGCTCGTCGTTGTAGGTCTCCCGGGGCCAGTTGTCGTGGTCGGTCTCTGCGGTACGGCGGCTGCGGTCGCCGTCGTGGTGACCGGCGTCGTCGCGCGGGGCGAACAGAGATGATCACCCAGAGCGACATGATTGCGCTCCCCGACGGCGTCAGCGTCGTGGAGGGCGAACTGACCGATGACGTGCGGGCGATGTCGTGGCCCGTCAACGCCGTCGCAGCCTTCGTGCTGGGACGGACAGGTGCGCCACTCGGAGCGACCGTGACGGAGATCGCCCGGGCGTTCTCGCTGTCGGAGGAACAGGCACGGGCAGACGTGCTCGGATTCGTCTGGCAGCTGAACGCGCTCGCGCTCGTCAACGTCGAGCGCCAGGGGTCGAGGATGGGGCGAGCGCACGAGTGGGTCGTGCTCGCCGCCAGGCTTGCCCCCGCGGGCACGGTTCCCGCCTTGCTGGCCCGGCGACGCCGGATCGATACCCGGACACCGACCCGCGGCTTCATCAGCTGCCTGGTCGCGGCGTGGCGTCGGATGGTCGTGATCTGCGCTGTCATGACCGTCCTCGCGGCACAGCTCGTCGCCCTCGCGGGGTCGCACGGCCTCGCTCTCCCGCTCGTCCTCGGGCTGGCGTCGGGCGTCGGTGCAGGTCTCCACGAAGCGGGCCACGCGGCCGCGTTGCGGGGGGTCCCGAGTGCGCTCGTCACGCACGGTCGCCGGACGTTCGTTCTTCACGCTCCCGTCTCGCCGGCGCGACGGTCGGGTGTTGCGCTCGCCGGCCCGCTCGCCGTCGCGGCGCTCGGGTTCGCGCTCATGATCGTTGCCGTGGCGACGGCAGCACCGGTGCTCGCGGCAGCGGGCTGCCCCTTCGCTGCACATGCGCTGGGGCTCACGGTGCTCGCATCCGACGGGAGGACTGCGTGCAGACTCTGAAGGCGTTCGCCCTCGGGGCGGGGGCGGTTGCCCTCGTCACCTACGCCGTCGCGGCTGCACTCGCCATGGCCGCGCAGGCGGGAGGCGGCGAACTGCGGCTCGCTCTCGGTCCTGCTGTGATCGTCGCGGTCGTCCGTGAGGGCGCCACGACGTCGACGACGTTCGGCGTCGGCATCGTCGTCCTGGCTGCGCTCGGCGGCGCCGCGAACGCCGTTGCCGCCATCCTGCTGCGCCGACGTGCGGAGCGTAGGAGGGATGCCGTAGACTGACGTCTCAATGGTCTGGGAGATCATCTTCATGCTCATCATCCTGAAGATCCCGATCGTCTACCTCTGCGTCGTCGTGTGGTGGGCGATCAAGGCCGAGCCGGTGCCTCCCGAGGGGCAGGACGTCGCCGTGGTGAGCGACACACCTTCCGCGGGTGGGCCTTCGCCGCGTCGTCGGCGTGCCGACCGGCCGCGACCGTCTCGGCCACATACGCCGCCGCGCAGCGGATCTTCGCCAGGGCCCCACAAGGGAGGAGTGCACGCGTGACCACCGTCGAATCCGACCACGAGCGCCATTCGGCGGTCGACACAGTCGCGGGCTTTCTCGCGGTCGGGTCGATCGTGCTGTCGTGCGTGGCGATGGGCGCAGGCCTCATCCTGCAGCTCGAAGCCCGGCCGGCTCGAACGACGATCGCCGCCGCCGTGCTGGCGTTGATCGCGGCCCGGATGAGCGCTCGCTGGCAGTCACTCGCGTTCACGGCACTCGTGCTCGCGGCGATCGCCTGGGTCGTCGGCCTGACGCTCGCGGTGATCACCCACCACCCCCTGATCTGACCATCCCCGCGTTTTCGAGCCTCACAGCCGCGACCCACCCTTCTGCTCGATGTCGATAGCTGATCTCAGCGGTCTCAACGCGGGCTACGTGGCGCAGATGCTCGAGGCGTACCTCGATGCGCCCTCGAGCGTCCCGGAGGAGTGGCGGGCACTGTTCGAGCGTGATCCCGCAGCTGTCCTCGGATCGCTGCCGGGGCTGGCCGGCTTGCTCGCAGACGGCACCGGAGCACACCCAGCCGTTGCGCCGGTCGTCGAACCTCCGCCGACGCCCGTCACCCCGGCTCCGACGCTCCTGCCCGTGCCAGAAGCACCGCCCGCCTCGATCCCGGTGCCGGTCGCGTCGGCTCCGAGCGCCCCGCCTCCTGCGGCGGCGCCCGAACCGCCGAGCAGCGCGCAGAACGGCGTCGCCGCAGCAGCTGCACCGGTCGCGCTGCCCGCCGCCTCGACCGCCGTCGACGAGCAGCTTCTCGGTGCGGTGGCAGCCGCGACGGCGCTCGTCAAGGCCTATCGCATGCACGGCCACCTTGCGGCGCACCTCGATCCGCTCGGTTCCGAGCCGATGGGAGACCCGGCGCTCGACGAGTCGCGGCTCGTGCCGCCGCTGACGCCGGAGCTCCAGGCACGGATCCCCGCGTCGCTCCTGCGGCTCTATGTTCCGGGCGCCACCCTGCTCGAGGCGTTGCCGCTGTTGCGGGCCGTCTACACCGGATCGATTGCGTACGAGATCGAGCACATCTCGGACCACGCCGAGCGTGTCTGGCTGCGTCAGGCGATCGAGTCGGGCCGCTTCCGCAAGCCGCTCGCAGCGTCCGAGAAACGCGCGCTCCTGAAGCGGCTCTCGCAGGCCGAGGGGTTCGAGCAGTACCTGCGCCGTTCGTTCCTGGGGCAGAAGCAGTTCTCGCTGGAGGGGCTCGAGGCGCTCGTCCCGATGCTCGACGAGACGATCTCCCTCGCCGCTGCCGGCGGTGCGCACGGGGTCGTGATCGGGATGGCCCACCGCGGTCGTCTGAACGCCCTCGTTCACACTGTCGGCCGCTCCTACCAGTCGATCCTGCGCGAGTTCGAGGGAGAACGGTCGCTCGACGCGCTCGTCGTCGATCCCGAAGGAGGTACCGGCGACGTCAAGTACCACCTGCCCGCCTCCGGCACCCGCCTGACGCCAGCAGGCGAGATCGACGTCACCATCGTCCCCAACCCGAGCCACCTCGAAGCCGCCGACCCGGTCGTAGAGGGGCGCGCCCGCGCCGAGCAGACGGACCGCTCGACGGGCGCCGGGACCCACGATCCGTCCGTCGCCCTACCCGTTCTCATCCATGGCGACGCGGCCTTCCCGGGTCAGGGCGTCGTCGCAGAGACCCTGAACCTGCAGTCGCTCGAGGGCTACTCGACGGGCGGCACGCTGCACCTGATCACGAACAACCAGGTCGGCTACACGACCGATCCGGCCGAGAGCAGGTCGACGCGCTACTCGAGCGATCTGGCCAAGGGTTTCGACGTCCCCATCGTCCACGTCAACGCGGACGATCCCGAGGCAGCGCTCTCCGCGGTACGGCTCTCGCTCGCCTATCGCGCCGAGTTCGGGCACGACTTCGTGATCGATCTCGTCGGCTACCGCCGTTTCGGCCACAACGAGCAGGACGACGCCTCCTACACCCAACCGCTCATGGTCGAGCAAATCCAGCAGCAGCCGACGGTGCGAGAGGTCTACGCGGCGCAGCTCGTCGCGGAGGGAGTGATCACGGCAGACGAGGCAGACGGGCTCCAGACGGAGGTCACCGCCACGCTGCGGGCTGCCCACGAGCAGTTGCGGACCGCGATCGACGCGGCGCCGCCTCCCCCACCGGAGACGGTGGCCGAGCCACCGGCGAAGACGAGCACGGGAGACGCCGTCTTCACTGCAGTCGAGGCAGACCGTCTCGCCACCCTCAACGAGCAGCTGATCGACGTACCCGACGGGTTCACGATCAACCCCAAGCTCCTGCGACAGCTGGAGCGGCGGCGCGAGGCAATCGTCGAGGGCGGGATCGACTGGGGTCAGGCGGAGTCACTGGCGTACGCATCGCTACTCGAGGACGGAATCCCCGTCAGGCTCTCGGGGCAGGACGCCGAACGGGGCACGTTCGCCCACCGCCATCTCATGTTCCACGACCCGCACACGGGCGAGACGTACGCACCGATCCAGCATCTGGGCGGCGCAAACGCCTCTTTCGAGGTCTACAACTCGCCGCTCTCCGAGTACGCCGCGCTCGGATTCGAGTACGGCTACTCGATCGCGGCCCCGGACGCGCTCGTGCTCTGGGAGGCCCAGTTCGGCGACTTCGTGAACGGAGCTCAGATCGTGATCGACCAGTTCCTCGTCGCCGGCCGCTCCAAGTGGGGGCAGACCTCCCGGTTGACGCTGCTGCTGCCGCACGGGTACGAGGGCAACGGACCCGAGCACTCGAGCGCCCGCCTCGAGCGCTTCCTGCAGCAGGGAGCCCAGGACAACATCAGGATCGCGAATTGCACGACCGCGGCCCAGTTCTTTCACCTGCTGCGACGCCAGGCGCTCGACGCCACCGCCAGACCCCTGATCGTGATGACACCGAAGGGGCTGCTCCGGCTGCGGCACGCGTCGTCCACACTCGAGGATCTCTCGGCCGGGTCGTTCCAGGCAGTGATCGCCGACTCCTCCGTCGACGCGGCTGCCGTCCGTCGGCTGATCCTCTGCAGCGGCAAGGTCTACTACGACATCGTGGGGCACAGCGCTCGCGAGGCCGCACGGGACGTCGCGGTCGCCCGACTGGAGCAGCTCTATCCGTTTCCCGTTGCGGCGGCGGCCGAGCTCGTCGCCCTCTACCCGGCTCTGGAGGAGATCGTGTGGGCGCAGGAGGAACCGCAGAACATGGGTGCCTGGCGGTCGATCCGGCATCGTCTCGACGACGCCGCCCGGGCCGCCTCGAGCGTCGCGGGCGTCACCTACGTCGGCCGCGCCTGGCGGGCGGCGCCGAGCGAGGGCTACCCGACGGCCCACCAGATCGAGCAGGACAGCATTGTGCGCGCGGCACTTCGCGCGGCAGGCCCCTGAGGGGTCAATCCGCGCGCTTGCGGCGGGCGATCGCCCCCGCGATGGCCGCTGATGCGACCTTGGGGCCGTGAGTCTTCGCAGCCGAGGCGACTTTCGGGCCATGCGTCTTCGCAGCCTGGAGCACGAGGCTCCGCTGCTCGGGCGTCAGCCGGCGCCAGATGCTGTAGGCGAACATCCCGGCCGCAACCGGGTTCCTCGGGATCCGCGGCATCGACCACCATCGTCGCACACAGGACGGCAGTCGTGTGCTCACGACTGACGGGTCGCTAGGGTCGAACCTCGTCGGCGATCCTGGGCTAAGATCTGAACCGGCGTCGACAGCAGCACCGGCGCCGAGCCATGTCCCCGACCAGGAGGCTCTATGCCGGTCGATAGCGCATCCGAGATGACATCCCCCTTTGCCAGCGTGATCCAGGATCACCTGGAGCTGAAGCGCCAGAACGCGGATCTCGCCGGCGACATGCCGCTCGATCGCTACCAGATCGAGGATCCGTTCGAGAACCACCCCCTGTTCAAATCCGAGGAGCAGGCCCGGATCGAGGAGACCCTCGACGGTGAGCCTGCAGTCGAGCTCCACTCACTCGCACTGCCGTGGCCCGGCGAGGACACGGCTGAGGACGCGGGCCACGAAGGGCCCGCACTCGACGGCGACCTCTGGGGCCGCTCGCGCGACTTCGACTGGGGCGAATAGAACCTCAGCAGACTGAGCCCGGTGCGCCCGTGCGGCGAACGCACGGCGAGAGCGCCGGGCTCGCGGCACGACCACACCGGCGCACGGCGCTCCCGTAGCCGGCGTCAGGCGACGTCACGGAGCGCACCGCCGCCGAGCGTCGCCGCAAGTCGGCGGAAGGGGCCGTCCTCGGCCAGCAGTTCGGCTTCCGTGCCGCGCTGCGTGATGCGGCCCTTCTCGACGACGAGGATCTCGTCCGCACGGCGGACGGTCGCGAGCCGGTGGGCGATGATGATCGAGGTCCGCCCCTCGAGCAGCGTGTCGAAGGCGCGCTCGATCAGGATCTCGCTCGGCCGGTCGATGTTCGAGGTCGCCTCGTCGAGGATCAGGATGCGGGGATCCGCAAGCAGGGCGCGTGCTATCGAGATCAGCTGACGCTCGCCCGCCGACAGCCCGGCACCGCCCTCCCGGACGACGTGTTGCAGGCCCTCGTCGAAGCGTGCCGCGATCCGGTCGACCCCGATCGCGTGCGCCGCCGCCTCGACCTCGGCATCGGTCGCGTCGGGCTTCGCGAAGCGGATGTTGTCGGCGATCGTGCCGCTGAAGAGGAACGGATCCTGGAGCACGACGCCGAGTTGTCGCCGCACCGAGCGGAGCTGGACGTCGCGGAGGTCGACGCCGTCGATCCGCACCGCTCCCTCGAGGGGGTCGTAGAAGCGCGCGATCAGCTTCGCGGTCGTCGTCTTGCCCCCGCCCGACTCGCCGACGAGGGCGATGCAGCCGCCTTCGGCGATCTCGATCGAGATCCCGTGGATGACCGGCTCGTCACCGTAGGCGAACACGATCCGGTCGAGCTCGAGCCGTCCGGCGATCCGCCCGATCGGCGGCGCGCCAGGCTTGTCGGTGATGTCGTGCTCTGCATCGAGGACGCTCGAGATCTTCGTCATCGCCGCGCTCGCCGCCTGCACCTGACCGTAGAGCTCCGACAGCTCCTGCAGCGGCTGAAAGACCAGCTGGAGCATGCCGACGGCGGCGATCAGCGTCCCGATCTCGAGCGAGCCGGAGTCGATCAACTTGGCGCCGGTGAAGAGCACGACCACCATCGCCGTCGCGCCGAGGAACTCGATCGCCGGGAAGAAGAACGAGGAAAGCTTCTGGGCGTAGACGTTCGAGACACGGTTCGCCTCGTTCAGCTCGGTGAACTCGCGCTGGAAGGCCCGCTCGCGGTTGAACGCCTGCACGACCGCCATCCCCGAGACCGACTCGGCGAGCTGCGCCGTCACGGCCGCGATCCGCGTCCTCACGTCGTCGAAGGCGGCATGGGAGGTGGTCTGGAACCAGCGGGTGACGACGATTCCCGGCGGCAGCACGATCAACGCCACGATCCCGAGTCGCCAGTCGAGCAGGAACAGACCGCCGACCGCGGCGACGAGGGTGAGCGAGTTGACGACGAGGGTCGTCAGACCCTGGTTGAGGACATCCGAGAGTGCGTCGACGTCGCTCGTCAGCCGCGCGATGATCCAGCCGGCCTTCTGCTGCGAGAAGTAGCGCAGCGAGAGCGAGGTCAGATGGTCGAAGAGGTCGCGGCGCAGGTCATACACCATCCGCTGCCCCACGCTTGCGAGCAGAAACCAGGTACTCGTGCCGAGGACCCAGGCGAGGATGCCGACGCACACGTAGGCGACGACGTCCGTCGTCAGCCGGCCCTCGTTCGACGCCTTGATGCCGTTGTCGATCGCGTCGCCGACGATGCGCCACCCGACCACCGGGGCCGCGGCCGACATCGCGGCGAGGAACATGATCCCGGCGAGGCGCCGGCGGCGGCCGGCGGTGTAGATCCAGAGGCGCGAGAGCCCGGTGCGACGATGGTCAGGCTGCAAGAGCCTCGTCTCCGAACAGCTCGGCGAACGCTCCACCGGCGCGGATCAGATCTGCGGGCAGTCCACTCTCCGCCACGCGGCCGTCGCGGAGCACGACGGCGCGGTCGGCGACGAGGATCGTCGAGAGCCGCTGACCCGAGATCAGCACGGTGCGACCGGCGACCGCGGGGCGGAGAGACTTGACGAGGTGCCGCTCCGTCTCGGTGTCGACCGCCGACATGGGATCGTCGAGAACGATCACGCGCGCACCGGCGACGAGCGCGCGCGCGAGCGCGACACGCTGACGCTGACCACCGGAGAGGTTCACGCCGCGCTCGCCGATCAGGGTGTCGTAGCCGTTCGGGAGGCCGTCCACGAAGGCAGCGACTCCCGCCGCCTCGCACGCGGCGAGCACGTCAGACCAGTCGGCGTCGGGCCGGGCGGCGAGCAGATTGTCGCCCAGCGGCATCGAGAAGAGCACGGGCTTCTGCGTCACCAGTGCAACGGAGCGGCGGAGCTCGGCGAGCGAGAGCTCACGGCTGTCGATGCCGCCGATCAGGACACGGCCCGCGCTCGGGTCGTAGAAGCGCGGGATCAGGTTGAGGAGCGACGTCTTGCCTGCCCCCGTGGCGCCGCAGACGGCCACGATCTCCCCCGGCTCGACCTCGAGGTCGACACCCGAGAGTACCTCCTTGCCGACGGCGTAGCGGAAGTGGACGTCCTCGAGCCTGACCGTCAGGGGCCCCTCCGGCAGCGGTTGCGGCTGTGCCGGCTCGGGAAGCGACTCGATCCCCTCGAGCCACGCGAAGCAGCGCGCGGCAGCGGCGGTCGCACGCTGGCCGAGGTTGATGATCCAGCCGAGTGCCTCGAGCGGCCAGACGAGCTGGAGCAGGAGCGTGATGAAGAGCGTGAACTGCCCGATCGTGAGGTTCCCGTCGATCGCCTCGCGGCCGCCGAACCAGAGCACCGCGGCGATGCCGAGCGAGGGCAGGAAGATCAGGCCCGGCAGGAAGCGCGCCTCGACCCCGGCCTGGCGCATCGTCTCGAAGCGCAGCGCCTCCGCCCGTCCCGCGAACCGCTCCCGCACGTCGTCCTCGCGCCCGAAGGCCTGCACCATCTCGATCCCGACGACGGCCTCGTCGGTCGCCTCGGTCAGGTTGCCCTTGCGGGCCTGTACGACCCGTGAGATGGGGAAGACCTTGTGCGCAAAGAGGTACGTGAGGATCGCGATCGGCGGCATCGCGAGGGCTGCGAAGAGGGTGAGCTTGGCGTTCACGGATGCGAGCACGATCGCGGCGCCGACGAGCATCATCACGCTCTGGATCGCCTGCACGACACCCCAGCCGATGAAGTAGCGGACGGGGTAGATGTCGTTCGTGGCGCGGGAGATCACCTCGCCGGTCGCGTGGCGGTCGTAGAAGGCGCGCGGGAAGCGCAGATAGGCGTCGTACATCATCCAGCGCAACCGGGCCTCGACCCAGATCCCGATCCGCGCGGTCGAGTAGCGCCGGACGAAGTTGACGCCGAACCGGACCGTGGCGATGAGGAGGATCGCCCCGAGATAGGGAAGGAGCAGCGAGTGGTCGCCGCCGTCGATCGCGTTGTCGATCGTCCGCTGCACGAGGATCGGGATCGCGAGCGTGAGCCCCGTGAAGACGAGCGCACACGTAAGGCCGACGAGGACGAGACGCCACTGCGAGCGCCACAGCGGGTAGAGATGCCGGAGGGTCGGCCAGAGCTCGAGATCGGGTGGGTCGACGGTCTGCACGCGCGGCTTCGGCTCCTCGGGCGCTGCCCGTCCAGGCGGGCACACGGTCGGCGGGACATGGGTTGTCGCTCCGGGCCGAGCCGGACGACGGATCCGTCCGCAGCAGCGCTACGAAAACGGGAGAGGAAGACGGATCCTATCAGGAGCGTCGGATCCGACATATCAATGACGTCGTATTGCACTTGACAGACATCATTGTGATGTCATATAGTGCCGCGCATGGACATCGCAAGACACGTCAACCTGATCCAGAGCGACCTCGCGGCGGCCGCCTCGCTCGGCGACGAAGACGTCGCCGCGGCGGGGGAGCGCCTCGCCGCAGCGGTGGAGCCGTCGTTGCAGCTGCGACTGCTCGACGTGCTCACGGAGGCGGCGCTCGGTCTCAACGACCAGCTTCGCTCGGGCCACGTCGAGGTCCGCCTGGCGGGCCGCGAACCGGAGCTCGTGCTCGTCGAGGAGACGACGCCCGAGTCGGCCGAGACCCCGCCCACCCCCGGCGACGACCTCAGTGCCCGAATCACGCTGCGGCTGCCGGAGGCGCTCAAGGGCCAGATCGAGCTCGCAGCGGCGGCGGAGGGCATCTCGACCAATGCCTGGATCGTGCGGGCGCTCGCTCGCGCGCTCGAACCGCGCACAACTGTGCGGGTCCGAAGCAGCAACCGTCTACAGGGATTCACCCGGAGCTGAGAGAGGAGACTTGCATGCCACTGCATCCGTTCATTCACGGGTCGGTCGACCTTCCGTCCGTCCCCGAGGCGCGGCCCCGGCCCGGCCGGCCCGACGGCGTTCGCGTCGTGCGCCGTCCCCGGCCCTCGCCGGGGGAGCGGTCATGACGTCCTTCGAGACGCCGGGTGAGGTCCGGCTCCGCGTCGAGCTCGAGGGGGGCGACGTCTCCGTCGAGACGTGGGACGAGGCACGGGTCGAGGTCGAGCTCGTGCCGCTGCGCGACAACGACGTCACGCGCCAGGCGATCGCCGAGGCGCGGGTCGAGATGGTGCCGCGCGGCGGCGTGCACGAGGTGGTCGTATCGCTGAAGCGACGCGGCGGGCTCAGCTTCGGGCGCGGCCCCAAGATCGCAGTCCAGGTGCGTTGCCCCACCGGGAGCGGCCTCGACCTACGAGCCAGCTCGGCCGATCTGCGGGCCCGCGGCACGCTCGGCGCGGTCGAGGTGAAGACCGCCTCGGGCGACGTCTCGCTCGAGGCACTCGAGCGGCTGCGCGTCGACACGGCGAGTGGCGACATCCACGTCGAGGACGTGCAGGGGACGGTCGAGATCCGGACTGCCTCCGGCGATGCGACCCTGCGCAGCAGCGGCGGGCCGCTCTCCGCCAACCTCGTCTCCGGCGACCTGGAGGTGGGAGACGCGGCCGCGGGGGTCGACGTGAAGACGGTGTCCGGCGATGTCGAGATCCGGGCGGTCGGCGGCGGCGGCATTCGTGTCCAGTCGGTCTCGGGCGACGTCCGTCTGGCCGTCAAGCCCGGCCAGCGCCTCTATGTCGACGCGAGCTCCGTGAGCGGGACGATGACCTCCGAGCTCGGGCTGGAGGACACCCCGGCGCCGACGGGCGAGGGAGCTGTCCACGACCTCCGCGTCAGGACGATCAGCGGCGATCTCCATATCGGGCGCGTCGCGGCCTGATCCCCGTGCCCTGATAGCCGTGCCCTGATAGCCGCGCCCGCCGTCAGTCGTCGCCGCCGAGCGCGTCCGCGAGGAGGGACATCGCGTAGCACTGCCAGGCGAGGTCTCCGTCGCTGCACAGGAGACGGAGCGCCTCCGCCGCGCCGCGCAGTCCCGCTACCTCGCTCCCGAGCTCGACGAGCCCGCCGGCGAGCTGCTCTCGCCGGGCGGGCATGTCGAGATCATCCGCGAGGGCGGTGACCGCCCGGCCGTAGAGCTCGAGCTCGCGACGCGGATCGCCGCCGGTCGCAAGAAGGAGTTGCGCCCTCCGGATTGCCGCGTCGAGCTCGTCCGCAGCGAGCGTCACTCGTCCTCCGGCTGCATAGGAGAGCAGCACCCATTGCTCCGGCGGCGCGGCGTGTTCTGCCGCCCGCACGATGTCGCGAATCGTCTCCCGTGCCATGACCGCGACGATAGACGCGAGAGTGGCCCGACCGGGGTACACCCGTCCGCGGGGACCGCTCAAGGCTCCTCCGGCACCGCCGATAGAGAGGAGATGAGGCGTGTCGTCGCCATCTGCGCCGGCGCCGTCGCAGCACTCTCCGTCGTCGGTGCGGCGTCGGCCAGTCAGCCGGTCGTGCCGTCGGTCGGCCAGGCCGTCGCGCCGTCGATCGGGCAGCCCGTCGCGCCGTCGACCGGCTCCGTGGTGCCTGCGGTGAAGCCGTCCTGGGCGAACGCTCAGATCAGGATCGTGACCGCGGCAGGCGTGCTCGGGACGGACGCTGCCACGTTCCGCCCGGACGACCCACTGACCCGTGGCGATCTCGCCGACGCGCTGATCGCCTGGGGAAAACCCGCCGCCGTGCCGGCCGACCCCACCCGGTCCGTGACCATGGCCGAGCTGGACTCGAAGCTCGTCTCGGTTCTCGGGCTCGCGCCGGCCGCGAAGCGGATCCGGCTCGCGGCCGCCGACGCGGGCCTCGCTCCTACCTCCCGCCTCGGGACGGAGTCGGTCGCGCGGCTGCTCGGTCTGCGACTCAACCATCCGGCCGCCGACGACGAGCTCGAGCTGCTGCCCAATCAGCCTGCAACCCGCGCGGAGGCGGCGTACTCGTTCGCCCGTGCGATGGCGCTGACGCCGGGACAGCTGACCTGGCTCGACAGCCTCACGACCGACTTCGCCTTCCCGGAGCTGACCGACTGGCAGCGCACCGTGTTGACGCGTGCACTGAAGTTCGTCGGCTACCCGTACGTCTGGGCCGGGACGTCCGAGCTGACCCAGAAGATCTGGAGCGCGACCGCACCAGGCGGCTATGTCTCGGAGCCGGGCGGCTTCGACTGCTCCGGCTTCGTCTGGCGGGTCTACAAGACGAAGCCGTTCCCCGGAGCGCCCCTCCTCGGCGACATCCTCAAGGGCAGGACGACGTACGCGATGAGCGGCGAGGTGAAGAAGCCGGAACGGATCGCCCTCCCCGACCTCGAGCCCGGCGACGTCATCTTCTTCGGGGCGAAGGGCACGAGGTCGACGCCGAACGAGGTCGGCCACACGGGCATCTACGTCGGCAACGGCTGGTTCGTCCACTCCTCGGGTGCCGGCGTGACCCTGCAGCCGCTGCAGGGCTGGTACACGACGACGTTCGCATGGGCCCGGCGGCCGCTCGTCGAGGCCGGGCTCGAGACGCCGTTGACGGCGTAGCTCGTCCGGTAGCTGGCACCCTGGTGCCTACCGTGAGAGCCTCGGCGACTGCCATCCTCGTATCGTTGCTCGCCGCAGCCGTGGTGCTCCTGCCCTCGGCAGCCGCTCCGGCGACCGCTCCCGCTCCCTCGCTGCAGCAGCTCGTCGGCCAGCGGCTCATTGTCGCCTTCGGGGGCACGACGCCGTCGCCCGCGCTCCTGCAGCGGGTGCGGCGCGGCGAGATCGGAGGCGTGATCCTGTTCGGAGCCAACGTGACCGGCCCCGCGCAGCTGGCCCGGTTGACGGCATCCCTCCAGGCGGCGGCGAGAGCCGGCGGGCAGCCCCTGCTCCTCGTTGCGACAGACCAGGAGGGTGGCGGCGTTCGGCGTCTCTCCTGGGCCGGGCCCGCGCTCTCGGCGAGCGGCCTCGGCCGCCTCGGCGCGGCGGCGATCCAGGCCCAGGCCGCCGCGGCCGGGCGCGCCCTTCGGGCGACGGGGGTCAACGTCGACCTTGCACCCGTTGCCGACGTGCCCCGGGCCGGGTCGTTCATGGCGGCCGCCGCGCGCACGTTCGGGACGACCCCTGCGACCGTGGGAGCGGCCGTGGTCGCCTTCGTGCGTGGGCTCGCGGACGCGAGGGTAGCCGCAACGGCGAAGCACTTCCCGGGGATCGGGACGGCCACGCTGAACACCGATCAGCATGCCGTCACGCTGCCGTCGAGCGAGGCAGCGCTCGTCCCGTTCCGCAGCGCGGTCGCCGCGGGCGTCCCGCTCGTGATGATCTCGAACGCGACCTACCCCTCACTCGATTCGAAGCCGGCGCCGTGGTCGCCCAAGGTGCAGTCGCTCCTGCGCGGCCGGCTCGGCTTCCGCGGCGTCACGATCTCGGATGCGCTCGACGCCGCCGCCGCGACTCGGGGGCGGCCGCTGCCGTCGGTGGCGGTGCTCTCGGCGCAGGCGGGCGTCGACCTGCTGCTTCTCGTCGGCAGCGAATCGTCGAGCACGAGCGTCTACGATCGGCTCCTCGCCGCCGCAAAGAGTGGGAAGATCACGCTCGCGTCGCTGCGGCGGAGCTACGACCGCATCCTCGCGCTCAAGACCGCCTACGCCCCGGTGCGCTGACGGTTACCCTCCTTGCACAACCCGTAGGAGGCACACATGACTGAGCTTGCAGCCGCGCCGACGGATCGCGCGGACACGAACGGATCCGGAATCACTCCGATCCACCACTGGATCGACGGCGCTCCGGTCGCCGGGGCATCGGGCCGCACCGGCCCCGTCTACAACCCGGCCACGGGCCGCCAGAGCGGTGCCGTCGACCTCGCCTCGGTGGAGGAGGTCGACCGTGGCGTGCAGGCGGCGAAGTCGGCGCTCGGCGCCTGGCGGTCGATGTCGCTCGCCAAGCGGGCGGAGCTGCTGTTTTCGATCCGCGAGCTCGTGCACGCGCGCAAGCACGAGCTCGCAAAGCTCCTCGTCGCCGAGCACGGCAAGGTGCTCTCCGACGCGATGGGGGAGGTCACCCGCGGCCTCGAGGTGATCGAGTACGCCTGCGGGATCCCGACGCTCCTGAAGGGCGAGTTCTCGGAGCAGGCGTCCACCGGTGTCGACGTCTACTCGATCCGGCAGCCGCTCGGCGTCGTGGCCGGGATCACGCCGTTCAACTTCCCCGCGATGGTGCCGATGTGGATGTGGGCGCCGGCGATCGCCTGCGGCAACACGTTCGTGCTGAAGCCCTCCGAGAAGGACCCCTCGGCGTCGGTCTACACGGCCGAGCTCCTGAAGGAGGCCGGCCTGCCGGACGGTGTCTTCAACGTCGTTCACGGGGACAAGGTGGCGGTCGACGCGTTGCTCGCGCATCCCGACGTGGCGGCCGTGAGCTTCGTCGGCTCCACTGCGATCGCCCGTTCCATCTACGAGACGGGGACGAGGCACGGCAAGCGTGTGCAGGCGCTCGGCGGGGCGAAGAACCACATGGTGGTGTTGCCGGACGCCGACATCGAGATGGCTGCGGACGCCGCCGTGAGCGCCGCCTACGGCTCGGCCGGCGAGCGCTGCATGGCGGTCTCGGTCGTGGTGGCGGTGGGCGACGCCGCCGATCCGCTCGTCAAGGCGATCGGGGCGAGGCTGCCGAAGATCGCTGTCGGCGACGGGATGGATCCCGCCTCGGAGATGGGGCCGCTCGTGACCCGCGAGCACCGCGACAAGGTCGCGGGCTACCTCGACACGGGCGCCGCCCAGGGAGCGACGGTGCTGGCGGACGGTCGTGAGACGGCGCCCGAGGGCGACGGCTTCTTCCTCGGCGTCTCGCTGCTCGACAACATGACGACCGAGATGGACGCCTACCGGGACGAGATCTTCGGCCCCGTCCTCGGCGTGATCCGCGTCGACACCTACGACGAGGCGCTGCGGTTGATCAACGAGAACCCGTACGGGAACGGGACGGCGATCTTCACCCGCGACGGCGGCGTCGCGCGCCAGTTCCAGTTCGAGGTCGAGGCGGGCATGGTCGGGATCAACGTGCCGATCCCCGTGCCCGTTGCCTACTACTCGTTCGGCGGCTGGAACGCGTCGCTCTTCGGCGACAGCCACATCTACGGCCCCGAGGGTGTGCACTTCTTCACCCGCGGCAAGGTCGTCACGAGCCGCTGGCCCGATCCGGCGACGAGCAGCATCGACCTCGGCTTCCCGCAGACGCGGTGATGCCGGCAGGAGGTGGAGGCGGCGGCACGGCCGGCGCCTCCACCTGACGTCCGTGGCGGCGCGACAGAGTGCGGGCCTGCTTCTCTACCGACCTGGTGTCGACGGGCCCGAGGTACTGCTCGTCCACCCCGGTGGCCCGTTCTTCGCCGGACGGGACGACGGTGTGTGGTCGCTACCCAAGGGGGAGATCGAGCAGGGGGAGGATGCGGTGGACGTCGCGCTGCGGGAGTTCGAGGAGGAGCTCGGGGTGCCGCCTCCGGTCACCCGTGACGGGCTGGCCGAGCTCGGGTCGATCACGCAACGGTCGGGGAAGGTGGTGACGGCGTTCGGTGCCATGGGCGACCTCGACATCTCGGCGGGGATCTCGAGCAACACGTTCACGCTCGAGTGGCCCCCGAAGTCCGGGTCGCTGCGGGCGTTTCCGGAGGTCGACCGCGCCGAGTGGCTCTCACTCGCCGCCGCGCGGGTGAAGCTCATTCCCGCTCAGGTGGAGCTGATCGACCTGCTCGAGGCGCTGCTGGACGGGAGCGGTTAGCCGGCGACCTGGCAATCGAGGTACTCGAAGGCGAGTACGGCCTCGTCGGCGAAACGGCGGGCCTGGTCGATCGTGGCGAATGTGAAGGGGCGGCGGAGCGGATCGGAGTCGGGCAGCTGGGTCGACGGGTAGACCTCGGTCGCGACGGTGACGCCACCGTCCTCCGGAACCGCGCTGAGCCGCGCCACGACGCGGCTCTCGCGGCGGAGCTCGTAGCTGAAGAACGGCGCCGTGCCCACGGTGGGCTCCGCCGCCGCGGCCTTCATCGACGGGCGCCTGCGTTGCGGGCGGCCTGCTGGACGAGGGTGCTGTCGAGGAGACCCGTGAACTGGGATACGACCACACCGGGCCGGCGTACGACGAGCGTCGCCGGCGGGTCGACCGTGCCGGCGAACGAGCCCATCGAGGCGGCGGACCGGTCGCTGCCGACGTTCACCGCGACGAATCCGGCGCCCGTCGCCCTCGCGCCCTTGCGTGCCACCGCGACCATCGCACGGTCGGTGGCCGACTGGCCGACGTAGAGCGAGACGACCGTGACCCTCGAATAGCGGAGCGCGTGCGCGACGGGTGCCGGCAGACCGGGCAGCAGCACGACCTTCGGCGCCGACGGCGTCTGGGTGGCTGTGTGCGTCTTCGAGGGAGTGCTTGCATGCGTCGCCGGCGCCGGGGTGGCGGTCGTCGAGCTGCTGGAGCCGCCGAGCACGCCCGAGCGGACGAGCATCAGAGCGAGGAAGGCGACGACGATCACGAGGATCCCGATCAGAGCCGGGCGGGGGATGCGCTGGGATGTGGCGGCGATGGTGTTCACGAGGCTCCTATCGGCAGGTCGCGGCGGAAGCTTGAGCGTCCAGGCAAAGAGAGAGGGGCGCGGTCTCCCGCGCCCCTCCCGGTGTACAGTCGAACTGTGGCTCGCTCTACGAGCAGCTTGCCACCGGAGCAACCGTGCCGCCGGGGCCTGTGACCGAGGCGGACTTGTTGTTGACCGTCGCGCAGAGGGTGTACGTCGAGGCACCCGGCGTCACCGTCGAGAGCTTGAGGCCCGCGTCGATCGCCTTGAGGCCGGCCAGGGTGAAGTTGTAGTCACCGTTGTCCGAGTAATACGCCTCTGCGGCAGGAATGGCGGAGCGGACGTTCGCGGACGCCGCAGCCTGGTTGGCGCGATCCTTGAAGCCGAGGTAGCTCGGGACTGCGATCGCCAGCAGGATGCCGATGATCACGAGGACGATGAGGAGCTCGATCAGCGTGAAGCCCGACTCCTCCTTGGCAAGCCGCTTCTGCAGCTTGGCGATGAACGACGACATGCAGGTGCTCCTTTTCCTAGGGGCTTGAACCGACCCGACCTCTATCGGCGGGCGCAGCCTCGAGGGCTCACACTCGAACGGGTGATTCGCGGGTGATCCGCATCCCCTGCCCAGGGCGATCCTTCGGACCCGGGAGACGACCCGCGAGGAAGGCCACCGGGGAGCGACCGCGGCTCGTGTCGCCCACCGCAGGGACGGCCCGTGCTTGCTAGGAGCAGGGCGTGTCGGTGATGTCGGCGTCGGGCCCGTTCTTGTAGTACGTGAACCCGCCGTTGGTGGCGCTGAGGCAGTACGTCATGGCCCCCGCCGAGACGACGTTCGCGCGGGTACCCGAGTCGATCAGCCGCAGTTCGGCGTCCGTCATGCCGGTGTAGCTGCTGTGCGTCGAGTAGTACGCCTCGACGGCGGGGACGGCGGAGCGGACGTTCGCCTGCGCTGCACGTTGGCTGGCCCGGTCCTTGAAGCCGAGATACGACGGAACGGCGATCGAGAGCAGGGCGCCGATGATGACGAGGACGACGAGTAGCTCGATCAGCGTGAAGCCCTCCTCGGCGGAGGTCCGGATCCGGGTTGTGCGCGCCGCTGACGCCATCTTCTCGTGCTCCTTCGCGTGGATTCTTTTCCCACTGATCGGCGGCGAAAGGACGAACGGATACCCCAATTCGGGTGACGCGGAGGGGCCGTACTCACCATCGCAGGGTGAGTCGTTGCCTCTCCGAGATCCGCCCTCAAGCCACGGCGACGCGCTGCCGATACGGGGGCCGTGGAGCTTTCCGAGCGCACATCTGCCGCCCCCTTGTCCGTCGACGACCTGCTCGAGCGCGCGGTCGAGTCGAAGGCGTCCGACCTGCACCTGACCTCGGGTGTGCCGCCCGTGATCCGGCGCCGTGGTCACATCGAGTCGCTGGTCGAGTATGCCGATCTCGACGCGGACACGATCCGTCAGCTCGTCTACCGGATCACGACGACCGAGCAGCAGAAGCACCTCGAGCTCGGCCGCCAGCTGGACTTCGCCTACGGGATTCGCGGCGTGGCGCGCTTCCGCGTCAACGCCTACTACCAGCGGGGCAGCCTCGCGGCCGCCTTCCGCACGATCCCGACCGAGATCAAGGCGCTTGAGGAGCTTGGCCTCCCCGAGAGCCTGCACGAGCTTACGAAGCATCCGCGCGGGCTCGTGCTCGTCACCGGCCCCACGGGCTCGGGCAAGTCGACGACCCTCGCCTCGCTGATCGACGAGATCAACCGCACCCGCACCGACCACATCATCACGATCGAGGACCCGATCGAGTTCCTCCACGACCACAAGCGCTGCATCGTGAACCAGCGGGAGATCGGCGAGGACGCGACCGGCTTTGCGGACGCGCTCCGGGGTGCGCTGCGCCAGGACCCCGACGTGATCCTGCTCGGCGAGATGCGCGACCTCGAGACGATCTCGACGGCGCTGACCGCGGCAGAGACCGGGCATCTCGTCTTCGGGACGCTGCACACCCAGAGCGCCCCGAGCACGATCGACCGCATCATCGACGTGTTCCCGGCAGAGCAGCAGGCGCAGGTGCGGATGCAGCTCGCGAACACGCTGCAGGGCATCGTCACGCAGACGCTGCTGCCGACCCTCGACGGGACCGGCCGCCAGGCCGCGCTCGAGATCCTCTTCCTCGACGACGCGATCCGCAACCTGATCCGCCAGGGGAAGATCGAGCAGGTCTACTCCTACATGCAGACCGGCTCTCGCCGCGGCATGCAGACGATGGAGCAGTCGCTCGCCGATCTGATCCAGCGGAACCTGATCACGATCCCCGACGCGATTGCGCGCTCGAGCCGCCCCGATGCCCTCACCGCCGCGCTCGAGCGTGGCGGCGTTCCGCTTTCCACACTGTCCAACGACGCCACGTCTGGCTCCGCTCCGAAGCTCGGGGCGGCACTCCGGGTGGCAGGGAGCTAGCCGCCGATGACTCTCTGGAACCCCCTGAACATCCTCTCGCGCGCCAACTCGGGCCCCCGGGCCATGTACGACCCGGGCCGGACGGGCGATCCCATCTCGCCGCTGCCGGCGGAGCCTCTGCTCGGCACCGGCACCACCCTCGACCGAGGGACGGCCGTGTCGACCGGCCGTCGCAACCCGATCGGGTTCGCGCCGCCGTCGGAGCCAGAGCCGCTCCGCTTCCAGACCGAGATCGCCTTCAAGCGTCATCACGAGTCGCCGCGGGCGAGTGTCGTGCCGACGACCGAGTCGCCCGGCGGGGAGGTGCTGCCGACCTGGCAGACGCCCTCTTCCGAGCCTGTCCTGCCCGCTGTCGAGCCCGCCGTGGCCGAGGCCCCCGTAGAGCCGAGGCCCGCCGAGACCGTCCCCTTCTACCGGCGCGAGATCAGCTTCCGCCGTCGCAAGCACGACGAGTCGGCCGAGACGCTCGGCGCCGCGACGGATGACGACGCCGAGATCGAGGTCGACACGCCTGCTGACGGTCCGGTTGTGGCGGAGGTGCCTGCAGTCGAGATCGAGCCGGAGGAGAACCCGGACGACGGCACTGACGGCCCACGCGTGCCGTTCTACAAGCGCGAGCTCAGCTTCCGGCGCAGCAAGAAGGCGGACGAGGCCCTCGTGGCCGAGGTCGAGACCGGCGGCGACGTCGTGGAGGCTGACGTCGACCCGCTCGAGGTGGTGGCCGTGGCCGCCGCGGCCGAGGCGGCATCCGACCCCGACGAGCTCGAGGCCGAGGCGATCGACGGTGCCGCAGAGTCGGCTGCGGTCGACGAGACCGCGGCACACGCAGAGTCGGATCCCGTTGCCGAGGCCGGTGAGGCTCCGATCGAGGAGACGCGGGAGACGCAGGTCGAGGAGTCGGAAGGCGATGCGCCGCCGCTCGTCGAGCCGGTGGCCGAGACCGAACCGGACGCCGCAGACGAGGCTCCGGCCGAGGATGAGCTGCCGGCCGCCGCCCCCGCTTCGGGCGGCAGGTTCCGCACCCGCAAGGAGCGGGCGCCGAAGCGGAAAGGCAAGAGCCAGCGCGTCGTCGGGCTCAAGATCGGCGCCTCGCAGCTCGCAGCCGCCGTGATGGCGCGGACCGACAACGGCAGCGAGCTCGTCGAGCTCACCCGCCGGCCGCTCGACTCGGGCATCGTCGTCGACGGCGAGGTCCGAGACGAGGCAGCGTTGGCGGCCGCGGTGCGCTCCTTCTTCGAGGACGAGCGGCTGCCGCGGAGCGATGTCCGGATCGGCCTCTCGAGCAACCGGATCGGCGTCCGCACGATCGATATCCCCGGTGTCGAGGACGAGGCCCGGTTCGACAACGCCGTCCGCTTCAAGGCGCACGAGGTGCTGCCGGTCGCGCTCCACGAGTCGGTGCTCGACTACCGCGTCCTCTCGAAGCAGACGACGCCGGCAGGTGAAGAGATCCGCCGCGTGCTCCTCGTCGTCGCACCGCAGGACCAGGTCGCTCCGTACCAGCGCGTGGCCGCGAGTGCCGGCCTCGGCCTCACGGGTGTCGACCTCGAGGCGCTCGCGCTGCTGCGCGCCTTCGTCGACCCGGTGTCGGAGGGATCTGCACCGGCCGAGACGGCGACCGTCGTCGTCGGCATCGGCCACGAGGCCTCGACGCTGCTCGTTGCGGGTGCCGGCGCCTGCGAGTTCACCCGCGTCTTCGACTGGGGCGGCGGAGACCTCGCGGATGCGATTGCCGCGACCCTCGAGGTGCGTCCCGCAGAGGCGATGACCGTGCTCCGCCACGTCTCGCTCGACGGGCCCGGCCGCAAGTACGAGCCGCTGGACGAGGGTGCGCGAGTGCGTGCCACGGATGCCGTGCGACAGCGATTGACACCGTTCGCGCGAGAGCTCGTCCAGTCGCTTCAGTTCTACCAGACCCAGGCTGGATCGCTCGGGATCGGCAAGATCGTGATCACCGGCGGAACGTCGGCGCTCGAGGGCCTCGACGTGACGCTGCAGCAGATGATCGGCGTCGAGGTCAGCGTCGGCGATCCACTCGCCCGCGTCTCGCACCTCGCCGACTTCGGGTCTTCCGTCGATGCGTCGCTCGGCTCGCTCGCCGTCCCGATCGGGCTCGCGATCGACGACGACACCCGCAGCGTCAACCTCCTCCCGAAGGACGCCGTCGGCAAGCAGCGGAACAGGCGCGCGGCGGCTATCTCCGTCGGCGTCCCGGTGGCGGTGGCGGTGCCGATCGCCGCGCTCGCGCTCCTCTATCTCGGAGCGCATGGCCAGGTCTCCGACCGGCAGCACCAGGTCGACGCCATCCAGGCGCAGATCGCAGCACTGCCGGTGCCGAAGACGCCGGTCTTCCAGTCGAACGTGACCGCGGACGAGGCGCAGCGCGCGACCGCCGTTGCCAACCTGATCGGCGGTAGGGTCGCCTGGGACACCGTCCTCGGTGACTTCACCCGGGTGCTCCCGGCGAACGTCTGGCTCAACAGCGTCTCGTTCGCCGAGCCCGACCCGACCTCGATCGCAGCTGTCGCGGCGGCGGCGTCGCCGGCCACCGGGCAGACCTCGACGACTCCGAGCGCCGTCTCGATCGACGGCTACACCTACACCCAGCCCGACGTCGCGCGCCTGCTGGCCCGCCTGGCGACGCTCCCGTCGCTCCAGAACGTGACGCTCACCTCGAGCGCCGCGGATCTGGTCGGAACGAGGCAGGTCGTCCATTTCGTCATAGTCGCCGACCTGGCCGAGACCGGAGGTGCATCGTGAGTGAGCTGCTCTCTTCCCGCCGCGGGAAGATCGTGCTCGGAGCAGTCGGCGGAGTGCTGCTCGTGGCGGCCCTCTGGTTCTTCGTCGTCGCGCCGCAGCGCTCGAAGGCAGACGACCTGGCTGCGAAGGTGGACGCCTCGAAGGCGGAGCTCGCCACGCGGCAGCAGGCGCTCGCCACGCCCTCGGCAACGGTGACCGTCCGCGCGAGCGACCTCTACCGGCTCACCAAGGCGCTCCCCGACGGAACCGACATGCCCGGCATTCTCGTCGACGTCGACCGTCTGGCGCGTGTCAACAAGCTGACATTCAGCTCGGTGACGCCTTCTACGACGGTCGCCGGCACCGGCTACACGCAGCTGCCGATCGCCGTCGTCGTGCAGGGCCGCTTCGGGAACGTCTCTCGCTTCCTCGGCAACGTCCGCCGGCTCGTGACCGTGCACGGCGGCCGGCTCGACGCCCACGGCCGTCTCTACACGGTCTCGAAGATCGACATCACCTCGCCCGATTCCCCGGCCGTCTTCCCGGTCGTGAAGGCAGCGGTCGTGCTCAACGCGTACACGTTCGCGAGCACCCCGACGCCGTCGACCTCGACCACCCAACCCACGACGAGCGGCGCGTCCACGAGTGGGACCGTCGCAGCAGGAGCGAATCCCTGATGGCGACCAACAAGAGAGAGGACGCCGCGGCGAAGAAGGCCAAGCGGCAGAAGATCATCCTCGGCGTGATCGGGGCGGTGCTCGTCGGCCTGGTGGCGTTGCAGGGGCCGAAGTTGCTCAACCGAGGCGGCGGGACAGAGGCCGCCAGCACGACGCCGGCAGCGCCTTCCGCAGCGCCCATCGCGACGTCTCCGGCCGCCACCGGTGGGGCAGCGGCCGCTGCAGCCATCAGCGCTCCGAGGGGAAAGACGGCCGCCGTCGTGGCCGGCGTTCCCATCTCCGCTGGCCCGCCGTCCCAGGCAACGCACGCACAGCTCGTCTCGTTCACGCTGTTCGACCCCAAGGATCCGTTCGTGCAGGCCGTGAACAGCGAGGACGCGACCGGGCAGCCGTCGGACTCCTCGGGCACGACCGGCGCCTCGGGTCCGTCGGGGAGCGATCAGTCGCAGGGCACCGGGTCGTCCGGCGGCTCGAGCTCGTCGAGCGGCTCGGGCGCCTCCTCTGCCTCGACGCCGGCCCAGCCGATCGCGTACGCGACGATCAACCTGAACGGCCATCCGCAGCAGGTCAAGGTGAAGGACGACTTCCCCGCCAGCTCGCCGCTCTTCGTCCTCAAGTCGCTGCAGAAGAAGGCGGCCAAGATCGGCGTTGCCGGTGGCTCCTTCGACGACGGGCAGGCGGTCGTGTTGAAGCTGAACAAGACGGTGACGCTCCTCAACACCGCAACCGGGGTTCGCTACCAGCTGAAACTCGTCTACACGGGCACGCAGCCCGAGGTGATCGAGGGCTTCACGACCGGCAAGCAGGGAGACACGACGTCCTCGACCAGCGACCAGTCGTCGGCTGCGACGACAGCGCCGGCGACCACCACCACGACCCCCTCGGGCTAGTCAGGCCGAGGCGCTAGCCCCGACAGGAGAGACGCGAGATGCCGCAGTTCGCCTACAGCGCGATCAACGCCCAGGGAGCCGAGCTCACCGGTGAGGTCAGCGCGCCCGACCTGAACGCCGCCCGCGAGCTGCTGCTCGGTGGCGGGCTGCTGGCGGAGCGCATCGCCGAGATCAAGAGCGGCGGCGCCCAGGCGAAGACCAAGCCGGGCATGTTCGACAAGAAGGTGTCGGCCAAGTCGCTGCAGGTCTTCTCGCGGCAGTTCGCGACGATGATCGAAGCCGGTCTCTCCGTCGTGACGGCGCTCGTGATCCTGGAGCAGCAGACGGACGACCAGGCGCTCGCCAAGGTGATCGACGACGTGCGCGAGCAGGTGGAGACCGGGGCGCTTCTCTCCGAGGCCATGAGCTCCCATCCGGAGGTCTTCAGCCGCCTCTACATCGCCATGGTCGAGGCAGGCGAGGCGGCGGGCGTCCTCGACACGGTGCTCGACCGGGTCGCGATCCAGATCGAGAAGGAGCAGACGATCAAGCGCCGGGTCAAGGGCGCGATGATCTACCCGACCGTCGTCCTGACCTTCGCGACCCTCGTGATGGTCGGGATGCTGATGTTCCTGGTGCCGATCTTCGTCAAGATCTTCGCGCAGCTCGGCGGCGATCTGCCGCTCCTGACGCAGTACGTGCTGCACGCGTCGAACGCGCTCCGCCACCCATGGTTCCCGGGGATCCCGATCCCGGGCGTCGTCTTCCTCGCCGCCGCGGCCGGCTTCGGGTTCTGGTTCTTCCGCCGCTGGAAGAAGACGGACGCGGGCCGGGCCAAGTGGGATCGGTTCAAGCTGCGGCTGCCGGTGTCGATCGGCAGCGTGGTACGCAAGGTCGCGATGGCCCGCTGGTCGCGGACGCTCTCGACGCTGATCGCCTCGGGCGTCGACATCATGCGGGCGCTCGAGATCACCGGTCAGACGTCCGGCAACTGGGTCGTCGAGAACGAGACGACGGAGTTGCGCCACCGCGTCGAGGAGGGCGCCTCGATCGCCCAGCCGCTGATCGACAGCAGCGTGTTCCCGCCCATGATCGCCCAGATGGTGAAGATCGGCGAGGAGACCGGCGAGCTCGAGAAGATGCTCGGCAAGGTCGCCGACTTCTACGAGGACGAGGTCGACGCCGCGATCACCGCGCTGACCTCCGTGATCGAGCCGATGATGATGGTCGGCGTCGGGATCATGGTCGGCATCATCATCATCAGCATGTACCTGCCGATGTTCAAGCTGCTGACGCTCGTCAAGTAATCCGCCGCCGCCGGTGCGGGGCGAGGTTCCCCGGTCAGCCCTGCATGGCCCTGATCACGGCCGTCAACCGCTGATCGCGGTCCGCGGTGAGCGTCTCGACGTCTCCCAGGCCCTCCGCGGCGAGTCCGTTGACGAGCAAGTCTGCGGTGGCCTGATCCAGACGGGGCTGGCCGAGGTCGTCCCACCAGCGGTTGAAGCTGTCGGCGTAGCGGTCGCAGAACGCCGCGAGGCCTCCCTCGCCGGCGCCGAGGTGGAACAGGAGCGTCGGCCCCATCACGGCCCAGCGCAGCCCCGGTCCCGACGAGATGGCGGTGTCGACGTCGCCGACACTGGCGACGCCTTCCTCGACGAGGTGGATTGCCTCGCGCCAGAGAGCGGCCTGGAGGCGGTTGGCGACGTGGCCCGGCACCTCTCGTCTGACCTCGATCGTGACCTTGCCGATCGATTCGTAGAACGCGCGTGTCCAGTCGACGAGACCGGGGACTGTTCGATCGTTGCCCATGACTTCGACGAGCGGAATCAGGTGCGGCGGGTTGAACGGGTGCCCGAGCACGAGCCGGGAGGGGTTGCGCCAGCCACCTTGGAGCTCGGCGAGAGTGAGGCCGGAGGCCGACGAGGCGACGACTGCGCTGTCGCCGAGGACTGGCTCGATCTGCGCGTAGAGGGCGTGTTTGAGCTCCAGGCGTTCCGGAATGCTCTCCTGCACGAACGTGGCGTCCTGGACGGCGGCGAGCGGGTCGTCGTAGATCAGGAGATCCTCCGACGGGCGGTCTCGATCGGTCTTGCCGAGCGCAACGAGGGTCGGCCACGACGAGGCGATCGACTCTCTCACCCTGTCTGTGACGGCGGGATCCGGGTCGTAGAGAGCGACCGACTTCCCGGCGGCGAGGAAGAGCGCAGCCCAGCTCTGACCGATCACGCCGCCGCCCAGGCAGGCAACGCGTCCCACGTCGGTCGGGAGCGGGCAGTTGTCAGAAACCGACGTGATCCGCTCCCTTGAGTGCGAGCCGCTGCCGGGCCTCTGCGGGGGTGGCGACGCTGTAGCCGAGCGCCTCGACGATGCCGCGGATTCTCTCGACCTGCGCCGCGCTCGACGTGGCGAGCTCGCCGGGGCCGATGAAAAGGCTGTCCTCCATGCCCACGCGGAGGTTGCCGCCGAGCATCGCAGCCTGGGTCGCGAACGGCAGCTGGTGCCGTCCGGCCGCCAGCACCGACCACTCGTAGCTGTCGCCGAAAAGCCTGTCGGCGATCGTATGCATGTGCATCAGGTTGTCGAGGTCGGCACCGACGCCGCCGAGGATGCCGAACACCATCTGCACGAAGAACGGCGCCTGCACCCAGCCCTGGTCGATCAGCCAGGCGACGTTGTAGAGGTGGCCGAGGTCGTAGCACTCGAACTCGAACCTGGTCCCGTGCCCCTGGCCGAGCTCCTTCACGACGTACTCGAGGTCGGCGAACGTGTTCTTGAACACGAAGTCGCGGGTCATCTCCAGGAACTCCGGCTCCCACTCGTGCTGCCACCGTTCGTGCTTTCCGAGCATCGGGAAGATTCCGAAGTTCATCGAGCCGACGTTGAGCGACGCCATCTCGGGCGACGTGGCCTTCGCTGCCCGCAGCCGTTCTTCCCGGCTCATCCCGAGGCCGCCGCCGGTGGAGACGTTCAGGACGGCGTCGCAGCCGGCAGCGATTCGCGGCATGAACTCCTGAAACAGCTCCGGCCGCGGGTCAGGGCGTCCGTTCCCGGGGTTGCGAGCGTGGAGGTGGATGATCGCCGCCCCCGCCTGTGCGGCATCGATAGCGGCGGCCGCGATCTCGTCGGGCGTCACCGGCAAGTGCGGCGACATCGTCGGCGTGTGGATCCCGCCCGTGACGGCGCAGGAGACGATCACGCTGCTCACGTGCTCCGTACCCCTGGGGCCTCGAACGGGCGCCCCGCGGCGGCGTTCCCGGCGATACCGACGAGGGCGCGGTATGCCTGGAGCACGAGTCCGTGGAAGTGGTGCACCCCGTGCTCCGAGAGGCCAGAGCCCTCGGGGTCGTAGACGATCCGGCCCTGGTCGAACGCGGGTGTCCTCATACCACGCTGCACGCTCTCGACGATGCTGATGTCCTGCTGCTGCAGCACCTCGTCGATGTAGCGGATCGAATCGATCTCGGCGTCGTTCGGCTCTGCGGTCTCGAGGTAGAAGTCCCATGTCTCGAGCGTGCGGCCGGGGCCGGCCGGCAGGATCTGGAGGATCATGAAGTTGCCTCGCCCGGGGTAGCGCAGCAGGCAGGTGTTGGGCCACATCCACCAGACTGCGTGCTCGGTCACCGAGGCGTCGGACACGTCGTAGGCGGCGTTCTCGTGCTTGCCGGCCTCTGCGAAGTGGCTCGACCAGATCCCGTGTGTCTGTACCTCGTAGGTGTCCATGTCGACCAGGTCGACGAACTCGGGGTGGGCGACGTGGCAGTGGTAGCACTCGAGGAAGTTGTCGACGATGTTCTTCCAGTTCGAGTCGATCTCGTAGGTCAGCCGCTTGGCGAGCGTCAGCTCGGCCACATCCGGCGCCCACCGCTCGATCTCGACCGCGAGATCCCCGGCCTGCTCTGCCAGCGGCCGCGACGACGGGTCGAGGTTCGCGTAGACGAACCCGCCGAACTCCTCCACCTGCACTCGGTCGAGGCAAATCTCGGACTTGTCGAACGTTTCCATCCGGTCCGCGCGCCGCGCTCCCTGCAGCCTCCCGTCGAGGCTATACACCCAGGCGTGGTACGGGCAGGCGATGCTGCGTGTCTCGCCCGAGCCCGACAGCAGTTCGTGCGCCCGATGCTTGCAGACGTTGTAGAACCCACGCAGTAGGCCGTCGCGACCGCGCACGACGACGATCGGCATCTCCGCGATCGTCGCCGTCACGTAGCTCCCGGGTGTCGCGAGGTCGCCGACGTGGCAGACCCACTGCCACGTCCGCATGAAGATCGCCTGCAGATCAGCCTCGGCCCACTTCTCGTCCGTGTACGCCTCCGAGCGAAGCGACAGCGAAAGCGCCGGATCAGGGTCGTAGCCGACCTCGACCCGGCGCACGTCGTCAACCGTAACGTGTCCCATCCGCACAGGCTAGCATAAACTGAACGATCGTTCAAATATTGGGATTCAGGCGGGCAGCACCGGATGAGGTCCTCGCGATTACCCTGACTGCGATGGGGGACGCTGATATCCACGTGGCCGGGAAGGTCGACAGACAGGCGCTGATCCTCCAGGCCACGCTCGACCTGCTTGCCGAGCACGGAATCGCCGGTGTCAGCATGCGGGCCGTCGCCCGCAATGCGAACGTCGCTGTCGGGCTCGTCAACTACCACTACGACGACAAGACCAGCCTCATCGCTGCCGCCCTGGGTCACATCGAGGCCCAGGACATGTCGATCGTGGAGTCCGACCCGGCCCTTGCCCCGGAGGAGCGCGTCCGCGCCGCCATGCGCAGGATCGCCGCCCCCGAGTTTCTCACCACGAGCTACCTCTCCCTGCGACTCCAACTCTGGGCGCTCGCCCAGGTCGACGAGACCTTCGCCGAGATCAACATCGAGGCCCAGCGGCGTTACCGTGCCGGGCTCGCAGCGCTCATCGGCGCAGCCCGTTCGGACCTGACCCGGGCCGAGTGCAACAGGCGCGCGGCGGACATCAACGTCCTCCAGAACGGCATCTGGCTCACCGCGCTCCTCGGTCTCGACCGCGCCTCCATCCGCCGAGCCGTTGCACACACCGAAGCCATCGCACTCGCATGATCGAGCCCGCCCGGAAGCGAGGAACACGTCACTCCGTCGGCGTGCGCCCCGTTCGTGTTCGCGCCGGCAGTCGTGGCCACACCACGAGGACGCAGCCTGCATCGCCGAGACGCCGAAGTCCGGTGCGCCGAGATCCGACCCGAAGAGGTGCGTGTCGACAGGACGTGAGAGGCCGACGATGGCGTAGACTATGATCGTCGAGCGACCGCTTCAGCGGCTGCCGGGGTGCGCCGGGATGAGGGCGTGCTCGATCTCGGCGGCACTTCTGAGGACGTAGGGGAGATCGGCCTTGCGACGGGAAGTCGTCAGGCGTGAGCTCGGACCGCTGATACCGACCATCGCAGTGAGGGCACCGCTACTGTCGCGGACGGGCGCTGCAAGAGAGACGAGACCGGGCTCGAGCTCGTCGACGATATCGGCCCAGCCGCGGCGACGGACGAGTGCGAGATGCTTCTGCATCGCGGCGACATCGACAATGGTCCTCGAGGTGAGCCGAGCAGGCCGAGTCTGGGAGATCCACGCGATCAGGTCGGATTGGCTGAGTTCGGCGAGGAGGATCTTTCCAGCAGCGGAGGCGTGGAGCGGTATGTCGGCACCGATCCACCCGACGACGCCAAGACGGTGCTCGGTGTCGACCTGGGCAACGACCTGGACCTCCGTCTGCTGCGTCGGAACTACGAGCATCGCGGACTCGCTCGTATCGTCGCGAAGCCTGGCAAGGGGCTGCTTCGCCGCTTCGAGCAGCGGGCCGAGCGGATCGGTCAGACGGACGAGCCGGACAAGCTCGTTCCCGGCAATCCATCCCGTCGGCGTCTCCATGACGAGTCCCCGGTCGAGCAGAGTTCGTAGGGTTCGACTGACAGTCGGCCGCGGCTGCCCCGTCGTTCGTGCAAGTGCAGACGCCGAAACCGCCTGTCCAGCCTCGACGACGGCGACCAACACGTCGATCGCGCGGTTGAGTGCGTGAGTCCGTGGGATCCCCTGACCATCGCTCATCTAATGATCAGTCTAGATCAGTGAGCGATCCCGTGCTAGCGTAGCCAGTCATGCAGTCGGATCGTGCCATCGACGCTGACAACAGGACGCAGCGGTCTCGAAAGTTCGAGCTCAGAGCGGGATGACGGAGGTAGCGAGAGAGCGGCGGGGACGGCGCGGACGTGGGACGGGAGCCGCCACGGCGACCCCCGAGCGGCGCTCGACGCACTACCGCTCACTCGAACTGCCGTATCCGCCGTTCGACATCATCAGCGCGGACGAGGTGGCGCACCTACACGAGTCCGCACTCCGGATTCTGGAGGAGCAGGGGATCCGGGTCCTCCTTCCGGAGGCGCGTGGTCTGCTCGCGGAGGCTGGAGCCGACGCCGACGAGGAGTCGCAGATGGTGCGGTTCGACCGTGGGTTGGTCGAGCAGTCTCTCGCGCTCGCGCCACAGACGATCGAGATCCTCGGGCGCTCGCCAGAACGGAACGTTCTGCTCGGGGGTCGGCACCTCGCGACGATTCCCGTTGCCGGCCCACCCGCGGTCAGCGACCTCGACGGTGGCAAGCGCCCGGGTACGCTCGCCGACTTCCGCGACTTCGTCCGGCTGACCCAGCATTTCGACGTGCTGCACATGACCGGCCCGTGTGTGGAGCCGCAGGATGTGCCCGCTCAGGCCCGTCATCTGCAGTCCTGCCTCGCCTTCTTGACTCTGACGGACAAGGTGCCCTGGCTGTATGCCCGTGGTCGTGGTCAGGTGGCGGATGGGTTCGAGATGTTTCGGATTGGCTATGGGGTGGATGCCGACGAGTTTGTGTCGGCGCCGCGGTGTTATACGGTGATCAACAGTAATTCGCCGCGGCAGTTGGATATCCCGATGTGTATGGGGTTGATCGATTTCGCGGGGGCGGGGCAGGTGTCGGTGATCACGCCGTTTACGCTTGCGGGTGCGATGGCACCGGTGACGTTGGCGGGTGCGTTGACGTTGCAGCACGCGGAGGCGCTGGCGGGTGTCACGCTGACGCAGGTGGTGCGTCGGGGAGCGCCGGTCGTGTATGGGGCGTTCACCTCGAACGTGGATATGAAGTCGGGGGCGCCTGCGTTTGGGACGCCCGAGTATTTCAAGGCGGCGCTTGCGGGTGGTCAGCTTGCCCGTCATGTCGGTTTGCCGTATCGGTCGTCGGCGCCGAACGCGTCGAACGCGGTCGACGCGCAGGCGATGTACGAGACGATGATCAGCCTCTTCGGCGCCGTGCTCGGAGGAGGGCACCTGATCATCCACGCCGCCGGCTGGCTCGAGGGCGGGCTGACCGCGTCGAAGGAGAAGTTCGTGCTCGACGTGGAGGTATTGCAGATGCTGGCCGAGGCGCTGCAGCCGCTTGTTGTCGACGACGAGGAGATCGGTCTGGATGCGATCGCGGCGACACCGCCGGGCGGCCATTTCTTCGGTGGCGCCCACACGTTGGCCCGCTACCGGACGGCGTTCTACGAGCCGATCGTCTCCGACTGGACGAACTTCGGCCAGTGGACGGAAGAGGGCTCCCGCGACGCCACCACCCGCGCCAACGAGACCTGGAAACGGGCGCTCGCCGACTACGAGCCGCCACCGCTCGACACAGCGATCGCAGCCGAACTAACAGAGTTCGTCGACCGCCGCACCGCTGAAGGGGGCGCACTACCCGAGTCCTAGAGGAGGCGAGTGGCATGACCGAAGAACGCAGCGTCGTGATCATCGGGGGCGGCATCGCCGGGCTCACCGCGGCGTGGAATCTCCGTGACCTCGAACCGGTCCTGCTGGAAGCGAACGACCGTGTGGGTGGCCGGATCCTCTCGCTGCAGCGTGCAGATCTCGCCCTTTCGGTCGGTGCGCATATGTACCCGCCGCCGGACTCCGTGGTCGGGAAGATGGTCACGGAGTTCGGACTCGAGGTACTGCCGATCACCGGTTCGATGCTCAACCTGCACTACCGCGGCAAGTTCGTCCGCGACCGGCGCCCGGAGCTCTTCCCGTTTCTGCTCCCGCTCTCGATGCGGGGTCGAGTCTCATTCGCAAGGGCCGGCCTCCGCGTGAAACGGAGCGGTGCGGAGTACATGCGCTTGATCCAACCGCGGGACGGAGATACGGACGCAATCATCCGGCAGCGGGCGCTCAGCTACCACGGCGACGAGACCTTCGCGAAGTTCCTGGGGCCCCTCCATCCGGACGCGTACGAGATCTACCAGGCACTAGCAAACCGCTACGCCGCCGAACCGGACGAGATCACGCAGTCGTCGATGGCCGCTCTCTTCGGGCACGTCTGGGACAGCGGTGATCTTGGCCGCAACATGCGAGGTGGCGCCGGTCTCCTCCCACAGGCTCTTGCGGACCGACTCGGTGAGGTCGTGCGATTGAACACACGCGTCGAAACGATCACGCCCGATGCGAACGGCGTCAGCGTGCGCACGACCGGCGGCGCCGAGATTCGGGCGCAGACTGCGATCGTCGCCGTTCCGGCCCCTCACATCGGCGAGATCATGGTCGGGGCTCCGCCCGAGATCGCGGCTGCGCTCGCACGGGTCCGCTTCGGTCCCCTCGTCGTCATGAGCGTGCTCACGTCCGAGCGCAGCCCGATGCCGTGGGACGACATCTACTCGATCCTGACGCCTGACAAGAGCTTCAACATGCTCTTCAACCACGCGAATTTTCTCAGCGGCCAGCCGAAGCAGGGATCCGTACTCATGGTCTACGCCGGGGGCGACCGCGGTCGCCGCCTGCTCGAGCTCGACGATGACGACATCCGCGAGCGCTACCTCGGCGACATCGAGTCGATCTTCCCCGGAGTACGAGCGCTCGTCGCCGAGACTCTGATCAAGAAGTGGCCGCATGCGGCACCGTTCGCAGCACCCGGCCGGGCGCGGGTGCAGCCGCTCCTGGAACGGGGCATCGGCGACAGAGTCTTCTTCGCAGGTGACTGGGTCAGCGAGTTCGTCTCGATGGACACGGCCGCCCGCACCGCGGTCGACGCGGCGATGCGCGTCCGAGCCGCCCTCTCGGCTCCAGTCGGCGCCGCCTGAACCGCAACTTCTAGCGTCGGGAGAAACGCGTCGAGCCGCCGCGCGCGCGGCGACTCATCCGTGGCCAGATCACGACCACACAGCCGATCAGGAACGCGAAGCCGTGCTCGGTCGTCAGGATCGACGGGTCGGGGTGGAGCCACCAGGCGACCGCCGCGAGCACGCAGACACCTGCAATCACCGCCGCGCGGCAGCCGCGACCGCGCCCCGTCTGGAACCATGCCGTCGTCGCGAGCGCACCGACCCACGCTCCCTGCATCGCCGAGACGCCGAAGTCCGGCGCGACGAAAGCCGACCCGAAGAGGTGCGTGTCGACGAGCCGCGAGAGGCCGACGATCGCGTAGACGATGAGCGTCGAGCCGAGATGGCCGGCAATCGCGGCGATCCAGAACGTGCGGGCGCCGCAGTACCACATCGTCAGGGCGGCGAGGGACACGAAGGCAGCGAAACCGACGAGGACCGGCCGATCGACGACGAGTGCGCTCGTCGCGAGGACCCAGAGCTGTCCCGCCGCAACCCTCGCCACGCTGGCGACGAAGAGCGTCACGGGCAATTCGTGGGCGCGAGCGGCGGAGGTCATCCCGGCGACGAGACCGACGAAGACGACACCGCTCGCCCACCCGGCCGGCGACGCCGACGTGCCGCCTCGAGGCCGGAAGGGCAGCCGCGGCCATTCCGGCGTGGCCGGTGTGCTGCTCAATCGGGGTTCCGATTCGTGCTCACGCCGCCCTCGGCTCGAAGCTGGGAGCGCGCCGCCGCCCACCGCATGAGCCGGTCGAGGAGCGGGAGCCCGGGGCGGTGCGGCGCCGTCTGCACGAGCGGATAGCAGGCGAATCCGAGCACCGCCGCCGTGAGGTGGCCGTAGTCACCGAAGCCTCCGGCAAGTACCGCGGTGGCGGAGAGGTACCCGAGGAGCGCAGCGGCGTAGGGGAGCCGCAGTTCGGTCACGAGCAGGTACGTCAGCGTGGCTGCGACCGCGAAGAAGCCGTAACTCGTCCCGACGTCGCGTACGTTCACGATGCTGTGCTCCACCACGTCGAAGCGCAGCGCGACCGAGAGCCCCACCGCCGTCAGCAAGGTGGCGCCGAGATGGCCGATCGCGAAGACGCCGATCGTCCGCGCGGAGCCGATCCTCCGTTCGACCGGCGCGAGGACGACCGTGAAGAGGAGCGCCGAGAGGACGAGGGCGTACGCTCCGGGCGCCCAGAAGGCGCTCCCGATCAGGACCCGGACGGGGTCGTCACCGAGCTGGTGCAGATTCGTGCTCTGGGAGAGCAGCAGCCGATCGGCGCGTGCGTCACCCAGCCAGGCCAGGATCCAGCTCGTCACGAGAAGGACGGAAAGGTACGCGTACGTCGCCGGGGCCGAGCGGATGAAGCCCCAGATCCTTCGCGCGAGCGTCGCAACGCGGCTCTCGCTCACGCGGGTAGGTGCATGTGCGGGCGCGGGCGCTACCGGAGCGGGCACGTCTCCAGCGTAGTCCCACAGACACGGCCAGACGGCCGCCCGAGCGGGGTTCTGCCCCAGCTCAATCTCCGCTTCACACAACGCAAACGATCGGGGCTCTGGCTTACCGGAGCCGCAACCCTCGCCCGGCCGTCCAGCGTGCAGGATTGAGGCAGCCGATGCGTTGGAGAGCCCTGATCTCACTTGCCGCGGTGTGCACCATGGCGATCGCGAGCGGACGCGCGCAGGCGGCTCCGGCTCCGGTCACACTCCCCGGGTTTGCCGAGTTCGGCAGCGGTACGCATGGTGGCACCCTCTGGCAGGGGGTGATCCCGAACCGGTTCGTGCCCGACGCCCGTCGAGTCAGCATCGTCTACCTGCCGCCCGGCTACACGCGGACGGATCGCTATCCGGTGCTGTACGTCCTGCACGGACTCCCCGGGTCGCCGTACTCGATTAGCCAGGGGCTCGACTTCGCCGACGTCGCAGATGGGCTGATCGCGTCGGGCCGCGTCCCCGCCTTCATCGCTGTGATGCCCGTCGCCGGTGTCACCGAACGGTTCAAGGGCGAATGGACGGGACCGTGGGAGTCGTTCCTCGTGCACGGCGTGATCCCGTGGGCGGACACGCATCTCGGCACGGTGGCGGCGCCCGACGAACGGGCGATCGCCGGGCTCTCGGCCGGTGCCTACGGGGCGACGGACATCGCGCTGCGCCATCCCACGCTGTTCTCGACGGTCGAGTCGTGGAGCGGGTACTTCCGGCCCTACCGCGACGGCAGCCTCGCGCACGCGACGCCGTCGGTGCTTGCGGCACACAACCCATCCGACCTGGCGCGGAGCCGGGCGGCGGAGTTGCGACGGGAGGGCGTGCGCTTCTTCCTCTCCGCCGGCTCGACGCACGACCGCAAGACGGCCGCGATGACCCGGAGCTTCAGTCGCGAACTGACACGACTCCGGATCGGGGATCGGCTCGAGCTCTTGCCCGGCGGCCACGACGGACGCTTCTGGCGCCGCCAACTGCCGGCCGCTCTCACGTACGCGCTCGCGGGCCGCAACGTCGTCGCCAGCTAGCGTCTCTGCGTGAGCGGCGCACGCCCGTCGATCGTCGGCCGCCTCGTTGCGGCCCTCTCGAACGACCCAAAGACGGGTGTCTCGCGCGAGGAGGACGAACGCGCCGTGCGTCTCGTGGGCGACCTCCTCGACGGGATCCACGACGACGCGGCGGTGAGCGTTCTCCACGAGCGGCGCCTTCCCGGGACGACCGACCCGATTCGGCACGTCGCCGTGACGCCGTCGGGAGTCGTCTGGATTGTCGAGGCCCGCAGCTACGCGGGCGCCGTACAGCGCATCGACCACGGCGGCTGGTTTCGTCACGACTACCGTCTCTACGTCGGCAAATGGGAGTGCACGGCGCTCGTGGCGGAACTCGAGCAGCGTCGAGCTGCGGTCGCGGACGTGATCAGGGAGGCCGAGGTGCGGATCGCGCTCTGCCTGCCGGGGGGCGAGTGGGCGCTCGCCCCCGCACCGTTCGCGCTCGCCGGCGTCTGGATCGGCCCGCCGGAGCTCCTCCTCCACGACGTGTGCGCCCCGGGAACCCTCGACGCCGAGGAGCTGCAGGCCCTGGTAGGCCTCGTGGCAGCCGCGCTGCCGTCGGCCTGACAACCCGGCGTTAACAGGGTCGCCCGTAGACTCGTCGCATGGGCGTGCTCCGGATCGCCTGGGCGGCGACGGCCGCGATCGTCGTCACGCTCGTCCTCTCCGCCTGCGCGGCGTCGACGGCCGCACCCACCGCCGAAGCGGTCACGGCACTCGGCGACTCGGTCCCGCGTGGGACGCATTGCGACTGCAAGCCCTACCCTCCGTTGACGGCGAAAGACCTCGCGACGGCGACCGGCCGTGCCTATGCAACAGACAACGACTCGGTCGCCGGTGCGACCTCCGCCGATCTCCTGAGCCTGCTGCGGAGGAACCGAGACGTGATCGCGGACGTGCGGGGCGCCGACGTGATCGAGATCGAGATCGGGGCCAACGACGTTGGCTACACAGGCGCCTGCAGCACGGACGCCGCCTGCTACGCCGCGCGGATCCCGGCGTTGAAGCGGAACCTGGCGGCGATCGTGGGCCGTGCGAAAGCGCTTGCGGGCCGGCGCAAGCCGCTCATCGTGCTGCTCGACTACTGGAGCGTCTGGCTCGGCGGCAAGTACGCGACGGCGAAGGGGCCGGCATACGTGAACGCCGCCGAACAGCTGACCGACGAGGTCAACGCGGTGATCCGATCGACCGCAACACGGACGGGGAGCGCGTACGTCGACCTCCGCGCTGCCTTCAAGGGGCCCGACTACTCGTATGACGAGACCCACTACCTCGCGAGCGACGGCGACCACCCGAACGCCGCCGGCCACCGCAAGATCGCCTCGGCCGCGGGCATCGTGATCCGGAAGGCGCTCCGGCTCTAGCCGACCCGATCGCTCCGGGGCCGGAAACGACCGTCGGAGGTGCGTTCGAAGATGCGTGACGCCGAGATCTCGAACCATCCCGTCGCGACCGGTCCCGGCGGTGCGTCGAAGAGTGGTACGTAGGGCTTCAGATCGAGCACGGGCGTTCCGTCGAGGAGGTCGAGACCCGCGACCGTGATCCCGTCCCCGTCGACCGAGACGAGCTCGCAGAGCGAGATCGAAACCGGGTTGGGCCGGTGCGGCGAACGCGTTGCGAACGTACCTCGCGGCCTGTCGCCGGTGAAGGGGTCGACCGTCGCCGCCCAGCCGACCGACTCGTGCAGGTGGGCGACCACCCAGACGTGCGAGAAGCCGTCGAGGTCGACCAGGCAGCCGCGGTGGGGCGGAGTGAGAACCACCCGAGAGGGTCCCGAGCCGTCCGCCATCGGTTGGAGCGGCATCCCGTCGAGGGAACGGTGTGACGAGACGACGATGCCGACGGCCGTGTACTGCACGGGCTCGCCGGCCCGCTCCTCGAGCAGCGATTCGACGAAGGCGCGCGCGGTGCGCGCACTCGTCAGCCGCCACAGCGCAAGCGTCCGCTCGAACCCGTCGGCCTCGTCCGGCAGATCTCTCGCGAGCACGTGCTCCTCGCGTTCGAGCAGTGCGAGCTGGGCCCGCAGGAGCGGTGCCGCATCCTCTCCCCGGCGGTCGACGAGGAGCAGCTTCAGCAAGAGCTCCGAGCGGAGGTCGCGGACGTGGGCGACCGGCCTTGCCAGCCAGCGCCGCAGCGCGGTACGTCCGCGCGGGGTGGGTGCGAGGAGGACGCGCTGTGGCCCTTCGCTGCTCGAGCTCGGGCCGCGTTCGACGAGATAGCCCAGATCCCGCAGCACCGACGCCGCCCGGTAGACGAGCGGCCTGCTCACGGTCCAGACGCGGCCGACGTCGCCGTCGGGGCGGAACGCCCGGGCGAGATCCCAGCCGTGGGCCGGCCGCTCCGCGAGGAGGCCGAGGAGCGCCCATTCCGTGAGCGAGGGCTCGGTCCGGGCGGTGCGGCCCATGGGCCGATCCTACTCGCAGGCCCGGCCCTGCTAGGGTTCGAAAACAGGTAGTCAAAAATCTTCTACCGGAGTCGTGGCGGATGGGGCAACGGGAACGAGCAACGATGAGTCGACGGCGCCTGGTCGTGACCGCGGCCGGCGCCGGGCTCGCGGTTTCGGGCCTCGTCGGGTCCTCGCAGGGTCTCGCCGCCCTTAGCGCGAGCGACGACGAGCTCGCGTACGCGAACTTCGGCCAGCCGACCGAGTTCCTGCTGCAGGACTTCTACACGCGGCTGGCGGCGGCGAAGCTCGTGCGCGGAGCCCGGGCGCACGACATCTCCCGCGCCGGCTTCAACGCCTCCGAGCACGCGAACGCTCTCGGCGAGCTCTTGACGGACGCGGGGCAGACAGCCTCTGCGGCCGAGGACTTCGCGTTCGTCTGGCCGAAGGACAGCTTCGCCACGCTTGCGAAGGCGTCGGCGGCCGGTCTCGTGATCACGCGGGCGCTGCTCGGGACGTATCTGGGTGCGGCGGCGACGATCTCGATTCCCTCGTACCGCACGTTGTTTGCGAGCATGGCCGCGAACCTGGCGCAGCAGGTGGGGCTCCTCTCGCAGCTCCAGAGCGGGCGCCTCCTCGGGGTCTCGTTCCCGCCGGCCCTCGGCGTCGAGGCGGCGAGCGACCGGATCGAGGCGTACCTTGGCTGATCAGACGATGAAGCGGCGCTCGCTCGCCGTTGCCGCCGTGGTCGTCGCGATCACCCTGCTCGTCGTCGGCAGCGCCGGCGCTCGGCAGACCGCGGGCCCGCTGACGGTCTACGCAGCAGCCTCCCTGACCGAGGTCTTCCAGAGGTACGACCCGGGCGAGCGGTACAGCTTCGCCGGCTCGAACACCCTCGAGACGCAGATCAGGAATGGTGCCCCGGCGGACATCTTCGCCTCCGCGGCCCCTCTCAACGCCGACCGCCTCCATGCGGCGGGGCTCGTCGGCAAGCCGGTCACCTTCACGGTCAACCGGCTGGTGCTGATCGTTCCGAAATCGAACCCGGCGGGGATCGAGTCGATCTACGACCTGCAGACGAAGAACGTGCGACTCGTGGTCGCGAACGCGGCCGTCCCGGTCGGTGGCTACACGCGGACGGTGCTGAAGAAGATGAACCTGTCCTCCGTCCTCGGCTCGGTCGTGAGCCAGGAGACGGACGTGAAGGCTGTTACGAGCAAGGTCGCGCTCGGCCAGGCCGACGCGGGATTCGTCTACGCGACCGATGCGAAGGCCGTGAGCGGCCAGGTGACGGCGATCCGGATTCCGGCGTGGGCGCAACCGCGCGTGCGCTACGAGATCGCGGTCGTCTCGAAGTCGAGGCACAAGGCGGCGGCGCAGGCATGGATCAAGGGAATCCTCTCGGCGAAGGGGCAGGCCGCGCTGCGGCGCGCGGGCTTCCTGCCGCTTCCCAGGTCATCCTCGTAGACCGGGTCTTCCGGGCGACGCTCGTCCTCGCGACCGCGGTCGCGTTGCTTTTCCTGCTGCTCCCGATCGCGGCGATCTTCCTCCAGATCCCGGTCGGCGACCTCGTCTCGGCGCTCGGCACGGCCTCCGCCCGGGACGCCCTCGTCGTCACGGTCGAGACGAATCTCGTCGCGATGGCGCTGATCGTGCTGTTCGGCACCCCGACCGCCTACTGGGTCGCCACCCGCTCCGGCCGCCTCCGCGACCTCGTCGTGACGCTGATCGAGCTGCCGCTCGTGCTCCCGCCGGCCGTCGCCGGGATCGGCCTGCTGGTCGCGTTCGGGCGGATGGGTCTGCTCGGAGGTACCTTCGACAGCCTCGGGATCGACATCGCCTTCACGAAGACCGCCGTCGTGCTCGCGGTCACCTTCGTCGCGAGCCCGTTCTACGTCCGCACCGCGGTGTCGGCCTTCGAGGCGCTCGACCCCGCCCTGCCGGCGGCCGCCCGCACCCTCGGGGCAGGCCCCGGCCGCGTCTTCCTCCGGATCGCGCTGCCACTCGCCGGCAGTGGGCTCGGCGCCGGCGCGGCGCTTGCGTTCGCGCGCGGGATGGGCGAGTTCGGCGCCACGATCATGTTCGCAGGCTCGCTGCAGGGCGTCACCCAGACGCTGTCACTCGCGATCTACGAGGAGTTCGACATCGACTTCGACGTCGCCCTCGCGATCAGTGCCGTGCTCGTGATCGTCAGTGCCCTGACCCTCCTCTCCGTCAAGCTCCTCACCCGATGGCGCTCAACGTCGACTTCACCCACCCCCTTCGCAGCTTCGACGCCGCTGTCTCGCTGACCGTCCAACCCGGCATCACGACGGCGCTCGTGGGGCCGTCGGGAGCGGGGAAGACGACGGTGCTGCGGGTGGTGTCGGGGCTGCTGCATCCCCGTCAGGGCGTCGTCCGCTGCGACGGAACGACCTGGCTCGATACGGCCGCGGGCACCGACGTGCCACCGGAGCGGCGGCGGGTCGGCTACCTCTTCCAGGAGTACGCGCTCTTCCCCCACCTCGACGTCCTCGGCAACGTCCGTTTCGGCGCCCGCCGCGGTGCGCCCGTCGACGAGCTGCTGGAGCGGTTCCGGATCGCTCACCTGGCCCGGGCGCATGCGAGGGAGCTCTCGGGCGGTGAGCGTCAGCGCGTTGCGCTCGCGCGGGCGCTTGCCCTCGAGCCGTCGGTGCTCCTCCTCGACGAGCCGCTCTCGGCCCTCGACACGCACACGAAAGCAACGGTGCGAGGTGAGCTCCACGACCTCCTGCGCCAGCTTGCGCTGCCCGCGATCCTCGTCACACATGATTTCGAGGATGCTGCCGCACTGGCCGATCGGATCGGCGTCATCGTCGAGGGACACGTGCTGCAGGAGGGGACCGCGGCGGAGCTCGTGGGCCGGCCCGAGAGCCCGTTCGTCGCGAGCTTCACCGGCGCCACGCTGCTCGAGGGCGTCGCCGCGCCCGGCCGCAACGGGCTCACCGAGATCGTGCTCGACGCGGGCGGTTCCGCCTGGAGCACGGACGCGGGCGAGGGGCGCGTGGCCGTCGCGGTCTACCCCTGGGAAGTGGCACTGTCGCAGGAGCTGCCCGACGACTCGGCCGTGAACCACGTCCGTGCCCCGGTCGCCTCGATCGTGCCGCTCGGCAACCGGGCTCGCGTCCGCGTCGGTCCGGTCGTGGCCGAGGTGACGCTGGCCTCGGCAGAGCGACTCGGGCTAGCGGAAGGCCGGGTCGCGGTGGCGTCGTTCAAGGCGACTGCAACACGTATTGTCGCGTCCGACCGGGGGAGCCACTAACCTTCACTCTTGCTGTTCGTCCCTGGGTTAGACCTGAAGCGATGCTAATCGACCAGCGAGCGAGGAGGGGTGATGGGCAACGAAGCGATCGTCGGCGCTGTCCGCGCAGGAATGCCGCAACTGAAGGACGACCTGGCGCGCCTGGTTGCGATTCCCTCGATCTCGAAGGTCGGCTATCCGGCCGACACCCACGGCCCGCTGCTCGAGGCGCGTGACGCGGTCGTCGAGCTGCTGCAGGGCGCCGGCGTCCAGTCGGTCACCTCGCTCGACCTTCCGGACACCGCCCCGATCGTGATGGGAGAGATCCCCGCGCCCGAGGGAGCGCCGACGATCCTCCTCTACTCGCACTACGACGTCGTCCCGGCCGGCGACGAGTCCAAGTGGGAGTCGCCGCCGTTTGCCGCCACCGAGCGCGACGGGGCGATCTACGGCCGTGGTGCCGCCGACACGAAGTCCAACATCCTCATGCACGTCGGCGCCCTGCGTGCCTGGGAGGGGCGGCCGCCGGTCGGGATCAAGGTCGTGATCGAGGGGCAGGAGGAGGTCGGCAGCGTCATCACCTCCTACCCACAGACGCGTTCCGAGTTGTTCGCCGCCGATGCGATGGTGATCGGCGACATGGGCAGCGTCCGGCCCGGGGAACCGACGCTGACGCTCGGCCTGCGCGCCACCGCGGGCGTGATCGTCTCCGCACGGACGCTCGCCGGCCCCAAGCACAGCGGCCAGTTCGGCGGCGCCGCGCCCGACGCCCTGATCGCGCTCGTCCACGCGCTCGCCGCGCTCCACGACGTAAACGGCGATGTCGCCGTCCCCGGGCTGACCCGGATCGAGTGGACGGGGGCTTCCTACAGCGACGAGGAGTTCCGCGGGCTGGCGGAGATCCTCGACGGGGTGCCGATGATCGGGACCGGCGGGCTCGGCGAGCGCGTCTGGTCGGGCCCTGCGATCACGATCAGCGGCCTCGACGCACAACCTGTGGACGCGGCGCTGAACGCCGTCGTCCCGCATGCGCGCGCGAAGCTCAACGTCCGCTTCCACCCCGAGCAGGACCCGGTCGAGGGCCAGGCGGCCGTCGTCGCCTTCCTCAACGCGCAGCGCCCCTTCGGGATCGAGATCGTGGCCGAGGCGGCCGAGATCGGTCCCGGCTTCTTCGCCACCACCGAAGGGCCTGCCTTCGACGCGGCCAGGGCGGCGCTCTCGGCCGCCTGGGGGAAAGAGACGGCACTGATCGCGACCGGCGGCTCGATCCCGCTCGTGAGCGCGCTCGCGGAGGCGGTGCCGACGGCCGAGATGCTGCTGTTCGGCACGACCGACGGCTTCGCGAACATCCATGCGCCGAACGAACGCGTCCTCGTGGACGAGTTCGAGAAGGCGGTGCTCGCCGAGGCGCTGCTCTTCGACGAGTACGCGGCGACGTGGAAGGAGGCCCGGTGAGCACCCCGGAGGCTCTGCCGGCCAAGTCGCAGCCCGGCCTGATGGAGCGGATTCTCGGCGCCATCGAGCGAGGCGGCAACAAGATGCCGCATCCCGCGATCCTCTTCGTCTGGCTCTGCGTCGGCGTGATCGCGCTCTCGCTGGTGCTGTCGTGGTTCGACATCAAGGCGACCTACGAGGTCGCGAAGCCGCCCGCGGTCCCGGTCGAGGAGGTCGTCCAGGGCGGCTCGACGCAACCCTCGGGCGGTCTTCCGGACGCCTCCGTGCAACAGGGCGACTACAAGATCGTGACCGAGACGACCGAGATCCAGAGCCTCGTCTCCGCCGACGGCGTGCGGTTCATGTTCACCTCCTTCGTCGCCAACTTCCGCAACTTCGCGGCCGTCGCGATCATCCTCGTCGTGATGATCGGCGTCGGCCTCGCCGAGGCGTCCGGCCTGATCGGGGCTCTGATCCGCAAGCTCGTCGCCGTCTCGTCGCCAGCGACGCTGACTCCGTTCATCGTCTTCATCGGGATGCTCTCGAGCGTCGCCTCCGACGCCGGGTACCTCGTGTTGATACCGCTCGGTGCGGCCGCGTTCAAGAGCGTCGGCAGGAATCCGCTGGCAGGTATCGCGGCCGCGTTCGCCGGGGTCGCCGCCGGCTTCGGGGTCAACTTCCTGATCACGCCCCTCGACGGAGTGCTCACCGAGATCACGAACGACGCGATCGCGCTCAGCGATCCGAATCGGACGATCGATCTCGCCGCCAACCTCTACTTCGGGATCGCCTCGACGATCCTGATCACGGCGGTCGTCACACTCGTGACGGTCTTCGTCGTCGAGAAGAGCCTCGGCGCGCACGATCCGGCCGAGGAGTCGGACGACGCCTCCCTGGACGCCGACCAGGAGGTCGTCGTGACACCGCAGCAGGAGGCGCGCGGGCTCAGGTGGGCCCTGCTCGCGACGGTAGCCGTCATCGTCGCGATCGCGCTCCTGACCGTGTTGCCGGATGCGCCGCTGCGCGATCCGGTCAGCGGCAGGATCATCGGCGATTCGCCCTTCATGGACAGCCTGATCGTGATCATCACGATCATCTTCTTCGCTGCCGGGCTCGCCTTCGGCAAGGGCGCCGGGACGATGACGACGAGCGATCAGGTGCTCGGGGCGATCACGAAGTCGTGGGCCGGCCTCGCCAGCCTGCTCTTCCTCTTCCTCCTGATCGCGCAGTTCATCGCGTACTTCAACTACTCGAACATGGCGCAGGTTGCCGCCGCGAAGCTCGGTGACTGGCTCGAGTCGGCGAATATCGGTGCCGTCTGGCTCCTGCTCGGCTTCGTCCTCGTGACGATCGTCGTGAACTTCATCATGCCCGCCGCGATCGCGAAGTGGGCGATCCTGGCGCCGATCTTCATCCCGCTCTTCCTCCGCCTCGACGTGGCGCCGCAGACGGTGCTCGCGGCCTACCGGGTCGGCGACTCGCCGACGAATGTGATCACGCCGCTGATGGCGTACTTCCCGCTGATCGTGATCTTCTCGCAGCGCTACAAGAAGAGCGCCGGAATCGGAACCGTGATCTCGATGATGCTGCCCTACGTCGTCGCGCTCTCGGTCGTGTGGACGCTGTTCTTCATCGGCTGGTATCTGCTCGGGATCCCGCTCGGGCCCGGCTCACCCATCCATCTCTGACCGCCACCTCGAGGGCGAGGAGCCGGCGGCATGAGTGATGTGACGATCACGTTCCTGATCCTCGGCGCGGTCGTCGTCGTGTTCGTCTGGGACCGGCTGCCCGTCGCGATCGTGGCGCTCGGGGTGGCGCTCTCGCTGTGGGCGACCGGGGTGCTCGACCTGAACCAGGCGCTCGCCGGGTTCGGCGACCCGGCGGTGCTCTTCATCGCGGCGCTCTTCGTCGTCAGCGAGGCGCTCGAGGAGACCGGCATCACGTCGTGGGTGGGCGGCGAGATGATCGCCCGGGCCGGTGCGAGCAGGACCCGTGCGCTCGCCCTGATGATGACCGTCTGCGCGCTGCTGACGGCGCTGATCACGCCGAACGGATCGGTGGCGGCGCTGGCGCCCGTGGTCGTCGTGATGGCGCTGAGCTTGCGTGCGTCGCCGTCGAAGCTCCTGATCCCGCTCGCCTTCGCAGCCCACGCGGGCTCGCTGCTCGTCCTCACTGCCTCGCCGGTGAACGTGGTCGTCTCCGAGGCGGCCGGCGAGGCAGGGGTGGGGCGGATCGGGTTCTTCGATTTCGCCCTCGTCGGGGTTCCGCTCGTCGTCGGGACGGTGGCGATCGTGCTCCTGCTGGGCGACCGGCTGTTACCGCAGCGGACGCCGAGGAACGCCACCCGTGACTTCGGCGACCACGTCCGCACGCTCGTGCGGCAGTACGACGTCGAGCCGCAGGACATTGCCCTGACCCGTGGAGAAGGTATCGCCGAGGTCGTGATCCCACCGCGCTCGGCGCTGATCGGGGAGACGGTGTATCCCTACCAGGTGACCGACAGCGGCGACCTCGTCGTTCTCGCGGTGCAGCGACGTGGGGAGGACGTGACCGGCGAGACGAAGCTCGCCGCCGGAGACACGCTCCTCTTCCAGGGCTCCTGGCCCGCGCTCGAGCATCACCTCGACGATCCGGGGGTGCTCGTCGTCGACGATCCGGCCCTCGTTCGCCGTCAGGTCGTGCCGCTCGCTACCGGGGCCAAGCGCACCCTCGTGATCCTCGCGGCGATGGTGCTGCTGCTCGCGTCTGGACTCGTGCCGCCCGCCGTCGCAGGGCTGCTCGCCGCGATGGCGATCGTCGTCTCCGGCGTCCTCTCGATGGAACACGCGTTCCGTGGGATCAGCTGGACGACCGTCGTCCTCGTCGGCGGCATGATCCCGCTCTCGACCGCCATGACGCAGACGGGCGCGGCGGCGAAGCTCGCGGACCGGCTCGTCGACGTGGTCGGCGGGTCGGGGCCGCGCGTGCTCGTGCTCGGGCTCGTGCTCCTGACCTTCGTGCTCGGCCAGCTGATCAGCAACATGGCCACCGCGTTGATCGTGATTCCGGTAGCGATCTCGGCGGCGGCCGAGATCGACGTCTCCGCGAAACCGGTCCTCGTCGCGGTCGCCGTCGCGTGCGCGGCGTCGTTCCTGACGCCGGTTGCCACCCCGGCGAACCTGATGGTGATGGAGCCGGGCGGGTACCGCTTCGGCGACTACTGGAAGCTCGGACTGCCGCTGCTCCTCTGGTTCGGCGTCGTCGCGGTCCTGCTCGTGCCCCTGATCTGGAGCTTCTGATACCGGCGGCGCCGAGCAACCGCGGCGTTCGCTCCCCCTCGACGCTGCTGCCCGGTCGCGGCCGGCTCTTCGCCTCGCCTGCAGGGGCGCAGCGGGCGCGGCGGGCCACCGACTTCGTCCTGCTCGTCGCCGCCGCGGTCGGTCTTGCCATCTGCATCCTCGCCTACCCGCCATCGGGCTTCGAGCTCGCGCTGCAGCGCTTCCTGCGGAGCTTCCCCGGCTGGCTCGACCCCGTGTGGGGGCTGACGGAGGACGTCGCCTGGCTGCTTGCCGTCGCGTTCGTCGGCGCGGCCTTCGTTCGACGCCGCCTCGTGGTGCTCGCCCAGGCAGCGGCTGCTGTCGCATTCGCAGCCGTGGTCGGCCTCGTCTGCGTTCGTGCTGCAACGGGGGAGTGGGCGAACGCGGTCGATGCCGTCTTCGGCACGGCGGCGGCGCCGAGGTTCCCGAGTGTGCGTCTGGCGGAGGCGGCCGCAGTGCTGCTGACGATCTCTCCCCACCTCGTGCGTCCCTGGCGAGTTGTCGTTCGCTGGGTGCTGCTGCTTGCCGCAGCCGGCACCGCCCTCGCGGGTGCGGGAACGCCGTTCGGGGTCACAGCCGCAGTCCTGATCGGAGCCCTCGTCGCCGGTGCGATCCGGCTCGTGTCCGGGACATCCGCGGGGCGTCCCGGCGTGGTGGACGTCGAGGCCGCACTCCACGAGCTCGGGGTCCCCTTCACCCGACTCGAGCCGGCCGAGCATCAAGTGGCCGGCGTCTTCCACCTGCGCGGCCTCCACGCCGACGGGCAGACGTTGCTCGTGAAGGTGTTCGGACGCGATGCCCACGACACCCAGCTCGTCGCCTCGCTCTGGCGCACGATCTGGTACCACGACGGCGGCGACCCGCTACGCCTCGGTCGGCTTCCCGCCGCCGAGCGCGAGGCGCTTGCGACGCTGCTCGCCCGAGGGCAGGGCGTACCCACGTGGGACGTCGTCACGGCGGCGGCGACGGCGGACGACGACGCGCTGCTCGTCCTGCGAGGCGACGTCCGCACGCTCCAGACGACGGATCTCGATGCCGCGGCCCTCGCCGAGGCGTGGCAGCTGCTGGCGCGGCTCGACCAGGCGAAGATCGCGCACCGACACATCGACCCGGCGGCGCTTGTCGAGGTCGACGGTCGGCTCGGGCTCGCCGAGCTCGGTCGTGCGACACTCGCGCCCACCGAGGCCCAGCTCCAGACCGACAAGGCGCAGCTCCTGCTGACGCTCGCCGTCCTGGCAGGGCCCGAGCCGGCGCTCTCGTCGGCGGCGACCGCCCTCGGCGGCCCCGGCCTCGCCTCCCTGCTCCCGTACCTGCAGGAGCCGGCGCTCGGCGCGTCGCTGCGTCGCGAGTTGAAGCGGGCCGGCGTCGATCCCGAGGACCTCCGCGTCGAGGCGGCCTCGCTCGCAGATGTGGAGGTACCGGAGCCGATCCGGCTGCGGCGCGTCACCTGGTGGTCGGGGGTGCAGCTGGCGCTGCTCGCGCTCGCGAGCTACACGATCGTCGATGCCGCCAGCGGCGTCGACTGGAACGAGGTCTGGATCTCCGTGCGCGACGCCTCCTGGGTGTGGCTCGTCGCCGGCCTCGTCGTCGCCCAGCTGCCCCGACTGACCCAGGCCCTGACAACGCTCGGCTCCGTGCCGGCACCGCTCCCGTTCGGGCCCGTCTACACGATGCAGCTCGCGATGGGGTACATGAACGTCGCGCTCCCCTCGAACCTCGCCCGGATGGCGGTCAACATCCGCTTCTTCCAGCGGCAGGGGCTCTCCGCACCCGTCGCCGTCGCCTCGGGTGCGATCGACTCGTTCGTCGGCACGGTCGTCCAGGCATTGCTGCTCGGCGTCCTCCTGCTCTTCACCGAGTCGAGCCTCGACCTCGAGTTGCCGCTCCCAGCAGGCGGCTCGCGGACGCTCCTCTGGATCCTCGTCGGCCTCGTCCTCGTCGTCGTCGTCGTCCTGACCGTCGTGCGTCGGATCCGGGAGGGGATCACCGAGCGCGTACGCCGCTGGTGGCCGGACGTGAAGGCGACGCTGTCTGGCCTGCGCGCGTCGCACAAGCTCGGGCTGCTCGTTTTCGGGAGTGTCGGCACGGAGGTTCTCTTCGCGATCGCCCTGGGGCTCTTCGCTCGCGGCTTCGGCTACGACGTCTCGATCGCCGAGCTGCTCGTGATCAACATCAGCGTCTCGCTGCTCGCGAGCTTCGTACCCGTGCCCGGCGGCGTCGGCGTCGCCGAGTTCGGCCTCACGCTCGGCCTCACCTCCGCCGGTCTGTCCCCGGAGGCGGCGATCGCCGCCGTCCTGCTCTACCGGATCGCCACCTTCTACCTTCCCCCGGCGTGGGGCTTCGTCGCCCTACAGTGGCTGCAGCGCCACCGCTACCTCTGAGCCATGGAACCTGCCCCCGAACGACCCGACGAAAGCGAGAACGAGAACGAGATCGTGATCGACCCGGCGCCGACGCTCCTCGGCCGCCTGGCCGTCTACGCAGAGCGGGGGCGGCTCCTGCGCGAGCGCGTCGAGGAGGCACGCTCGCGGTACGGCTCGGTCGACGTCACGCTCTCGACGATCGAGCGGGACTCCACGATCGGCGGCGGCATGATCGGCGGCGCGCTTGCCTACCGGTTCTTCGTCTTCCTCCTGCCACTCGCACTGATGCTCGTCGCAGTGGCGGGCATCGTTGCCGATGCAGGCGACGAGAGTACGAGCGAGATCGTCGCCAAGTCGGGGATCACGGGCTACATGGCCTCCCAGATCGCCGCCGCGGCGAGCTCGTCGGCGCGGTGGGCGATCCTGCTCCTGACCTTCCCCGCGCTCGTCTACGTGACGTGGACGCTCTACCGGTCGATCGCGATCGCCCACGCGATCGCCTGCCACCGCAGTGGCCGCGTCCTGCGTCTGAGCGCCCGCGGCCTTGGCGCGTTCGTCGCCGTCCTGGTCGCTCTCTTCGGTTCGATCGTGGTCGTCGGAGAGCTGCGTGACTCCGGCACGTTGACGTTGCTCGGACCGGTCGCCGTCTACGGACTCGTGCTCACACCCGCCTGGCTCCTGTTCGCGCGGCAGCTTCCGTCCGCCGATCGGTCCTGGCGCCGGCTCCTGCCCGGCTCGCTGCTGATCGGGTTCGGGATGTTGTGCATCAACACGTTCAACGTCTACATCACGGCCTGGCTCGTGGACGAGCGCGCCGACACGTATGGAGCGCTCGGGGTCGCGGCGGCGCTGCTCTTCTGCCTCTACCTGATCGGACGGCTGATCGTCGCATCGGCCGAGCTCAACGCGACGCTGTCCGAGCGTCGCGACGGTGGCGGAGGCGGCCGCGCCGGACGGCGACTGCCGCCGAGTCTACTCGCCGCGGTTGCAAACGGCGACGCCCCGGAAGCGCCGAGCTTCGTCTCGACCGGGCGACTGCCGGCCGCCGAGCACATCCGCACCCTGCTGGGGGAGACTCACGAGCGGTATCGCGTTGTCGACGCGGGCCGGGTCTCGGCGGTCTACCCGGCCCTCGCCGCCGTCGACCCCGGCCTGTTCGGGATCGCAGTCGTCTCCACGTCGGGGCAGATGGAGGCGGTGGGCGACGCGGAGGTCGGCTTCACGGTGATGAGCGTCTCGAAGCCGTTCGTGTTCGCGCTCGCGTGTGAGGTGCTCGGCGGCGAGGAGATGCGCGAGCGGCTCGGGGTCAACGCGACCGGGCTTCCGTTCAACTCGCTGGCGGCCGTGGAGCAGGGAGGGGGCCGGACGAACCCGATGGTCAACCCGGGCGCGATCGCGGCGACGAGTCTCGTCCCGGGGGCGGACGAGGACGCACGCTGGCAGGCGATCCAGGACGGCCTCTCGGCGTTTGCAGGCCGTGAGCTGCGCCTGGCCGACGACGTCTACGCGTCGGCGCTCGCGACGAACGGCCGCACCCACAGCATCGCGCGGCTCCTCTCCTCCTACGGGACGATCTATGCCGACCCGGAATCGACCGCCGTCCTCTACACGCGCCAGTGCTGCCTCGAGGTGAGCGCCCGCGACCTCGCCGTGATGGGTGCCACGCTCGCCGACGGCGGCGTCAACCCGCTCACCGGCGTCCGTGTCGTCTCGCCCGACACGTGCCGCCACACCCTCTCGGTGATGGCGACGGCGGGACTCTACGAGAGCTCGGGCGAATGGCTCTACCACGTCGGCCTGCCCGGCAAGAGCGGCATCGGGGGCGGCATCCTCACGGTCGCGCCGGGGAAGGGCGGGCTCGCGACGTTCTCGCCCCGGCTCGACGAGGTCGGCAACAGCGTCCGCGGCGAGCTTGCGACGAGGGAGCTCTCGGTGCGGCTCGGCCTCGACCTCTTCGCCTCGTTGCCGGAGGTGGAGCCGCCCGACTCGTAGCCCGAATCCAGAAACGGCCGCTTGGCCTCTCGCTCGCAGTGCAGTAGATTGAGGCGTTCATCACGAGAGGAGGCGCAATGGCACTGGCTCGTGTCGTCGCATTCGACGGTGTCGACAGCGGCAGGATGGCTCAGCTCAAGCAGCGGCTCGAGAGCGAGCCCCGACCTGACGACCTGCCCGCGACGGAGATCATGATCCTCCACGACGCCGAGAAGTCTCGGTCGCTCGCGGTCGTGTTCTTCGAGAACGAGGCCGACTACGCCGCCGGCGACGCCGCGTTGAGCGCGATGGACCGCGGTGACACGCCCGGAAACCGGGTCTCGGTCGACCGCTACGACGTCGTCGTCCGCGCAACCGCCTGAGCGGGAGCCCACCGGCCTGTCCCGGCGGCGAGGCCGGGACAGGCCCGGTAGGCTGACGGCGCCTGCGACCGAAGGACTGCCGTGACGACTCACGACGACCGCCCTGCTGCCGCGGAACCGTACGCTCTCGAGGCGGCCGACCTGGCCGCCGATCTCGGCACGGATACCGACGTCGGGCTGAACGCGACCGAAGCCGCAGCGCGGCTCCGCCGCTACGGCCGCAACGAGATCGCGAAGGAGAAGCCTCCGTCGGTGGGGGCGGTCGCGCTCGCGCAGCTGCGCGAGCCGATGAACCTGATGCTCGTCGCGGTGACGATCGTCAGCCTCGTGATCGGCGAGGTCTCGACGGCGGTGCTCGTGGGGCTCCTGATCCTCCTCAACCTCGTCCTCGGGACACGTCAGGAGCTGAAGGCACGGGCGAGCATCGACGCCCTCTCGAGCATGCAGGTGCCGCAGGCGAAGGTCGTTCGCGGAGGCTCGGTCGAGCTCGTCGCTGCGACGGATGTCGTCCCCGGTGATCTGATCCAGCTCGAGGCGGGCGACATCGTCCCGGCCGACGGCCGGATCGTGCGCTGCGCGACGCTCGAGACGCAGGAGGCGGCCCTGACCGGGGAGAGCGCACCGATCGCAAAGGACGCGCATCGACTCGACGGCGTCGACGTGGGCCTCGGCGACCGCACGAACATGGTCTTCCAGAACACCGCCGTCACCCGCGGTACCGCCGCCGCTGTTGTCACCGCGACCGGCATGGAGACGCAGATGGGGCAGATCGCGACGATGCTGAGCAGGGTCACGCGCACGCGCTCGCCGCTGCAACGGGAGCTCGACTCGTTGACGAAGGTGCTCGGGATCGTCGCCTGGTCGGCGGTGGCCGTGATCGTCGTCGTTGGCCTCGCCCGCGGCGAGTCGTTCGACGAGGTGCTCCTGCTCGGGACCGCGATGGCGATCTCCGCGATCCCGACGGGCATGCCGGCCTTCGTCTCGGGGCTGCTGTCGCTCGGTGCGAAGCAGCTCGCCGAGGCGAAGGCCGTCGTCAAGAACCTCACCGACGTCGAGACACTCGGGGCGACGAGCGCGATCAACACGGACAAGACGGGAACGCTGACGCTGAACGAGATGATGGTCTCGACGCTGTTCGCGAACGGCTCCTGGTTCACCGTCGAGGGCGAGGGCTATGCGAAGAACGGCGCCATCCTCTCTGTCGCCGGCGTTCCGGTGCCCGACTTCACCCGGCTCGCACTCGGGCTCGCGCTCTGCAGCGACGCGACCGTGTCCGACGACGGCGCCGTCGTCGGTGACCCGACCGAGGCTGCGCTCGTCGTCCTCGCCGCGAAGCTGGGCGTCGACGCCGAGGAGACGCGGCGCGCCTACCCGCGCCTGGCCGAGGTCCCGTTCGACTCGGACTACAAGTTCATGGCGACCTTCCATCGTGTCCAGGTTGACGGCGGCGAGCACGTGATCGAGCTCGTGAAGGGTGCGCCAGACGTCGTCCTCGCCCGCTGCGACGCCTCGGGTGGTCCACTCGCAGGATCGCAGGTTCCGATCGCGGAGGCGAAGGCGGGCATCGACGAGGCGAACGCCCGCATGGGGGCGAAGGGACTCCGGGTGCTGGCCTTCGCCGCCCGCCTCGTCGCCGACGACGAGCTCGCGACGATGGCATCCGACCCGATGACGCTCACCCGGGAGCTCTCGTTCGTCGGCCTCTCGGGGATCATCGACCCGCTGCGGCCGGAGGCGAAGAGCGCCGTCGAGATCGCGCTCGGCGCCGGCATCGACGTACGGATGATCACGGGCGACCACGCCGTCACGGCGCAGGCGATCGGTGAAGACCTCGGCCTCGGGCCGGGGGCGATCAGCGGCGCCGAGCTGCCCGCACTCTCCGACGAGGAGCTCACCGCCCGGCTCCCGGAGCTCCACGTCTTCGGTCGCGTGACACCGCAGGACAAGCTCCGGCTGGCGCGGCTGATGCAGGAACAGGGTCTGATCGTCGCCATGACCGGCGACGCCGTGAACGACGCGGCCGCCCTCAAGCAGGCAGACATCGGCGTCGCCATGGGCTCGGGCAGCGAGGTGACGAAACAGGCGGGCAGGATGATCCTCACCGACGACAACTTCGGCACCCTCGTCCACGCGGTCGAGATCGGTCGGCGAGTCTACGACAAGGTCGTCTCGTACGTCCGCTACCAGATGACGCAGCTGCTCGCACTCGTGCTGCTGTTCCTCGCCGCGACTGCCTTCGACGTCAACGACGGTGTGGCGCTGACCCCACTGATGATCCTCTACCTGCTCTTCTTCTGCACCGCTGCCGGCGTCGTCGTGATCGCCGTCGACCCGGGCGACCCCGACGTGATGCACCGGCCGCCGCGCGACCCGAGGCTCCCGATCACGAACCGGGGAGCGATCACGCTCTGGCTCGTCTACGCGGTGGCGCTGTTCGTGGGCGCCTTCGTGCCGCTCGTCCTCGGCCCGGACGACCCGAGCACCAGCGTGCCAACCCAGTCGCTGACGATGACGTTCGTCGTGATGGGCCTCGGCACGGTCTTCAACGCGCTCACGAACCGTCGCGACCCGACGAGTGGTCTCGGCGAGCCGGTGCTGAAGGCCGCTGCGATCTCGCTCGTACCGGTGACGCTGGTCGTGCTCGCGACCGAGCTGCCGGGGCTGCAAGAGGGGCTGCTGACGACGTCGCTGACGGGCAAGGAATGGCTCGCCTGCTTCGGGCTCGCGGCGATTCTGCCGGTCGTCGTCGAGGCAGGTAAGGTCCTTCGCCGGCGGCGCTCGACTGTGCCCGGCGAGCAGCTCGACGCGCGCCGCGCCCTCGTACCGGCACGGGCTGCCGATCGGGCGACGGAGCCACGACCATGACCACGCCACCCACCGCAGCCCTCTCGAACCAACAGCTCGTCGACCTGCTCGCGCTGCTGCCGACCACGGACAGTGTCGAGTTGAAGGTGACCGTTCCCGAGCTGCAGCAGCGCTCGACCTTGCTCGCGCTCGGAGTCGACCCGCTCACCGCCCAGATTCGCCTCGTCACCTTCTTCGACACGCCGGAGCTCCTGCTCGAGAAGGCGGGCGTCGTCGTCCGTGCCCGCCGGATCCAGGGCAAGGGAGACGACTCCGTCGTCAAGCTCCGCCCTGTCGTGCCGAGCGAGCTGCCGGAGGAGGTGCGGAGTGCGCCCGGTTTCACGGTGGAGGTCGATGCGCTGCCCGGCGGCTTCGTCTGCTCGGGCACGATGAAGCGGGCGCTCGACCCGAAGCCGGGGCTCGTCAGGAGCGTGCTCCGCGGTGAGGCGCCGGTAGGCACGCTGTTCGGGAAGCGGCAGCGTGCCTTCTACGCGGCGCACGCGCCGGCGGGAATCGAACTCGACGCCCTCTCGCTCCTCGGGCCTCTTTTCGTGCTCAAGGCAAGGCTCGAACCGCCCGAGCTCGGTACCCGGCTCGTGATCGAGATGTGGCTCTATCCGGACGGGTCGCGGATTCTCGAGCTCTCTGCCAAGACGACCCCCGCCGGCGCCTTCGATCTGGCGGCCCGGCTCCGCGGCTTCCTCGCGAGTCGTGGCGTCGACCTGTCGGGTCAACAGCAGACGAAGACGCGCAAGGCGCTCGAGTTCTTCGCCGCGGAGCTCGCCCCTGCCACAGACACGGTGCCCGAGGCCGCACCCGCCCCTGCGATCGTGCCACGCTGGGAGTGGCGAACGTTCGCACCCTCCCTCGCCTTGCCGCAGGGATCGGAGGACGTGCTCGAGCCCGGACCGACGGAGGAGAGCGACGAGATCTACGTCCTCTCCCACCACGGCGACCAGTCGTTGAAGGTGCGCGCCAGCGTGATGGACGTGAAGTTGCTCGAACGGATCGACGAGAACGGCCTCGAGCAGTGGCGACCGGTGCTGAAGGCGCCGCTGCCGCTCTCGGTCACGGACTTCGAGACCGTGCGGGCTGCGCTCGGCCTGCCGGAGGGCGACACGACCGAGGTGCGCGACGTCGACGGCCTGCTCGGGCTGCTCGGTCGCGACGACGTCACGGCAGTCCGTCTCCACAAGACACGACGTCGCTCCACGGGCGGTGGCTGCGCGCTCGAGCTGACGACGATCACGACGCCGGACGCGACCACCGACACGATCGCAATCGAGTCCGAGGATCCCGCCTCCGTCACGGCCCTCGTCGAACGGCTCGGCTTCCAGCTGCGCCCCAACGTGAACATGGCGCGCGGTCTCAAGGAGCTGACCGGCTTCGGCTCGGATCGCTTCGCTGCCATCGATGTCGGCACCAACTCGGTCAAGTTCCACCTCGCCGAGCGTCGAGCGGACGGCGACTGGATCCCGGTCGTCGACCGATCCGAGATCACGCGGCTCGGCGAAGGCCTCGAGGGCAGCGGCGAGCTGCAGCCGGAGCCGATGCGACGCAGCGCCGACGCGATCGCCGCGATGGTCGACGAGGCGCACGCAAAGGGTGCCCGGACGATCGTCGCGGTCGGTACCGCCGGGATGCGGATCGCCTCGAACAGCGACCTGCTCGTGCAGGATGTCCGTGCGCGAACGGGCGTCGAGATCGAGGTCGTCTCCGGCGAGGAGGAGAGCAGGCTCGCCTACCTCGCCGTCAAGGCCGGCGTCGGCTTCGCCGGCGGTTCGGTCGTCGTGTTCGACACCGGTGGCGGAAGCTCCCAGTTCACCTTCGGCCACGGTGACGAAGTCGACGAGCGCTTCAGCGTCGACGTCGGCGCCGTTCGCTTCACGGAGCGCTTCCACCTCGACCGGAGCGTGTCGGAGGAGACACTCGGGGAAGCGATCGCCGAGATCGCAGCCGACCTCGCCCGCCTCGACGGCAGAGAGGCTCCCGACGCGATGATCGGTCTCGGCGGCGTCGTCACGAACCTTGCCGCGGTCAAACACCGGCTCGCCGTCTACGACCCGGACATCGTTCAGGGTACGGTGCTCGACCGGGCCGAGATCGACCGGCAGCTCGAGCTCTACCGGTCTCGCGACGCCGACGCACGCCGGTCGATCGTGGGCCTCCAGCCCAAGCGAGCGGAAGTCGTGCTGGCCGGGGCCGCGATCGTCCGGGCGACGATGGACAAGCTGGGCCGGGACTCCCTCGTCGTCAGCGACCGCGGGCTGCGACACGGGCTCCTCCTCGACCGGTTCGGCGGCGGCGGGTGAGCGGGAGCCCGTCGGGCGTCCGCCGGCTGATCCCCGTCCTCGACTGGCTTCCGCGCTACGACCGCGCCTGGCTCCGCGGCGACGTGGCGGCGGGGATCGCGGTGACGGCGCTGATCGTGCCGAAGAACCTCGGTTACGCGGGCATCGCCGGCGTCCCGCTCCAGAACGGGCTCTACGCGGCGGCGGCAGGAGCGATCCTCTATGCGCTCTTCTGCACCTCGCGGCAGATCTCGACCGGCCCGAGCTCGTCGCTCGCCGCCGTCGCCGGCGGCGCCGTGCTCGCGACGTCTGTGGCTGGCGCCGAGGCTGCGCAGCTCGTCGCGGCGATCACGCTCGTCACCGGCGTCCTGTTCCTCCTGCTCGCCGTGTTCCGGCTCGGCTGGATCGCGCAGTTCCTCTCCAGGGCCGTCGTGACCGGCTTCCTCGCGGGTGCCGCGGTCGACGTCGTCTCGGGTGAGCTGCCGAAGCTGACAGGGACCTCGGGCGACGGCGACAACGTCTGGCAGGAGACCTGGTCGTGGCTGCAGGGTCTCGCTGCGATCCACTGGCCGACGGTGGCAGTAGCAGTCGCCTCGCTCGCGGTGATTCTCGGCCTTCGCTTCGCGAAGCCCGCGATCCCGGGTGCGCTCGTGCTCGTCGTCGGCGGCCTGATCGCCTCCTCCGTCTTCGACCTCGGCGCGCGCGGCGTCGATCTCGTGGGGGACGTGCCACGGGGGCTGCCGGCGCCAGACCTGCCTGCCTGGCAGGTCTTCTCGGACCACGCGGCGGCGATTGGGATCGCCGCGGGCGCGCTGCTCCTGATCGGCTTCTCGCAGACCGCCGGCGATGCCCGAGCGTTCGCGACCCGCCATCGCTACCGCATCGACGTGAACCAGGAGTCGGTCGCCCAGGGCGTCGCGAACGTCGGTGCCGGCGTCTTCCAGGGTATGCCGGTCTCGACGAGCCTCTCCGCCAGCTCACTCAACGAGTCAGCGGGCGCGCGGACGCCGCTGGCCTCGCTCGTCACCGGCGGCCTCGTGCTCGGAACGCTCGTCGTGCTGGCACCGCTCTTCTCCGTCCTGCCGAAGGCGGTACTCGGCGCGATCATCATCGACGCCGTCGTCTTCGGGATGATCGACGTCACCGAGCTCCGTCGCCTGCACCGGGTGGCGCGGTTCGACTTCTGGATCGCGGCAGCGGCCGTTCTGGGCGTGCTGTCGGCGGGCGTACTCGCCGGCGTTCTGATCGGAGTCGCCCTCTCGCTCGGCTGGCTCGTCTACGTGGCGACGCAGCCGCCGATGCCGCTGCTCGGGCGCGAGCCAGGCACGCAGGTCTTCAGGGAGCTCGACGAGCATCCCTCCGACGAGACCTTCCCGGGGATCGCCGTCTTCCGTTTCGACGGGGGCCTCTTCTTCGCGACCGCGGAGGCACTCGAGGAACGGGTGCGCGGGCTCGTCGAGGGCGACGAGGAGCTGAGGTGTCTCGTGCTCGACCTCGAAGGGGTCAACTTCATCGACTCCCAGGGCTCGGCGAAGCTCGGCGAGCTGCGGGTTCTCGTCGAGGCAGGCGGCGCCACGATGCGGCTTGCGCGCGTCAAGCCACACGTCCTCTCGGTGCTGCGCGCCGACGGCGTCCTCGACGAGATCGGGTCCGACCACGTGCACGGCAACGTCCACCGTGCCGTTGAGGCTCAGCGGGCGGGTCGCAGCGACGCCGGCGCACCCGCCTGATCGGATCCCGGCAGGAGCGGCCGGCGTGGCGGCGCCTGCTTCAATGGCGGCACGTGCTGACGAGGACGAACAGTCTGCGCGGTGCCGTCGTCGCCGTCCTCTGCGTGGTCGCCGCGATCGTGTCCGGCAGCGCCTCGAGCGCCGATTCCGGCCCCACGACGGGCGTCGTCGTCGTCCAGACACGCCTCGGCTACGCGAGCGGCGTCGCGGCCGGGACCGGCATCGTCATCTCCCGCGCCGGGGTTGTACTGACGAACAACCACGTCATCCGCGGCGCTACCGCCGTGCGAGTGACGGACCCGCGCACGGGCCGCCGCTACGCCTCGACCGTGCTCGGATACTCGATCTCGGGCGACATCGCCGTCCTCAGGCTGCAGGGCGTCTCGGAGCTCGCGACGGCTTCCGTCGGCCGCTCGGTCGGCCTTCGCGTCGGACAGTCCGTGACCGCGGTCGGGAACGCGGGTGGCACCGGCCGCCTGGCGGTGTCCTCGGGCCGGATCCAGGCGCTCGGACGCTCGATCACCGTCGACGACGACCAGGGTGGCTCGGCCCGGCTCAGAGGCCTGATCCGTACGAGCGCCTCGTTGCAGCCCGGCGACTCCGGCGGTCCGCTGCTCGACGCGTCGGGGCGCGTGATCGGGATCGACACGGCCGCGTCGAGCCGGTTCGCGTTCCGGTCGGCGGGAGGCGAAGGGTATGCGATCCCGATCGACCGAGCCATGAGCGTCGCACGGCAGATCCTCGCCGGCCGCTCGAGCGCCGTGGTTCACGTCGGCCCGACGGCGTTTCTCGGGATCCTCACGGCGCCGCCCGGCACCTCGGACGCCTCCGGCGCCCTCGTCGCGGAGGTCGTCCCGGGCGGGCCTGCAGACAGAGTGGGCATCGAGAGAGGCGACCTGATCACCACTGTGGGCGGGCGGCGCGTCACCGCGGTGAGCGGGATCGTGGCGGCGATCCAGCGCCGTAAGCCCGGCGACAGGGTGCGCTTTGGCTGGCTCGACGGGGTCGGGAATCGAATGACGGGGCTCGTCAGGCTCGCCGCCGGCCCGCCCCAGTAGCAGTGACCCGGTAGGTGCGGGTCAGACCGGCTCGGTGGCCGCCGCCGGGACCGCCTTCGCCTCGGCAACGAACTCGCGCCGCGCCTTCGTGACCTCCTGCACGACGATCTGGATCATCGCCGCGAGGGGCACTGCAGTCAGCGCACCGAGCACCCCGAGCAGGGCACCGAAGAGCGTGACCGCGATGATGATGAAGAAGGCGGAGAGGTTGACCGCCTTACCCTGGATCTTCGGCGTCAGGATGTTGTTCTCGACCTGCTGGTAGACGAGAACGACGATCAGCATCACGACCGCCGCCCCGATCCCCTGTTCGGCCCACAGCGTCGGCACGAGGATGAACCCGGCGATCGTGGCGCCGATGTTGGGGATCATGTCGAGCAGACCGGCAATCAGGCCGAGCGCGACTGCGTAGCTCGAACCGAGTAGCCATGCCGTCACGCCTTGCGTCGTACCGGCGATCGTCGCGATCACGACGACGCCGATCGCCCAGCGCGAGATCGCCTCGGTGATCCGGTCCCAGACGTTCAGCCATCGCTCCTCGTCGCCCGGCAGCAGGACGCTCGCGAGCGAGCGCCGCAGGTTGCCGACGTCCGTGAGCAGGAAGAGGCAGATGAAGAGGATCGTGAAGACCGCCAGGAAGATCCCGAAGAAGCTGCCCGCGATGCCGAGCAGCGACGAGATCGCGTCCGGGACGGAGACAGAGACCTGATGGGCGCCCTCCTGGACGTTCCCGGCCGCACCGCTGTCGCCGAGCCACGAGAGCTGGCCGTTGTCGCGCAGCTCCTGGACGAGCGTGGGGAGGTCCTTGAGGAAGTCCCGCACGCTGCCGACGAGCGGCACGAGCAGGACCAGGAACAAGAGCGCGGCAGCGATCGCAGTGCCGAGCACGGTGACGGTGGCGGCGAGCCCACGCGAGAGGTGGGTGTAGCGCATCACGTACCGCACCGGGTACTCGAAGACGAGACCGAGGAAGATGCCGACGAAGACGATCAGGAAGGTGTCGCCGATCGCCCGGAAGGCGGCCACAATCGCGACCGCGGCAACGATCAGGATCACCGTCCGCATGGGAACGAAGAGGTCGATGCGGCGCCGCGACTCGTCCATCACGTGCGAGTCTAGGAGTCGCATCGGCCGTGATGGCCCGGGGCGGTCGAGTATCGTGCAGCGGAGACATGTCAGGTCAGGTACCAGCGAGCATCGAGGCGTTCGACGCGTGGATTCGCGGTCGCTTCCGTGATCTCAACACGGAGCTCGAGGAGGCGTACTTCGCGCTCGCCAACCCGGCCGAGGTCGAGAGCGTCGGCGACGACCTGAAGGCGACGCTGCTCGAGGAGGGCAACGCCCACGTCGAGGCGGTCGCCTCGCTGCCGCTGCTCGACCTCGATGCCGACCACGGCTACGACCTGCTCGGAAACGTCGGCTTCTTCGTGGCTGCGCTGCGGCGTCACGAGCTGACGAACCCCGACCGCGAGGAGCGCTCGCCGTTCCCCGTCGCGAGCAGCCTCGCGCAGCGCCTCGCGACCGGGCTCGGAGTCGTGCCCCGTTTCGCGACGGCGCACGTCAACCTCTCGAACCTCGCCCACGGCGGCGTCCACAAGAGCTTCACCTGGCTCCCCGACGAGCTGCTCTTCATCGAGTACAACTGCTTCGGAATCCTCGGCTACATCCGCGCGGCCGACGTGCTGCGACGCGTGCCGCCGCTCGGTGTCACCCATCCGGTCGCGCCGGCGCTCTTCCGCGACGCGCGCCACGCGCTCGAGGACGTGGTGCGCTACAACGACGAGCTCGACCGGCGGCTCGACGTGGCGCGGTTCTTCTTCAACGTCCGTCCCTATTTCAAGCCCTACCGGGTCGGGCGGCAGGTGTACCGCGGCGCCAATGCGGGCGACTTCGCTGCGATCAACGAGATCGACCTCATGCTCGGTCTCTGTAGCGTCGGCGACCCTGCCTATGCCGGGATCGTGCTCGAGAAGATGCCGTTCATGACCGCCGACGACCAGCGTCTGCTGCAGGCGTGCGTGCGGCAACGGCAGAGCATGATGGACGACTTCCTCGACGTGCTTTCCGCCGGCGACCTGTCGGATGGCGTGATCGAGGCGATGCGTGAGTTCGTGCTGGTCTGCGAGGCACACGGGCGTACCGCAGCCCAGCACCACGACCAGTTCGTGACCCGCTTCATCGAACGGCCGGCAGGCGATCTGGCGGAGAAGTTCCGCAAGCAGATCACCGCCAGCGGGCCGCCCCTGCCGGTGCTGCTCGACCTCCTGGCGGTGCTGCGCGACAAGCGCGTTGCCGCCGACCGCGACGACATCCCGACGCGCCATGCGGACCTCGAGCGCCTGCGCAGCGCCTGCGCCGCGCGCCGATGAGCGAACTCCATCCGACCGCGGCCAGGGTGCAGGAGCGGCTTGCCGGGCTCGGTCTCGACGTCGAGGTGCGCGTACTGCCCGACTCGACGCGGACCGCGGCCGAGGCGGCTGCGGCCTGCGGCTGCGAGCTGGGGCAGATCGTGAAGTCGCTCGTGTTCGTCGTCGAGGGGCAGACGACGATGATTCTCTGTGCCGGCGACCGCCGCGTCACGGCCGTCGACGGTCGGCCCGCCCGTGCCGAGGAGGTGCGTGCCGCGACCGGATTTGCGATCGGGGGCGTGCCGCCGCTCGGCCACGACACCGTCCTGCCGACGATCGTGGACGAGTCGCTGCGCCGCTTCGACCGGGTCTGGTGTGCCGCGGGTACGCCGCACGCGGTGTTCGAGACCGGGGTGGAGGAGCTCCTCGCAGCGATCCCGGGCGCCGTCGTAGAGGCCGTCTAGACCTCGTCCTGCCCATCGGCCGCTCGCCGGCTCCCGGGCCCGAGGCGCGCGACGACGACGGCGACGACCGTGACGAGGTAGAGCTGGCCGAGGATCGCTTCGGAGACCGCGAGCATCCGGCCGGCCGTCGTCCCCGCCGTGAAGTCTCCATACCCGAGCGTCGCGAGCGTCACGAAGGAGAAATAGATCCGCTCGGCGAGCGTGCCGTCGGTTCCCTGGGCGAAGAACGGCGCCGAGTCGAGGACGGCGACGGCCGAGAAGGCAAACGTGAAGAGGACGCCGAGGAGGAGATAGATCGTGATCACTCCGAGCACGGACTGGGCGTTGATGGAGCGCTGGTCGAGGACGCCAAGCGCGATCACCGCGCAGGTGGCCACGATCAGGAAGACGTTGAGCAGCCCGATCGCGGTCCGACCGCCCTCGAGCCACTGGTACTGGATGAACGCGAGCGCGATCACGAGCAGGGCGAGCGCGATCGCCGGCAGGCGCATGACGTTCCCGACACCGGACGTCCAGAGGGCGGCGAGGAGGACGGTGACCTGGAGGGCGGCGAAGGCGGTCCAGGCCCATTCCGAGCCGGGTGCAGCGAAGACGAAGACGATCATCGCGATCACGAGCGCGAGCACGAAGCCGTAGCTCCTGCTGGCGCGAAGCCGGTCGACGCGGCGCCCCGGCCGCCACGGCTCCGGGATGATCCCGTCGATTCCTTCGCTCGACATCGCGGGGAGTGTAATAGCCGCTCCCCGGAGCGGACTGTAGGCTTGCGCGGATGAACGCGCCGCAGACGGAGGCGAAGCCGGGTGAAGCGCCTGCCCGCGCGAAGATCGTCCTCCTGACCCTGATCCTCGTCGCCGGCGTGGCGAACCTCAATCTCTCGGTCGCGAATGTCGCGCTCCCGGAGATCGGCGAGTCGTTCGACTCGAGCCAGACGACGCTCAACCTGATCGCCGTCGGCTATTCGCTCGGCCTCGCAGCGTCGGTGCTCTGGCTCGGTGCGCTCGGCGACCGCTACGGGCGCAAGCTGATGATCCTGCTCGGGATGGCGCTCTCGGTGCCCGCGTCGCTCCTGGCCGGTTTCGCGCCGACCGACACGGTTCTGTTCCTCGCCCGGATCGTCGGCGGCATCGCCGCCGGGATGGCGTATCCGACCACGCTGGCGCTGATCACGGCACTCTGGGCGGGTCAGTCGCGCACGAAGGCGATCGCACTCTGGTCGGCGCTCGGCGGGGGAATTGCGGCCCTCGGCCCGCTCGTTTCCGGAGGTCTGCTCGAGGTCTTCGACTGGAAGTCCGTCTTCCTCGTCACGGTCCCGCTGGCGCTGCTCGCCCTGCTGCTCGCCTGGAAGCTCGTCCCCGCGCACGTGAACGAGTCGACCGAGGCAGTCGACAACCTGGGCGGGATCCTGTCTGCGATCTGCGTCGGCGCGCTCGTCGTCGGGATCAACTTCCTCCCGGTGCCGAACGAGGCGTCCGTGGCGCTCGGCCTGCTTGCCGTCGGAGTCGTCGTCGGCATCGCCTTCTTCCTCCGCCAACGCCGGGCGGCGAGCCCGCTCTACGACCTCCGGGTCGCCGCGCGACCGACGTTCTGGGTCGCCGCCGTAGCGGGGATCATCGTCTTCGGGTCCCTGATGGGGGCGGCGTTCATCAACCAGCAGTACCTGCAGAACGTGCTCGGCTACTCGACGCTCCAGGCCGGTGCTGCCATCCTGCCGGCGGTCTTCTTCATGGTCGTCGTGGCGCCGCGGTCGGCCAAGCTCGTGCACGCGAACGGCTCCCGTCAGACACTGCTGATGGGCCAGTTCCTGCTCCTGATCGCATTCGCGCTGATGCTGCTGCTCTGGCACGACTCGAGCGCGTACTGGCAGGTGGCGCTGCCGCTCTGCTTCCTCGGCGCGGGGGTCGGCCTGGCGGGAACCCCGTCGTCGAACTCGTTGACCGGATCGGTACCGGTGACGCGGGTGGGGATGGCCTCCGGTACGGCCGACCTCCAGCGCGACCTCGGCGGCGCCGTGATGACTTCCGTGCTCGGCGCGCTGCTCACGCTCGGCTATGCGGGAGCGATGGGAAACCTGATCGCGCAGTCGGGCAAGAACATCACCGACGCGACCCAGGCGCAGCTGCAGCTGTCGTTCGCGAGCGCCCAGAACCTCGCCGCACAGAATCCCGCCTTCGCGAGCCAGATCACTCAGGCCGCGAAGCAGTCGTTTCTCGACGGCGACCAGTGGGCCTACATCGGCGCGATGATCGCAGTCGCGGCCGGGATGGCGCTCGTCTTCTTCTTCTTCCCGCGCAAGGAGCGCGAGGAGGAGTTGCGGGCCCGGTACGCCGCCGAATCGGCGGCGTAGCCACCGCAGCGCTCAGCCCGACAGCTTGACGCCGTCTGCGTCGCAGGGTGGCGTCACACGTACCCCGAGCGCCCTGACGCCCTGGTCGAGGAGCTCGAGCGAGCGCTCCATCGCGGTCGGTTCGAGCCCGCCGACGCCCTCGTGATAGGGGCGGTCGAGGCTGAAGAGGAGGAGCAGGAGGGCGGACATGACGGTGACCACCGAGCCCATCAGCATCGCCTGCGTCACCGCCCCCTCGGAGGGATCGGCGAAGAAGAGCATGTAGGCGAAGACGATCACCGAGATCACGAAGAGGACGATCCAGAGCGGTGTCGGCATCACGCCCGAGGCGCCGTGGACGCGATCGAGTCTCCCCTGCTCGCGTTCGCCCGTCTGGGTCAGCCACTGGCCGTAGGCGGCCTGGGAGCGGTTCGAGACCGGTTCGAAGCCGCTGATCGTCCGAAACATGGCAATCCCCCACGGATTGACCGTGTTCCCGAGCGTGCCGCGTCGCATCTGCGGCCACTCCTGCGCGACGACCGACCGCGCGTAACAGACGAGCTGGCCGGTGAGGATGGCGGCCTCCGGCCGCGGCAGCAGCTGCGCCGTCTCCGCCTGCTGGACGAGCACGGTCGCCTCGGTCTCGGCGCCGCTGCGCGACTGGTCGTAGTTCGTGAAGGTGAGGAAGATGATGAAGCCGAGCAGCACCGAGAACCCGGTGGCGATGACCCCGAAGACCCCCGAGGCCCGGTCGCCGTCCTGGAAGTAGCTCCCTTCCGGCGCGCGCCGCCGTACGAAGAGCATCACCGTGATTGCGGCCGCTGCCACGGCGGCGGTGATCAGGACGGCCCAGACGAGGTTCACGCGCCCGACCCTACACGTGGGCGAGCACCCCAACCCGGGCACCGTCTCGCGTCCATCCGTTCGCACCGCGGCAGGCAGCTAGGCTCCTCCGGTGGGCCGGAGTGCACGTGGAGCAGCGCGCGTCGGTGTCGGAGCTGCAGTCGCGGTCGGCGCCGCGGTCGCCTACGCCGGCCAACGGGTGCTCGGGACGCCACAGGATCCGAGCTGGCCGCCGCCGCCCGACGCCGTCACCGCCGAGGGGGCACGAGCGGCGACCGAGGCGTTTGCCCGCCGTCCCGACCTGCGCCCGCACGCGGCGCGCCTCCCGTTCGCCTGGTCGACCGCCGCCACGATCGACCCGTACGCCGAGGGCCGTCAGTTCTTCCCCCGCATCTTCGCCGACATCGAGGCGGCGCAGTCGTCCGTGCACATCCTCATGTTCGGCTGGCGCGAAGGAGAGGTGGGGAAGCGGATGGCGGCCCTGCTGCAGCGCAAGCTCGCCGCGGGAGTCGAGGTGCGCGTCCTCTGCGACAGCTTCGGCTCGCGGCCCCACAAGCAGGCGCGCGAGCTGTTCACGGGTCTTGCAGCGGCCGGTGCAAAGATCGTCGTCAACGACGTCTTCCCTCCCGACCGGCACGGGCTCTATCCGGACGCCCGCTGGTTCGACCGGCGCCAGGACGAGCTGGGCCGGGCCGACCACAGAAAGCTGTACGTGATCGACGGCGCCCTCGCCTGGACGGGCGGCGCCGGGATCGAGGACCACTTCGAGGACGGTCGTTTCCACGACGTGATGGTGCGAGTGACCGGTGACGTCGTCCGGCTGGCCCAGGCCGCCTTCCTGACGAGCTTCTGCGGCCACGGTGGCCCGCTCTCCGACGACCTCGCCCCCTACTTTCCGGAGCCGACCGACCCCGGTACGACGCCGGTTGCGCTCGTGCAGGTGATCCCGGGCGGACATGTGGCGGCATCGCAGGCGATCCGCGAGCAGATCGACCAGGCCCGCGTCCGACTCGACGTGATGAACCCCTACGTCACCGACCGCTCGCTCGTGGACGGCATCCTCGCGGCGGCTGGACGCGGTGTCCGCGTCCGCGTCGTCGTCTCGGAGGTGTCCAACAACGCGCAGGCGACGGCCGCCTTCCGGCACCGCTACGCCGGGCTCCAGGACGCGGGTGTCGAGATCTGGGAGCTGCCGGGAGCCGTCGTGCACGCAAAGGTCGTCGTCGCCGACGACACGGTCAGCTTCGGAACCGTCAACCTCGACGCGTGGGCGCTCTACCGCAACTCGGAGCTCGCGATGATCGTCCGCAGCGCCGAGCTTGCGCAGCGGTTCGAGGAGGTGCTCTTCGGGCCGGACGTCGCGCGCTGCCGCGCGGGGGTGCCGCCGCAGGGGCTCCGCGCCCGCGCGGAATGCCTCCTCTGGAACCGCCTGGCGACGGTTCTCTGACGCTACGCGTACCGCTCGATGAAGGCGAGGACCCGCTCCCACGCATCGGCGGATGCGGCGGCGAACTCTTCGTGGCGGCGGTCGAAGAAGCTGTGCGGCGCCCCCTCGTAGGTAACGAGCTCGTGCGGCACGCCTGCGGCGGCGAGAGCCTGCTCGAACGCAGCGTTTGCCACCGCGCTGATGTGTTCGTCGTCGCCGGCCTGAAGGGCGAGGATCGGTGCCTCGAAGGTGGCAGCGAGCTGCGTCGGGCCCGGCTGGCTCCTGCGCTCGTCGGGGTTGCCGTAGAACCCGACCGCCCCGGCGAGTCCGTGTCCGCCGCCGGCGGCCAGCCAGCTGTGGCGACCGCCGAAGCAGAACCCGACCGTGAAGATCGTCGTACAGGAGCCGCCCGCCGGCGACCGCAGCAGTTCCACGGCGGCGCGCGTGTCCTGCTGCACGCCCGCGGGTGTCGTGCGGGCGACGTGGTCGGCGTAGGGGAACGTGTCGTCGCGGCGGCCGACGCCTGCCGTCCGGCCGAAGTAGTCGAACGCGACCGCCGGGTAACCGCGCTCGGCGAAGCGCAGCGCGAGCTCCTCGTAGAAGCCGTAGAGACCGCGGATGTCCGGCAGCACGACGATCCCGACCGAGCGGGGCTCGTCGGGGAGCGCGAGGAATGCCGCGACGCGAGTCGCATCCGCCGAGACGAGCGCGATGTCCTCGCAGCGCACGGGTGCGCCGCCGGAGAGGACCGGGATCGGCGGGACCGAATCGAGCTCGAAGCACACGAACGGGCCTCCTACGACTCGGGTGGTGCTCCGCCGGCGGCGGTGCGGCGGTCGACGAACTCTGTTAGTTCGGCTGCGATCGCTGTGTCGAGCGGTGGCGGCTCGTAGTCGGCGAGCGCCCGTTTCCAGGTCTCGTTGGCGCGGGTGGTGGCGTCGCGGGAGCCCTCTTCCGTCCACTGGCCGAAGTTCGTCCAGTCGGAGACGATCGGCTCGTAGAACGCCGTCCGGTAGCGGGCCAACGTGTGGGCGCCACCGAAGAAATGGCCGCCCGGCGGTGTCGCCGCGATCGCATCCAGACCGATCTCCTCGTCGTCGACAACAAGCGGCTGCAGCGCCTCGGCCAGCATCTGCAATACCTCCACGTCGAGCACGAACTTCTCCTTCGACGCGGTCAGCCCGCCCTCGAGCCAGCCGGCGGCGTGGATGATCAGGTGCCCTCCTCCGAGCACGGCGCCGAAGAGGCTGATCATCGTCTCGTACATCGCCTGCGCGTCGACGGCGTTCGACGCGTTGGGCGCCGAGGAGCGATACGGCAGGTCGACGTGGCGGGCGAGCTGGCCGCCGGCGAGGGCCGCTTTGAAGTACTCGGGCGTCCCGAAGGCGGGAGCCCCCGACTTCATGTCCACGTTGGAGGTGAACGCCCCGTACACGACCGGCGTTCCGGGGCGCACCGCCTGCGTCAGCGTGACACCCGCCAGCGCCTCGGCGTGCTGCAACGTCAACGCACCCGCCAGCGTCACCGGTGCCATCGCTCCCGCGAGCGTGAACGGCGTGATCACCGAGACCTGTCCGGCCCGCGCGAAATCGATCAACCCCATGCACATCGGGATGTCGAGCTGCCGCGGCGAATTACTGTTGATCACCGTGTAGCAGCGCGGCGCCGACACGAACTCGTCGGCGTCGACCCCGTACCCGATCCGGAACATCTCGAACCCGTCGGCGACCTGGCCGCGGCCGCGAGCGTAGAGGTAGGGCACCTTGTCGGTAAGCGTGAGGTACGCGAGCGACGACTGGAGGTGGCGGAACTGCACCGGCACGTCCTGGGGCTCGACGCAGGGGCTGCCCACCTGGAGGACGTCGAACGACTGGGTCAGCCGGACGAAGTCGCGGAAGTCGGCGAGCGTACCCGGGCGCTTGCCGCCGTCGAGGTCGCTGACGGCGGGAGGGCTGCTGACGGGGACGGGCACGATCGAGCGGCCGCCGACGAGGACGTTGCGCTCCGGCGAGCGGCCGAGGAGCTGAAACGACGCGGGCGCCGTCGCGGCCGCCTGCTCCACGAGCCCGCGGTCGAAGCGCACGAGCTCCGACTCCTCGTCCACCGTCGCGCCCGCGTCCCGCAGCACGGTCCGGGCCTCGGGTAGGAGGACCCTGATTCCCTGCTCCTCGAGGATCGCGAGCGCCGCCCCGTGGATGTGCGCGATCTGGTCGGCGCTCAGGATCTCGAGCGGCGGGAACGGGTTTTCGAGCGTCCGGTAGCGCGACGTGCGCTGTTGCGCGGCGGGCGTTGCAACGGCGCCGACCCGCCCGCGACGGCCACGGCGCTCTCTCGGTGTCTCCTCCATCACGCTCCTTCGGACGACCCGGTCATCGTATGCACGAGCGGCGGGGTTATGTGGCGAGGTCGAGAAACGGCTCGCCGAGTCTGTCCTCGTCGACGGCGATCCCGAGGCCGGCGCCCTCCGGCGGCCGCTGGATCCCGTCCGTACGCGGCGGCAGGCCGGTTCCGTGGTCGACGCCGACCCAGGTGTGGAAGTCGCAGGTGTGGGTGCGCAGCTTCTCGGGTGTCCCGAGCCCGACGTGCGTGATCGCCGCGGTTGCGATGCTCGCGCCGCCTGCGTCCTCGACCGTGACCTCGAGCCCGAGCTCCGCCGCAACGTCCCGCATCAGCACCGCCTTCGTGATCCCCCCGACGCGCTGCAGCTTCAGGGTGACTCCGTCGGCGACGCCTTCCCGGTGTGCACGGAGCAGGTCGGACAGCGTCACGATCGACTCGTCGAGGACGAGCGGCCGGTCGCTCGCCGGCCGCACCGAGGCGCAGGCAGCGTAGGTCCGGCACGGCTGCTCGAGCACGTATTCGACGTCGGTCGTGAGCCGGAGGAAACGCCGCGCGGCGGCGGCGCTGAAGGAACCGTTCGCATCGGCGTAGAGGACGATCCCGGAGCCCACCGCCTCGCGAACGGCGTGCAGGCGCTCCGCATCCGCCTCCGGCGTCGTCCCGATCTTGACCTGGAGCCGGCGATATCCCTCGGCGACGAGCTCCCGGGCGAGCGCCACGGCCGCCTCGAGCGGTAGCACGGTGACGACGTTGTAGAGCGGCACGCCCTCGCCGAACCGTCCCCCGAGCAGCTCGTAGAGCGGTCGCCCGGCGCCGCGTGCCGCCGCGTCCCATGCGGCCATGTCGAGTCCGGACTTGACGTAGCGCTGTCCCTGCATGCTGCCGTCGAGCAGGGCCGCCAGAGCCTTCGGTCGGGTCGCGTCGGCGCCGAGCAGGAGCGGCGCCAGCTCGGCCACTCCCGCTCGTGCCCCCGCGGCGAACGCCTCGCCGTATAGCGGGCTGATCACGGCGATCTCACCGTAGCCCGTGATGCCCTGGTCGGTGTCGAGGGCGACGATCGTGGAGTCGAACTCGTCCGACCCGACGTGGCCCATCGCGTATCTCCCGCGACGGAAGGGCTGCACCTGGCGGTAGGCCCGGATGCGGGTGATCTGCACGTTGCCGGCCGGTGCTACTCGACGACGACGATCTCGGTCTGGAGCTCGGCCAGCTCCCGCGTCACCTCGGCCGCGACGTCGGTGCCGAGCAGGCGGCCGAAGAAGCCGCGGTGGTGGGCGCCGAGCACGACGAGTCGGGCCTCCCGGTCGCGCGCCGCCGAGGCGATCTTCTCGGACGCATTCCCTGCCGCCCAGACGTAGTCGGCGGTGAGGCCTGCCGCCGACACCTGCTCACGCGCCCCCCGCAGGATCGGCTCGAGCTCGGGCGGCTCGACGAGGGGGATCATGCGCGCGCCACCGGTGAGATCGCCGAAGTTCTGCGGGCCCTCGGGATCGAGCGGCATGTCCGCGACCGCGAGCACGACGAGCGTGTCGCCGTTTGCCTGTGCCTCGGCGATGGCACGATCGAGCGCCCGGCCCGCTACCTCCGAGTCGTCCACGCCGATCAGGATCGTGCCGGCCATCGCGTCCGCATCCTACTGGCGGCCGCGGCGGATGCCGCGGCCGCCAGCAGCGAACCTACGACGCGAGCGCCTTGGCCTTGATGCCGTCGAACTCGGCCTGCGTGATCGCGCCGCTGTCGAGCAACTGCTTCGCCTGCGCGATCTGGTCGGTCGGCGAGGACGAGGCGGCGACGCTCTTGATGTATGCGTCCTGCTGCTCCTTCACCTGCTGCATCTGCGCCATGTTGCGGTCGGCCATCCCCTGATGCTGTGCGATCAGGTAGATCAGGACGCCGAGATACGGGAGGATGATCACGAAGATGATCCAGAGCGCCTTCGAGCCACCGCCGACGTCACGGCGGCGGAAGATGTCCGCGAACACCGTGATCAGCAGCCAGATCCAGATGATGAACGCGAAGAAGATGATCATCGACCAGAGAACGTCGAGGAACGGGTAATTCGCATCTGCTAGCACGCGCAAGCTCCTTCGTTGGATATCGGAGACGCCGGCAGCGACGGCGTCAGGGCTGACGAAGACAACCATTGCACATCAGGCAGACGAGGGAGAGGAGATACGAAGGGTGGGAAGGACGGTCCTGGAGCGGCTCCCGATCGTTGCCTGGCTGCCGCGTTACCGTCGCAGCGACCTCGCGCCGGACCTCCTGGCCGCCCTCGCGGTCTGGGCGGTGCTCGTGCCGCAGGCGGTCGCGTACGCGGCACTCGCCGGCGCGCCCCCCCAGGCAGGGCTTGCGACGGCACTCGCCGCGGGTGTCGCGTACGCCGTCTTCGGTACCTCGCGGGAGCTCAACGTCGGCCCCAGCTCGACGATCGCGATCACAGCGGCAGCGGCCCTCGCTCCGGTGGCGCAGCAGTTCCCGGGTCAGTCCTACCCGGCCCTGCTCGCGGCACTCTCGCTCGTGACGGGCGCCGTCCTCGTCCTCGGCGGGCTCGTCCGGCTCGGATTCGTCTCGGAGTTCCTCGCCCGCCCCGTCCTCGTCGGCTTCATCAGCGGCGTCGGCATCGTGATCATCGTGGGTCAGCTCCCGAAGCTGCTCGGGCTCTCCGTCGAGACGGGCAACGTGCCGGAGACACTATGGCGGATCGCCCGTGCGATCGACGAGACGAGCTGGCAGACACTCGCCGTCGGCGCCGTCTGTCTCGCGGTGCTGCTCGTGTTCCGCACGTTTGCCCCGCGCTTCCCGGCGGCGCTCCTCGTGGCGGCGGCGTCGATCGTCGCGAGCAGGGCCCTCGACCTCTCCGCCCACGGCGTGGCCGTGATCGCGGACGTTCCGGCGGGACTCCCGACACCTGCCATCCCCTCCCTCGGCCTGGGGGAGATCGGCGCCCTGACGAGCGGCGCGGTCGCAGTCGCCGTGGTGGCGCTCGCCGAGTCGATCGGTGCGGGCCGCTCGATCGCAGCGCAGCGCGGCTACGACATCGACCCGAACCAGGAGCTGATCGCGCTCGGCGCCGCGAATGCGGGCGCCGGCCTGCTCCAGGGCTTCCCCGTCGATGCGAGCCTGTCCCGCACGGCCGTAGCGGTGGGAGCGGGAGTCCGGTCGCAGCTGTCAGGGCTCGGCGTCGCAGCGCTCCTCGTCGTCACGATGCTCTTCCTGACGCCGCTCTTCGACGGGCTGACGCAGGCGACACTTGCCGCGATCATCGTCGCGGCCGTGATCGGGCTCGTCGACGTGAAGGGCCTACGGGACCTCTGGCGTCTCGACCTCGACGACGCGGTGCTGGCGCTCGTCGGACTCGCAGCGGTCGCCTTCCTCGGCGTACTGCCCGGGATCGTCGTTGCCGTGATCGCCTCGCTGCTGGCGCTGATCCGGCGCGCCTACCGACCCCGGATCGCCGTGCTCGGGCTGGCGAGTGGCGAATCGAGCACCGACGAGGACTATCGCTTTCGCGCCATCGACAGGCATCCGGAGTACAGGACGATCCCCGGGCTCGTCCTCTTCCGCTTCTCGAGCGAGCTGTTCTTCGCGAACGCGACCTACTTCCGCGACGAGACGCTGCGCCTCGTCGACGGTGCCGCACCACCGGCCCGCACGGTGCTCGTCGACGCCGGTGCCATCTCCCACGTCGACACGACCGCGCTTGCGATGCTCGACGATCTCGTCGGGCGGTTGCACGAGCGCGGGATCACGTTCGAGCTGGCGCGGGCAGTCGGCGCGCTGAGGGAGGCGCTCGGCCGGAGCGGGCTTCTCGAGCGCCTCGGCCCGGGTGCGATGCACGCCTCGGTGCACGGCGGCGTCCAGGCATTCCTCGGACGCCAACCCGAGAGCGAGCTCACAGCCCGGTCGACGCCCCCGGCTGGAGCACCCGGAGTTCCGTCGTAGGGGAGTACTCCTCGAGCGCCCGCCGGAACAGCTCGGGCGGCGTCCGCAGGAAGTTCGGCTGCCCGCGCACACCGAGGTGGATCGGGTAGTAGGTGCCCCAGTGGATCGGGATCGCGATGCGCGCATTCAGCAGCGCCGCGGCCTGCGCGGCGCGCACGGGATCGAGGTGGCCGGGGCCCATCGTCGGGCCCCAGCCCCAGATCGGTAGCAGCGCCACGTCGACGGGGCCGATCTGTGCCATCCCGTCGAAGATGTCGGTGTCGCCGGCGAAGTAGATGCGGCACTCCGGGCTCTCGACCACGAAACCGAGCGGGTCCGCCCGCACACCGAACGGGAGCCGGCCCGTATCGTGGTTTGCCCTCGTCGCCCGGACCCCGAGAGCGCCGATCTCGATCCGCTCGTCGACGCCGACCTCGACGACTCGCTTCGAGGCTGCCTTGCGCCGGACGAGTCCCCCGGAGCCCCTGGGGACGACGATCGGTAGCTCCCGCCCGAGCCGCTGCAGCGAGGGGAAGTCGAGGTGGTCGTAGTGGAGGTGCGAGATCAGCGCCGTGTCGAGGCCGCGCAGGACGGCGGGGTCGACCTTGCCCGCACGCCGCAGATGGGCGACCCGCGGGCGGAGCAGCGGATCGGTCAGCAGCCGCACTCCGGCGAGGTCGAGGAGGACGGTCGCGTGACCGACGTAGGTGATCGAGCCCCGTGACATACGGCGATCGTACGAGACCGGGAGCCGGTGTACCGAGCATGCAGGCGGTCGACCGGCAGCCTTCAGTCGCTGTAGGCTCTGCGCGGTCGGTCCAACTGTCGTCGTACGAGGAGGAGAGTCGTGGCAGCCTCGCAGTCAGCACAGGCATCCCGCGGGCGCGTGATCGCCGCTCGCAGCCTGCTCGTCCTCGGTGTCCTGCTCACGGTCGTGACGATCCTGTCGACCTACGTCAAGCGGGAGCTGCTCGACGAGGGCCAGTTCCGGCAGACCTCCGAGGAGCTGATCGCCAGCCCGGCGATCCAGCAGCAGGTGGCGGCGGCGCTCGTCGATGCGCTCTACGCCAACGTCGACGTCTCGGCTGCGCTGACCGACAAGCTGCCGTCGAACCTGCAGGGCCTCGCGGCGCCGCTCGCGGGCCTCTCGCGTGAGCTCGTCGACCGCGGCGCGCAGGAGCTCGTGACGCGACCGAGAGCGCAGTCCGCCTTCGTCGACGTCGCCTCGGCCTCCCAGGCGCAGCTGATCGAGGTGCTGCACGGCGATACGAAGATCCTGAAGACGTCGGACGGTAACGTCGTGCTCGACCTGCGGCCGCTCGTGCTCCGGCTCGGCGACCGCTTCGGCTTCGTCCAGAACCTCGCCGACAAGATTCCGCAGGACTCGGCGCAGGTGACGCTGCTGAAGTCGGACGACCTGAAGACGGCCCAGAACGTGACCCACTGGCTCGAGCAGGTGGCGAACTTCGTCTGGATCCTCGCGCTCGCCTGCTGGATCGGGGCGATCTGGCTGGCGCGGGGACGCCGGCGGCAGGAAGTTCGCTCGCTCGGAGTGGGCCTCGTCGTCGTCGGTCTCCTCGTCCTGCTGGCACGGTGGCTCGCCGGCAGGTACGTCATCGACAACCTCGTTCACGCCGACTCCGTTCGGCCTGCCGTCGAGGACGCCTGGCGGATCATCACGGACTCGCTCGCGGCCGCCGGCTGGGTGGCCCTCGTGGTCGGGGTCCTCGTGATCGCAGGCGCCTGGGTCGTCGGTCCGAACGACCATGCCCTGAATGCCCGCCAGGCGATCTCGCCGGTGATGGTGCGCTGGGAGCTCGCCTGGGGTGCGTGGGTGCTCCTGATGGCGTTCGTGATCTGGGCGCTGCCGATCGAGCTCTTCCGGACGACGGCGATCCTGCTCGTCCTGAGTGCCGCCGGCTTCGTCGTCTTCCGGCGCCAGGTGCTCGCCGAGACGGCCGCCGCGCCCGCGGCCGGGCCGCCGTCACCGGAACCACCGCCCGCGGCCTGAACGGAAGGCCGCCGCTCTAGCGGCAGTCTGCGCAGTGGCCGTGCAGGACGACCTCGTGTGCCCGCATGCCCGCGTCGAGTCGCTCGGCGACACGCTCGAGCGCCCGCTCGAGCGCCGCGTCCGCGAACGGCTGCACCTTGCCGCAGTCGTCGCACACGAGGTGATGGTGGTGGTCGCCGCCCGCGTGGGCGGGCTCGAAGCGGGAGACGCCGTCGCCGAGGTCGACGCGCTGGACGAGCCCGAGGTCGACGAGCTGGTCGAGCGCTCGGTAGACGCTCGCAATCCCGGCGCTGCCGCCGGTCGCGCGGATCACGTCGTGGATCTCCTGGGCGGAGCGGCAGCAGGGCTGGCCGTCGAGGTGCTCGATCACCGTACGGCGGGCACCGCCGTTCCTGAGTCCCTCGGCGCGGACGCGGGCAAGCGCCCGCTCGCTCCAGCCGGCTTCGTGCGTGTGGCCGCGCTGCTGCGAGGGCGAGCTCATGTCGATAATGATACCGATTATCATCGGATGCTACGCTGCGACGATGCTCCGCTCAGGTTCGGTGTCCCTGCTCGTCCTCGTAGCGCTCGCTCTGGCAACGTCCGGCTGCGGCTCCGGTCAGGCCGGAAACGACGGCCGCCCACGGGTCGTCGCCGCCTTCTATCCACTTGCCTACGCCGCCGAGCAGGTGGGCGGGCCGGGCATCGAGGTCACGAACCTCACACCCGCGGGCGCGGAGCCGCACGATCTGGAGCTGTCGCCGGGCGACGTGAAGGACGTCGAGGCTGCCACGCTCGTCCTCTACCTCGGTGACGGCTTCATGCCGGCGCTCGAGTCGGCGTTGAAGAGCCGCCGGGGAGCCTCGGTCGACCTCCTTGCCGCGGCGAGTGCCGGCGCGCCGCCGGTGCTCACCCACGATCCGCATGTCTGGCTCGACCCTGTCCGTTATGCGACGATCGTCCGGGTCGTGGGGGCACAGCTTCGTCGTGAGGCGGCTGCCCGGCGCCTGATCGCCCGGCTCCGCCGGCTCGACGCCCGATACGCAGCCGGCCTCGCACACTGCGATCGTCACACGATCGTGACGAGCCACGCCGCCTTCGGCTGGCTCGCCCATCGCTACGGGCTCGAGCAGGTACCGCTCGAAGGGCTCCAGCCGGAGGGGGAGCCGACGGCCCGGGGCATCGCGCGCCTCGTGGGCGTTGTTCGACGCTCGGGGGCCACGACGGTGTTCGCCGAGACCCTTCTCTCGCCCAAGCTGGCGGAGACGATCGCCCGTGAGACGGGCGCCCGGACCGCGACCCTCGATCCGCTCGAAGGGCTCTCGAAGAGCTCGCTCGCCTCCGGCGCCGACTACTTCACCGTCATGCAGGCGAACCTGGCCACGCTGCGGCGGGCGCTCGGATGCCGGTGACCTCGCCCGTCGTCGAGCTCACCGACGTCTCGTTCGCCTACCGGGCCGGGGTACGCGTGCTCGAGGACGTCTCCCTCACGGTCGCCTCGGGCGAGTTCGTCGCGATCGCGGGGCCGAACGGCGGTGGCAAGTCGACCCTGCTGCGGCTCGTGCTCGGCCTCGAGCGGACGACCGCCGGCGGCGTGCGTGTGTTCGGGGCTCCTCCCGGGCGCGCCCCTGCCGGGTTGCGAATCGCCTTCCTGCCGCAACGCTCCCGCCTCGTCGGCGAGGCGCCCGTGACGGTGCGTGAGGTGGTCTCGACGGGACGACTCGCCGCGGCGGGCTTCTGGGGCCCGCTGCGGCGCCGCGACCGGGCCGTCGTCGACCGTGCGATCGCCACCGTCGGCCTCGATGGCCGTGCCGGCGCCCCCCTGCGGACGCTTTCCGGCGGGCTCCAGCAGCGCGCCCTGATCGCGAAGGCGCTCGCCGCCGAGCCGGCGCTGCTCGTCCTCGACGAGCCGACGACGGGCGTCGACGCGGCCTCGCAGGAGTCGTTTGGAAGCTTGCTCGCCGATCTGCGCGAGCGGCTCGGGGTGACGATCCTCTACGTCTCGCACGAGTTCGGAGCCGTCGAGGACGTCGTCGATCGCATCGTGCTCGTGCGCGGCGGGATCGTCTACGACGGCCCGCCGGCCGGGTTGCCGGGGCTCTGGCACGACCCGTCCCATTCGCACGAGGCAAGGCTGCACGCCGATGCTTGAGCTCGAGTTCATGCGGATCGCTCTCGCGACGGGCGCCGTCGTCGGCCTGCTCGCACCGGCGGTCGGGTTCTTCCTCGTCGAGCGCAAGGCGTCTCTGATCGGCGACGGTCTCGGCCACGTCGCCTTCGCGGGGGTCGCGCTCGGGTATCTCCTCGGTATCTCGCCCGTCCTGACCGCCCTCGTCGTCACGGTGATCGGTGGGCTCACGGTCGAGTGGTTGAGAAGCCGCGGCGGCGCTGCGGGCGACCAGGCGCTCGCGCTCGTCTTCTACACGGGCATCGCAGCCGGCGTCGTCCTCGTCTCTCGCGCCGGCGCGCTCAACGTGAACCTCTTCCAGTTCCTCTTCGGCTCGATCCTGACCGTGACCTGGAGCGACTTCTGGATCGTGCTCGCGCTCGGCCTCGGCGCACTCGCGACGATTGGCCTGCTCTTCCGCGGGCTCGTCGGTGCGGTGCTCGACGAGGAGGGAAGCCGGGTGGCGCGCGTTCCCGTGGCGCGGTTGAACGTCGTCATCGCCGTGCTCGCGGCGACGACGGTCGCCGTCTCGATGCGGATCGTCGGGATCCTGCTCGTCGCCGCCTTGATGGTGCTGCCGGTGATCGCGGCCAACCGTGTCGCCGGCAGCCTGCGCTCGACGTTTCTGCTCTCGATGACGTTCGGGCTCGTCTCGGCGATCGTGGGCCTCGTCGTCGCCTACTACGCGGACACGCCGCCGGGCGGCACGATCGTCCTCGTCGCCGCGGGCGCCTTCGCCGTCTGCTCCGCGGGCAGCGCCTTCGCTCGACGCGCCTGACGGGTTCGTGGTGGAATGGTGGAGCGATGGCCGCCGTCGTCCTCACCGGCTCCGACCTCACGCTCGACGAACTGCTCCGCGTCGCGCGTTCCGGCGAGCAGGTTGAGCTCGCCGCCGCCGCGCTCGAGGCGATGGCCCGGGCCCGGGCGGTCGTCGACCGCGCGCTCGCCGAGGGCCGCCCGGCCTACGGCGTCACGACCGGTGTCGGCAGCCGGAAGGTCTTCGACGTCGAGGCGGCCGAGCACGACCGGCTGCTCGTGCGGCAGCACCGGATCTCGCAGGGCGCACCGGTCGCCCACGAGATCGTCCGTGGCAGCGCCCTGCGGCTGGCGAACGCGCTCGCGCGCGCGACGACGGTGGCACGACCCGAGCTGGCGCAGCGGCTCGTCGAGAGGCTGAACGACGACCGCTTGCCGGAGATTCGTGCACACGGCTCGATCGGGCAGAGCGACCTCGCCCAGATGGCGGACCTGGCCGACGGCGTCCTCGGCGACGACTTCCGGCTCGTCCAGGGCGAGGCGATCACGCTCCTCAATCAGAGCGCGTTCGCGACCGCGACCTGCGCACTCGCCTTCGCCGATGCGCGGGTACTACTCGACGTGCTCGACCACGCGGGCGCGCTCGACCTGGAAGCGCTCGGCGGCAACCGTGACCACGTCCACCCTGCGATCGGGGTCGCCCGGCACTACCCCGGTCTGCAGACGACGCTCGCCCGCCTCGGCGAGCTCCTCGACGGCAGCGAGGTGGAGGCACGGAACCTGCAGGATCCCCTCACCTTCCGCACGATCGCGCAGCAGAACGGTGCCTGTCGCGACGCGTTCGGCTTCGTCGAGCACCAGCTCGCGATCGAGCTGAACGCGGCGCAGTCCAACCCGCTCGTCGTCGTCGAGGAGGACAGGGTCTTCTCCGTCGGCAACTTCGAGGTACAGCCGCTTGCGACGGCCCTCGATCTGGCCCGGATCGCGCTCGCACCCGCCATCTCGACCGCGGCCGAGCGTGCCGTGAAGCTCCTCCAGCGCAACCTCACCGGGCTCACGGAGGGGCTCGGCGAGCGGCCGCAGATGGCCGAGAGCGCACTCTCCGAGTATGGGATCGCGATCCAGTCGATCGCCGTCGAGGCGCGGCTGCTCGCACATCCGGTCTCCTTCGACCTCGTCTCGACGACGCAGGCCGAAGGGATCGAGGATCGGATGACGATGGCGCCGCTGGCCGGCCGCCGGCTGGCGGAGATGACCGCTCTCGGGGCGCGCGTGGCGGCGATCGAGCTCCTGCTCGCCGCCCAGGCGTGCGATCTGCGTGGCGCCAGGCTCGGCCGGGGCACCGGCCGGCTCCAGGCGGCCGTGCGCCGCAGCGTGCCGTTTCTCGCCGAGGGCGACGTCCTGCCTGACCTCGAACCGCTCGTCGACGAGATCCGGTCCGGTCGGATCCTCGCCTGAGGCGATCGCGGTGGCCGGGATCGACGTCCACCAGCATCTCTGGCCACCGTCGTTCGTCGAGGCGCTGTCGGTACGGAAGGCGCCGCCCTTGCTCGAGCCGGGGCGGATGGTGCTCGCCGAGGGCGCCTACCCCTTCGACCCCTCGGAGCACGCCCTCGAGTCCCGCCTCACGCTGCTCGACCGAGCGGGGCTCGACCGTGCCGTCGTCTCGCTGCAACCGACGCTCGGCCTCGAGCGGCTCGACCCAGCCGAGCGTGACGAGCTGGAGTCGACGTGGGAGGAGGGCGTCCTCGCAGTTGCGAGGGAGTCCGGCGGCCGGATCGTGCCGCTCTCGCCGCGGCTTCCGCGACCTGGCTTCGCGGGGGCGTCGGTCGGCGCCGACGCGTTCGACGACCTCGACCGCCTGGTACCGGTGCTCGAGGCGTTGCGCGCGTCGGGCTTCCTCTTCGTCCACCCTGTAGCAGCCGCACCGCCGCCCGGCGCGCCTGCCTGGTGGGCTCCGGTCGCCGACTACACAGGGCAGATGCAGCGGGCGTTCCTCGCCTGGCTGGCCGGTGGCGGGGAGCGGTGGCCGGAGGTGCGGATCGTCTTCGCGATTCTCGCCGGGGGCGCCCCGATCCAGGTCGAACGGCTCGGCTCGCGAGGCATCGACGTGAGCTTTGCGCGCCGCGAGAACGTCTTCTTCGACACTGCGTCGTACGGCCCCCGGGCGCTCCGGCTGGCGATCGAGACGGTCGGAGCGGGTCAGCTCCTGTTCGGCACCGACGTGCCGGTCGTCGACCCCGACCACGCCGCGACCGCACTTGCGGCGCTCGGCCCGGAGCTGGAGCACACGGTACGTGTCGCGACCCCTGGCGGTCTGCTCGACTGAGCGATGACTGTCGACTCCGGTGCCGGTGGAGGGAGAGGACGCCGCTCTTCTCGTGAGCGGCAGGAGCGACGCGCTGCCCGCACGGCGGTCCGGTTGCTGTCGGGGCCACCACCGCGGAATGCGCTCGGGCCCATCGAGCTGCTCGACGCGGAACAGGTCGAGGCGATCCACGAGGGCTCGGTGCGGCTCCTGCAGGAGGTCGGCATCGAGCTGATGGGCGAGCCGGCGCGGGAGGCGTTCCGCCGGGCCGGAGCGCTCGTGGACGCAGAGACCGGGCTGACCCGGATCCCGCGCGAGGTTCTCGACGCGGCCGTGGCGACCGCCCCGTCGCGGTTCACGGTGACGCCGCGGAACCCGGCCCGGCGTCTCGACCTGGGTGGAGACGAGATCGCGTTCGGTCTCGTGGCGGGGCCACCGACGGTGGAGGACCGGGTACGGGGGCGGCGGGCGGGAAACCTCGACGACTACGTAACGCTCGTCAAGCTGGCGCAGTCGTTCGACGTGATCCATTTCGTCGGCAATCAGCCGACCGCACCCCAGGAGCTCCCCGCCGGGACCCGCCACCTCGACACCTACCTCGCGAACCTGATCTACACCGATCGGGTCTTCCACCTCTCCGCGATCGGTCGGGAGCGGACGCTAGACGGGATCGAGCTGACAGCGATTGCGCGGGGGCTGGAACTGGCCGACGTGCTCGACGACCCCTGCGTGCTGACGATCATCTCCGTCAACTCGCCCCGCCGCCTGGACGAGGCGATGACCGACGGACTCATGACGATGGCCGAGTACGGCCAGCCCGCCGTGGTGACGCCGTTCACGCTGATAGGCGCGATGACACCCGTCACGCTCGGGGCGGCACTCGTCCAGCAGAATGCGGAGGCGCTCGCCGGGATCGCGCTGACGCAACTGGTGCGGCCGGGCGTACCGGTCGTCTACGGGGCGTTCACATCCAACGTCGACCTGCGTTCCGGGGCGCCTGCCTTCGGGACGCCGGAGAACGCCCGGGCCACGATCGCGGCCGGTCAACTCGCACGTCGCTACGGGATTCCATACCGATCGAGCAACGCAAGTGCGAGCAACGCCGTCGACGCCCAGGCCGCCTACGAGTCGCAGATGTCGGTGTGGGCGTCCGTGCTCGGAGGTGCGCACCTCGTCTACCACGGCGCCGGCTGGATGGAGGGCGGCCTGACTGCGTCGTTCGAGAAGCTCGTTCTCGACGTCGAGATGCTGCAGATGATGGCTCGCACGATCGCCGCACCAACCGTCGATGCCGAGGAGGTGGAGGAGGGAATCGCTGCGATCGCGGCTGTCCCGACCGGAGGCCACTTCTTTGGTGCCCCGCATACACTCGCCCGGTACGAGTCGGCCTTCTACGAGCCGCTCGTCTCCGACTGGCGCAACCACGAGAGCTGGGAAGAGGCCGGTGCGCCGACGGCCACCGAACGGGCGACGGCGATCTGGCAGCAGGCGCTCGAACGCTACGAACGACCGCCCCTCGACGTTGCGGTCGAGGCGCGCCTCCATGAGTACGTCGTGCGCCGCCGCAGCGAACTCGAGCGGAAAGGACACACATAGCCACGCTCCGTCTGAAGCTGTGACGTCGCCGGAGCACGAGGCTTCGCGGCAACAAACCGGGTTAGTACAGCGGCGGGTACCTGTAGCCGTCTTCGGTGGCAGGCGCTACCTGGTCGAGCGGGCCATTGATGAGGAAATCCTGGTGAGCCTTCTCGACGGCGGCGCGGTCGAGCTCCACACCGAGGCCGGGCCCGTTGGGTACGTCCAGGTGCCCCTCTATTGGCTGGAACGGGCCGCCCACAACGATGTCGTTTGCGTACCATCGCAGCAGTGATTGGCTGGGTCCCGAGACGTGTGGATCCGCAGCACCAACGTGGAGATAGGCAGCGACCCCGATGCCCGACTCGCCACTATAGAAGGTAAATGCGATGCCGACGGCTTCACATGCGGCAATGAATCTCGATGTCCGTTCGATCCCACCGAGAACAGTCAGATTCAGGACAAACGAGTCGGGGACGCCGAGCCGGATCGCGGCCCGAAGGTTCGGATCGTGAGTCGAGAACGGGATTGGCGAGAACTGACGGAGCCGTGCCATGGATTCGAGGTCGTGGACGGGATCTTCGATGTTCGCGATGTTGAGAGATTGCATGCGGCGTAGGGCTTCACGCGCCGTGGGCACCGTCCAGCCGCCGTTGGCATCGAGGCGAAGCACGCGCTGCGGTCCGATTGCTTCACGCACGTCGCGAGCAATTGCGATGTCCAGATCGAGATCGTGGTAGCCCACCTTGCCCTCGAAATAGGGCGATCCGAATTCCTGGATCATGCGGAGGCAATACGAGGCGATGTCCTGGCTCGTAGCTTCGCCACCCTCGCCGCCGGTCGCTCGTCGCTCGGAGAAGTACTCGGCGAATGGAATGCGTCGTCTCGCGGCACCGCCCAGTAGCTCATAGAGTGGAAGGTCGAGAGCCTTCGCACGCAGATCCCATAGCGCCATCTCGACAGCGCCGTAGGCGCGGATGAAATCGGAGGTCTCGGTGTTCGAAATCGTCTGGATCGGAGGAACCGCCGCACGCCAACATTCACGCAGGTCAACCGTGCGCCCGACGAGCTTCGGTGCGATTGCCTCGTCGATCAGCGTCGCATGCCGCCAATTCGATGCCTCGCCCAGTCCGCCGAGCCCGTCCTGCGTCCGAACTTCCACGACGACCTTGGTACTTCCCTCATACCAGCCCCCGACCCAGCGGTACGGCGCTCGCATGCGGAGGTTGACGGGCGTGCAGACGATACTCTCGATCACGATGTCCCCACCACGATTCTCGGAATCCCGTTGAGCTCTGCCCACCATTCCCACCTCTTCGATCTCTTGTAACACCGTTGCTCGCGCCGAGTCAACTGCCGTCCCCGGTCCGCAGTCACGCTACGGTCTAGGACGTGCTTGCCGCTGTCTGCGCCAGGATCGCTGCCGACGACCCACTCTCGGGTCTCGCTGTCATGGAGGTCGCCGAGCCGTCCCCGCCGGAGAACTGGGAGGTCGTCGAGGTTCGCGCGGCGGCGCTGAACCAGCACGACATCTGGAGCCTCCGCGGCGTCGGGGTCACCGAGGAGCACCTGCCCGCGATCCTCGGCACCGATGCCGCCGGCATCACGGCAGACGGGCGCGAGGTCGTCGTCCACGCGGTACTGGGAACGCCCTCGCCGGGTGAAGACGAGACGCTCGCCGCCGACTTCCACCTCTTCTCGGAGCGCGGGGTTCCCGGGACCCTCGCGCAGCGGATCGCCGTGCCGTCTCGCAACCTCGTGCCGAAGCCGGCCGGGCTCACGTTCGCGGAAGCAGCCTGCCTGCCGACCGCGTACCTGACGGCCTACCGGATGCTGTTCGACCGCGCCGGGCTGAAGCCGGGCAACACGGTGCTCGTGCAGGGCGCAGGCGGGGGGGTGGCGACGGCGGCGATCCTGCTCGGTCGTGCCGCTGGGCTCGAGATGTACGTGACGAGCCGCAGCGAGGAACGGCGCGCCAGGGCGCTCGAACTGGGCGCCGCGGGGGCCGTCGAGACCGGCGGTCGCCTGCCGACTCGCGTCGATGCCGTGATCGAGACGGTCGGCAAGGCGACCTGGGACCATTCGCTGAAGTCGCTCAAGCCCGGCGGCACCGTCGTCGTGGCGGGTGCGACGACCGGACCCGACCCGTCCGCCGACCTGGCGCGGATCTTCTGGCGCCAGCTCCGCGTCGTCGGATCGTCGGTGGGGACATTGACGGAGCTGCGGCGTCTCTGCGCGTTCCTGGAACAGTCGGGAGTGCGACCCCTCGTCGACTCCGAGTACGCGCTCGCAGACGCCCCCGCGGCCTTCGCCCGCCTTGCCTCGGGCGAGGAGTTCGGCAAGGTCGTTCTCGCTCCCTAGGGGTCAGGGAGCAGGTGGGTAGTTTGCGAGCCACCAGCGGGCGATATCGAGCCGGCGCATGAACGAGACGCCGGAGACGACCGACGCGTACTCGAGGAACTCGCGCAGCGCCGCCGCACGTCCCGCCTGCCCGCTCCAGCGGGCGTGCACGGCCACGGTCATCATGGCCGTCCGCCCTTCCCGCACGAGTTCGTCGAGCCCCATCACGAGCGTGTCGAGGAAGTCGCGCGGGCTCGCGTAGCCGGGGATCGTCGTGAAGCGGCTGTCGTTGTAGGTCTTCGAGTAGGGCACGATCAGGAACGGCTTGCCGAGACAGGTCGTGTAGTGAGGCACGTCGTCGCTGCACCCGTCCGAGTCGTAGAGGAAGCCACCCTCCTCGACGAGCAGCTCTCGGGTGTTCTCACTCGGCCAGGAGGGGCAGTTCCAGCCGTAGGGACGTTCGCCGAGGACACGCTCGTAGGTCTCGATCGCACGCAGGAGGTGCTCGCGCTCGGTGTCGCGCGTCATCTCCCAGAGCGGGATCCAGCGCCAGCCGTGGCCGAGCAGGTCGTGGCCGCGCTCCCGCATCCACTCGGGCACAGCGAGATTCAGCTCCAGCGCCACCGCGGCGGCTGAGACGGTGACGGGAACCCCGTGCTCGTCGAAGATCCGAGCCAGCCGCCAGACGCCCGCCCGGCTGCCGTACTCGTAGTGCGCCTCGGTGCCGCGGTCCCGGCGGGGCGGCTGAACCCCCGCGAGCGGATACTCACCCCAGCCCTCGTTGAAGTCGTCGCCCCAGAGGACCGAGCCCTCCGAGCCCTCCTCGTAGACGAGCACGAGGTTCACCGCGACGGTGGCGCCGTCGGGCCATCTGAAAGCCGGCGGGTTGCGGCCGTAGCCCACGAGGTCGCGGGCCCTGACCTGGTCGGGGATCATCCTGTCTCCTTTGCGAGTGTTCGCTCGACGGCCGCCACCAGGGCGTCGTTCTCGTCACGGCGGCCGATGCTGATTCGGAGGATCGTGCCGAGCGGCCGCACGACGACACCTTCAGCGAGGATCCCCGCGGCGAGTGCCTCGGCGCCGCCGGGGCGACCCTCGCATTCGACCGCGACGAAGTTGGCGGCCGAGTCGAATGCCGTCAGGCCGAGTGAGCGCAGTCGGGGTAGGAGCCGTTGCCGTTCGTGGCTGATTCGCTCCACCTGGCGGGTGTGGTAGTCCTCGTCCTCGTACGCTGCGAGACCGGCGTGGAGCGCAGGCCCGCTGACGGCGCTGCCGGGTACGAGAAAACGGTCGACATAGTCGACGAGTTCGTGGCTGCCGACGGCGTAGCCGACCCGTGCCCCGGCGAGGCAGTAGGCCTTCGAGAACGTCCGCGTCACGAGCACGTTGTCGAACTCGTGGACGAGCGACATCGGATCGCGGCCCTCGTCGAAGTCGGCGTAGGCGGCATCGAGCAGCAGTGGCACGCCCGTTGCGGCGAGCCGCCGCACGTCGTCGAGCTCCAGCGCGTTGCCCGTCGGGTTGTTGGGACTGCAGATGACGACGAGGCTCGTCTGCGACGAGATCACCGCGAGCACGGCTTCGACGTCGAAGTGGTAGCCATCCTCTCCGCGAGCCAGCGGCACCTCCACGATCTTCGCCTCGAGAGCGTGCAGCCGTGTCCTGCACACGGGCCACGACGGCGTCGCGACGACCACCTCGCTGTCGACCCGGCAGAACGTCCGCAGCGTCGCGTCGATCACCTCCGTCGAGCCTGCCGTGACGAGGACCTGCGAACGATCGACTCGAAGACGCTGCGCGATCGCGAGCTGGAGGGGCGACACGGGCGGCGGTGAGAGGTTGACGTCGTCGAAGGCGCGCGCGAGCGCCTCGCGCACGCGCGGGGACGGCGGCGCGGTGTTCTCGTTCGAGGCGAGCCGGATCAGGCCCGGGTCTGCGGCCGTGCGGGCGAGGTGGGCGAGGTAGACGGCGTTCGAGGGCAGCGTCCGCGCCGCCGGGACGACGAACGGCTCGACGGAGACCGGGGTTCCGGTGCTCAGCTTCCGAGCACCTCGGCGACCTCGACCGGGCGGCCGCCCTCGAGCAGGGAGCGCTCGCAGGCGAGTGCCGTCGCCAGCGTGTCGAGGGCGTCACGCGGTGTACAGAAGACGAGGTCCGGGTCACCCGAGCGGACCGCGTCGACGAACCGCGCCATGCCGCGCTCGAACGGATGCACGGTCATCGAGCGCTTGATCCGCTCGGCACCCACTTGCCCCGTGACGACAAAGGCCGGGTCGAGCTTCGCGTGCAGGGTCGCGGTGGGCGAGAGGACGTCGAGTGTGTACGTCCCCGGCTGACCTTCCCGTGTCCAGGCGAGCAGTACGGTGCCGACCGCGCCGCCGGCGAAGCGGAGCGTGATCGTGGCCGCGTCCTCGATGTCACCCTGGTCGGCGAGGGCGCTCTGCGCCAGCTGCAGCGGGGAAGCGACAACCTGGACCGACTCGACCTCGCCTGCAACAGCGCGTTGCAGGTCGAGCTGGTGGCTGCCTCGCTCGAGCAGGTTGCCGCCGCCACCGGAGCGATCGAGAAACCAGGGTCTCGCCGCCGTGGGGCCGACGCTGACGCCCCAGAGGTAGGCGACGGGCGCACCCGCGAGCGCCTCGCGGATGTGTTCGAGCGCCTCGGTCGCATGCCACTGGTAGCCGACGGCGACGACCACGCCGGCTGCTGCTGCCGCGTCTGCGATGGCACGGGCGTCCGACAGTGTCCGCGCGATCGGCTTCTCGAGGAAGACCGGCAGACCGCGCTCGATCGCGGCGAGCGTCGGGGCGCGATGGTGGAGCGGCGGCGTTGCCACCCAGACCGCATCGAGCGTCTCGTTGTCGAGCAGCTCGTCCGCCTCGGTGTAGGTTCGCGCCCCCTCCGGGGCCAGCCGGCCGGCCCGCGCCGAGTCGACGTCGCAGACAGCGACGACCTGGTGCCCGAGCTTGCGCAGCAGGAAGACGTGGTCGGTCGCGATCCATCCCGCACCGACCACCCCGACGCGAAGGGGATCACCGGCCACCGACGCACCCTATCCGTTCGTCCCTGCCTCGCCGGGCGTAGGCTTGTGGCCGTGACGGGGCGGCTCGAGGGGCGTACGGCGGTCGTGACGGGTGGGGCATCCGGGCTCGGCCGCGCGATCGCGCTGCGCTTCGCGGACGAGGGCGCCTACATCGTCGTGGGCGACATCCGCGACGACCCGAGCGAAGGCGGAACGCCGGTTGCGGAGGAGCTCGGTGCCCGGGGATGCTTCCTGCGGGCCGACGCGGCGAGCGCCGCCGATCTCGAGCGCCTCGTGGGCGCCGCCGTCGAGCACCGCGGCCGTCTCGACGTGATGGTGTGCAATGCGGGCATCGCGGGGCACCACTCGAAGAGCCTGCTCGAGACGACCGAGGAGGACTGGGACGCGATCATGGCGGTCAACCTGCGTGGCGTCTTCCTGGGAACGAAGCGTGCCGTTGCGCAGATGCTCCAGCAGGAGCCGGTGAACGAGGTACGCGGCCGGGTCGTGATCATCTCTTCGCAGCACGGCATGGTCGGCCCGCCCGGCCACGTCGCGTATGCGGCGAGCAAGGGTGGCCTCGTCAACCTCGTCCACCAGGTCGCAGTCGACTACGGCCGCGACGGTGTGATCGTGAACGCCGTCGCACCCGGGAAGATCCTCACCGGCAACCCCGAAGGGATGCGGCCGGCGCTGCTCGAGTACTCCCGGGCGCGGACTCCCTTCCACCGCCTCGGCCGGCCCGACGACGTCGTCGGGGCCGCACTCTGGCTCGCCTCCGACGAGGCGACGTATGTGAGCGGGATCAACCTGCTCGTCGACGGTGGCTGGATGGCCTACTGACGTGCGCGTCGGCTTCGTCGGCGTCGGCCGCCTCGGGCGGTATCTCGCGGCGAGCGTCCTGCGGGCGGGCTATCTGCTGACGGTCCACGACCGTGATCGGGACGCGGCCGCCGGGCTCCTCGCGGCCGGGGCGAGGTGGGCAGACAGCCCGCGGGCAACGGCCGAGGCGAGTGACGCCGCGATCACGTGCCTTCCTTCACCCGCGGCGGTCGCGGCCGTGCTCGAGGGCCGAGACGGGCTCCTTGCCGGAATGGCTCCGGGAAGCACCTGGATCGAGATGAGCACGAATGACAGGAGCGAGCTCCTGCGGCTCTCGGAGCTGGCACGGTCGGTCGGCGTCGACACGCTCGAGGCGCCCGTCACCGGCGGCGTGCACAAGGCCGCGGAGGGAGAGATCACCATCCTCGCAGGCGGCGCCGACGACGTGGTCGGGGCGCACCGGGCGCTGCTGCAGGCGATGGGCGGCAAGGTGTTCCAGATCGGCCCGCTCGGGAGCGCGTCGCAGATCAAGGTGATCACGAACATGCTTGCGTTCGTCCATCTCGTCGCAGCCGGCGAGGCTCTCATGCTCGCCCGCCGGGCAGGCCTCGATCTCGCCCAGGCCTACGAGGTGATCCGCGCCAGCTCGGGGAACAGCTTCGTCCACGAGACGGAGAGTCAGCTGATCCTGAATGGCAGCTACGACATCGGCTTCACGATGGATCTGGCGCTGAAGGATCTGGGCTTCGCGCACGCGCTCGCCGACGAGTTCGGCGTCCCGCTCGCGCTCGCCACCCGCACCGAGGAGATCTTCGCGCGCGCCCGCGAGGCCTACGGGGGCGAGGCCTGGTCGACGATGGTCGTGAAGCTGCTCGAGGACGAGCTCGGCACCGACCTGCGGGCGCCCGGCTTTCCCGAGCGCCTGCAGTGATTCAGACGGGAGCGGGAGGGAGCGGCGCGACGCCGACAGCCGCGAGTGCCTCGTCGAGCCCGTCGCGCCACGGCGCCCCGTCGCCCGCGAGCACGACCTCGTAACCGTTGCGCCGGTACTCGGCGACCTGTTCCGCGAGCTGTGCGAGCGCCTCGGCTGCGACCGTAGCGTCGAGCGCCGTCGGCGGGAGCTGCATCAGCCCGTAGCTCGCCTCTCGCAGCGCCGGCAGACGCTGGAGAAAGTCGTCGTCGGAGACGACTGCGATCTTCTCGGAGCGGGGATCGCTCGTCGTCATCTCGGCACCTCCTCGAGCAGCGCCACGAGCCGGAGATGCTCCTCGCGAGGGTCGTAGCCGGGGAACCAGTGGCGGATCCCGGTGCGGCGCGGTAGCGGCAGGTTGCGTTCGGCGAGCTCCGCCCGCAACTCCTCGAGGAAGATCCCCTCGCCGTCGACCATCGTCGTCTCGGGTTCGCCGACGTTGGGCTCGCCGCCCCAGCTCGTCGACGACGGCTGGAAGGAGACGCCCATCGTCGGGCTCGAGTCGATTCCGATCATGACGACGTCGTCTCCGGCCTCGACGTGCGGTTCCATGGTGGCTGCCACCGTCCGCGCGAGCCGGCGGCAGTGCGCACGAAAGAGCGGTGTGTCCGCTTGCTCGCGCACCCACCAGAAGCGGCGGACGCCGGCGAAGGCGAGCTCCGGGCACGGCATCTGCCTGATCACCCAGCCCCGCTCGACGAGGAGGTCGACCACGGGATCCCAGATCGCTGCCGTCTTGCAGCCACCCTGCACCTTCGAGTTCTGGTTCAGCAGGCAGTGGGCGAGGAAGGCGATCCTGGCCATCTACCCGCCGAAGTCGAGCAGTACCTTGCCCAGTTTTCCGGCCTGCGCCATCCGATCGAAAGCGGCGCGCGGGTCGTCGGCCGGCAGGACAGCGTCGATCAGGGCCACGATGCGGCCGGTCGCGAGGTGCGGCACGACCTCCCGCTCGAACGCCATCACGGCGGCGGCCTTCTGCTCCAGCGGCCGGGTGCGCAGGCCCGTGCCGAAGATGAGCGCCCGCTTGCCCATCAGTGTCCGCAGCGGAAGCGTTGCCTCGGTGCCGGCTCCCGTGCCGACGATTGCGATCCGGCCCTGGGTTCGGATCGCGGCGAGGTCGCTCTCGAGGTTCGGTGCGCCGACCAGTTCGAGGACGACATCGGCGCCGCCGAGCTTCCGGGCGCGTTCCACGAGCTCGTCCGGCGCGACCACCTCCGCGCCGAGGGCGGCGACTCTGGCCCTGACTTCCTGCGAGCGAACGGTTGCGAGCACGCGTGCTCCTCCGGCAGCGCCGATCTGGATGGCCGCCGTGCCGACGCCGCCGTTGGCCCCCGTCACGACGAGCAGCTCCCCCATCCGGAGCCCGGCCTGCGAGCAGACGGCGTCGTGGGCGGTGATGAACACCTCCGGGACGGCCGCCGCGCCGGCATCGTCGAGGGCGTCCGGCACGCGCGTGACGTGGCGCTCGTGGACGATCACGCGATCGGCGAGACCGCCGCCGCCGACGATCCCGAAGACGCGCTCGCCGAGCTCGAAGCGGCGCGCGGTTGCACCACGGCCGATCACGACCCCGGCCGTCTCGATCCCGGGGACGTCCTGTGGGGAGCCGGGCGGTGCCGGATAGCGGCCTGCACGCTGGGCGAGGTCGGCGCCGTTGAGGGCGGCGTAGCGCACCTCGAGCAGGATCTCGTCGCTACCCGGGACCGGGTCCGGCCGTTCCTCGAACGCGACCACCTCGTTGCCGCCGGCACCGGTGAAGACGACCGCCCGCATGCCTCAACCCTACTTGTCCGCCACCCGCGACGGCTGGGCGCTCTCGTGATCGAGCGGATGTCTTGACCAGGCGGGGGCAAACGTGGGATAACTGCCGGGGTTGATGGAAACGATGATCCACCCGCAGGAGAGGGAGCGGCCCGAGGGGCCTGCAACTTCCTGCGTCCTTCTGCGTCCAAAGTTGACGAGAGTGCGATGTCCAGCGAGCACGAGAGGAGTTGCATGTCCGACGACAACATGAGGCGGCTCGATACGTACCGCTTCTCGACAGGCGAGCTCGAGAACGACCTGATCGACGTGCTCGCCGATGGCGGCATCGACCGGGGGGAGTTCATCAAGCGCGCGACCGTCCTGGGGCTGTCGGTCGGCGCGATCGGCTCGGCGCTCGCCGCCTTCGATACCCCGCTTGCGTTCGGCGCCCCGGCACGGGCAAAAGCCGGTGGGCGGATCCGGGTCGGGATCACGCCGCCGCCCGTGGCGGCGATCGAACCCCACCTCTTCGCAGACCAGGGCGGCCTCGAGACGGGCGGCATCACGGGTGAGTTCCTCACCCGCGCCACGAGGAGCCTGACGCTCAAGCCCGAGCTGGCGGTCAGCTGGAAGTCGAACGCGACCGGCACGGTCTGGACGTTCAAGCTCCGGCCGAACGTCAAGTTCCAGAGCGGCCAGGCGTTCGGTGCCGACGACGTCGTCGCCACCTTCAACCGTCTCGTCGACCCGAACTCGGGGTCGCAGGCGCTGTCGGCCTTCAAGGGCGTTCTCTCGCCCGGCGGAATCAAGGCGATCGACAACCTGACCGTGCAGTTCACGCTCGAGCAGCCGACCGCGAGCTTCCCCTACCTGACGAGCTCGACGACCTACCAGGCGATCATGCTGCCGAAGGACTACAAGCTCGGCACTTTCACGAAGACCCCCCAGACGACCGGCGCCTTCCGGCTCACGTCGTACACGCCGGGGGTTTCGGCGAAGTACGACAGGTACACCGGTTGGTGGGGCGGCACCGCGCCGCTCGACGGGGTCGACGTCACCTACTACGCGGACGAGTCCGCCATGATCGCCGGCGTGCTCAACGGTCAGATCGACCTCTGCTGCCAGGTGCAGTTCGCAACCGGCCGCGCCGTCTTCAACAACCCGAAGGTCCAGATCTTCACGGCGCGGGGTGCCACCCACCGCGAGATCTGCCTCCGCGTCAACCTCAACAATCCGATCAAGAGCCGGCTCGTCCGCCAGGCGATGGCCCTGACGCTCGACCGCCCGGGCCTCGTCAAGAAGCTCTTCAACGGGTACGCCGACCTGGGCAACGACTCGCCGTTCGCGCCGGTCTATCCGTCGACGAACCCGAAGGTGCCGCAGCGGCACAGGGACATGGTGAAGGCCAAGCAGTTGATGGCGCAGGCCGGGTTCCCGAAGGGCTTCGCAATCAAGCTGACGACGGAGAAGGTCGGCGAGATTCCCCAGCTCGCGCAGATCTTCCAGAGCTCGGTGAAGCCGCTCGGGATCAACATGAGCCTCGAGATCCTGACCTCGACGGCCTACTTCGCCGGCAGCCAGACGGGCCCGCCGACCGGCTACGGGAACACGCCGTGGCTGAACGCCCCGATCAGCATCACCGACTGGGGCCACCGTGCCGTGCCGAACGTGTTCCTCACCGCCGCCGTCATGAGCCACGGCGTCTGGAACGGAGCCCAGTACAAGAACCCGAGGCTCGACAAGGTGATTCAGAAGTACATCGCGGCGATTCCGCTCTCGCAGCAGCGGAAGTTCGCCTTCCAGATCCAGACCGACATGCTCCGCGACACACCGATCATCATCCCGTACTTCTACAACTACCTCGCGGCGGGATCCAAGAAGGTGAAGGGCTACCAGGCCGACGCCCTCGGTCAGGTCTATCTGAGCCGGACCTCGCTCGCCTAGAGCCACACGACCGGCCGGGCCGTCGCAGCCGCGGCGACCCGGCCGCCGTCTCTCGGAGGACACGACGCCATAGCCAGGTTCCTGCTCAAGCGGCTCGTCTACGCGCTGATCACGCTCTTCCTCCTGAGCATCATCGTGTTCGCCGCCGCGCAGGTACTGCCCGGGGACATCGGACGCAACGTGCTCGGGCCGTTCGCGAGCCAGCAGGACGTCGACGCCTACAACAAGGCGCTCGGGCTCGACCGACCGCTCGTCGTCCAGTACTGGGACTGGTTCTCGCACTTCATCCGCGGCGACCTCGGCGATTCGCTGCAGTACAAGGTCCCTGTCTCGGACCTGATCTGGCCCTCGTTCCGCAACTCGCTCAAGCTCGCGGCCGAGGCGTTCGTGCTCGTCGTGCCGCTCAGCATCCTCGGCGGCATCGTCTCGGGCCTCAAGCGCGGCCGCCTCTCCGACCGCTCGATCACGATCACGGGGCTCTCGCTGACGGCGATCCCGGAGTTCGTGACCTCGATCGTCCTGATCGTGATCTTCGGGATCTGGCTCGGGTGGCTGCCGGTCACTGCCGCCGCGCCGCCCGGAGCGAACGTCCTCACCCAGATGGAGTACCTGCTGCTCCCGAGCATCGCGCTCGTGATGGTGCTCTTCGGCTACATCGCCCGGATCACGAGGGCGAGCGTGATCGAGTCGGTCGACGCCGACTACACGCGGACGGCCTACCTGAAGGGGCTCAACCAGGGACAGGTGGTGCGCACACACGTGCTCCGCAACTCGTTGCTACCGACGATCGCCGTCGTCGCTACGCAGGTCGGCTACCTGATCGGCGGCCTGCTCGTGATCGAGAAGCTCTTCAACTACAACGGGATCGGCTTGCGCATCTACACGGCGGCCCAGAACAAGGACTTCATCATGCTCCAGGACGGCGTCATGCTCGTCGGCATCGTCTACCTCGTGGCGACGTTCCTCGCCGACATCCTCTACTCCGTCTTCAATCCCCGCATCCGCTTCGGAGGTACCGAGTGAGCGGGATGATCGACGATGCCGCCGGGATCGAGCCGACCCTCGGATTCGTGCCGAGCGAGGCGCGGGCCGCGCGACGCGAGATGCTGCGCCAGCTCGTCCGTTCGAAGACGTTCATCATCGGCCTCGTCATCGTCGCCTTCTGGGTCTTCTGGGGGATCGTGGGCGCCCATCTGACACCGCAGGACCCGCTCGCGCAGGGTGATAGCGTGCTCGCCCCGCCGAGCGCCGCCCACTGGTTCGGTACCGACCAGCTCGGCCGCGACGTGTTCTCACGCGTCCTCGCTGGGGCCTCCGACACGCTCAGCGTGGCGCCGCTTGCGACCCTGCTCGGCATCGTCGCGGGCACGATCCTCGGTCTGATCACGGGCTTCTGGGGCGGAAGCTGGGCAGACGACACGATCAGCCGCGTGATCGACGCCGTCCTGGCTCTGCCGCTGATCGTGATCGCGGTGCTCGCGCTCGTTGGGCTCGGAAGCTCGAAGAGCACGCTGATCATCGTGATCGGGTTCGTGTTCACACCGATCGTGGCCCGCACCGTTCGCGCCACCGTCCTCGGCGAGCGTGACCTCGACTACGTGCAGGCGGCTCGACTGCGGGGTGAGCGATCGCACTACATCATGGGCCGCGAGATCTTGCCCAATGTGATGGGACCGATCGTCGTCGAGGCGACGGTGCGCCTCGGCTACGCGATCTTCGCCGTCGCTGGGCTGACGTTTCTCGGCTTCGGGGTGCAGCCGCCCTCGCCGGACTGGTCGCTGCAGATCTCCGACAACTACCAGCTGCTGAACTCGGGGACCTACTGGTGGACGGTGCTGTTCCCCGCCATGGCGATCGCGAGCCTCGTGATCGGCGTCAATCTCGTCGCCGACGGCCTCCAGCAGGTGGTCGACCGGTGACGGTGGCGGCGGAGACCACTCCCGGGGACACGACCGGGCCGGCGCCCCTGGCGCTCGAACTGGAGGATCTCGACGTCGTCTACACGGTCCGTGGCCGCGACCGGCAGGTGCTTCGCAACGTCACCCTGAACGTCCGTCGCGGAGAGGCGTACGGCCTCGTGGGCGAGTCCGGCTGCGGGAAGTCGACCGCGGCGCTCGCGATCGTGAACTACCTGCCCCGGAACGGGCGCGTCCGCTCGGGCGGCCTCCGCATCGACGGCGTCGATGCGCTCTCGCTCGGCGGCGCCGAGCTCCGGCGGCTGCGGTCGGAGAAGGTCTCGATGGTCTACCAGAACCCCGGCGCCGCCCTGAATCCGTCGATCCGGGTGGGGCGGCAGGTGGCGGAGGTGTTCCGGATCCGGGGCGAGAAGCAGGACGTCGCGCTCGATCGCACCCGGCATGCGCTCGAGCTCGTCCAGATCGCCGACCCGTCGTCGGTCATGGGCCGCTACCCGCATCAGCTCTCGGGTGGGATGCAGCAGCGGGTCGTGATCGCGATGGCGCTCGCGATCCAGCCGGCGCTGCTGATCCTCGACGAGCCCACGACCGGCCTCGATGCGACCGTCGAGGCCGAGGTGCTCGACCTCGTGTCGGGGCTGCAGGCGGAGCTCAACACCTCGGTGCTCTTCATCAGCCACAACCTCGGGATCATCCGCAAGATGTGCGACCGCGTCGGCGTCCTCTACGCCGGCAAGCTTGTCGAGGAGGGCGAGACGGAGACGGTCATCCACGACCCCCACCATCCGTACACGGTCGGGCTGATGCGCTGCGTCCCGCGTGGCGGCGTCCGCAAGGACCACGGCCGGCTCGACACGATTCCGGGCTTCATGCCGAACGTCGGCGAGGAGCTTCCCGGCTGCGTCTTCGCGGCGCGCTGCCTGCTCGCCGAGGCGATCTGCGTGCAGCAGCCGCCGGACGCCTACGAGATCGCCGAGGGACACGTCAGTCGCTGCCACTTCCACGACCGCGCGCAGGCTCTGCCGCGCGAGCAGGCGGCCGAGCTCGAGCTGCCGCAGATCGACCGCACTGCCGAGCCGCTGCTGCATTTCGACGACCTCGGCAAGGTCTTCAAGCAGCAGGGCCACGACGTGCACGCTCTCGTGGGGGTCTCGGCCGCGATCTGGCCCGGCGAGACGCTCGGGCTCGTGGGCGAGTCGGGGAGCGGCAAGACGACCCTGGCGCGCTCGCTGCTCGGCCTCGTTGAGCCCACGTCCGGGACGGTGGTCCTCGACGGCAAGGATCTCGCCGGCACGCTCGGGAAGCGCTCGCAGGACGACCTCCGGGCACTCCAGATCGTCTTCCAGAACCCGGACTCCGCTCTCAACCGACGCCACCCGGTACAGCGGATCCTGAAGCGATCGCTCAAGAAGCTCGCCGGGATCACCGGCAAGCCGGCAGAACAGCGCCTGCACGACCTGATGGCGTCCGTACGGCTCGCCGAACGGTACGTCAGTGCGCGACCGAGCCAGCTCTCGGGGGGGCTCAAGCAGCGCCTCGCGATCGCGCGTGCATTCGCAGGCGAGCCGAAGCTCGTCGTCTGCGACGAGCCCACCTCGGCGCTCGACGTCTCGGTACAGGCCGCGATCCTCAACCTGCTGGTCGAGCTGCAGGCGCGGGAGCGCGTCTCGTACATGTTCATCTCCCACGACCTCGGGGTCGTGCGGTACGTCTCGGATCGGATCGCCGTCCTCTATCTCGGCCGGTTGATGGAGCTCGGCAGCTCCGAAGTCGTCTTCGCGGGACCCCACCATCCCTACACCGAGGCGCTCCTCTCTGCCGTGCCCACGATCGACGGCCTCGAGCGAGATCGGATCAAGCTCCAAGGGGACATTCCGAGCGCCGCCAACCCGCCGAGCGGCTGCGTCTTCCACACTCGTTGCCCGCGCCACCTGGGTCAGATCTGCGACGAGGTGGAACCGCCGCTCGTCGAGGTGGAGCCGGCCCATTTGATGCGCTGCCACATCCCGATCGACGAGCTCCGCGCGCTCCAGGCTGCGACACCGCCGGCCGCGTGAGCGGAGCGGTCGAAGCCGGCGCGGTAGGCGCGAAGGCGGGGACCGGATGAGGATCCGGGCCGCAGTGATGGAGGAGACCGGCGGCCGCCAGGTCGTCCAGGAGCTCGATCTCGCTCCCCCGGGCCCATGCGAGGTGCTCGTCCGGATCGGCGCCAGCGGCGTCTGCCGCTCCGACTACAACGCGGTCGACGGGACGACGGAGTCGCCCTGCCCGGTCGTGCTGGGACACGAGGGAGCAGGGCTCGTGGCGGCCGTCGGTCCCGGCGTCGAGCGTGTGAGACCCGGCGACCACGTCGCACTCTCCTGGACGCCCTCTGCTTCCTGTCGACGTTCGCAGAGGCCGCGATCGTGCCGGAGCGGTCGTGCGTCCCGATCCCGAAGGACGTGCCCTGGGATGTCGCAGCGCTCGTCGGCTGCGCGGTCACGACGGGAGTCGGCGCCGTCTGGAAGACCGCCGGCGTACGCCCGGGCGACCGTGTTGCCGTGATCGGCTGTGGTGGTGTCGGCCTCTCGGCCCTGATGGCGGCGGTCGCAGTCGGCGCCGAGCCGGTGATCGCGGTCGACATGACGCGGGAGCGCGTCCAGGCGGCGCGCGACTTCGGCGCCTCGGCTGGCGTCGTCTGGGCCGGGAGCGCCGAGGCGACGGCGGCGGCGGTGCGGGAGGTCTCGGGCGGCGGGGTCGACTACGCGATCGAGGCGACCGGGCGCGGGGAGGCGATGCAGGCGGCCGTCCTCTCGACGCGAAACCGCGGTGCCGCCGTGCTGATCGGGATCCCGCGTGAGGACGTGACGTTGTCGGTCCCGGCCAAGACGATCCCGCGGATGGAGCGCCGCATCCTCGGCTCGATCTACGGCTCGGCGCGGCCGGAGCTGGACTTCCGCAAGACGCTCGACCTGTACCGCTCCGGGCGCCTGCCGCTCGACCGGCTCATCTCGCATCGCCTCCCCCTCGACGAGATCGACCGGGCGTTCGAGTTGATGCTGTCCGGAGAGGCGTTGCGCGTCGTGCTCGACGTCGGCTTCGAAGCGAACGAAGGAGGAAGATCGTGAACATCGCAGAGCTGGACGGGCGGATCGGCGAGGGCTGGGGCGGATTGGCCCCGAACGGTGTCCACGTCAACGTCGTTCTCGCCCACCGGGGCAGCCCGACCGCGGCCGCCGCCGTCTCGATGTTCTCGCACCCCTCGCCGGGACACTCGCCGGTGCTCTGCTGTGTCGGAGCCTCCCAGCCCGAGTACGAGCCGATCTGGCCGCCGACGCTGATGATGAACAAGGCGACTGCGAACACGCCCACCCTGGAGAAGATGACGTGGGGGCCGGGCCAGCTCGGTATCGGCCAGGCGGTACTCGACTCGGTCGCTGCCGGGCTGATCGAGGCGACGAGCGATCTGATCGTCCTTGTCGCAATCTGGCTCGACGGTGACGCAAACGACGAGACGGCGGTGCGCCTGGCCGCGCGCGAGGCGGTCGGCAAGGCGATCAGGATGGCCGTCGAGGGCCGCGACCCCGAAGCGGCAGCCGCGCTCGTCGAGAGACGTGACGCCTTGAAGAACCCGTTCTACAGCGGCAGGTAGTGGCCGCTCCGGGAGATTTCTAGTGCGCATCACGGCGGTCGAGCGCCGCCTCTATCGCTTCCCGCTCGAACCGCCGTTCCGGGCTGCGTGGGATCCCGTGCCCCGTAGGCACCAGGACGCGACGGTCGTTCTCGTCAGATCCGATGAGGGAGTCACAGGGGTCGGCTCGGGCGGAGACGGGCTGCCCGACCTCAACGCGCTGCACCATCTCCTCGTCGGGCTCGACCCGATGCGGACGGAGGCGGTACGGGAGATCTGCGAGACGATCGATCTCCACGGCGGCCGCCCCTGGGCTGTCGAGGTGGCCGTCTGGGATCTGGTCGGCAAGGCGCTCGACGAGCCGCTGTGGCGACTGCTCGGCGGCCGCAACGAGCACCTCGTCGCGTACGCATCGACGGGAGAGCTCGTTCCGGCGGCCGAGCGCGTCGAGCGCTGCCAGGCCCTTGTGGCAGAGGGGGTGCGAGCAGTGAAGCTCAGGCTCGGTCGCGGTGACCAGGCTTCGGATCTCGATGCGGTGCGCGCAGTCCGGGAGGCTCTCGGCGACGGTCTCGAGATCATGGTCGATGCGAACCAGGGCTGGCGGATGCCCGGCGATCGCGAGCCCCGCTGGGACATCGCCGACGCGGCGCGATGTGCGGCGGTGCTCGAGGAACTCGGCGTCTACTGGCTCGAGGAACCACTCCCGACGGCAGATCCCGAGGCCTACGCGCGGCTGCGGCAGCGAACCTCGATCCGGCTCGCAGCGGGTGAGCTCGTGCGGGACTCGCGCGAGGCTCGCGATCTCGTCGTGCGGGGCCAGCTCGACGTGCTCCAGGCAGACGTTGTCTTCGTCGGGGGGATCGGCGGCTGCCGGCGGCTCGCAGCGCTCGCCGACCTGCACGGGCGCGCCTGGTCGCCGCACGCCTGGTCGAACGGCCTCGGCCTGCTCGCCAACCTCCACGCAGCGATCGCGTTCTCGCCGGTGCCGTTCGTCGAGGTGCCCTACGATCCGCCCGCCTGGTCGCCGCAGCGAAGGGACTGGCTTCTCGACGAGCCGATCGAGATCGCTGCCGACGGCACGATCACACCGCCGCCCGGCCCGGGTCTCGGCGTCGAGCTCGACTTCGAACGGCTCGAGCGCTACCGGATCGGCTGACGGTCAGGCGATGAGCGCGATCGCATCTACGCCCGCCTCGTGACAGTCCCGACAGCGCGCCTCGTACGAGTCGAGGGCGCCGACGACGATCGTCTCGCCCGAGTAGGGCGCCGGCCGGCCGTCGAGGAGGCGCTGGGTCGTCGTCGCGGCGCCGCCGCAACGGTGGCAGACCGCCTGCAGCTTGTCGACGAACTCGGCGTGGGCGAGCAGGTCGGGCATCGGGCCGAAGGGCAGCCGGCGGAAGTCCTGGTCGAGTCCCGAGACGACGACCCGGATGCCGCCGGCGGCGAGCGACAGCGCCGCGTCGACGATCGAGGCGTCGAAGAACTGGACTTCGTCGATCCCGACGACGTCGTGAGCTCCGGAACGGGAGAGGAGCTCGGGCACGCTACGCACGGGAACGGCTCGCATCCGCGCCCCCGCGTGCGAGACGACGTCCGTCACGTCATAGCGGTCGTCGATCCGCGGCTTGAAGATGACGACCCGTTGGCCGGCGATCTCGGCCCGGCGCAGGCGGCGGATCATCTCCTCGCTCTTGCCGGAGAACATCGGCCCGCAGACGACCTCGAGCCAGCCACCGCTGCGTGGAGGGATGCGGATCACGGTGGCAGAGGCTACAGTCGTGGCCGGTCGGATACGGAAGCGGCGTCGACGTGCGAAACTGCGCTGAGCCGGCTGGGCGCCGCTGCTAGAGTGGGGGACCGCTCGGCGGCGTAGCTCAGTTGGTCAGAGCAGCGGAATCATAATCCGCGTGTCGTAGGTTCGAGTCCTACCGCCGCTATCGCGCGCCTGCCCTTTCCCACCGAACAGCGAAGAGACAAGCCATGGCAACCGGAGTCAGAGTCGCAATCACGCTCGCGTGCACCGAGTGCAAGCGACGGAACTACCAGACCGAGAAGTCGAAGCGGAACTCACCCGACCGGGTCGAGTTCAAGAAGTACTGCCGCTGGTGCGGCTCGCACACCCTCCACCGGGAGACCCGCTAGCCGTGTCCGACGAGACCCGCAGGCAGCGGCGCGACGCGCGCCGCGCGGCCGGAGACGACGCCGGCAACAGCGAGCCCCGCGGCGGCGTTCCCCAGCCGGCGGGGGCCGGTGCGGGTGGCGGCTCGGTTCCGGTCGAGCACGAGCAGCGGCGCCGGGGCGGCTTCATCTCGGAGTCGATCGCGGAACTGAAGAAGGTCGACTGGCCCAACCGGGCCCAGACGATCCAGGGCACCGTCGTCGTGCTGATCGCCGTGATCATCGTCGGTGCCTACCTCTGGGGCGTCGACCAGGTCATCCGTCCCTTCGTCCGCAACGTCCTTCTCGGGCAGTGAGGCTGAGCGCATGTTCAACTGGTACGTGATCAACACCTACTCCGGGCACGAGAACAAGGTCAAGGCCAATCTCGAGCACCGGATCGTCTCGATGAACCAGTCGCCGCGGTTCCGCCGCGTGGTCGTGCCGACCGAGCAGGTGATCGAGACGAAGGATGGGCAGAAGGTGCAGACCGAGAAGCGGGTCCTGCCGGGCTACGTGCTCGTGAACATGGACCTGAGCGACGAGGCCTGGACCGTCGTCAAGGGGACGCCGGGAGTGACCGGCTTCGTCGGCGCGGGCGCGAAGCCGGTGCCGCTGTCACAGGCCGAGGTCGATCGGATCCTCCACACGGCCGGTGCCGCGGGCGGCCCGGCGGCGAAGTCGCAGGCCCAGTTCTCGCTCGGCGAGTCGGTCAAGGTCACCTCGGGCCCGCTCTCCGACTTCGACGGCGAGATCGTCGACGTCAACATTGACGGCCAGAAGCTCAAGGTGCTGGTCGACATCTTCGAGCGCCAGGTGCCGGTCGAGCTCGGTTTCGACCAGGTCAAGAAGATCGACTGAGTCACAACCACCACGACGACAAACAGACGGGAGGAGGGGCGAGCAGCCCCGATTGAACTCACGCAATGGCAAAGAAAGTCCTCACACTGATCAAGCTCCAGATTCCGGGTGGCCAGGCCAACCCGGCGCCGCCCGTCGGCCCCGCGCTGGGCCAGCACGGCGTCAACATCGTGGAGTTCACGAAGGCGTTCAATGCGCAGACCGCGCACGAGAACGGCCGCATCATCCCCGTGGAGATCACGGTCTACGAAGACCGCTCCTTCACGTTCATCACGAAGACTCCGCCGGCCGCCGTCCTGATCAAGGAGGCGCTCAACCTCGAGTCGGGCTCTGCCGAGCCGAACCGGACCAAGGTGGGCAAGCTCTCGAACGCGCAGCTGCGCTCGATCGCCGAGACGAAGATGCCCGACCTGAACGCGAACGACGTCGAGGCGGCGATGAAGGTGATCGCCGGCACGGCGCGGTCCATGGGCGTCGAGGTGGAGGCATGACCCCCGTGATGACCGCGGACGTAGCGGGCGCGAACTTCGGGCGCGTGGAGGGAGAGGTCTGATGTCCGGGCATGGCAAGCAGTATCGGACGGCTCGAGCGGCGGTCGATCGGGAGAAGCTCTACACCCCGGTCGAGGCGATCGCGCTCCTGAAGAGCCTGCAGACGGCGAAGTTCGACGAGACCGTCGAGGTGCACTTCCAGCTCGGCCTCAACGTCCGGCATGCGGACGAGCAGCTGCGTGGCACGCTGATGCTCCCGCACGGCACCGGCCGGGAGATGCGCGTCGCCGTCTTCGCCGAGGGCGACAAGGCGCGCGAGGCCGAGGAGGCAGGCGCCGACGTCGTCGGTTCCGCCGACCTCGCCGCCAGGATCGAAGGTGGCTTCACCGACTTCGACGTCGCGATCGCAACCCCGGATCAGATGGGCACGGTCGGTCGGCTGGGCCGCGTGCTCGGCCCGCGGGGCCTGATGCCGAATCCGAAGACGGGGACGGTGACCTTCGACGTCGCGAAGGCCGTCTCCGACGCGAAGGCAGGCAAGCTCGAGTACCGCACCGACCGCGGGGCCAACGTCCACGTGCCGATCGGCAAGAAGAGCTTCGGCGAGCGGGCGCTTGTCGAGAACTACGCGGCGCTCGTCGACGAGATCGTCCGCGCCAAGCCTGCCGCGGCGAAGGGGCGCTACATCCGCGGGATCACGCTGACCTCGACGATGGGCCCCGGGCTGCACCTCGACCCGGCGAGGACCCGCGGCATCGTCGAGGAGCTCGAGGAGGCAGTTCCCGCCTGAGGTTTACCCGTCCACTAGCCCGTCGCCAGAGACAGCCGGCAGTCAGAGCAGAGCTCGACAGAGGACCGGCCGAGGTGGCCTCGCATGAACCCGCCGTCCCCGTGACGCGCGCGTGATTCGAGCCCGCCTCCGAGCGGGCTCGATGCGTTGAGAGGAGGTGGAAGATGCACAAGGAGGAGAAGGAGCGAGTCGTCGAGGAGCTGAGCGAGCGCCTGCGCTCGTCGGAGGCAATGCTCGTGGCCGACTACCGTGGGCTGACGAACAGCCAGCTGGCCGCGCTGCGCGTACGGCTGATCGATCACGGTGCGAAACTGTCTGTTGTCAAGAACACGTTGACGCGGCGTGCCGCCGAGGCCGCCGGGACGGAGTCGCTGCTCGCGCTGCTGGAGGGGCCGACGGCGATCGCGTTCGTCGCGGCAGACGGCGATCCGGTTGCTGTCGCAAAGGCGCTGAGTGACAGCGCCCGGGAGACGAAGATCCTGACGCTGCGCGGAGGCGTGCTCTCGGGCAACTCGATCACGGCAGACGAGATCGAGCGCCTGGCAAAGCTGCCGCCGCTCGACATCCTGCAGGGCCAGCTCGTCGGCGTGATCGTGGCACCGCTGAGCCAGCTCGCAGCGGTGCTGCACGCACCGCTGCAGAATCTCGTCGGGCTGATCGACGCACGGATCACGCAGCTCGAGGAGGGCGGCGAGACAGCAGCGGCCGCACGAGCGGACGAGGCCGAGGCCGAAGAGGCTCCTGCGGGGGACCCGCTGCCGGAGGTCGAGGCTGCTGCCGAGACGGAGGCGCCGGCCGAGGAGCCTGTCGAGGAGTCGGAACCTGCCGAGCCCGTCGCCGAGGCGACGGACGAGACACCGGAGGCGTAGGGCGACCCCCCGCGCCGCACATGCAACGATCGAGAGAGGAATCCGAAGGACATGCCAACTGATACGGACAAGGTGCTCGAGACGCTCGGCAAGATGACCGTGCTCGAGCTCGTCGAGCTCAAGAACAAGATCGAGGAGGAGTGGGGCGTCACGGCCGCCGCTCCGGTCGCCGTCGCGGCGGCCGCCCCGGCGGCCGGCGGCGACGGCGGCGCGGGCGCCGAGGAGGAGAAGGACTCCTTCGACGTCGTCCTCACCGCTGCGGGAGACAAGAAGATCCAGGTGATCAAGGTCGTCCGCTCGATCACGGGCCTCGGGCTCAAGGAGGCGAAGGACGTCGTCGACGGCGCTCCCGGCCCGGTCAAGGAGGGCGTCACGAAGGACGAGGCCGAGAAGATCAAGGCCGAGCTCGAAGAGGCCGGCGCCTCCGTCGAGCTGAAGTAGCACCGGACGACCCATCTGCTCGCGCCGGCCGCGGCCGGCGCGAGCGGGACGTCCAACGCTGGCATGTGCACCGTGATCTGATACAGTGGCAGGCGATGTGACCGCCGACACCGCCCGTGGGCGGTTGCGGCGGCGCTTGCGTGTCCGCTATTCTTCGAGGTTCCCGCCCGTTCCGCCCCGCCCCGAGCTTTCTTGCTCCTCCGACCCTGCACGCCGTTAAGGGAGGCTGTCGCATCTTGAGCAGCACGTCTGTCGCGCCGCGCGCGCGCAAGAGTTTTTCACGCCTGAAGCACGTCCTCGACCTCCCCAACCTGATCGACATCCAGAAGGCCTCGTTCGACTGGTTCCTGAGCGAGGGACTGCGCGAGACGATCGACGACATCTCGCCCATCGAGGACTACACCGGGACGCTCGCCGTCGAGTTCGGCGACTACGAGTTCGGCGCCCCGGCCCACACGATCAACGAGTGCCGCGAGAACGGCATGACCTACCAGGCACCGTTGTCGATGACGGTGCGTTTCGTCAACACCGAGACCGGCGAGATCCGCGAGCAGCGGGTCTTCATGGGCGACTTCCCGATGATGACGGACTGGGGGACGTTCATCATCAACGGCACCGAGCGCGTCATCGTGACGCAGCTCGTCCGCTCTCCCGGCGCCTACCTGATGGAGCCGAAGGACGCCACCAAGCAGGTCTTCATCGCCAACCTGATGCCGTCCCGCGGCTCGTGGCTCGAGCTCGAGATCGACAAGAAGGGAATCGCGTACGCCCGCATCGACCGCAAGCGCAAGCTTCCGATCACGACGCTCCTGCGGGCACTGCCGCTCGAGGACCCGACGACGGGTTTCGTTCTCGACACGAGCTCGAACGAGAAGATCCTCGAGCTCTTCGACAACTCGGTCTACATCCGCAACACGCTCGAGAAGGACACGACGGCGCGCGAGGAGGAGGCGCTGATCGAGGTCTTCAAGAAGCAGCGCCCGGGCGAGCCGCCGACCCTGGACAACGCCCGCAACCTGCTCAAGGCTCTCTTCTTCGACCCCAAGCGCTACGATCTGACGAAGGTCGGCCGCTACAAGCTGAACCAGCGGCTCGGCGTCGAGGTACCGGAGGGCGTCAGGGTCCTGACGACCGAGGACATCCTCGCACTCGTCCGCCGGCTGATCGCGCTGCCGACCACCCTCGGCGTGGACGAGGACTCGAAGGACTTCGCGGCCGAGGCCGCCCAGCTGAACCGCGATCCGATTCGGGCCGAACTCGACGAGTACGAGCACTTCGGCAACCGCCGGCTGCGGACGACGGGCGAGTTGATCCAGGAGGCGTTCCGGATCGGGCTCTACCGGATGGAGCGCGTCGTTCGCGAACGGATGACGACGGAAGACGTCGACACGATCACACCGCAGACGATCATCAACATCCGGCCCGTGGTGGCGGCTCTGAAGGAGTTCTTCGGCTCCTCGCAGCTGTCCCAGTTCATGGACCAGACCAATACCCTGTCGGGTCTCACCCACCGGCGTCGCCTCAGCGCGCTCGGCGCGGGCGGTCTCACCCGGGAGCGGGCGCCGATCGAGGTGCGCGACGTGCACCCGACCCACTACGGCCGCATGTGCCCGATCGAGACCCCGGAAGGCCCGAACATCGGCCTGATCGGCTCACTCGCCTCGATGGCGACCGTGTCCGAGTTCGGCTTCATCCAGACCCCGTACCGCGCCGTCGCGAACGGCAAGGTGTCCGACGACATCGTCTACCTCGACGCCTCCGAGGAGGCGCAGTTCACGATCGCTCAGGCGTCCGAACCGGTCGACCCGAAGTCGGGTCGGTTCGTGAACGAGAGCGTCCTCTGCCGCTCGGTCGCCGGTGAGGCGGTCATGGCGCAGGCGAAGGACGTCCAGTACATGGACGTCTCGGCGTCGCAGATCGTCTCGGTCGCGACGGCGCTGATCCCGTTCCTCGAGCACAACGACGCCAACCGTGCCCTGATGGGCGCGAACATGCAGAAGCAGGCCGTGCCGCTCATGATCCCGCAGGCGCCGCTCGTGGGCACCGGCGTCGAGTACCGCGCCGCCATCGACACGGGCGACGTCGTCGTCTCCCGGACCGAAGGCACCGTGATCGACGTCGACGCCGAGGCGATCGTCGTCGAGGGCAAAGGGACCCGTGAGGAGTACCACCTGACGAAGTTCATGCGCTCCAACCAGGGCACGCTCATCCACCAGAAGCCGGTCGTGAAGCTCGGTGAGAAGGTGGCGAAGCAGCAGGTGCTCGCCGACGGTGCCTCCACCGACGGAGGCGAGCTCGCGCTCGGCGCCAACCTGCTCGTGGCGTTCATGCCGTTCGAGGGTTACAACTTCGAGGACGCGATCGTGCTCTCCGAGCGGCTCGTCAAGGACGACGTGCTCAGCTCGATCCACATCCACGAGTACGAGATCGACGCCCGCTCGACGAAGCTCGGTGACGAGGAGATCACGCGCGACATCCCGAACCGCTCCGAGGAGTCGCTCGCGAACCTCGACGAACGGGGCGTCGTGCGGATCGGTGCCGAGGTCGGCTCCGGCGACCTGCTCGTCGGCAAGGTGACGCCGAAGGGCGAGACCGAGCTGACCGCCGAGGAAAAGCTGATCCGTGCCATCTTCAAGGAGAAGGCGCGCGAGGTGCGCGACACGTCCTTGAAGGTGCCTCACGGCGAGGGCGGCAAGGTGATCGGCGTGAAGACGTTCTCCCGTGATGCGGGCGACGACCTGAAGCCTGGCGTCAACGAGCTCGTGCGGGTCTTCGTCGCAAAGAAGCGCAAGATCTCCGAGGGCGACAAGCTCGCCGGCCGCCACGGCAACAAGGGCGTGATCTCGAAGATCGTCCCCGAGGAGGACATGCCGTTCCTCGAGGACGGCCGTCCTGTCGACGTCGTGCTCAACCCGCTCGGCGTCCCGAGCCGGATGAACATCGGTCAGATCCTCGAGACGCACCTCGGCTGGGCCGCGGCGCACGGTGTCTTCGCCGAGAGCGACGAGCCGACGGGCGTCAACCCACGCGCCCCGATCAACGCCCCCAACCCGCATCCCGTGGCGACACCGGTCTTCGACGGCGCCACCGAGCAGGACGTCGACGAGGCGCTCGTGCGCTGGGCGCAGACGACCGACCTGCCGATCAAGATGAACGTCGACGACGCCCGCCCCGTCGGCCGCAAGGCCTCGGGCAAGGTGCAGCTCTTCAATGGCAAGACGGGCGAGCCGTTCGAGCAGAAGGTCACCGTCGGCTACATGTACATCCTCAAGCTGCTGCACCTGGTCGACGACAAGATCCACGCCCGCTCGACCGGCCCCTACTCACTCGTGACCCAGCAGCCGCTCGGCGGCAAGGCCCAGTTCGGCGGCCAGCGCTTCGGCGAGATGGAGGTCTGGGCGCTCGAGGCCTACGGCGCTGCGTACACGCTCCAGGAGATGCTCACGATCAAGTCAGACGATACGATCGGGCGCGTCAAGGCGTACGAGGCGATCGTCAAGGGCGAGAACATCGCCGAGCCGTCGATTCCGGAGTCGTTCAAGGTGCTGCTGAAGGAGATGCAGTCGCTGGCACTCGACGTCCACGTGCAGTCGAACGACGGGCGCGAGGTCGAGGTTCGCGAAGAGGACGACGAGCTGCTCCGCGCTGCGGAGGAGCTGGGGATCGACCTCTCGCCGGCCGCCGTCCGCGCCGCCGCGGGTGAACTCTCGGCGCAGGAGGTCGAGGAGGGCGCTGCTGCCGCCGACGAGGGCGCCGACGCCGCCGTCGCGGCCGACGAGTCCCTCGAGGGCCTCGAGGCCGAGGCGGAGGCCGACCTCGATATCGACCTTGCCGACGTCGAGATCGAAGACTGATTTTTGCTGCGCAAAAATCTAATACAAAGGAAGATGATGCATTTGTTTCAGTTTTCTGATCATTTCCACCGGGGGTGGAAATGATTGATATCAACGAATTCGACGCGATCCGGATCGGGCTGGCGTCGAGCAAGAAGATCCGCGACTGGTCGTCGGGCGAGGTCACGAAGCCGGAGACGATCAATTACCGCACGCTCAAGCCCGAGCGTGACGGCCTCTTCTGCGAGCGCATCTTCGGTCCCACGAAGGACTGGGAGTGCTACTGCGGCAAGTACAAGCGCGTCCGCTACAAGGGCATCATCTGCGAGCGCTGCGGTGTCGAGGTCACCCGCCAGAAGGTGCGCCGCGAGCGCATGGGCCACATCGACCTGGCCGCGCCGGTCTCGCACATCTGGTTCTTCAAGGGCGTCCCGAGCCGGATCGGCTATCTGCTCGACATCGCCCCACGCGAGCTCGAGAAGGTGCTCTATTTCGCCGCCTCGATCGTGACCGCGGTCGACAACGAGGCGCGTGCCAAGGACCTGGCCGACCTCGAGGACAAGGTGCGAGCGGAGTCGGAGCAGATCTACGTCGACCGCGACGAGCACGTCCTCGCCGTCGAGGAGCGCCTCCAGCGCCGCCGCGACTACTTCGGAAACGGCAAGGAGAAGAACTTCGACGAGGACGACGAGTTCTGGACGCGGGGGCTCAACAACTGGGCCGAGGATCAGGCACTGCCGACGCTCGAGGACACCCGGGGGCTCGCGGGTGGCATCTTCCCGCAGCTCGCGAAGTCGTTGACGACGGAGGACGCGAAGAAGATCCGCGACATCGTGCGGCAGACGGCAACCCGCGAGGATCGTAAGCTGACCGCGCGCGAGCTCGAGTCGGTCGCCGTTGCGGCGCAGGAGATCCAGACCGCGCTCGATCCGCTCCGCGCGGAGCTCGAGACCGCGAGCGGCTCCAAGAAGGGTGCCATCACCAAGCACGTGCATCGCCTCGTCGAGGGGCTGACGTCGGGCGTGGAGCTCTCCGCCGAGGACGCGGAGCTCGCAGCCTCCGTCGATGCGAAGAACCTCGACAAGGCGCGGGAGCATGGCAACGGGCTCCTGGCCGACGTGCTCGCCCAGGCGCAGGCCGGGCAGAGCCTCGACGAGCTCCGCGAGCTCGCCTCCGATCTCTGTCTCGTGCCGGGTGCCCGCAAGGACGACCTCGACGTCGTCGCCCAGTGGGCGCTGAAGATCCGCGAGATGGTCCAGGACATGGACTCGCGCCGAGACGATGCCCGCGAGGCGGCCGTCGAGGGCGTGCGTCGGCTGGAGGAGACGTGGAAACTCTTCCGCGAGCTCGAGCCCAAGCTCGTCGTCAACGACGAGCAGCTCTTCCGCGAGCTCAAGGACCGCTTCGGATCACCGTACGGCTTCGGCCAGTACTTCCGCGGTGGGATGGGCGCCGAGGCGATCCGGGACCTGCTGCGCGACCTCGACCTGGACGAGGAGTCGCGCGGCCTGCGCGACACGATCAAGACCTCCAAGGGACAGAAGCAGCAGCGCGCGATCAAGCGCCTCAAGGTCGTCGAGGCGTTCATCAAGTCCGAGAACAAGCCGGAGTGGATGATCCTCGAGGCCGTGCCGGTGATCCCGCCGGAGCTCCGCCCGATGGTGCAGCTCGACGGCGGCCGTTTCGCCACGAGCGACCTCAACGATCTCTACCGGCGGGTGATCAACCGCAACAACCGTCTCAAGCGGCTGCTCGATCTCGGGGCGCCGGAGATCATCGTCAACAACGAGAAGCGGATGTTGCAGGAGGCCGTCGACGCGCTGTTCGACAACGGCCGCCGAGGCCGCGCCGTCACGGGTCCGGGCAACCGCCCGCTCAAGTCCCTCTCCGACATGTTGAAGGGCAAGCAGGGCCGCTTCCGCCAGAACCTGCTCGGCAAGCGCGTCGACTACT
>CAZOMP010000010.1:0-153969 GCA_964581085.1 uncultured Gaiellales bacterium | reverse complement strand
ACATCTCGATGATCTTCCAGGAGCCGATGACCTCGCTGAACCCCGTGTTCACCGTGGGCGAGCAGATCGCGGAGTCGGTGCGACTCCACCAGGCGGTGGACGGCAAGGAGGCCGAGGCGCGCGCCGTCGAGATGATGCGGCTCGTCGGGATCCCGTCGGCCGAGCGCCGGATCAAGGACTATCCGCACCAGATGTCGGGCGGCATGCGCCAGCGCGTGATGATCGCGATGGCGCTCAGCTGCAACCCGAAGCTGCTGATCGCCGACGAGCCGACGACCGCACTGGACGTGACCGTGCAGGCCCAGATCCTCGAGTTGATGAAGGACCTCCGTGAGCGCCTCGGGATGGCCATCATGCTGATCACGCACGACCTCGGCGTGGTCGCGGAGATGGTCGACGAGGTGGCCGTCATGTACGGGGGCAAGATCGTCGAGCACGGGCCCGTGAAAGATGTCTTCGAGAGCCCCCAGCACCCCTACACGGAGGCGCTGCTGCGCTCGATCCCCTTGCTCGGGATGCGCTACACGACACCGTTGAAGGCGATCCAGGGCATGGTGCCGAGCCCGCTCGACTGGCCCCCCGGCTGCCGCTTCGCGCCGCGCTGCGACTACGTCTTCGACCGCTGCAAGGTCGAGCTACCGCCGCTCTTCGACACCGGCACGCAGCAGTCCGCCTGCTGGCTGTGCGAGAAGGGCCCCCGCGCGAGCGTCGGCGTGGGAATGTCCACATGAGCGAGATCGGGACGGAACCGACGCTCGCGCGGCCCGAGAGCGGCGACGACGTCCTCCTCCGCGTCCGCGGCCTGAAGAAGTACTTCCCCGTCAAGCAGGGGCTGCTGAAACGGACGTCCGGCTACCTCCAGGCGGTCGACGGGGTCGACCTCGACGTCCGTCACGGCGAGACGCTCGGCCTCGTGGGCGAGTCCGGCTGCGGCAAGTCGACGCTCGGGCGGACACTCCTGCGGCTGCTCGAACCGACGGCCGGCTCGATCGAGTTCAACGGCACCGACATCGTCTCGCTGAGCTCGGGGGCGATGAAGGAGATGCGCAAGGACATGCAGATCGTCTTCCAGGACTCGGTCGGGTCGCTCGACCCGCGGATGAAGGTCGGCGACGTGATCGCCGAAGGGCTGACGATCCACGGCGGCGCCGGGCGGAGCGAGCGAAAGACGGTCGTGAACGAGATGCTCGAACGCGTCGGCCTCCCGCCCGAGGCCGCAGATCGCTACCCCCATCAGTTCAGCGGCGGGCAACGCCAACGCGTCGGCCTTGCCCGGGCGCTCGTCCTGCAGCCGAAGCTCGTGATCGCCGACGAGCCGGTCTCGGCACTCGACGTCTCGATTCAGTCCCAGGTGCTGAACCTCCTCGTCGAGCTGAAGCACGAGTTCGACCTCACCTATCTCTTCGTGGCCCACGACCTCGCCGTCGTCGGCTACATCTCCGACCGGGTCGCGGTCATGTACCTGGGCCGCGTCGTCGAGATCGCACCCTCGGACGAGCTCTTCGCCCGGCCGCTCCATCCGTACACGATGGCGCTGCTCTCGGCGAACCCCGAGCCGGTGCCCGGCCGCAAGCACAACCGCATCGTCCTCACCGGTGACGTTCCGAGCCCGATCGACCCTCCCTCCGGCTGCCGCTTCCGCACCCGCTGCCCGATCGCGCAGCAGATCTGCGCCGAAGTCGACCCGGCCCTGGAAGACCACGGGCTCGACCACCACGCTGCCTGCCATTTCCCCGGCACCCCGATCACGGGCGCGGTCGCACCGCCGACCGGATGATCGACCCTCCGCGAGAGCCGTCCCACGAGGTCCGGCTGCTGCACGACCAGCGCGTCTCCATGCGGGACGGGATCGAGCTCTCCGCCGACGTCTACCTCCCCCTCGGGGGCCAGGGGCTGCCGACGATCGTGCAGTGGACTCCGTACGAGTCGACGCGCGAGCGCTTCGTCGCCTGGGGCGTCTGGTTTGCGAGCCGTGGCTACGCCGCCGTCGTCGTCGACGTCCGGGGCCGCTACGAGTCGCAGGGGACCTTCACCGCCTGGGAGTACGACGGGCCGGACGCGTATGACACGTGCACCTGGGCGGCAGACCAGCAATGGTCGAACGGCCGGATCGGCACGTGGGGGCGCAGCTACGGCGGGCTCGTGCAGTGGCAACTCGCCCATCTACAGCATCCGAACGTGCAGTGCATCGCTCCGCAGGTGATCCACGACGACTACTTCTGGGACGGCTACTGGACGGGCGGTGCGTTCCAGTTGGCACTCACGCTCGGGGCCGCCGCACTGTGGACGAGCGCCATGTCGCTGATCACCGGCCCGAGCGCACGCGACCTCGTCCTCAACGACCGGGTCTTCTCCTATCTGCCGCTGATCGACCTCGACGAGGTGACGATCGGCCGCAAGGTCGACTACTGGCGGCTGTGGTGGGAGCACCAGTGCAACGACGATTACTGGCAGTCGTTCCGCCACCGGCCCGAGCGGGTCGTCGTGCCGATCTTCCAGCAGGGCGGCTGGTTCGATCCCTACTCCGGCTCCCATCTGCGCTCGTTCGCCGCGATCGGCGAGCGGGTGCCGAACCGCGTCCTGATCGGGCCGTGGTCCCACGAGGAGGAGATCGAGACGTTCCAGGCAGACGTCGACCTCTCCCCGGCCCTGACCGTGATCAGGCATCACGAGCTGGCCTTCTTCGATCGTTACCTCCGCGACGTCGACAACGGCTGGGAGAGCCGACCCGCGGCGGAGCTCTACGTGCTCGGGTCCGGCCGGTGGCGCGGTGAGGACGAGTGGCCGCTGCCGGGTACCCGTTTTCTGCCCTTCCACCTGCGTCAGGGCGGCGGGCTGACCGAAGCCGGCCCCCGCAGCGACGAGCCCGCCGACCGCTACGACTACGACCCGGCCGATCCCGTCCCCACGATCGGGGGCGTCAGCTCCGTGCTCACGATGACGCAGGGGGCCGAGACGCCGATCCTCCCCGGCCCGCGCGACCAACGACCGCTCGAGGCGCGCAACGACGTGCTCGTCTACACGAGCGAGGTGCTCGACGCCGATCTCGACGTGGTCGGACCCGTCGAGATGGTGCTCTACGCCGCCACGTCGGCACGCGACACCGACTGGTTCGTCCGGCTCTGCGACGTCTATCCCGACGGGCGCTCGATCTTCCTCACCGAGGGATTGATCCGGGCGCGCTATCGAGGCAGCTCCGAGGGTGAGTCGGTCGAGCTGCTCGAGCCGGGCGAGGTAGCCGAGTACCGCTTCCGCTGCTATCCCGTCGCCAACACGTTTCGCCGCGGCCACCGGATCCGCATCGACGTCACGAGCTCGAGCTTCCCCCGCTTCTCCCGCAACCTCAACACGGGCGACGACATCGGCACCGGCACCCGGATGCAGGTCGCCCGGCAGACGGTGCTGCACACGGCCACCTATCCGTCGCACGTCCTGCTACCCGTGGTGCCTTCGTGAGCATGACCGCCGCTGGCTTCCCGACCTACGAGGCGGAGCGCACGCTCGCGAGGACGAAGGCTGCCGGCGTCCTCCCCGTGCCGCTCGTGGGGACCCCGTCGCCGCCGCTGCCGCCCCACGTCGTCGATGCGGTTGCGGCGACGCTCTCCCGCCCGATGTCTGCCCCGCCGCCTCGAGGTCTCTCCGCGCTGCGGACCGCCTACGCCCGTGAGATCGAGCGCACGACCGGGCGTGCCGTCGATGCCGAGCAGGAGCTACTCGTGACGAACGGAGCCATGCACGCCCTCAGCGTCACGATGCGCGCTCTCCTCGAGCCGGGTGACGAGGTGATCGTCCCGGCACCCTGCTTCTTCTTCGAGGGGCCGATTCGAAGCGCCGACGCGACGCCTGTCTACGTGGCCTCGAGCGAGGGCGACGGCTGGCGCCTCGACCCGGTGGCGGTCGAGCAGATGGTCGGGCCGAGAACACGGGCGCTGTTGCTCTGTAATCCCGGCAATCCGACTGGAAACGTTCCCAGCCAGGCCGTTGTCCGTGCATTCGTCGACATCGCCGCCGCCAACGGCCTCGTCGTGATCACCGACGAGGCGTACGAGGGCTGCCTCTGGGACGGGCACGAGCTCGCGTCCGCATTCGGGCTCGCCGCAGAGGTCGTGCTGATCCGGAGCCTCGGCAAGAGCCTCTCGCTCCCGCAGCTGCGACTCGGCGCCGTCGCAGGGCCACGCGAGCGGATCGACGCGATCGCGCGGGTGCTCGAGTGGGACTGCCTCCGGGTCGGACTGCCCGCGCAAGACGCGGCCCTGGCGGCGCTGACCGGCCCGCAGGAGTGGCTCGACGATGTCCACCGGCGACTCGACGCCGACCGCCGGGTCGCGCTCGCCGCAGTCGCGCAGACCCCCGGGCTGACGTGCGCTCCACCCGAGGCAGCCCCGTTTCTCTTCGTCCGTTCGGAGGCCGGCGAAGACGTCGCCGAGGGGCTCATCGCCGCCGGCCTGCCGGTCGTCGGCGGCACGGCCTTCCAGGCTCCAGGCTACGCCCGGCTCGTGTTCGGCGGCGCCGCCGACGCCGCGACCGAGCTCCGGGCCGCACTCGACCGCTGGAGCGCAGCCCGCAGCAGATGAGCTCGCTCGGCGTTCCGCGACGCACGGCTGCGCTCATCGGCGCCAACGCGCTCTCGGCAGCCGTTCTGGGCCAGTTCCAGTTCGTCCTCCCGTGGATTCTCCTCAGCCGCGGCTACACCGCCCAGCTCGCCGCTCTGGCGATGGTGTTCGTCTACGTGCCGCTGCTCGTCACCGCCGTGCCGGCCGGCGCAGCGTGCGATCACACCGACCCTCGCTGGATGATGCGGACGTCGAATGCGGTCGCGCTCGTCGCCTGCGCGGTCTATCCCGCCGCTGCGCTGTTCGGCCACGACTGGTTCTGGCTCGTGCTCGTCGCCGCGGTCGTCGTCGGTACCACCCGCAACTTCTCCGAGGGCGCTCTCTTCCGCAGCATCGGCGACCAGACGGAGGGGCCGTCGCTCCTGCGCGCGCACGCGCTGCGGACGACCGTCAACCAGGCCGCGATCTTCGGCAGCCCCTTCTTCGGCCTCCTCCTGTTTCGGGCCGGCGGCGGAGTCGCCGTCATGATCGGCACCTGCCTCCTGCTCGCAGGCTGCCTCGTCGTGCTCGCGCTCGTGCCGGAGCTCCAACGCGGAGCAGAATCGTTCACGGTCATGCGCGATACCGTCCTCGACGGACTCGGCGCGCTACGCCGCAGCCGCCATCTGCGGGCGATCGGGTGGGTCTACCTGACGTGGAACGTCTTCGCTGGCGCCGCGGTCGGGATGCTGCCCGCCGTCCTGCGCGACCACCTCGACATGAACGAGCTCGCCGCGAGCGTCACGTTCGTCGCGGGTGCCCTCTGCGTCGTGCTGCTGACGCTGCCGGTCGTACGTATCGTGCAGCGACGCGTCGGGGCGATCGTGACCTTCGTCGTCGCCTCGAGCGTGCAGGGAGTCGCCGTGATCCTCTTCGCGCCACCCAGGGCAGCAGTCGTCGCCCCGCTCGTGTACTGCGTGTTCTTGCTTGCCAACGCTGCTGCGGCAGCATCTCTCAACGGCGCCCGCGCGACCGCGGTCGCGCACGAGTTCCAGGGACTGCTCAACATGACGCTGCTCATGATCGGGTGGTTGGGCTTCATCCTCGGCGTCGTGCTCGTCGCCGGCCTGCTCGCTCAGGTCGGCTTCGTGCTGGCGCTGCTCTTGATCGGGGTCGGGATGGGAGTCAACGCTGCAAGCTTCCGACGACCTCTCCTCTCACGATGACCGCGTTCGACCTGCTCGTCCGTGGCGCGACGATCTACCCGGGTGAGGGGCAGCCGTTCGTCGGTCACGTGGGGGTGCGCGCGGGCGTGATCGAGCTGGTCACGGAGCGCCCCGAACCCGTCGCTGCAGACGAGGTCGTCGACGGCTCGGGGTTGTTCCTCTGCCCGGGCTTCATCGACCTTCACACGCACTCGGCGCTCCACTCGTTTGCAGACCCGTTCCTGACCCCGAAACTCGCACAGGGGTTCACGACCGAGGTGATCAACCCGGACGGCCTCGCGCCCGCGCCGGTCGACCCGTCGCGGCGCCGAGACCGGCAGACGTACCTGCGTCCGCTCGAGGGAGAGGGGCCCGACACCTGGCCCTGGTCGACGGTCGAGGAGTATCTCGACGCGCTCGCTGCAACCCGGCCGGCGCTCTCACTGGTGCCTTCGGTGGGACACGGCGCCGTCCGCGACGTCGTGCTCGGCGGCGGCCGCGTGACCCCCACGGCGAAACAGCTCCAGGCGATGCGGCGTGAGGTACGCCTCGGGCTCGAGGCGGGCGCACGGATGCTGTCGTTCGGTCTCGTCTACCTTCCTGGCGCCTACGCCGGCACCGAGGAGCTCGTCGCCGTCGCGAAGGAGGCGGCGGCCGTGGGCGCACCGCTCGTGCCACACGTCCGCAACGAGGGAGACGGGCTGTTGGAAGCCGTCGGCGAGATGATCGAGGTCGCCCGGCGAACTGGTGCGCCGCTCCACCTCTCCCATCTCAAGTCGCTCGCTGACGAGCGGCTGATCGAGCCGCTGCTCGACCTGCTCGACCGCACCTCGGCGGAGCTCGACCTGACGTTCGACCAGTATCCCTACGGTGCCGGCAGCACCCTGCTCGCCAGCATCCTCCCCGCCTGGGCGCAGGAAGGCGGGGCCGAGCAGACACTCGACCGCCTCAGCCGCAGGGACGAGCGCAGGCGGATCGCAACCGACGTGGCCAACGGGCTTCCCGGCTGGGAGAACATCCTCGGCACGCTCGGGCCGGCGCGGATCGAGATCAGCCATGCGGCCCTGCCCAACGAGGAGGCTGTCGGTCGCACGCTCGCGGAGATCGCCGCCGAGCACGACGCGGATTCCGTCAGCGCGGCGCTCGACCTGCTGCTCCAGTCGGCCCTCGACGTGACGATGGTACTGCATTACGCATCCGACGACGCCGTGGCCGCGATCGCCCGCCACCGCCTGATGCTTGTCGGCTCGGACGGCATCTTCGGTGCCCGGCCGCATCCGCGCGTGTACGGGACGGCACCGCGCTTCCTCGGCCGCTTCGCGATTCGCGAGAGGATGCTCCCGGTCGAAGAGGCCGTCGCCCGACTCACCGCGCACGCCGCCGACAGGCTCGGCCTCCACGATCGCGGCAGAATCGAGCCAGGCAAGCGCGCCGACCTCGTCCTGCTCGATCCGGCGCTCTACGTCGATACTGCGACCTACGCCGACCCGGCACGCTCACCCGAGGGCGTCGTCGGCGTCTGGATCAACGGCCAACGCGCGTGGCGCGACGGCGTCCCCACGGGAGCGCGAGAAGGAGGCGTCGTCCGATGACGAGGAGGGCTCGATGACGACCGTTCGCATCGTCCAGATCACCGATCTGCACCTGTTCGCCGACCCCGAGGCACGCCTGTTCGGCATCCCGACACGGGAGACGCTGCGCGAGGTCGCGGCACACATCGAGCGCCACGCGGGGCGGATCGACCATCTCGTCGTCACGGGTGACCACACGCACGACGAGACGCGCGCCAGCTGCGAGGCGGTGCGCGAGATCCTCGAGCCGTGGCGCGACCGGCTCTGGCAGGTTCCGGGCAACCACGACGACCGCGGCGTCCTGCGCTCCGTGTTCGGCGATCGGATCGACGGCGCGGGCGCGGAACGGGTCCAGTTCGCCTTCTCAGATGCCGGCTGGCTCTGCCTCGGCCTCGATACGCAGCGGACGGGCGCCGTCTCCGGAACGCTCGACGACGTGCACGTGGACTGGATCCACGCGCAGCTACAGCGAGCCGGCAGTGACCACATCGTTCTGTTCCTGCACCACCCACCGGTTCTGATCGGATCGACGTGGCTCGATGCGATCGGGCTGGACGGGAAGGAACGCCTGCAGGCACTGCTCCGCGAGGACGCCCGCTTCCGACTCGTCTGCGCCGGACACGTTCATCACGCCTCGGCACAGCACGTCGGCGCGGCGGAGGTCGTGACGACACCGTCGACAGGGTTGCAGTTCGACCCTGCCGGCACGGAGACGACCTTTGCGTACGACCTCCCGGGATACCGAATCGTCGAACTGGACGGCGACGGCTACTCGACACGCGTGGTACGGCTACCGACCGCGCGTCATACACCGAGACGATGAGATGCGAAAGGAAGACGATCGGATGACGGAGCTGGAAGGACGGATCGCCCTCGTGACGGGCGCGGGTCGCGGAATCGGACGCGCCGCGGCGATCGCACTCGCACGGGCGGGGGCGGCAGTGGTCGCGTCAGCGCGTTCGGAGGACGAGCTGGAACACGTCGTGGCAGAGATCGGATCGGCCGGCGGCACGGCCGTCGCGGTGACGTGCGACCTCGCCGACCGGGCCCAGACGCTCGACCTGGTCGGCCGCGCCGAGGAAGCGCTCGGACCGATCGACGTGCTCGTGAACAACGCAGGCATCGGCAGCAGCGCGGATCCACGTCCACTGGCCGACTTCCGCGACGCGTTCTGGGATCTGACGCTCGAGGTCAATCTCACCGCGCCCTACCTGCTGTCCAAGGCGGCGCTGCCGCACATGCGCGCACAGCGATGGGGACGCATCGTGACGGTCGCGTCGATCAACGGCCGCGTTCCCTCCGTCCATGGCGGCGCCTACACGGCGAGCAAGCACGGCGTCATCGGCCTCATGCGCGCGCTCGCGCTCGAGCACGCGGCGGAGGGCATCACGGTCAACTGCGTCTGCCCGGGTCCCGTGCGGACACTCGTGAACGACATTCGGGTCGCCTACGACGCCGAGCGCCTGGGCCGCGACCCCGGCGAGTACGAACAGGGCCTGACGCCGATCGGTGGCCGGCTCGAGCCCGAGGACATCGCGCCGATGGTCGTCTATCTCGCCTCCGCCGACGCCCGCATGATCACCGGTCAGGCCTACGACGTCGACGGAGGAGTGTGCATGGCATGAATGATCCCTACCACGGCCTCACGGCGCCGCTCCCCGGGTTCAGCGGTGCGATCGGTGTTGCCCGCCGCGACATCACGCCGCCCGCCGGCATCTTCGTCCGCATCTGGGGGCCCGCGACGGAGGACGTCTCGACCGGTACGCACCGCCCGCTCACCCTGACCGCCCTCGCGCTGCGCGCAACCGCGGACGCCGACCCGTTCGTCCTGATCGCCGCCGACCTCGGCTGGTGGCAAGACCCTGCAGACGAATGGCACGTGCGGGGCGCCGTGATCGACAGGATCGGCTGCGATCCCTCGCGTGTCCTCCTCCATCTCAGCCACACGCACGCCGGTCCGTCGACCTACCGAGGCGATGCCGGGCAGCCGGGCGGACAGCTCGTGCCGCCGTACCTCGATTCGGTGCGGGACGCCGCAGCCTCCGCAGCGGCGGAGGCACTTGCGGCCGCCGTACCGGCGACGCTCGTGTGGGCAACCGGCCGCTGCGGTGTCGCCGGCAACCGCGATCTGCCCGAGCGCGACCGCTGGGTCGTCGGCTTCAACCCGTCCGCCCACGCAGACGACACCGTTCTCGTCGGACGGGCTGCGACGGAGGACGGCCGCCTGCTCGCGACGCTCGTCAACTACGCCTGTCACCCGACGACCCTTGCCTGGCAGAGCACGCTCGTCTCGCCGGACTTCCCGGGCGCGACGCGCGAGGTGGTCGAAGGCGAGACGGGAGCGCCCTGCGTCTTCCTGCAGGGCGCCTCCGGCGATCTCGCACCCCGCGAGCAGTACCTCGGCGACCCGGCCGTGGCGGATCGGCACGGTCGAGCTCTCGGTCATGCTGCGCTCTCGGTGCTCACGGAGTTGCCCGCTCCAGGGAAGGCCCTTGCCTTGACCGGTGTCGTCGAATCAGGCGCGCCGCTTGCCATCTGGGAGCAGCGCGACGCTCGCCCGCCGGGCGGCGCGTACGCGGTCAAGCTCGACGTTCCGGTCGATCTCAAGCCCGATCTGCCGACGTTCGAGGAGCTCGAGGCGCAGTGGGCCGACATCGACCCTTTGAGCCGCGTCGAGCGGCTGCGGCGAGCACGCCGCCTGCGCAGTGCCTACGGCGACGGGACGAACGCGACCCATCCGCTCTGGGTCTGGAGGTTGGGCGACATCGCCGTCGTGGCGCAGCCCGGGGAGCTCTACTCGGCCTTCCAGGAGCGCCTGCGCGCGGCGTTCCCACACCTCGCCGTCGTCGTCCTGAACGTCACCAATGCGCCCGGGTCGGTCTACCTTCCCCCGGCGGAGCTCTACGGCGAGGACATCTATCCGGTGTGGCAGACGCTGCTCGACCGAGGCTCGCTGGAACGCGTGCTCGAGGCAGCGGTGGCGACGATCGAAGGAGAAGGACGGTCATGACGAACGAGCGAGCACGGGTGGCGCTGATCACGGGCGGCGCCCAGGGGATCGGACTTGCCGTCGGCCAGCGGCTCCATGACGAAGGCTGGGTCGTGGTCGCGGCCGACCTCCACGCGGGCGAGGCCGAGGCTGCCGGCCTCCTCTTCCGCCCGCTCGACGTCCGCGATCGGGAGCAGGTCGACGCCACTCTCAGCTCGGTGGTGACCGAGCTCGGCGGCCTCGACCTGCTCGTCAACAACGCAGGCATCCAGCGCCACCGGCCGATCGTCGACCTGACGTGGGACGACTGGGCCGCCGTCGTCGACGTGAACCTGCACGGGGTGTTCAACACGCTCCAGGCAGGCGGCCGCATCATGCTCGAGCGCGGCGGCGGGGTGATCGTGAACATGGCGTCGGTCGCGGCCGAGCGCGGCGCCCCCGGCCGCGCCCCGTACTCCACGACCAAGGCGGCGATCGTCGGCCTGACGCGTGCGGCGGCGGTCGAGTGGGCGGCCAACGGTGTTCGCGTGAATGCCGTCGGGCCGGGGTATGTCGACACCGGCGTGCTTCGCGCAGCGATCGAGAACGGCACGTTGGCGCCCGCGGACATCCTCGAGCGGATCCCCGCCGGCAGGTTCGCCGCTGCCGACGAGATCGCCGCCACGATCAGCTTCCTCGCCTCGCCCGGAGCCGCGTATCTGACGGGGCAGGTGATCTACGTCGACGGCGGCTTTCTGGCCGACTACGGCGTCAACGTGCGGCGATGAGCCGTGTCGTAGCGATCAGATCCGGAACCGCCGTCCTACCGCTCCCGGCGCCGCTCCGGCTGGGCCCGCTCGAGATTCGCGAACGCGAGTATGCGGCAGTCGAGATCGAGACGGACGACGGCCTCATCGGGAACGCGTACTGCCTGACCCGCAACGCGCCGGTGGCTGCCTGCGTCGAGCGACTCGTGGCACCGGTCGTCAGCGGCCGCCACGTCGATCCGGCGGTCTGCTGGGATGCGTGCTCGCGGGCGACGGTGACGATCGGACGCAGCGGTCTCGTGGTCCGTGCGATCGGGCTCGTCGACGTCGCTCTCTGGGACGTCGCGGCACAGGCTGCGGGCGTGCCGGTCTGGAGGCTGCTCCGGTCCGAGGGCGAGCCCGGAACGACGCCGGTGATGATCGTCTCGGCGTACCCGCTCAGCGACCGCACACCCGAGTCGCTCGCTGACGACGTGATTCGCCACGCCGACGCAGGCTTCGGGCTCCTCAAGGTCGCGCGCGACGCCGACCCCGACCGCATGCGGCGGCTGCTCGCCGCTGTGGCGGCACGACTTCCGGCCAACGCACGACTCGTCGTCGACGCAGGCTTCGCCTGGCGGTCGGCCGCCGAGGCGCTGTCCGAGCTGCCGGCGTGGGGCGACGTCCCGCTCGCCTGGCTGGAGGATCCGCTCGTGCCGGAAGACGCTGCTGGGTGTGCCCGGATCAGACGGGAGGGACCACATCCGGTCGGCGTCGGGGACGAAGTGAGTCACGACTCGACCTACCGCGCCCTCGTCGATGCAGACGCACTCGACGTCTTGCGTCTCGACGCGATCGCGATCGGCGGCATCACGCCGGCCCTCCGTGTCCTCGAGCTCGCCGAAGCGCACGAGCTGCCGGTCTCGTTCCACGTCTACCCGGAGGTGAGCATCCATCTCGCGACGGGCAGGAACGGCGCGATCGTGGAGATCTTCGACCCCGTTGCCGGCGGGAATCCCCTCGACCCTGCCCATCTCCTCGGAGCCGGGGGCCCACACGTCGCGCAGGGCCGTGCCGCACCCCCGTCGGGGCCAGGGCTCGCCTACCACCTCGACGGGGACCGCTTCGGGTGGAGCTAGGGCGATGTCCCCCACTCGCGCCGGCGTAGCTCGGCACGCCGGATCTTTCCCGTCACGGTCAGTGGCAACTCGTCGACGAACTCGATCGTGCGCGGCACCTCGTAGGGCGCGAGCCGGCTCCGCACGAGCTGCTGCAGTTCGGCGACGAGGTCGGCGGAGACGGTAGCGCCCGGCGCCATCACGACGAACGCCTTGACCACTTCTCCACGGATCTCGTCCGGCACGCCGATCGCGGCCGCGACCGAGACAGCGGGATGCCGGATCAGGCACTCCTCGATCTCGCCGGGACCGATGCGGTGGCCGCCGCTCGAGATCAGATCGTCGGCGCGGCCGATGCTGCGGTAGTTCCCTTCGTCGTCGACCTCGGCGAGATCGCCCGTGTAGAGCCACCCCTCGCGCACCTTCGCCGCCGTGGCCGCCTCGTCGTGCCAGTAGCCAAGAAAGACAACGGCGTCGCCGCCGACCCGGACGGCGATCTCTCCGTCCACGAGTCTCAGCTCGTGCCCCGGATAGGCTCGTCCCATCCAGCCGGCACGCGCGGGCCAGGCGGCACAGTTGCCGATCAGGAGATTGGCCTCGGTCTGGCCGTAGAACTCGTTCAGCCGCGTGCCGAGGCGCTCTTCGCACCACGCCGCCGTCTCCACGCCGACCGTCTCGCCGCCGCTTGCGATGGTGCGAAGCGACACGGGCGGGCCGTCGGCGCGACGCATCATCCTGAGGGCAGTCGCCGGCATGAATACGTTCCGGACCCCGGCATGTGCGATCACGTCGAATGCCTGTTCCGGGTCGAACCGAGGCGCCCGGAAGGCGACGACGGGCCGGCCGCACGCGAGTGCCGGCATCACGACGTCGTACAGACCACCGATCCACGCCCAGTCGGCGGGGGTCCAGATCCGATCTCCGGGCTGCGGAAAGAAGTCGTGTGAGAGGGCGAAGGACGGCAGATGGCCTGCCAGCACGCGATGGCCGTGCAATGCCCCCTTCGGCGGCCCGGTCGTCCCGGAGGTGTAGACGAGGAGGGCAGGCGTGTCACCGGACGTGTCTGCGGCGGTGAAGACCGGCGCCGCAGCCGCGAGTAGCCGGGGCAGCTCACGATCGACGTCGATCACAGCACCGTCGTAACCAAGATCGCGCGCTCGCTCGAGCGACTCCTGTTCCCCGAGCAGGGCACGAGGCTCGGCTCCGCGCAGCCGGACGCCGAGCGCATCCGTGCCGAACGCGGCACTCAACGGCAGCGCGATCGCTCCGAGCTTGTAGGTCGCGATGTGAGCGATCGCCGTCTCGGGGCGCTGCGAGAGAATGATCCCGACACGATCGCCCGCACCGACACCATGGGCCGAGAGGACGTTCGCCAGCCGGTTGGACAGCTCCGTGAGCTCCCCGAAGGTCACCGTACGCGTGATCTCGCGGCCGTTCGTGACGAGGATCGCCGGATCGTCCGGTGGCTGCCTGTCGGCCACCTCGACACCGATGTTGGCGCTGCTCGTGTCCGGAGCGCGGAACGACGCCCGCAGCTCCTCGTAACCCGGCTGGGGAGCGCTCATGCCCACAGCCGCTCCAGCAGCCGCAGGTAGACCTGCGTCGCCCGCACGAGCTCCGCCAGCGCGACGGACTCGACGTCGCCGTGCGCACCGGTTCCGGCCGGGCCGTGGTAGACGGCGGGGATACCGCAGTCGCCGTTGAAGAAGGCAGCGTCGGCGACGAGCTTGCCGCCCGCAATCGGCATCTCCGCGCCGGCGACGGACGCGTAGGCACCACGCAGGGCCAGCGAGAGCCGGTGCTCCGGGTCGATCTCGTAGGACTCGCGCACCAGCCGGAGATCGAGGTCGACCGTCGCGCCCGTCTCCGCCGCGACCCGCGCCAGCAGCAGCCCGAAATCCTCCTCGACGGCGGCGAGACTGTTGCCCGGGTGCCAGCGGCGGGTACCGACCAGCCGGCAGCTCGTGGGAAAGCGATTGTAGAAGTCGCCGCCGTGGATCTCCCCGACGAAGAACGTCTCCGGGCCGACGAGCGGGTGGACGTCGCGGTCGAGCTCCCCCTGGCGTTTCGCAATCGCCTCCAGCACGCGACTCGCGGCCATGATCGGGTGCGGCGTGCCGGCAGGCGTCCGTAGCTCGTGCGTCGCCATTCCGGGACGGCCGACCTCGATCTCGAACGTCGCGCAACCGAGGTGCGCAGCCACGAAGCTGTCGCTCGCGAGCTCACAGACGACGACGGCGTCGGCGTGGAAGCCGTGGTCGCTCAGGAGCCAGAGAAGATCCTCGCCGCGACCCCCGGGCGACTCGTGCAGACCCGTCGCGAGGACGACGAGCTCCCCCGGGAAACCGCCCTCCTGCTTGGCGACGATCCGGGCCGCTTCGAGTGCGCAGGCGAGCGGTCCCTTCATGTCGGCGCTGCCACGGCCGTAGATCCGGCCATCCTCGACCCGCGGCGGGTCGTGCGGGATCGGAACCGTGTCGAGGTGCCCGTTCAGCACCACCGTCGCTCCCGGCGACCCGCCGTGCAACCGTCCGATCACGATCGGTGTGGCCGGGAACGGCTCGTCGAGCACCTCGACATCCATTCCGATCTCCGCCAGGCGCCGCGCGAACAGACGTGCGACCTCGGCCGTGTCACCGGTGGGGCTCTCGACAGCAACGAGCTCGAGCGTGAGATCGCGGAGGCGGTCAGGGTCGACGTGCTCGATCATCGTGGCTCCTCGGTCTCGGTGGTCGGCGTACGGGCGACGCGGAAGCCGATGTGCTGCGCAAGCCGGGTGGGATGGCTGCGGCTCCGGGCCGCGCAACGCAGATGGACGACGGGGCTCCGGAACGAGCCGCCGCGCAGCACGCGCTCCTCCCGCAGCCCGGGCAGCTCACGGCCGTCGTCGTCCCGGTAGGGGTAGGGCCGGTAGGCGGAGGAAACCCACTCCCAAACGTTTCCGGCCAGGTCGAGGTGGCCGTAGGGGCTCGCCCCGGCGGGACAACTGCCGACGTCTGCCGGCGACCCACCCTTCGCCCCCCGCCCGAAGACCGCCTTGTGACAATTTGTTACAAGCTGACCGTCCGCCGCCGGTTCGTCGTCGCCCCAGGGATAGAGGCTGTCGTTCGTGCCGCGGGCCGCTTTCTCCCACTCGGCCTCGGTCGGCAGCCGACCCCCGGCCCAGGCGCAGAATGCGACGGCATCGTCGTGGTCGACGAACGTGACGGGGTGCGCCTCGAGCTCGAGCGGCGGCTGCGGGCCACGCCAGTGCGGCGGTGGCCGATGGCCACTCGCGGCCACGAAGGCAGCGTACTGGCGGTTCGTGACCGGCGTACGGGCGAGCTCGAACGCCGCCACCGCGATCGTCGTCCGCGGCACCTCGTCGGGGAGCGCCGGCCCGCCGGGTACGACCGGATCGCGCCCGATTGCGATGCGGCCACCCGGGACGTCGACGAGTTCGATCCCCTCACAGCGGACACCTGGATCGGCTGCCAGCCGGAAGCCGACGTAGGTGTCGATTGCCTCCGGCAGCAGCGCCTGCCGTGCCGTACACCGGATGGAGCCGGCAACGTCGATGTAGGAGCCGCCCCGGACGACACGCAGCCCCGGCGAGCCTGGCTCCTCCCTGCCGTCCTCCGCGTCGAACGGATAGGACCGGTAGGCGCTCGCAACCCATTCGGACACGTTGCCCGCGAGGTCGAGCGCGCCACAGGGCGAGGCGCCGTCAGGGTGCCGGCCCACCGATTCGGGCCCGCCGATGCCGCGGCCGTGGACGGCGCGCCCGGCTCCCGGTGGAACGTCGCCCCAGGGCCAGAGTCGTCCGTCTCCGCCCGTCGCCGCCTCCCACTCCGCCTCAGTCGGCAGCCGCCCGCCCGCCCACGCACAGAACGCTGCCGCATCGTGCCAGGAGACGTACGTCACGGGCAGGTTCTCCTGGCGGGCGGGGACTCGGCCCTCCTGCCAGGAACCGGGTGCCCGGTGGCCGGTCGCAGCGACGAAGCGCGCGTACTCGTCGTTTCTCACCTGCGTACGGCCGATCGCGAAAGGCGCCACCGTCACCTCGTGACGAGGCGACTCGTCGTCGTCCGCTGGGTAGGCAGTGCGTGGATCGCTGCCCATCGTGAACTGCCCCGCAGGAACGCTGCACCACACGATCTCCGCTCTTGCGACGACGCCGCGGCGCACGGCTACCCCGGGATCACCGGCAGGACGAGGTGCGACGGATGGGCGGCGTCGACGTACACGGTCTGCTCGGCGACGACCGTGTGGGTGTGCCTGCCCATCGGCTCGCCCGTGTTCGGGTTCACGTCCAGGCGCGGCCAGTTCGAGGACGAGATGTCGAGTCGGATCCGGTGACCCACGTCGAAGAGGTTGCTCGTCGCCCACAACGAGATCGTGACGGGAACAGGCACGCCCGGCTCGAGCAGGACCTCCTGGTCGAATCCCTCCCGGTAGCGGCAGCGGATCACCGAGTCCACGAGCAGCATGTCGAAGCCCTCGGGGTAGTCCTCGTTGGCGGGATGGACGTCGATCAGCTTGGCGGTGAAGTCGGTATCGAGCGCACTCGACGACACCCACAGGTGCGCCTCGGCCGACCCCGTCACCTCGACCGCCCCGGTCAGCGGTTCGGTCTGGAAGACGAGCACGTCCGGCCGTTCGGACAACCGCGGGTAGGGCGGCTCCGAACCGAAGAACTCAGGCGCCTCCCGCTGGTCGGCCGGGCCGGGGACGAGGAGGTCACGCAACCGCAGCACGGGGTGCAGGAATCGCGCCCACGCCTGCTCCAGCCCGGGGCCCTCGCCGGGCAGCTCGCCGACGGCGCAGTAGCTGCCGCCGATCGTCGGCACCGGATGCCTCGGGTCGAACGTGAAGCGCAGCGGCTCCGCGTCCACCGCAGGCGGGGCGAACGCAAGCGAGCCGTCGCCGTGCAGGTGGTAGGTCGTTTCGACGCGGCGCGCGAGCGGCCACTCCTGCTCGCCCCGCCAGCGACCGCCGTGGTCGAGCTTGCCGGCCGCCGTCTTGCGGCCCGAGCCGCCGCCCATCACGAAGATCCGGATCGGCGCCTCGCCCGCCGGCTGCCCCGTGGCCCCGTCGGGCAGCCAGCGGTCGAAGTATACGAGCTGCTCCTCGAAGTAGCGCTCGACGCCCCAGACGCCGTCGGGCCCGAAGTCGACCTCGTGGCAGGAGGTCGACTCTCCACGCATCCCGACATGGCTCCAGGGGCCGATCACGAGTCGCTGCGGGGAGGTGTTCTGGGCGGCCATCGCTGCCCAGTAGTCGGCGTCAGGCCCAGCCCAGGGGTCGAACCAGCCGGAAGAGACGGTCATCGGGACGTCCGCGTGGCGATCGAAGTGCGCCGTGTAGTCGCAGCAGTCCCGTGCCCACCATTCGTCGTAGGCACCGCGGGTGTAGTAGTTCATGAGCACGTCCTCGAGGGTGGGCACGTGGCGTAGCGAGGTCTGCCCCCGCTGCCAAGGTGTTGCCCGGTAGAGCTGTCGGAGGTTCTCGAGGTCCTTCCAGACCTGCTCCGCGAGCACAGGGTCATGGAGGGCTTCCTGCGCGTCCTGGGCGTGGATCAGGAGCGCCCAGAACATGTGGCCCTGCATCGCACCGCCCTCGCGGGCGCAGTTCGCGTAGTTGTTCGTCGTCACCACGTCCGGCCAGATCGCAGTCAGGTGCGGTGGCCGCTCGAGCGCCGTCCGTACCTGCACCTGGCCGGCGTGCGAGCTCCCGACGGTCCCCACGCGCCCATTCGACCAGGGCTGCGCCGCGATCCACTCGACGATGTCGTAGCCGTCGCGGCCCGTGTGCGGCGACGCCGAGTGGAAGTACTCGCCGTTCCCCTCGGAGCGGTAGCGGTCGCGCATGTCGACGAGGACGACCGCGTAGCCGCGCGGCACGAACCAGTCGGCGATCTCCACGTAGCGGCGGGTCGACTTGTCGTAGGACGTGTGGCACATGAGGGTCGGGAAGCGACCCTCCGCAAACGAGCCCTCGACCCCGGGACGGTAGACGTCGAACGCCAGCCGGACGCCATCCCGCATCGGGACCATGACGTCCAGCGCCGCGACGATGCCGTGCTCCAAGCTACCCCGGGATCACCGGCAGGACGATGTGCGACGGATGGGCGGCGTCGACGTACACGGTCTGCTCGGCGACGACCGTGTGGGTGTGCTGGCCCATCGGCTCGCCCGTGTTTGGGTTCACGTCCAGGCGGGGCCAGTTCGAGGACGAGATGTCCACACGAATCCGGTGACCCACGTCGAAGAGATTGCTCGTCGGCGGCAGCTCGATCGTGACCGGGTAGATCTCGCCCGGTGCCAGCATCGCCTCGTGGTCGAAGCCCTCCCGGTAGCGGCAGCGGATCACGGAGTCGTTGAGCAGCATGTCGAAGCCCTCGGGGTAGTCCTCGTTTGCGGGATGGACATCGACGACCTTGGCCGTGAAGTCGGTATCGAGCGCGCTCGACGAGATCCAGAGGTGCACCGTCATGCGTCCCGTCACCTCGACCGCCTCGGCCAGCGGCTCGGTCTGGAAGACGAGCACGTCCGGCCGTTCGGACAACCGCGGGTAGGGCGGCTCCGACCCGAAGAACTCAGGTGCCTCCTTCTGATCGACCGGGCCGGGCGTGAGCAGATCGCGCAGCCTAAGCACGGGACTGAGGAAGCGGGCCCACGCCTGCTCCATCCCGGCACCCTCGGCGGGCAGCTCGCCGATCGAGCAGTAGAGGCCCCCGATCGTCGGCACCGGATGCTCCGGATCGAACGTGAAGCGCAGCGGCGCCTCGTCCACCGCAGGCGGGGCGAACGCAAGCGAGCCGTCGCCGCGCAGGTAGTAGGTCGTCTCCACCCGCCGGAGAAGTGGCCACTCCTGCTCCTCCCGCCAGCGGCCACCGTGGTCGAGCTTGCCCGCCGCCGTCATCCGACCGGAGCCGCCGCCCATCACGAAGATCCGCACCGGCGCCTCGCCCGCCGGCTGCCCCGTGGCCCCCTCGGGCAGCCAACGGTCGAAGAACGCGAGCTGCTCCTCGAAGTAGCGCTGCACCCCCCAGACGCTGTCCGGCCCGAAATCGACCTGGTGGCAGTACGACGCGTCGCCGCGCATCCCGACATGGCTCCATGGCCCGATCACGAGCCGCATCGGCGACGACTTCTTCTCCGTCATCGCCGCGAAGTACTCGGTGTCGGCGGTCGGGAAGGGGTCGTACCAGCCGGTCGACATCGTCACCGGGATGTCGGCGTGCCCGTCCCAGAAGAGCGTGTAGTTGTGCTCGACCCGGTCCCAGTACTCGTCGCGCGCACCGCGGGTGTAGTAGTCGAGCAGGGAGTCCTCCAACGGCGGCACGTGTCGAAGCGCCGTCTGCCCACGCTGCCAGGGCGTCGCGCGGAACATCTGGCGCAGATTCTGGAGGTCGCTCCAGACGTCCTGCTGCTGCTCCCAGGTGATGCCCTGGGCGTCCTGGGCGTGGATGAAGAGCGCCCAGAACATGTGCTGCTGCATGGCGCCGCCCTCGCGGCACTGGTTCGTGAAGCTGTCGGTCGGCACCACGTCGGGCCAGATCGCGGTCAACGCCGGCGGCGCCTCGATCGCCGTCCGCACCTGCGTGATCGCGGCGTACGAGCTGCCGACCGTCCCGATGCGGCCGTTCGACCACGGCTGGGCAGCGATCCACTCGCAGATGTCGTAGCCGTCGCGGCCCGTGTGCGGCGTCGCGGCATGGTAGTAGACGCCCGAGGCCTCCGACCGGTAGCGGTCGCGCAGGTCGACGAGCACCGCGTTGTAGCCCCTGGGCACGAAAAAGTCGGCGATCTCCGAGTAGCGCTTGTCGGTCTTGTCGTACGGCGTGTGAACCATGATCGTCGGAAAGCTCCCGGCGACGAAGTCGCCGTCGCGCGCGGGACGGTAGACGTCGAACGCGAGCCGGACGCCGTCCCGCATCGGGACCATCACATCCTTCGCGAGGACGATGCCGTACCGGTTGCGCTCGCTCATGCCTGCTTCCTCTCGAGGACGAGGTTCCCGTTGGCGTCGACGACGACGGAGAACCCGGGATGGACGACGGTGGTCGAGTCGAACTCCTCCACGATCGCCGGGCCGTCGAAGGACGCTCCGGCAGGAAGGGAGTAACGGTCGTAGATGGGGCAGTCGACATAGTTGCCTGCCTCGGCGAAGTAGACCGGCCGGTGCTCCTTGGGCGCCGGCGTCGCCCCCGGTTCGAGCCGTCGCAGCGGCGGCTTCGCGATCGAGCCGGTGCTCGTGAGACGGAGGCTGACGGCCTCGACCGGCTCACCCGGAGCCGCGAAGCCGTAGGTGCGCTCGTGCTCTGCATGGAAGCGCTCGAGCAGGTCGTCGCCTGCGGGGATCGTGAGCTCGTAGCTCTGGCCGACGTAGCGCAGGTCGACCTGACGCAGGAACGCGATCGACTCGTCGCCGATGCCCTCCGACGCGAGCTCGGTGCGGCCCACCTCCTCGAGCGCGGTGAACGCCTGTTCGACCTCTGCTGCGTCGAGATCCTCGAGCCGGCGCATCACCGTGATCGCCGCGTCGCGCTTGAGGTCGGTCGTGAGCAGGCCGGTGGCGGAGAAGATCCCCGGGCTGGGCGGGATCACGAGCGTCGGCATCTCGGCGTCGCGGGCGAGCGCGTTTGCATGCACCGGCCCGGCGCCACCGAAACCGACGAGAACGAAGTCGCGCGGGTCGTAGCCGCGCTGCACCGAGATCAGGTGGAGGGCATTCACCATGGCTGCATTCGCGATCTCGACGATGCCGTTCGCCGCCTCGGTGACCGTGAGCCCGAGAGGTTTCGCGCAGCGCTCCTCGATCGCACGACGCGCCCCCTCGATGTCGAGCCCGATCTCGCCGCCCAGGAAGTAGGTCGGGTTGAGACGGCCGAGAACCACGTTCGCGTCGGTCACGGTCGGCTCGGTGCCACCACGGCGGTAGCAGACGGGCCCGGGATCGGCGCCCGCGCTCTGGGGCCCGACCCGCAGCAGGCCGCCGGAGTCGACCCAGGCTATCGAGCCGCCCCCGGCGCCGATTTCGACGAGGTCGACCACCGGTGTCCGCACCGGATAGCCGGAGAGCGACATGCCGCCGATCCCCGCTCCGGCATGGCCGCCGACGTTGTAGTCCTTCGTTACGGTCGGGCGCCCCTCCTGGATCAGACCGACCTTCGCCGTCGTGCCGCCCATGTCGAACGAGAGGATGTCGGGCCGGCCGATCGTCTCGCCGAGACCCGCCGCTGCGATCACGCCCGCAGCCGGACCGGACTCGACCATGAACACCGGCCGCACCGCAGCTGCGTCGGAGCCGAAGATGCCGCCGCTCGACTGCATCACGAGCAGCTTTGCGTCGACGCCGGCGTCTGCGAGTCGGCTTTCGATCCGCTGCAGGTAGCGCTGCACGACCGGCCGGATCACGGTGTTGATCACCGTCGTCGACGCGCGCAGGTACTCGCGGATCTCGGGCGCGACGTCGGAGGAGAGCGAGATGGGGACGCCCGGCAGCTCCTCCTCGAGGATCTCGGCCACGCGCCGCTCGTGCTCCGGGTTCACGTACGCGTGCAGGAGGCAGACGGCGACCGACTCGACCTCCTCACGGCGCAGCACCGCTGCAGCCTCACGCACGGTCTCCTCCTCGAGCGGCCGCAGCACCTCCCCTTTCGGGCCGAGCCGCTCGCCGACGACGACCGCCCGGTCGCGCGGTACGAGCGGCTTCGCCTTCTCGAACTGGGTGTCGTAGAGCGTCGGGCGCACCTGCCGTGCGATCTCGAGCAGGTCGCGGAACCCGTCCGTCGTGACGAAGCCGCTGCGGGCGACCTTGCCCTCGATGATCGCGTTCGTGGCGACAGTCGTTGCATGGACGACGAACGTGACGTCGCCGGCCGTGACGCCGCCCTCCTGCAGCGCGCGTTCGGCTGCCTGCATGAAGCCGTCGGAGGGATCCGACGGCGTCGTCAGGACCTTGGCAATCGATACCTCCCCCGTCTGCTCGTCGATCAACGTCGCATCGGTAAACGTCCCTCCGATGTCGATCGCGAGGCGAACGCTGCGCCCTGCGTCGGCGCCGGCAACGCCGCTGCTGCTCATGACGCTCCTCTCAGCTTGCTGGTCTCGGCTTCGTCGACGCAGCGACCGGAGATCGCCACCCGATAGTGCGCACGTGCGCGCTCGACGCTGACCTTGCCTTCGAGCACGTCGCGGAGGACCCGCTCGGGCTCCCGCTCCTGCGGCGACCCCCAGCCGCCGCCGCCACAGCTGCGGACGCTGACGACGTCGCCCGTCAGCAGGTCGGTCGTGCTCTTCGAACCGAGCCGTGTCTCGACGCCGTCCCGGATCAGCGCGTACTCGGCCGCAGGCGCCCCGTGGCCGCCGAAGGCGCCCCAGGGACCGACGCGGTCGCGGTCGGCCAGGATCGTGAACGTCGTCGGCTGGAGGACCCTGAAGTCCTTGCGCAGCCCGAGCCCGCCGCGGAAGCGCCCCGGGCCTTCGGAGTCCTCGACGAGTGCGAGCTGCGCGATCTGCACCGGGTAGTTGAGCTCGGTCTCCTCGATCGGGGCGTTCTCGGTGTTCTGCCCGTTCGCCTGCACCGCGTCGGGGCCGTCGCTCGCGTGCCGGGCGCCGTAGCCGCCGGCGAGCGCCTCGTAGAAGCAGGTATAGCTCCCCTTCGCAACGTCGAGCGAGCCGAAGCCCGCCTGGCACATCATCCCCTTCGTACCCGCGGGGACGCTGTCGGGGAACGCCTCGACGAGCGCCTTGAACATGACTTCGACGAGCCGTGCCTTCGTCTCCCAGCCGCCGACGACGGGCGAGGGCCACGTGCAGTTCGTCACCGAGCCCTCGGGGGCATGCAGCGTGAAGACGCGGTAGAAGCCGTCGTTCACGGGCATGTCCGGGTCGATCAGGATCTTCAGCGTGTAGGCGCAGGCGGAGAACGTCATCGCGTAGGTCGAGTTGACCGGAGCGCGCCGCTGCGGGTCGGAGCCGGTCGTGTCGAAGTGCAGCCCCTCCGGGGTGATCTCGATCGCCACCTCGAGGTGGACTGCCTGGTCGGTGTAGCCGTCGTTGTCGACCTCGCCCTGCGCCGCGTACGTCCCGGGCGTCAGACGTGCGACCTCTGCCCGGACGCGTCGCTCGGTGTAGTCGAGGAGCTCCGTCATCGACGCGAGCAGCGTCTCGCGCCCATGCCTCCCCGCGAGCGCCTGGAGCCGCCGGACGCCGGTCGCGTTGGCGGCGAACTGGGCCCGGAAGTCACCCGCCGTCTCGTGCTTGGAGCGGATCTGCGCGAGGATCAGCCGGAAGACGTCCTCGACGACCTTCCCGCCCTCGACGACCTTCACGGGCGGAATGATCACGCCCTCCTGGAACACCTCCTGGAAGGCTCCGATCGAGGCGGGGGCGCCGCCGCCCACGTCGACGTGGTGGGCGAGGTTCGCGACGTAGCCGACCAGCTCGCCGTCGACGTGGACGGGCGAGATCAGGCTGACGTCGTTCAGGTGCACGCCGCGCGGGTGCGGGTCGTTCGTCACGATGGCGTCGCCGGGCCCGAGGTTCTCGGGCCCGTAACGGCGAATCGCGTGCGGCACCTGCTGCACCATCGAGCCGAGGTGGACCGGTTGCGTGAACGCCTGGGCGACCGTCCGCAGGTCGGCGTCGAAGAACGCGCACGAGAAGTCCGAGCGCGTCTTGATGTTCGTCGAGTAGGCGCTCCGCTTGAGCGCGAGGACCATCTCGTCGGTCGCCGCGACGAGCGCGTTCCGGATCACCTCGAACGAGATCGGGTCGAGCATCACTGCCGCAACCTCCCTGTCTCGGCGGTGTCGAGCGACCGGCCGACGACCGCCACCCGGTAGACGTCGCGCGCCCGCTCGGCGCTCACCTTGCCCTCCAGCACGTCACGCAGGACCCGCTCCGGGTCACGTTCCTGCGGCGGGCCGTAACCGCCGCCGCCGCAGGTGCGGTAGCTGACGACGTCGCCTGCCTCGATCGAGACCGTCGTCTTCGCAGGCAGCCGCGTCTCCTCGCTGCCGCGAACGAGCACATATTCGGCGACCCGTCCGTCCAACCCACCGAACGCGCCCGCCGGCCCGGACGTCGTCCGGTCCGAGAGCACGGTGAACGTGGTCGGCCGTTCGAAGAGGAAGTCCTTGCGCAACCCGAGGCCGCCGCGGAACCGCCCCGCTCCGTCGGAGTCCTCGACGAGCGCGAGCCGCGCGATACGCACGGGATAGTTGAGCTCGGTCTCCTCGATCGGGGCGTTCTCGGTGTTCTGGCCGTGCGCCTGGACCGCATCGGGTCCGTCGCTCGCAAACCGCGCGCCGTAGCCGCCGCCGAAGGTCTCCAGGAAGCACACGTACTCGCCGCTCGCCTCGTCGATGCCACCGAAGCCGGCGTGGCACATCATCGCCTTCGTCCCCGCAGGGAGCGCCTCGGGAAGCGAGGGCAGGAGCGCCCGGAAGATCACGTCCACGAGACGGGTCTGCGTCTCCCAGCCGCCGACGACCGGCGAGGGCCAGGTGCAGTTTGTCACCGACCCCCTCGGGGCCTCGAGCGTGACGACGCGGTAGAAGCCGTCGTTCACGGGCAGATCCGGGTCGATCAGGCACTTGAGCGCGTAGGCGCAGGCCGAGAAGGTCTGCGCGTACGTCGAGTTGACGGGCGCCCGCCGCTGTGGGTCGCTGCCCGCGAGGTCGAAGCGGACTCCGTCCGCCGAGATCTCGACCCGCGCCCTCAGGCGCACGGGCTCGGTGCCGTAGCCGTCGGTGTCGACCGTTCCCTCGGACTCGTAGACGCCGAACGGCAGGGCCTCCACCTCGGCCCGGGTACGCCGCTCGGTGTAGTCGAGCAGCTCCCGCATCGCCGCCTCGATCGTCTCGTGCCCGTGCCGGGCGACGAGGGCCTGCAGCCGCCGCGCACCTGTCGCGTTGGCCGCGATCTGCGCCCGGAAGTCGCCGGCCGTCTCGTGCTTGGAACGGATCTGGGCGAGGATCAGGGAGAACACGTCCTCGACGATCCGCCCCCCGGCGACGACCTTCACCGGCGGGATGATCACGCCCTCCTGGAAGACCTCCCGGAAGGCTCCAATCGAGGCCGGTGCACCGCCGCCGACGTCGACGTGGTGAGCGAGGTTTGCGACGTACCCGAGCAGCCGGCCCTCGGCGAACACCGGCGACACGAGGCTGACGTCGTTCAGGTGCACACCGCTCGGGAAGGGCTCGTTCGTGATGATCACGTCGCCGGGACCGAGGTTCTCCGAGCCGTAGGTACGGACCGCCTGCGGTACCTGCTCGACCATGGAGCCGAGATGGACCGGCTGGGTGAAGCCTTGCGCGACCGCCCGCAGCTCCGCGTCGAAGAACGCGCACGAGAAGTCCGAGCGGGTCTTGATGTTCGTCGAGTAGGCGCTGCGACGCAGCGTCAGCACCATCTCGTCGGTCGCCGCGACGAGCGCGTTCCGGATCACCTCGAACGAGATCGGGTCGAGCGGCTGCGTCATGCCCGGTTTCCGGCCCCCCAGACCGACGAGAACGTCCTTCCCTCGGAGAAGCGTGCTCCCGACAGCGACGAGATGTCGATCTCCGGTTTCTGCCCCGCGATCGTGGCGGCGAGCGCCTCACCGATCGGCGGCCCGAGCTTGAAGCAGTGGCCGCTGCCGCCGAAGGCGGAGTAGTAGCCCGAGATCTCCTCCTCGCCGACGATCGGATACCAGTCGTCGGTGATGTCGTAGACGCCGGAATAACCCGTCACGAACGCACCGCCGTAGCCCTCCCGGGAGAGCTGTTCCCGCAGCGCGGGTAGGCGGCGCAGGAGCCGCGGCACCATGTAGTCGAGCGCCTGCTGGTTGATCCCGTCGTCGTAGCTCTCCGGGTCGGCGGGCTCGAACTGCTTCGGCCAGCCCTGCCCCACGAGCACCTTGCCGCCGTCGTAGTTTCGGAAGTAGAGGCGCTGCGCGACGTCGGACATGACCGGAATCTCCCCGAAGTCGGCGGGCGCGTCGAAGATCGCCTCGTGCTCGCGGCTGAAGCGGAGCGGGTAGTCGATGCCGACCATCCGGCCGATCCGGTCGCCCCAGGGGCCGCAGGCGTTGACCACGACCCCGGTCGCGATCTCGCCCTCGGTCGTGACGACACCTGTGACGCGACTGCCCGACGTCTGGATCGCGAGCACCTCGCAGCCCTCGTGTACGTGCAGGCCGTCGCGCCTCGCGGACTCGACGATCGACTGCACGCTCAGCACGGGGTCGGCGTAGCCGGAGGTCTCCTCGTAGCAGGCGAGATCGATGCCGTCGAGCTCGAGCTCGGGCCAGCGGTAGAGAACCTCCTCGGGCGTGAGCAGCGACGTCCTCACACCGAACCCCTGTTGCACGGGAACGACGTCGCGCAGCGCCTGTGCCTCCTCGGGCGGCGCGATCACCATGTAGCCGCGCGGCGTGAAGCCGGTCGGGCCGCCCAGTGCCTCCTCGCCGTTTGCGAACATCCAGGCCCCGCGCACGGCGAGCCGGATCGCGACCTCGTTCGTGTAGTGCTGGCGGATGTGAGCGGCGGAGTACTGCGACGACCCGCCGCACACCTTGCCCTTGTCGACGAGGACGACGTCCCCGTAGCCGAGCTTCGTCAGGAAGTGGGCGGTGCTCGCCCCGATCACTCCAGCCCCGATCACAACGGCGTCGGCCTTGCCGATCACAGCAACGTCCTCCCATCTCGTAGAGCTCTCGTCGCCTCGTCGTCGACGAGGCCGTCCGTCCCGATCTCGACTCCGTACTGCTCGCGGGCCGCCGCTGCCGACACCTTGCCGTCGGCGACGTCAGCCGCCACGTCGGCCGGGTCGCGTTCGAATGGACTGCCCCAGCCGCCGCCACCTGCCATCCGGTGCGCGTAGACGTCGCCCACGCCGATCGTGGTCGAGAACATGGCGGGCAGCCGCTCCTCCGCCCCGTCGGGGTGGAGGACGACGTTGACGGAGGTCGCTCCGGGTGCTCCACCCGCGAGCCCGTAGGGGGCGTGGCGGGCCCGGTCCGAGCGCACGATCAGTGACGTCTCCGGCGTCAGGCAGCGCCAGACACGCTCGACCGAGAGGCCGCCCCGATGCTTTCCGGCGCCTCCCGTGTCGGGCACGAGCCCGTAGCGCTCGACGACGATCGGGTATTCCGACTCCGCCACCTCGACCGGGATGTTCGCGGCGAGGCTGGCGGGGTTCGTGAGGCCGTCGTTGCCGTCGCCCTCCGGCGTGCCGCCCCACGTTCCCACGACGAGCTCGTAGAAGATGAACCGGTCGCCGCTACTGGGGTCGTCGGCGCCGAAGATCGCAAGCGTGTTCCCGCCCTCGCCCGCCGCGGGTACACGGTCGGGGATCAGCTGCGCCAGGGCGCCGTTGAGGGCATCGAGGACGCGGAAACCGGTCACCCCCCGCATCGACGACGCCCCGGGCATCACGACTTCCGCGATCGTGCCGGGCTTCGTGATCACGGTCACGGGCGCGAACGCTCCGGCGGTGTTCGGAACCTCGACGGTGAGTGCGCAGCGGAGCGCCTGGTAGACAGAGGCGAGCACGAACGAGCGCGTGCTGTTGAGAGCTCCGCGCACCATCGGCGCGGACTCGCTCAGATCGGCGATCAGCTCGTCGCCGCGGATCGTGATGGTCGCTGTGATCGGCACGTCGCACTCCTCGATCCCGTCCGAGCCGAGCTGGTCGGTGAAGGTCGCGGTGCCGTCGGGCCAGGAGGCGATCTCCTGCCGCACGAGGCGCTCGGTGTACTCGAGCAGCGCCTCCATCAGGCCGGCCAGCTCGTCGCTGCCGTAACGGGTCGCGAGGGCCTGTAGGGCCCGCTCGGCCACCGTGCACGCTGCCAGCTGGGCGCCGAGATCGCCGAAGGTCATCCGCGGGATGCGCACGTTTGCCTCGATCAGCCGGTGCACCTCCTCGACCGGCTCGCCCTCCGCGTAGAACCGCAGCCAGGGCAGCCGCACGCCCTCCTGGAAGATCTCGGTGTTGTCGCAGGCGCTCGAGCCGGGCAACCGGCCGCCGACGTCGCCGTGGTGTGCGGTCGTGACTGCAAAGCCAAGGAGCACGCGCGGCGGCGCCAAAGCCGTCTGAGAAGCTCCACCCTCAGACGGCGGCGGCGCAGCCGCGCCAGAAACCAGCGGCGGCGGCGCCGCGGCACCAGAAAACACAGGCTTGACGACGAAGATGTCCTGCAGGTGCATGCCGCCGTCGAACGGGTCGTTCATGATGAAGGCGTCGCCCGGCCGCAGCCGGTCGCCGTAGCGTTCGAGCAGCGACTCGACCGCGGTCGGAATCGAGCCGAGATGGAACGGGACGCTGACCGCCTGGGCGACGGTGGCTCCGTCCGCATTGCAGAGAGCACCGGAGAAGTCCATCCCGTCGCGGACGACGGTCGAGTGTGCGGTGCGGCTGATCGTCGTCGCCATCTCGTCGGTGATCGACTGCAGCGCGTTCGCGACGATCTGGAGCGTGACCGGGTCGGCTGCGGCGCTCACATCGCCCCCCGCTCGAGCACGAGCGTCCCGGTCGCCTCGTGGCGTCGCACGCCCCAACCGGCCGGCACAACCACGGTCGTGTCGTACTCGTCCACGAGCAGCGGGCCCGGCGACCCCTGCGCCCCGATCGAAGCCCGGGAGCGTACGGGCGCCTCCGCCGTCTCGCCGCCGAGCCAGATCCTCCGGGTGGCGTTCCGATCCGGTGCGAGTGATGCCGCAACCTCGAACGACGGAGTCGCCGACGACGACCCGAGCGCGGCGAGTCGGACGGCGCGGACCTGCACGGGGGAGCCGGGCATGCCGCGCACGCCGTAGAGCAGCTCGTGCTCGTCCTCGAAGCGTGACCGCAACGTCGAGAGAAGGTCACCGTCGACCGTTCCAGCCGGCAGCTCGACCTCGATCTCCCAGCTCTGGCCGCCGTAGCGGAGGTCGGCGCTGCGCACGAGCTGGGGAGTCTCGCGCCCCGCGAAGGCGCCCTGGAGCACGGACTCCATCTCGTCCAGCAGATCGCTGACGACGGCGGGATCGACCGCGTCCACGTCCAGGTGGCAGGCACGCACCTCGTGGAACTCGGGTCGTGCGAACAGGAGCCCGACGGCGCTGAAGAGGCCTGCGACCGCCGGCACCACGATCGTGGTGACGCCGAGGTCGTCGGCGAGGCCGCCGGCGTGGACGGGGCCGGAGCCGCCGTAGGCGATGATCGCGAAGTCTCGCGGGTCGCGCCCCTTCTCGGAGGAGACGGACCGCAGCGCCCGGGTCATGCGCGCGTTTGCGATCCGATGGATGCCGTCGGCGGCAGCGGCGATGCTCAGCCGAAGCGGCTCTGCGACACGGGCGACCGCGGCCTCCGCGAGCCCGCGGTCGATCGTGATCTGACCGTCGGCGACGCGGCCCGAGGGCATGAAGCCGAGTACGACGTTCGCGTCGGTCACGGTCGGCTCGACACCGCCGCGGCCGTAGCAGGCCGGCCCGGGATCCGCGCCGGCGCTACGGGGCCCGACCTGGAGCCCGCCCGCTGGATCGAGCCAGGCGATCGAGCCGCCGCCCGCGCCTACCTCCGCAATGTCGATCGTGGGGATGCGCAGGAGCTCGCCGGCGCCGCGGATCAGCCGGCTCCCGATCGAGAGCGATCCACCCGCCTCATACTCGCGCCCCCGGGCGATGACGCCGTTCTCGATCAGCGACGCCTTCGCCGTCGTGCCGCCCATGTCGAAGGCGATCGCGTTCTCGATTCCGAGTCGCTCCGCCATCCCGAGCGCCGCGACGACGCCTGCCGCCGGCCCCGACTCGAGCGCGAACACCGGCCTCAGCTTCGCGTCCTCCGAGGTCATGACGCCGCCGGACGACTGCATGATCGAGAGCGGCGCCCGTTCGAGGCCGATCTCGTCGAGCCCCGTGCGGATGCGGTCGATGTACGACGACATCAGCGGCCGTACGTAGGCGTTGACGACGGTCGTCGCCGAGCGCTCGTACTCGCGCTGCTCGCGGAGGATCTCGCTCGAGCAGGAAATCGTCGCTCCCGGCAGCTCGGCCGCGAGGATCCTCCCGGCTGCGAGCTCGTGCTCGGGGTAGAGGTAGGAATGGAGGAAGCAGACGGCGACGGAACCGATCCCGAGCTCCCGCAGCCTTGCGGCGACGGCTCGAACCTCGCCCTCGACGAGCGGCCGCACGACGGTGCCGTCGGCAGCCATCCGCTCGGAGACCTCGAAGCGCAACCGCCGCTCCACGAGCGGCGGCGGCTTGCGCCAGAAGAGGTCGTACATGTGCGGTACCCGCAGGCGCCGCAGCTCGAGCACGTCGCGGAACCCCTCCGTCGTGAGTAGCGCCGTCTCGGCGCCCAGGCGCTGGAGGACGGCGTTCGTCGCGACGGTTGTGCCGTGGACGACCTCGTCCACGGCGGTGTCGTTTGCAAGGCCTGTCACGGCCTCGACGACGGCGCGATCGTAGGTCGGCGGCGTCGAGAGCAGCTTGTGCACGCGAACCCGACCGTCGGCGCCGTGGAGGATCACGTCCGTGAAGGTGCCGCCGACATCGCATCCGATCCGTGCGTTCATTTGCGATTTGATATATCAAATTGCATTACGGTCGAGCTTAGAGCAAACTGTCGGCGGATGGAAGAGCAACTGATCACCCCACTCCGGGAGCGCGAGTCGATCGAGGGCCGCGTAGCGCGCACGTTGCGCGATCTGATCGTCGAGGGCGACCTGGCCTCGGGCACGCCGCTCGTGCAGCGCGACCTCGCCCGGCAGCTCGGCGTCTCGCCCACACCGGTTCGGGCCGGGCTGAGCCAGCTCGAACGGGAGGGGCTGATCGAGGTCACCTCGACGGGACGTTCCGTCGTGAGCCGGCCGACCCGTGAGGACTTCGAGGAGATCTACGCCGCCCGGCTCGGCCTCGAGGGTCTCGCAGCCCTCGTCGGCGCCCCCCATGTCGGGCCCCCGGAGATCCGTTACATGAAGGGGGCGTTGAAGCAGCTGCGGCGGTACGCGCAGGAGCAGGACGTCAAGTCGTACCTCGACCTGCGCTGGGAGTTCCACGCCACCTGCTACCGGACGAGCGGACGCCAGCGCCTCGTCGCAGAGGTGGAACGGCTGTACTGGCGCTCGGCTCGCTACAACCGGCTCGTCCTCTCGACGGCGGAGCGTTTCCGCGAATCGGTCGGCCGCTACAACGAATTTCTCGCCGCCTGCGAGGCACGTGACGGACAGCAGGCAGAGCGTGTCGTGCAGGAGGGCATCCGCTGGGCGACCGCCCGGCTCGCGCCCGGGCTTCCCTCCGAGACGGAACGGGCGTGAGCGGCACCACAACGACGGTCGCTGCCGCGCTGAGTGCCGCCCTCGGCGCCGACGCCGTGCGGGACGGCACCTCGGAGCGAGAGCTGCACTCGAGCGACCTCAGCTTCCACGAGCCGCACCTGCCCGACCTCGTCGTCTATCCGGCCTCGACGGCCGACGTCTCGCGCGCACTCGCGATCGCCGACGAACACCGCGTGCCGGTGACGCCGTTCGGCGTCGGGACGAGCCTGGAGGGAAACGCGATCCCGGTTCAGGGCGGGATCAGCCTCGACCTCTCGCGTCTCGATCGCATCGTCGAGATCTCCTCCGGCAACCGCACGGCCACCGTGCAGGCGGGTGTCACGCGGCTCACGCTCGAGCGTGCGGCCGGCGAGCACGGCCTCGCCTTTCCGGTCGACCCGGGCGCGGACGCGACCCTCGGCGGCATGGTCGCGACGAACGCCGCCGGCACGACGACCGTGCGCTACGGCAAGACGCGCGCGAACGTGCTGGCGCTCGAGGCCGTCCTCGCCGACGGGACCGTGATCAGGACGGGTACGCACGCCGCCAAGTCGTCGGCGGGCTACGACCTGACCGGCCTCCTCGTCGGCTCCGAGGGAACGCTCGCCGTCGTCACCGAGGTGACGGTCCGTCTGCACCCGATTCCAGAGCACGTCGTCGCCCTGCGGATCTCGTTCCCGGACGTCGAGAGCGCCTGCCGCGCAGCCGCCGGAGTCGTTGCCGCGGGCAGCGGCGTCACACGCGTGGAGCTGCTCGACAGCTGGTTCGTCGCCGCCCTCAACGCCTACTCCGGAACCGACTATCCGGAGGAGCCCTGCCTCTTCGTCGAGGCGGCCGGGAGTGTGGATCTCGTCGACGGCGACCTCGAGCTCGTCTCCGCCGTCGCCGAGGCGGAAGGCGCGACGGCCGTCGCTCACGAGCGTGAGCCGGCCGGCCGGACACGGCTCTGGAAGGCGCGACACGACGTCACCCACGCCCTGACGGCGCGGTTCCCGGGGCGCAAGGAACGAACGACGGATGTGTGTGTGCCGCTGACCGAGCTCGCTGCCGCCGCCCGCTTCGCGCGAGGTGAGATCGAGCGGCTGGGGCTCGACGCAGGCATCGTCGGTCACGCCGGCGACGGCAACCTCCACGTCGCGGCGATGATCGACCGGGAGCAGCTCGGCCGTTCCGACGAGCTCGTCCACGCGATCGTCGACGATGCTCTCGCGCGAGGTGGAACCTGTACGGGCGAGCACGGCATCGGCGCGGGCAAGATCGATGCCCTCGTCCAGGAGCACGGCGACCTGATCCCGTTGTTCCTCGCGATCAAGGCAGCCTTCGATCCGAACGGAATCCTCAATCCCGGCAAGGTCCTGCCACCGCGAGCCGTCGCGTGAGTCACCGGCTCGGCATCGACATCGGCGGCACGTTCACGGACGTCGTCCTGCTCGGAGAGGACGGGACCGTGCTCACCGCCAAGGTCCCCTCCACTCCGGATGACTACTCCCGGGGCGTCGTCGAGGGAGCGGTCGCACTCCTCCGCGCACACGGGCTGGAGCCGGAAGCGATCGACGGGATCGTCCACGCCTCGACCGTCGCGTCGAACACGATTCTCGAAGGACTGGGCGCGCGAACCGGGCTCATCACCACCCGGGGGTTTCGCGACGTGCTCGAGATGCGCCGGTTGCGGATTCCCGTCCTCTACGACATCCAGTACGAGCAGCCGCCGCCGCTCGTCCCCCGCCGGCTTCGGCTCGAGGTGGACGAGCGGCTCGGCCCGCGCGGTGAGCGCTGGCGCCCGCTCGACGAGGCTTCGGTCGTCGTCGCCGCGCAGGCGCTTCGCGAGGCCGGAGTCGAGGCGGTCGCAATCGCGTTGCTCCACGCCTATGCCGACGATGCGCACGAGCGCCGGGTGGAGGAGATCGTGCGCGACGTGCTCGGCCCCGATCTCTACGTGACGCGGTCGTCCGAGATCCTCCCTGAGATCCGCGAGTACGAGCGCACGAGCACCGCGGTCGTCAACGCCTACGTCGGCCCGGCGCTCACCCGCTACGTGCGCTCGCTCGTCGAGCGCCTCGTCGCATCCGGCCTCGAGGCACCGCTCGAGGTGATGCAGTCGGCCGGTGGGACGCTCGACCCGGAGACCTCGCTCCGAAGGCCCGCCCACCTGATCGAGTCCGGTCCTGCAGCCGGCGTGATGGCGTGCAGTCACCTGGGCCGCCTGACGGGCCGCGACCGCCTGATCTCGTTCGACATGGGCGGCACGACGGCGAAGGCGGCACTCGTCGAGGACGGCAGGCCCGTGCGCACCGGCGAGTACGAGGTCGGTGCCGGGATCAATCTCAGCAGCAGGCTCGTGAAGGGCGGTGGACACCCGGTCAAGCTTCCGTTCATCGACGTCTCGGAGATCGGTGCCGGCGGAGGGAGCATCGTGCGGCTCGACGAGCACGGCTCGGTGCGCGTCGGGCCCGTGAGCGCGGGCGCCGTCCCGGGTCCAGCCTGCTACGGGCTCGGAGGGACGGAGCCGACGCTGACGGACGCGCTCGTGGCCCTCGGCCACCTGCCGGAGCGGGAGCTCGGGAACGGTGCCATCACGATCGATCGCGGGCGAGCGCTCGAGGCGATCCAGCGAGCCGTCGCGAGGCCGCTCGGACGGTCGCTCGAGGAGGTCTCGTACGGGATCCTCCAGCTCGCGGTCGCGACGATGACGCGGGCGGTGAAGGCGGTCACGACCTACCGCGGTCGCGATCCGCGGGACTTCACCCTCTGCGCCTTCGGCGGCAACGGGCCGCTCACCGGTGTCGAGGTGGCACGCAGCCTCGGGGTCCAGCAGGTGCAGATCCCGCCTGCCCCGGGCGTCTTCAGCGCCCTCGGGCTGCTGTTCTCCGACAGCGAGCACGAGGTCGTGCGGACGTTGATGCTGCGCGGCACGATCGAGTCGCGGTTGATCGACGACGCGTTCGCCGAGCTCGAGGCCGAGGCGCTCGCCTATCTCGGACGAGGCGGGCCCGTGGAGATCTCGCTCGGCCGTCACGCGGATGTGCGTTACGCCGGGCAGGCTTACGAGCTCACGATCGAGCTCCCGTCCGGACCGACCGACATCGACCGGATCGCGGCCGACTTCACGGCCGAGCACGTCCGCACCTACGGGCACGGATCCGTCGACGATCCGCTCGAGATCGTGGCAGCACGCGTGATCGCGCGCGTCGAGCGAACGGCGGCGCAGCGCTATGACCCGATGGCCGCGCTCCGCGCCACGGTTCCGCAGGAGGGGTCGCGGACCGCGTATTTCGGCCCCACAGCAGGCTGGCTCGAGACGCCTACCTGCAACCGCGTCACGCTGCTCGCCTCTGAGCGCCCGGGTCCTCTGCTCGTGGACGAGGCCGACTCGACCTGCGTCGTACCGCCGGGCTGTACTGCTCGCGTCGACGCATTCGCGAACATCGAGGTGGACATCGGTGGCTGAGCCGATCGACCCGATCACACTCGAGGTCGTCAACAACGCCCTCGCCTCGAGCGCCGACGAGATGGCGCTCGTCGTGATGCGGAGCGCCTACTCGCCGGTCGTCCGCGACACCCTCGACTACTCGACTGCGCTCTGCGACCGCAACGGGAGGATCGTGGCGCAGGGGCTGACGCTCGCCGTCCAGCTCGGCACCTTCCCGACCGTGATGCGGTACGTCCTCGAGGAGCTCGGCCCGTCGGCGAGGCCCGGCGACGTCTACGTCACGAACGACCCGTTCGGGTACGGCGGGCAGCACCTGCCGGACATCTACGTGATCGCGCCGATCTTCGTCGGCAACAGGCTCGAGGGGTGGGCAGCGACGATGGCGCACCACTCCGACGTGGGCGGGATCGCGCCCGGCAGCGTCGCCGTCCACGCGACGGAGATCTACCAGGAGGGGATCCGGATTCCCCTCGACCGCCTCCACGCCGGCGGCGTCGAGAACCGGACGCTGTTCCGCCTCCTCGAGGCCAACACCCGCCGGCCGGTGCACGTGCTCGGCGACCTGCGGGCACAGGTCGCTGCCTGCCGGGTCGGCGAGCGGGGCCTGATCGAGCTACTCGAGCGCTACGGCACCGCGGCGCACGACTACATGGACGAGCTGCAGCGCGTCGCCGAGCGGACGATGCGCGCCGAGCTTGCCCGACTTCCAGACGGCGTCAGCGAGTTCGTCGACCACGTGGACGGAGTCGGAGCCTCCCCGGAGCCGATCGCGATCGCCGTCCGGGTCGAGATCGCAGGTGAGGAGATCACGATCGACTTCACGGGCACCTCACCCCAGGTCACGGCGAGCGTCAACTGCCCCGTCGGGATGGTGCGTGCAGCCTGCTACTGCGCCGTCCGCGGCGTCGTCAGGACGGAGATGCCGAACTGCGAGGGCTACATGAAGCCGATCCACGTGCTCGCCCCGGAAGGCACCGTCGTCAACCCTGTCCTGCCTGCAGCGACCGGCGCGCGCGGCGTGATCGGATACCGCGTCTACGACGCGATCATGGGAGCGCTGGCAGGCGTGATCCCGGAGCGCGTGATCGCTGCGGGCGAGGGCGGGCCGACGCTGATCGCCCTCGGCGGCTACGACGAGCAGCGACAGCCGTGGGGGACGACCGAGGTCGTCGTCGGCACATGGGGAGCGCGCGCCGAACGAGACGGCCTCGAGGGCGTCTCCAACCCGCTCGCGAACCTCGGCAACCAACCCGTCGAGCTGCTCGAGGCCGATCAGCCGCTCCGCGTCGAGCGCTACGGGCTCGTACCCGACTCGGGCGGTCCCGGCCGCCGCCGTGGCGGACTCGCCTACGTGCGCGAGTTCACCGTGCTCGCGCGTCAGGCCACCTTGACGATCCGGGCCGACCGCCACTATCACCCGCCCTACGGGCTCGCCGGCGGTGACGCCGGAGCGCCCTCGCGCAACGTCGTCGTCGCGCGGGGCGAGCCGTTCGACCTGCCCGGGATGCCGATGGAGGCGACGCTGCTCGGCGAGGGCGATTCGTTCACGCATGTGGCGGCGGGCGGCGGAGGCTTCGGCGACCCGTTCGCCCGCGAGCCCGGGCTCGTGCTCGCGGACGTGCTCGAAGAGAAGGTCAGCGTGGCGGCCGCCCGTGAGAGCTACGGCGTCGCCATCGCCGACGGTTCCGTCGACGAGGCCGAGACGGAGCGGCTGCGCCAGGCGCGATGAGCGTCGAGCTCGCGATCCGCAACGGGTTCGTCGTCGACGGTACGGGCGGGGCGCCTCGCGCGGCAGACGTCGGTATCCGCGACGGCCGCATCGTCCTCGTCGGCGACGTCCCCGAGGCGGAGCTCGAGATCGACGCGGCAGGCAAGGCAGTCACTCCCGGTTTCGTCGACATCCACAGCCACTCCGACTACACGCTCCTCGTCGACCCTCGCGCTGCGAGCGCCGTCCACCAGGGCGTGACGACCGAGGTCGTCGGCAACTGCGGTTTCGGCTGCTTCCCGCTCCTGAACAGCGACCTCGCGCCACGGGCGATCTACGGTCACTCCGGTGCGGTGCCGCTGACGTGGACGACGGCGGCGGGGTACTTCGAGCGCCTCGAGCAGGCGGCCCCCGCGATCAACGTCGCGAGCCTTGCTCCGAACGGCCAGATCCGGCTCTCGGTCGTCGGGCTCGCCGACCGTCCGGCCCGCTCCGACGAGCTCGTACGGATGCGCTACCTCCTCGACGAGGCGCTCGAACAGGGGGCGTGGGGCTACTCGACCGGGCTCGAGTACGCGACGGAGCGGGGAGCGGACGAGGACGAGCTCGTCTCGCTGTGCGAGGTCTGCGGCCGTCGGCACGGGATCTACGCCACGCACACGCGCAAACGCGACGCGGGGGCCGAGGAGGCGGTCGAGGAGGCGTTGCGCACGGGAGCGCGCTCGGGGGTGCGACTCCAGATCTCACATCTCGTCCCGCGCAACGGCCCCGAGTCGGCACGGCGGTGCACCGAGCTCGTCGACCGCGCGGCGGCGTCGGGCCAGGACGTGGCGTTCGACATGCACACCCGTCTCTACGGGACGACCTTCCTCCTCACGGCGCTACCGCCCTGGGCGCTCGAGGATCCCGCGCGGCTGCCAGAGCTGCTGGCCGATCGCGAGCAGCGCCGCGCAATGCGGAGCTACGAGAGCATCCTCAGCGCGGGCGGAGACTGGGGTCGGGTCGTCTTGCTCGACAACGAGGCGTGGCCGCAGTACGCCCGCCGCGACATCGCCTCGATCGCGAAGGAGCGGGGTCAGGATGCGCTCGACGCCGTCTACGACCTGCTCGGCGCGATGGACGACCCGGCCCGCTTGATGGTGATCATCCATGCCTATACCGAGGCGCAGCAGCGCGAGGCGTTCGCCCATCCTCTCTGTGTCCCCGGCTCGGACGCGACGACGATGGCGCCGGACGGGCCGCTCGCAGGCGAGGTATTCCACGGCGCCTACACCTGGGCAGCATGGTTTCTCCGCTTCATGGTGCAGCAGACAGAAGCGCTCACCCTGGAGGCCGCGATCCACCGACTGACGCTGCAGCCCGCGGAACGGATCGGGCTTCGCGACCGCGGTGTGCTTCGGCCCGGAGCGTTCGCAGACGTCGCCGTCTTCGACCCGCTCGCCTTCCGTGAGGAGGGGACGACGTTCGAGCCGAGCCGACTCGCGAGCGGTATGGACACGGTGCTCGTGAACGGCGTCGTCACGCTCCACGAGGGCCGGCTCACCGGCGACCGCGCGGGCCAGGTGCTGCGGCGTTCCTAGCTTCTCATCTCGCCGCGCACGGCGGCGAACTGGGCCACCGCGAAGTCGACGTCGTCGAACGTGTGGGCCGCCGAGAGCTGCGTCCGGATGCGCGCCCGCTCCCGGGGTACGACCGGGAACGAGAAGCTGACCGCGTAGACGCCGTGCGCCCAGAGACCCTCGGCGAAGCGCGCCGCCACCCCCGCATCGCCCAGCATGACCGGCACGATCGGGTGGGTTCCCGGCACCACGTCGAAGCCCGCCGCGGTCATCGCCGACCGAAAGCGGGCCGTGTTCGCCCACAGCTGCTCGCGGAGGTCGGGCGAGCGCTCGACGATCTCGATCGCCTTCAGGCCTGCGGCCGCGATGGGCGGCGCGATGCTGTTCGAGAACAGATAGGGCCGGGCGCGCTGGCGCAGTAATTCGACGATCTCCCGGCGTCCCGAGACGTAGCCGCCCGACGCGCCACCCATCGCCTTGCCGAGCGTGCCGGTGACGATGTCGACCCGGTCGACGACGTCGTGGTACTCGGGCGTCCCGCGTCCGTTTCGGCCGACGAACCCGACCGCATGCGAGTCGTCGACCATCACGAGCGCGCCGTAGCGCTCGGCCAGGTCGCAGATGCCGCCGAGGTCGGCGATGTGTCCGTCCATCGAGAAGACGCCATCCGTTGCGATCAGCTTCACCCGTGCGGCGCTCGCCTCGCGCAGCCGGGCCTCGAGCTCGTCGAGATCGCCGTTTGCGTAGCGGAGCCGCTGCGCCTTGCAGAGCCGGATGCCGTCGATGATCGACGCGTGGTTGAGCGCGTCCGAGATGACGGCGTCCTCCTCTCCGAGCAGAGCCTCGAAGAGGCCGCCGTTGGCGTCGAAGCACGACGAGAAGAGGATCGTGTCGTCGACTCGAAGGAACGTCGAGAGGCGTTGCTCGAGCTCCTTGTGCAGGGCCTGGGTACCGCAGATGAAGCGCACCGACGCCATCCCGAAGCCCCATTCGTCGAGCGCCGACTTGGCCGCGGCGACGATCTCGGGATGGTCGGCGAGCCCGAGGTAGTTGTTGGCGCACAGGTTGAGGAGGCCGCCCATTCCCTCGACCTCGACGTGCGGCGACTGCGGCGTCTCGAGTACGAGCTCGTCCTTGTAGAGGTGCGCCTCCCGCAGCTCTGCGAGCCGGCCTGCGAGATCCGCCTGCAGCGTCCCGTACACGGTTACACCTCCGTCCAGTCGAGGATGACCTTGCCGGAGTTCCCGGAGGCCGCGATCGCAAACCCCTCCTCGAACGCGTGGTAGGGAAGCTCGTGGGTGATCACCGGCGAGATGTCGAGGCCGGAGGTGACGAGGACGGACATCTGGTACCAGCTCTCGTACATCTCCCGGCCGTAGATGCCCTTCAGGGTCAGCATGTTGAACACGATCGGGGTGAAGTCGATCGGCACCTCGCCGGTCTGGATCCCGAGCAGCGCGATCCGGCCGCCGTGCGCCATCGCCGGCAGGAGGCTACGGAGCGCGACGTCCTTGCCGGACATCTCCAGCGCGACGTCGAACCCCTCGGTCATCCCGAGCGTCTCCTGGATCGCTGCGAGGCTCGTCTCGAGAGGGTCGATCGCTGCGCTCGCACCCATCCGCAGCGCGAGCTCGCGCCGGTAGGGGTTCGGATCGGAGGCGACGACGAACCGTGCCCCCGCGTGCCGGACGACGGCGACCGCCATACAGCCGATCGGGCCGGCGCCGGTGACGAGCACGTCCTCGCCGAGAACCGGGAAGCTGAGTGCGGTGTGGACCGCGTTGCCGAAGGGGTCGAAGATCGCCGCCACGTTCTCCGGCACCCCCTCCCACTGGTGCCAGAGGTTCGTCATCGGGAGCGCGACGTACTCGGCAAACGCGCCCGGCCGCTGCACCCCGAGCCCGATCGAGTGCGCGCAGAGGTGCCGCCGCCCCGCCATGCAGTTGCGGCAGCGCCCGCAGACGACGTGCCCCTCGCCGCTGACGACGTCGCCGGGCGCGAAGTCGCTGACGTTCGCGCCGACCTCGACGATCTCGCCCACGAACTCGTGGCCGATCACGAGCGGCACCGGAATCGTCTTCTGCGCCCACGCGTCCCAGGAGTGGATGTGCAGATCGGTGCCGCAGATCCCCGTCTTGCGCACCCGGATGAGGGCGTCGTTGATCCCGATCTCCGGCTCCGGCACCTCCTCCAGCCAGAGCCCCGGCCCGGCCTTCGCCTTCACGAGCGCCCGCATGGATCGGTCAGCCGTTCTTCAGGCTGGTGCCGTCCGCGGGATCGAAGAAGTGGGCCCGCTCCAGGTCGACGGCGATGCCGATCCGCTCCCCGGCCGCCGGCCGCTGGCGTGGGTCGATCCGAGCGACGAACGCGCTGCCGAGCTCCGCGTCGGCCTCCGAACCGACCGCCTCCGCCTGCACGCCGTCGACCCGGAAGTAGACGAGCGTCTCCGAGCCGAGCTGCTCCGTGATCTCGACCGTCGCCGGGATCGCATCGGTCGCATCGACGGCAGCCAGCGCGAAGTGCTCCGGGCGCAGGCCAACCAGGAGCTCGCCTGCGCTGCGCCGCAGCCGGGCGGCCACCGGCGCCGGCAGCGCCAGCCGGTGGGTGCCGAAGTTGAGGGTCGCGCCGTCGCTCGCGACCCGGAGGAAGTTCATCGCCGGGCTGCCGATGAACGAGGCGACGAACGTGTTCACGGGCTCGGCGTAGAGGATCTCCGGCGCGTCGACCTGCTGCACGACGCCGTGGTTCATCACCGCCACACGCTCGCCCAGGGTCATCGCCTCCACCTGGTCGTGGGTGACGTAGAGCGTCGTCACCCCGAGCCGCTGATGCAGCTTCACGAGCTCGGCGCGCATCTGCACGCGTAGCTTCGCGTCGAGGTTCGAGAGCGGCTCGTCCATCAGGAACGCCCGCGGCTCGCGCACGATCGCCCGTCCCATCGCGACTCGCTGGCGCTGCCCGCCGGAGAGTTGCCGAGGCTTGCGCTCCAGCAGGGGCTCGAGACCGAGCAGGACCGCCGCCTCCGCGACCCGCCTCGTCCGCTCCGCCTTCTCCACCTTCTGCGTCTCGAGCGGGAACTCGATGTTCTTCCGCACCGTCATGTGCGGGTAGAGCGCGTAGTTCTGGAACACCATCGCGATGTCGCGGTCGACCGGATCGAGGTTGTTGACGACCGTGTCGCCGATCACGATCTCGCCGGACGTCGGCGTCTCCAGGCCGGCGACCATCCGCAGCGCCGTCGTCTTGCCGCAGCCGGAGGGCCCGACGAAGATCATGAACTCGCCGTCCTCGATGCGCAGCTCGAGGTCGTCGACGGCGAGGGTGCCGTCCGGGAAGCGCTTCGCGACCTCGCGGAACTCGACCGTCGCCATGCGTCGTCAGCCCCTCGGGTGCGGGGCGCCCCCGCCCGCAGCCTCGGGCCCAGCTGGGCCGATCAAGTCGAAGTCGGCGAGCCTCATCTGCACGCACCCTATCGCCCGCCGCCTCGCGGGCGCCGGGGAGCTGCGCGAGGTGTACGCTCGCGGACATGGGTCTGCTGGAGGGTCGGACGGTGCTCGTCACCGGTGCGGCGAACGGGATCGGTCATGCGATCGCGAAGCGGTGCGTCGACGAGGGTGCGCGCGTCGTCGCGGTCGACCGCGAAGAGATCCCCGCCCTCGGGCCGTCTGTCGAGCCGTTGCGGTGGGATCTTGCCGAGACCGAGACGCTCGAGACGCTCGTCGATACGGCGGAGGGCGCCGCCGGTCCGCTCGACGTCCTCGTCAACAATGCCGGCGTCTTCGAACCGGCGCTCGCCGTCGACCTGACGCTCGAGAGCTACCGGCGCGTGCTCGCCGTCAACCTCCATGCTCCGGTGCTGCTTGCAAGCCGCGTCGCACGCGGCATGAGCGCGCGCGGCTACGGGCGGATCGTCAACATCACCTCCATCCACGGTCGCTTCGGCGAGGAGCAGGCGCTCTCCTACGACGTCGCGAAGGGCGGGCTCGAGCAGGCAACGCGCACGCTCGCGGTCGAGCTCTCGCGCCACGGCGTGCTCGTGAACGCCGTCGCGCCCGGGTTCGTCGCCACCCGCATGTCCGTCGTCGACGGTGTCGACGAGCTCGAGAGCGCCTGGTTCGAGGAGGTCTATCTGCGCCACGGCAAGCTGCCGATCCGCCGCTACGCGATGCCCGCCGAGATCGCAGAGCACGTCGCGTGGCTCGGGAGCGAGCGCAACTCGTACGTCAGCGGCCAGGTGCTCACCGTCGACGGCGGCCTCACGGTGACGTTCTGATGTGGCCGAGACGGCAACGGGCGCTCGACGTTGCTGCTGCGGCCGGTGCCGACACGCTCGTCGTCGCGTCGCCCTCCCTCGTCACCTGGCTGACCGGATTTGCGCCCGAGATCGAGATCGGACCGAGCGTCTTCCAGCTCTCGGCGCTCGCCGTCCTCACAGGCGACGCACCACCCGTGCTCGTCGTCAGCGAGGACGAAGCTGAGGACGCTGCTGCAACCGGTTGCAGCGTCGCCGCCTACCCCGGCTTCGGCCTCGACCCGATCGACCCCACGGGGAAGGCGGCTGCGGCGCTGATGGACGTCGTCGGGGGCGGGCGAGTGGCGATCGACGCGGGTACGGTCCCGGCGGCCCTTGCGCAGAGACTCGACTGGGTGGACGTAGAGCGAGCCCTCGTCGGCGCCAGAGCCGTCAAGGACGAGGACGAGATCGAGCTGATCCGGGCCGCAATCTCGGTCTGCGACGCGGGCCAGGCCGCTGCCCGCGCCCACGCGGAGCCCGGGATGACCGAGCTCGATCTCTGGGCGCATGTCCGCGCCGCCATGGAGGCCGCCGCCGGCAGCCGCATTCCGGTCATGGCCGACCTCGTCTCGGGCCCGCGCACACGCGAGGTCGGCGGATATCCCGGCACCCGGGAGCTGTGCGCTGGCGACCTCGTGCTCGTCGACCTCGTCCCGCGCGTTGCCGGCTACTGGGGCGACTCGTGCTCCACGTTCGGCCTCGGCGAGCAGCCCGCGGCGGTACGGGAGGCTCACGAGCGGGCATGCGAGACGCTCGCCGCGGTCAAGGCGGCGATTCGACCCGGTGTCGTCGCGGGCGACCTCGATGCGCTGGCACGAGCCCGGCTCGACTTCCCCCACCACACCGGCCACGGCCTCGGCACCGTCACGCACGAGGAGCCGCGGCTCGTGCCGGCGTCGCCGACGGTCATCGAAGAGGGCATGGTGGTTGCGATCGAGCCGGGCACCTACGACGTCGGTCTGCGCGTCGAGCACGTCGTCCTCGTGACGGCGGACGGCTGCGAGACGCTCTCCCGGCACAAACTCGCGCTGTGAGAACTCGTTTCATTCTCAAACGAGTTCTGAAGCCGGTTGTCCTTGCATCCGGTGTCAGCGCGCGAGAAGATGGAATCGGTTCCTCAACAGGAGGGTAGGAGCAATGCAACGCAAGCTAGGGGTCGTCGTGACGGTTGCCCTGCTCGCCGCCGCCGTTGCGGCGACGGCAGCATTCGCGGCACGCAGCACGGCAGGGTCGAAGACCGCGTTCCCCACCGGGCCGGTCAACCTGACGATGTGGTGGTGGGGTGAGCAGGAGGCAGCAGGCGCCAAGGGCTGGCTCAACCAGACGGTCGCGCTGTACGAGAAGAAGCACCCGAACGTGAAGATCAAGACCGTCCTGCAGACGACCGACGGTCTGGTTCCGGCCTTCAAAGCCGCCGCTGCGGCGAAGAAGGGCCCGGACATCCAGTACTTCTGGGGCGGCATCTGGTCGCTCGACGACGCGTGGGCCGGGAACACGAAGCCCGTCTCCGACTACATCCCGAAGTCCGAGCTCAAGCACTACCTGAACGCAAGCGAGGACACCTACGCCGGCAAGGTCTGGACGGCGCCCTGGTACGTGCAGCCGTCGTTCCCCGTGCTGTACCGCAAGGACGTACTCGCAAAGGCGGGCGTCAAGCCGCCGACGACATGGGCCGCGCTGCTCTCGGCGTGCGACAAGCTCAATGCCCAGGGGATCACGCCCATCGCAGGCGGGATCAAGGACGGCTGGTTCGGCGGCTGGCTCTTCTCGATCATCGGTGCCCAGGGCATCTCGTCGATCAGCAACGTCCTGGACGCGACGACCGGTAAGGCGAAGTTCACCGATCCGAAGCTCGCGGCCTACTGGACGCGCCTCCAGGAGCTCCGCGATCACAAGTGCTGGAACGACGACATCAATTCGCTCGAGCTCTACCAGGGCCAGCAGCGCTGGGTTCAGGGCAAGGCGGCGATGACCGTCACGGCCGGCTCCGACGTGAAGAAGTTCGTCAAGCAGGTCGGCGTTGCGAAGGTCGGCGTGATGGCGATGCCGAAGTGGGGCAACGGCCCCTACGCCGGCAAGCTCGGCTCCACCTCGCAGACCGTGGGCATCACCGCCTGGACGAAGTACCCGCAGGTGGCGGCCGACTTCATCATGTTCATGCACATCCCGGCCCGACAGGCGGCCTGGTTCAAGACGACGGGTGCCTTCCCGGCGGACAACCGCTTCAACACGAAGCTGATCACGATGCCGCAGCAGAAGGTGTTGTTCAACCTCGTCAAGTCGGGGTCGCCGTACCTCGAGAACTTCATCCCGACCGAGCTCGACTCGAAGGCCTTCTTCGGCCAGGCCCAGCTGCTCCTCGGCGGCAGCGTCGACGCCGCCCAGGCAGCACAGAACACCGAGAAGATCGCCCAGCGCATCCGCATCACCCAGCGCAAGATGATGGCGAACTTCAAGACGTGGTCGAAGTCGTACCGCTAGACCATCGTCCGCAGCCGGCGGTGTGGGGGGTCGCATGACCTCCCACACCGCCGCGCTTCCCGTCCGCAGGCGCCGGCGTCTGCGACTTGGCCGCCTCGAGCCGCTGCTCTGGATCGCCCCCGCGGTCGCGGTCGTCCTCTTCGTGTTCGGCTACTCGATGGTCGAGCTCGTCCACACGTCGTTTCGCTTCGACGGCCACTGGACGCTCGACAACTTCCAGATCGCCTGGTCAGACCCGAGCTTCCGTACGGCGCTCGGACACAACGCCCGGCTGCTGCTCGCCGTGCCGGTGCTCGTGCTGATCGCACTGCTCCTCTCGATCCTCCTCTTCGAGGGCCTCCGCGGGTGGCGCTTCCACCGCTGGGCGCTCTTCCTCCCCTACGTGCTCGCGATCCCTGTGATCGGGGTCGTCTTCGGTCAGCTGCTGCAGCTGAACGGGCTCGTGAACCAGTTCCTGCGCGCCGTCGGCCTTGGCGGGCTCGCGCAGGACTGGATGGGTCAGCCCCGCTGGGCCCTGTGGACGATGACCGCCGTCATCGTCTGGCGCGAGCTCGGTTTCGGGATCGTGCTCTTCCTCGCCCGGCTGCTCTCGGTCCCCTCCGACATCTTCGAGGCGGGGCGGATCGACGGCGCCCGCTTCTGGCGCCTGCACCGCAGGATCACGGTGCCCCAGCTATCGGGCGTGATCGTCTTCTACGTCGTCGTCGAGGCCATCACGATGGTCTCCTGGGTCTTCAACTACGTCTACGTGATGACGAACGGCCAGGGCGGCCCCGGCGACGCGACAATGGTCAGCGAGCTCTACATCTACCAGAACGCCTTCCAGTACCAGGCACCGGAGCTCGCTGCGGCGGCGGCCACGATCCTCTTCGCCGTGACGCTCGTCCTGATCGCGATCTTCTTCCAGATCCAGCGACGCTCGGGGGTGGGCCTCGATGAGTAGCGGCCGCCACTGGGTGGGGACGCTGTCCAAGCACGCCCTCCTCATCGTCGCGAGCTTCCTCGCCCTCTTCCCGGTCTACGTGATGGTGACGGCGGCGTTCAAGTCGCAGGGGAGCTTCCTCGACCACCCCTGGGCGCCCGTCTCGCACCCGACGCTCGCCGGCTTCCGCACGGCGCTCAACGACCAGTTTCCGCGCTGGTTCGGCAACACCGTCTTCCTCTCGTTCTCGTCGGTCGCGCTGACGCTACTCGTCGCCGCGCTCGCCGCATGGGGCTTCGCTCACTGGAACTTCCGCGGCCGCGACGTCGTCCTCGGTGTCCTCGTGGCGCTGATGGTCGTCCCGCCCGTCGTCCTCCTCGTCCCGCTCTTCGTCTTCGGCGTACGGATCGGCCAGATCTCGACCTTCCGGCTCGTGATCGTGATCTACGTCGGCCTGATGCTGCCGTTCTCGGTCTACATGCTCACGAACTTCTTCCGCACGATCCCGCCGAGCATGATCGAGGCCGCCGTGATCGACGGCTGTTCCTCGTGGCGGGTGTTCCGGCGGATCGTGCTGCCGCTGTCGGCCGCACCGGTCGTGACGCTCGGCGTCGTCAACCTCCTCTGGGTCTGGAACGAACTGCTGATCGCGCTCGTCTTCCTCCAGGACGACTCGAAGAAGACGCTCATGGTCGGCATCACCGGCTTCCAGAGCCGCTACAGCCTCAACGTGCCGGCGATCATGGCAGGGCTGACGCTCGCGACGCTGCCGATTGTGACCGTCTACATCTTCGGTCAACGCTACTTCCAGCGCGGCCTCGTGGCGGGAGCGCTGAAGGGCGAATGATCGATTCCTTCGCCCATGCCGGCCTGACGGTGACGAGCCTCGACCGCTCGCTCGCCTTCTACCACGACGTCCTCGGGCTCGAGGTCGTGATGGAGCAGGAGAAGGAAGGCGGCTATCTGGCGGCGATCGTCGGCTACCCCGGGACACACGTGCGCATGGCGCACCTGGCACTTCCCGGCGGCGGCCGGATCGAGCTGTTCGAGTACCTCGAGCCGCCCGGGCGCGGCACGCCGGGCGAACCGCGAGACATCGGCATCACTCACATCTGCCTCGTCGTCGCAGACATCCAGGCGGCGTACACGCGCCTGCTCGCAGCGGGAGCGACGCCCTTCTCCCCGCCGGTCGAGATCGACACCGGCGCCAACCGGGGAGCGTGGGGCCTCTACGTACGCGACCCGGACGGGATCGTGCTCGAGATCTTCCAGCCGCGTCCGGCGTGAGCATCGTCGAGACCGACCTTACGGTCGACGGCCTCCCCGCGCTTGCTCTCGCCGGTGACCGCGTCCGGCTGACGCTGATCCCCGAGGCCGGCGCGAAGATTCTCGACCTCGTCCACGTGCCCACGGGCGAGAACCTGCTCTGGCGCAATCCCCGTGTGCCGCTTCGGCGCACGTACGCCGGGGCGCCGTTCGACGACGTCTGGTGTGGCGGCTGGGACGAGCTCTTCCCCACCGACGCCGCCTGTGAGATCGGCCAGAACACCTTCCACGACCATGGCGATCTCTGGTTCGCCCCCTGGGAGTGGTGGGTGGAGGCCGACGACGGCGAGACGGCGACGGTCGGCCTGCGCGCCTACGCGGTCTCGCTGCCCTGCCTGATGGAGCGCTGGCTCACGGTGCGGCGCGACAGCCCCGAGATCCACTTCCGCCACCGGCTCACGAACCTCGGCACGCAGCCGGTGCAGTTCTTCTGGAACCTCCACGTCGCGCATGCGATCGACCCGAGCTCGCGGATCGTTCTCCCCGTCCACGAGGTGCACGCGGTATCGGGCTGGGCCGAACGCTTCGACGGCGCACAGCAGCTCTCGTGGCCCGAGCACTCCGGCATCGACCTGGCGGCCGTGCTCCCACCGGGGGCCGGCCTCACGGAGTGGCTCTACACCCCCGACGGGGAAGCATCCGAGGTCGAGGTCTTCCATCCAGCACGCGGGGTCGGTCTGCGCCTCGCCTACGACCCGAGCGTCTTTCGCACCACCTGGCTCTGGCGCGTCTTCGGCGGCTGGCGCGGACACTACGTCCTGCTCACCGAGCCGAGCACGGGCCCGCCCGGCGGCCTCGCCGCCAGCATCGCAGACGGCATCGCGGCGACGCTCGCCGCAGGCGCCGTGCTCGAGACCGCCGTCACGGCGACCGTCCTCGAGCGCACCTGACCCGGAGCTTGCTGCGGGCGTCAGGCGCGGCCGCGAGAATGCCGTGATGGACGAGGGCATGCTCCTGCTCGTGGTCGGCGCGATTCTCGCGGCCAGCGTCGCGATCGGTCTCGGTGCGTCGCGTCTGGGCGTGCCGGCACTCGTCGCGTTCCTCGTGCTCGGGATGCTGCTCGGCTCGGACGGGCCCGGCCAGATCGACTTCGACAACGCGAAGCTCGCCCGTGAGGTCGGCATCGTCTGCCTTGTCGCGATCCTCTACGAAGGCGGCCTTTCCACCTCGTGGCGGCGGATGCGCCACGTTGCCGTCCCGGCGGCCCTGCTCGGAACCGTGGGCGTGCTCGTCACTGCCGTCCTGACCGGGATCGCCGCCCACTGGCTCTTCGATCTCCCCTGGCCCGAAGCGGCACTGCTCGGCGGCGTCGTCGCCTCGACGGACGCGGCCGCGGTGTTCGCCACCCTGCGTCACACACAGGTGCGCCGGAGGCTCGCGCGGACGCTCGAGGGCGAGACCGGACTCAACGACCCGATGGCGATCGCGCTCACGCTCGGGCTGATCCACTGGATCGAGGACCCGACGTTCCGTGTCGACGATCTCTTCCTCCTGATCGTGCGGCAGCTCGGCATCGGCCTCGTCGTCGGGCTCACGCTCGGCTTCGTCGCGGCCCGGGTCTTCGCGAAGCTCCCGCGCTCGGTCGGCGGCTTTGCTCCGGTTGCCTCGCTCTCGGCCGCGGCGCTTGCCTTCGGGACGGCCGATGTCGTCGGCGGCAGCGGCTTCCTCGCCGTCTACCTCGTCGGTCTGGCCGTCGGCAGTACCCCCTCTCGCTACCGCGGCCAGCTCGTCGGCTTCCACGAGGACCTCGCCTTCCTCGCCCAGGTGACGATGTTCGTCGTCCTCGGCCTGCTCGTCTTCCCGGCCCAGCTCCCGCCTGTGATGCTGGCCGGGCTCGCCCTCGCAGCGCTGCTCGTCGTCGTGATCCGACCGCTCGCAGTCCTCGTCTCGACCGCCTTCAGCCCCTTCACGGGCAGGGAGCGGGCGTTCCTCGGCTGGGCGGGCCTGCGGGGCGCCGTCCCGATCGTGCTCGGGACCTTCGTCCTCTCGGCGAAGCTGCCGCAGGGGGAGACGATCTTCAACGCCGTCTTCTTCGTCGTGCTCGTGTCGGCGCTCGTGCAGGGGCCGACTCTCGAACGGGTTGCACGCGGCCTGGGGCTGATGGAGCCGCCGCCGCCGACGGTCGAGCAGCCGCTTCAGGTGGCCGCAGCTGCCCCCATCGACCTCGTCGAGTTCGACGTCTCCTCCGACGACGCGATCAACGGCTCCGCCGTCCGCGAGCTCGGCCTGCCGCGCAACGCGCTCGTTGCCGTCATCGCCCGCGGCAAGGAGTCGATCCCGCCACGTGGGAGCACCGTCGTCCAGGCGGGCGATCGCCTCTACGTGCTCGCCTCCGAGAGCGAGCAGGCGACGATCGAGGACGTGTTCAGCCGCTGGCGGCGCAGGGTCTAGTGCGGCACGATCGCGAGCGGACACGCGACATGATGCGCCAGGTCGGTGCTGACCGAGCCGAGCAGCAGTCGCTTGGCCGCACCGTGGCGACGCGAGCCGACGACGAGCAGCAACGCTCCGGCGGACTGTTCCGCGAGCACGCTCGCCGCGCCGCCCTCCTGCGCGATCGCCTCGGTCTCGACGCCGCTGCCCTCGACCTGGCCCAGCGCGCTCCGAAGAACGGTCTCGGCCCGCTGCTCGGCCTCGACGAAGATGTCGGCAGTGGCGGCGAATGCCTCTCCCGCGTAGGCGGCCGAGGGCGGTTCCCAGGCGCAGACGATACGGAGGGTCGCGTTGCGCAGGCGGGCCTCCTCGAGCGCGAACGCGAGCGCGCCATCCGCCTCCGGCGAGCCGTCGACTCCGACGACGATGCGTCCCGCACTCACTCGGTCGACACCCCGAGCTCGGCTGTTACGAGATGCGCGCGCCGAGGCCGGCGGGAGGGCGCGACGAGCGACGCTACGACGGCTCCAGCGAGTGCGATCGCCATGATCAGGAAGGAGAGGGTGTAACCCTGCTCCTGGGGCAGACCGCTCGCCAGCAGGCTCGCGGCGAGAATGCTGGCGGCGGCCTGGCTGCCGACGGCGCCGCCGATCGTTCGCATGACCGCGTTGATGCCCGTCGCAACGCCGGTCTGGTCGGGCCGAACCGCCTCGACGATCAGGTTCGCAAGTGACGCGTAGGCGAAGCCGGTGCCGAGCCCGACGAGGAGCATGGCGAGGTAGATCTCCCAGCTCGTCGCGTGCTCGAACGCGAGCATGAGGTAGGCAACGAACGAGATGGCGCATCCGAGCACGAGCATCGGCTTCGAGCCGAAGCGGCCGGCGAGGCGACCCGCGACAGGTGCAGCGACCAGCATCATCAGCGAGGAGGGCAGGAGAAAGAGCCCCGCCTGCGTGACGGAGGCGCCGAAGCCGTAGCCCGAGGAAGAGGGCATCTGGACGAACTGCGGTACGAGGACGAACGACGCGTACATCCCGACCCCGAGCAGGAAGCCAGCCAGGTTCGGAGTCCAGACACCTCGCAGCGCCATCATCTGCATGTCGACGAGCGGGTCCTCGCTGCGCCACTCGAACCACACCCAGAAGACAGCGACGGTGAGCCCGGCGGCGAGCAGCCCGAGGGTCCATGCCGAGATCCAGCCGAAGCGGGGAGCCTCGCTGATCGCCACGAGGACGAGTACGAGCCAGAGCGAGAGCAGAAGTGCCCCGCCCACGTCGACCCGCCCCGGTGCACGAACCGGTGACTCGGGGACGACAAGCATGGTGACGACGATCGTGGGCACGATCGCGATCAGCGGCAGCCAGAAGAGCCAGTGGTAGTTCAGGTGGTTCAGGATCGGCCCTGCCAGCACGATCCCCACGCCTGCACCGATCCCGATCAGACCGGAGATGAGGCCGATTCCGCCCGCCACCCGCTCGCGCGGGAACTCGTCCCGGATGATGCCGAAGGCGAGCGGGAAGAAGGCACCGGCTAGCCCCTGGATGACGCGGCCGACGAGCAGCACCGGCAGGGTCGTCGCGAGTGCAGAGATCAGTGTTCCAACCGCCAGCGCGACGAGCACGAGCACGAGTACGCGCTTCTTCCCGAACATGTCGCCGAGCCTGCCCGCGATGGGGGTCGCGATGGAGGCCGCTAGCAGGTACGCGGTGAAGATCCAGGCAACGCCGGTGGGGGAGGTCCCGAGGTCGTGCTGGAGGGTCGGCAGCGCGGGGGCGACGAGCGACTGGAGGATCGCGAACACGCCGCCGCCAACGGAGAGCACGGCGAGGATGAGACCGGGATTCGGCGCGGTGGATGGGTCGGCTTGCGCCGTCATCTCGTCGACCCTACCATAAGCGGAACGTGCCTTCCGCTTACCCGTCGACTCCACCTCGACCGCTGCGGCGCGATGCGCAGGAGAACCGTGACCGGATTCTCGTAGCCGCGCGGGCGACCTTCGAGGAACTCGGTTGCGAGGCGAGTGTCGAGGAGGTCGCGTCCCGGGCCGGGGTCGGAGTTGGCACGGTCTACCGCCGCTTCCCCACGAAGGAGGCGTTGATCGACGCGGTCTTCGACGAACACCTCGACCGCGTTGCGGGATACGCAGAGGAGGCACTCCGGGAACCCGATCCGTGGGAGGCGTTCAGCGGCTATCTCCACCGCGTCGTCGGTTTGCAGGCCGCGGACCGCGGGGTGTCGGAGATCCTCGGCGGCCTCCTGCGCCAGGAACAACGCGTGATCCGGCTGCGCAAGCGCCTGCGGCCGCTCGTCGAGGAGCTGATCTCGCGCGCCCAGGCCGCCGGGGAACTGCGGTCGGACATCGGCTACGAGGACGTGTCGATCCTGTTGTGGACGACCGGCTCGGTGGCGGCCGGCACACGAGACGTGGCTCCGCTCTTCTGGCAGCGTCACCTCGCGCTCCTCCTCGCCGGCCTCCGTACCGAGACGGCCGCTCCGCTGCCGCGCCCACCGCTCTCGACCCGCCAGCACGCCGCCGCCATGCGGATGCTCCAGCATCCCTCGCCGCGTCGTCGTTGACGCGGCGGCCACCTCTGGGCGCGGCCGGCTCTAGCATGATGGCCATGGAGCCGGGAACGGAGTTCGGGCCCTCGTCGTGGATCGAGATCGACCAGGCGCGGATCGACGCGTTCGCAGACGCGACGGACGATCATCAGTGGATCCACGTCGACCCCGTGCGCGCTGCGGACGGGCCCTTCGGGACGACGATCGCGCACGGTTACCTGACGTTGTCGCTCGTCGCCTCGATGGCAAACGAGGTGCTACCCGCGCCAGGCAGGCGGATGGGCGTCAACTACGGCGTCAACCGCGTCCGCTTCCCGGCGCCGGTTCCGGTCGGCTCACGCGTGCGCGGTAGCTTTCGGGTCGACGAGGTGGAGACGTTCGACTGGGGCACGCAGACGACGATGACCGTGACGGTCGAGCGGGAGGGCGGCGAGAAGCCGGTCTGCGTCGCGCAGACGGTCGTGCGCGCCTACATCTGATCGGGCCTGCTCACCAGGCGCTGCGCGTCTCGAGCGCGGCCCTCGCGCGCTCCGCCATCAGCGGTACGCCTTCCTCGTAGACGGCGGCGGCGGTGTCGCCCGCCGCCAGCTCGCCGCGTACGTAGCGGCCGTAGATCGCCTCGCAGAAGATCGCGGCCTTCCAGAGAGCGAGCGCGACAAACCATTCGAGACGGTCGGGGTGCGTTCCCGTTCGCAGCACGTAGCGCTCCACGAGTTCGCGTTTGGACGGGAAGCCGGGCGTCCGCGTGGCGGCCGTGCCACCGATCGGGCTGGCGGGGCCTCCCGGCTCCTCGTAGGTCGCGAGCAGGTAGCCGAGATCGGCCCTGGGATCGCCGATCGCCCCCATCTCCCAGTCGACCGTCGCCACGATCCGTTGCGGTCTCGCGTTGTCGACGATCATGTTGCCGAGCCGGAAGTCGCCGTGCACGACCGTCTCGGAGATCGCGGGCGGCAGCTCCTCCATGAGGCGCGCCCCGACCTCCTCGACGGCGGCCACCTGCCGCGTCTGGTTGACGATCCACAGCTCGCGAAACCGGCGCAACTGGCGCTCGAGGTAGCTGCCGCGACGCGTGAACGCGGCGACTGCCTCGTGGTCGCCGCGCACCGCGTGGATCTCGGCGAGCACGTCGACGAGCTCGAGCCCGAGTGCCCTGCGGGCGCCAGCGTCGGCGTCGAGCTCCTGCGGCAGCGTGTCGGTGACAACCTGCCCCTCGGCGTAGGCCATCACGTAGAACGGCACCCCGAGAGCTGCCGTGTCGTCGCAGATCGCGAGCACCTGCGGCACACGGACACCGAGCGGTGCGAGCGCCTGCTGCAGCCGTGCCTCCCGCACGACGTCGTGCGTCGAAGGCGGATACGGCGGCCGGGGCGGCCGCCGCAGGACGAAGCGCGCGCCGCCCCGCTCGACGACGAACGTGAAGTTGGAGCGACCCTCGCCAGCCCGGACGACAGCGAGGTCGCCACGCCCGAGGCCGTGCCCGTCGAGGAAGGCGCGCACCGGTTCGAGCACGAGGAGCGGTGCCAGCCTCAGCCGGGCAGCCTGCTCCGCGGTCTCGACGATGTCGTGCCCCGGCTGCTCCTGCCGTCCCACCAGCGCATCATGCGCGATCCCCAGACACGACGCCGGACCGCAACCGGTACTGAACTACTTGACAGAGGAGCAAGCCAGAGACGAAACACACAAGATGCCGTGGAAGCCGACGCCCGGACTCGAACCGGGGACCCCATCATTACGAGTGATGAAGAGGGGGCCTGTACCGGCCCCAAACGGCTCATCTATCTCACCGCTCTCCCGGTTGCGCCCGGCTCAGGACGAGTCGCAGGTGACTCTCAGGTGACTGCGGTGACTGACTCTTTGCGACGACTCTCCCGGCACGTCCTTCTCCGGGCATGGTGCGGGACGAGCGCGGCGTCGCAGGTATGAGAAAGCCCCTTCTCTGCCTGCTCCTTCGGGGGCGGGAGCACTCGACTCGTCAGGTCAGACGAGCCGTAGCTGGACGTGATGCTGCTCCGGCGCTCGCGGACGTCTCCGCACGATCTGAAGCGTGGTCGGTTCTCCGATCCACTCGCCCTCCAACCTGTAGGTCGTCGGGCCGAGCCGGGTGAGCTTCACCTCTGTCTCGTCGGGCTGCGTGACGTGCATCGGATTGTTGTTCGAGTATGTCCGTCGCAGCCACCGTCGAGCCGACTCGACGCTGGGGAAGCTCTCCGGTGCCATGTCGCTGCCGGGGAGGCCGAGGATCACGTAGCGCGGCACGCAATCACCGCCTTCCTTCCCCGCTGCCTGCTGCACAGGCGCACGGGTCTGCCGATCTGGATCGCCGGGAGGGTCACGAGATCGATATCGGTCACGAGATCACCTCCCTACAGCCAAGCGACAGACGACCATCTCGGCGTTCCTGGTCAGTGACAGCGGCTCACGCGGCCACCTCATCGAAGGACTCACCGAAGGAGCCGAACGAGAGCGTCTCCGCCTCCTCGCCCCAGGCGTGCGCGTAGACGGCGAGTGTGACCTGCGCGTTCGCGTGACCAAGCTGCCGAGCGATGGCCGGGGTCGAGTGCCCCTCCGCGTGGAGGAGCGAAGCGGCGGCGTGCCGAAGGTCGTGCATTGTCAGGCCCTCCAGGCCCGCCACCCTCAGGGTCTCCTTCCACCCCCGCGTGCGGACGTTGCCGTAGACGAGCGGCTTGAGGGGATCGCGCTGAGACGGGAAGACGAACGAGTCGTCGGAAGCGTCGAGCGGCTTGTGCTGCACGAGTAGGTTCACGAGCCTCGCCGGGAGACCGACGACGCGCTCGCCCGCCTGTGTCTTTGGCAGGCCGATCTCGCCGTTGCGCTGGAGCGTCCCGGCGCTGCGGAGCTTGCCGCCGAGGAGATCGACATCGCTCCACCGGAGCGCCAGCACCTCACCGATGCGGGCACCCGTGAGCGCCGCCGTCGCAAAGATCGGCGCGTAGTTGTAGCGGGCCGTCTTCGAGGTGGCTCGAGCCTCAGCAGCGACGAGAAGCTGCTCCAGCGTCTCCACGCTCGTGATCCGCACCTTGACCTGCGAGCGGGCCGAGCGCGGGCGGCGCTTGAGGCCGTCGAACGGAGACCGCTCGATGATGCCGCGCTGCACGGCGGCTGCCAACACCTCGCGCAGGAACGCGAGGTAGCGGTCGGTCGACGCCGGGGCCAGAGCCTTGCCCGTCACCTCGCCCGTATCGAGGTCGTCGCGAAGCTGCCCGAGCGCCTGCACCGTGAGCGCCTGGAGCCGGTAGGCGGCGACCCGGCCCTGGAGTACACGCCATGCCGTGCGATCCGCCTGGAGGGTGGCGAAGCGCATCGTGCGCTCACGCGCCTCCAGCACCTCCTCCGCCAGCGCCCCGACCGTCAACTTGGACGGCGCGAGGAGCGGGGTGCCCGTGACGATCCGGGCCTGCGCCTTCGTGCGGGCGGCGACTGCCTCCTCCCGCGTCTTGTAGCCGCCCTGGACGGACGACATGCCTGCGACCTTGAAGCCCCAGGCGCGACCGTCGTAGCGGTGGAAGATCCCCGCCTCGTGGCGCTTCCGTTCGCGTCCGGTCTTCGGGTCGATCCGGTCTGACTTCCAACTGCTCGACATCTCCGCACCTCCTGAGTGCTGTGTCGTTGCCATGTTAACTGTCACAGCATCGTCGTAGTGATGTGATCCGTCAACCCCCCGTTCGAGGCAGGAATGGCACAACCCAATGTTCATCGAGTCCCAGAACGCGCACGCGACGCTCCCCACGGAAAGCCGCATCGCGGACTGTGACGGCCCCATATGGCTGTCTTCTGTACGAAGCGTTCGTACGATGGGGGCGCATGAGTGCAGCGACGCGAACCTCCCCCAGTACGAGGACTTCCTCCCCGGAGCGGGCGGAGCACCTGTCTGACCCGATGAGCACTCTCGTGGACGAGGTTGTCGCCCGAGCCGTGGAGACGATCCAGGGCGACGGCGGGATCGTCTCGAAGGAGAAGCTGTGCGACCGCCTCGGCATTGACGAGCGCACGCTCAAGACGATGCGCTCCCACGGGATGCCCTACCTCCAGCCGGGGGGGCAAGATCACGTTCTACGACATCGCCGCCGTCGAGGCGTGGCTCCGGCAGCACCCGGCATGAAGCCGAAGCTCGCCACAGAGATCCTGCTCGCGGACGGGCGCTCCGCGCTCGTGCGCCGCGACGAGTCGGGCCGGATCGTGCAGCGGTACAAGACGCCCGCTGACATGGCGCTCGCCCCCAGGCGCGAGAAGAACGGCGTCAAGTTCGGATCATCGCCGTCCTCATCGGGTGCGCGATGAGCGGGCGCTGGAAGAAGAAGCCGAAGCCTACGGGCCGCACCGTTCGGGGCCACTCCGCGATCCCGAAGGCGACAGCCGAAGTCATCAGCACGCGCACCGAGGAGCGCAACGGGCGCGTCTTCACCGTGAACGTGTACGCGGACGGCGACTGCGACGGCGCAGGCTCCTTTGCCCCGGCCCCGAGCACGTCGCACGCGAGGGCCTTGATCGTCTGACCTACCACTACGCCCGACCCGGCCAGCACCGGGAGGGCAGGAGAAGCGCACCATGCAGAGTGACCACGATCAGCACAAGTACTCGGCACCGACCGACGCCTCGGATGACAACGGGTGTCACTCCCCGCCTCCTGTCTTGGGCGCGGCCCGTGCCGACAGGGGGGAGAGCAACGTCCGGCCCGCTGAACCGGGCGCTCCCCCCGCCCCTCTTCGCCGTCTCCAGCACGCTCGCCGCAGGATCGCGGCACGCTGGCGCTCGGTTCAGGTGAAGGCGGAGATCGCCTCTCACGTCACGTCGAGCGCGTTCGACGCCTGCCCCGGTAGCTCGACCGTCGTGAGACGCGGCAGGCACGGCACCCCGTTCTACCTGTGCAACGGCAACGCCGACGAGTGCGCCATGTGCAAGGGCCGACCGTGGCCGACGAACGAGCAGGAGCGCGAGAAGCTGGCGAACCTCGCCACCACGGCATCGGACGACGCGCTCGTGCAGGCCCTCTACGCCTCGTTCGTTCTCGGTGCTGACAAGGGCGAGCAGGACTCCATCGTCGCGCTGACCGTATGGCACGCGCAGGCCGAACCGGAGAATGCCGCCGGGTGGATCGAGCACATGCGCGAGTCGTGGGGCCTGGACGACGAGCACCTTCCCGAGGTGGTCTCGGCGCTCCGGGAGATGCTGCCGGGGCGTCACCGCAAGGTGTTCGTACGTGGGGTCAGCGAGCAGTTCGAGGGGCGCACGTTGCGCGAGATCGAGACGCTGACCGGCATCCCGAAGTCGAGTCTGTACGACTATCGGAGGGGGTAGTTGTCCAGGTTTCGTCGGAGCTTGTCCGGGGGGCTTGTCCGGGAAATCAGGCCCATTTCCATAATGGGCCTTAGCGGCCCTTGAAGGCCCAACAGGGAAGAGGGATAGATCCCTCGACGCCCCTACGGGGCGGAGAGGTAGAGAATCTCCCTCCCTTCGCCTCCCGGCGAGATCCCTTTGGAGTTGGCCCTCGGAAGCTCACTTCGTTCGCTTCCTCGGAGAGAGAAAACACTCGAACCCCCACGAACGCCTAGCGAACCTCCGAAGGAGGAACGGATGCACGAGATGACCCGCAGGCACCTGGAGGCGCAGCGCCCGCCGGAGCACCGCAACCGGCCCCGGCGCAAGCCTGCCTGGAGCGCGGAGAAGGACTCCGGCTTGAACGTCGGGGACGTGCTTGCCGCAGGCCCCCGCTACCGCACCGCTCTGGAGCACTCCGGCCCCGCGCTCGTGATCGTGATCGAGATCGATTCCGAGCCTCGCGTCTTCAAGACGCTGGACACGATGACGCGGGCGGACGACGCCGCACTCGACTCCTTCCTCGCGACCGACTGGCGGGCACGCCGCGTGCTCGAAGCGGTCACCGACATCGACAACCTGGAGGCAGCATGACCGTGAACTTCGAAGACAAGTACTACACCGGCAACCTCTCGCCCGAGGAGGCCGAGGCCGTCGAGTGGCTGGAGGAGCACTCGTGGGTCGTCAGCCTCGGCAACAGGGGCTACCCGAAGATGGGCGAGCCGCCGATCTTCAACGCGGAGCACCGGCACAGCCTCCCCGTGCGGCGGCAGAACGCGCACTCGCTCCCCTCGCTCAAGATCGCCGTCGAGCGCGACCTCCAGCGCCGGGGCGAAGTGCTCGACAAGGTGCCCGTGACCACCGGGGTCGTCTCGACCTCGTCCATCCCGACACAGGGGGCAATCAAGTGACGATGACGGACGAGCAGGCCATCGCGGAGTACGACCGCGTGACCGCAGAGGAGGCCCGGAGCGCCGGGGTCACAGTCGGAGGCGTTGCCGCCGCTGACAAGGAGCACGAGGTGCAGATCGACCGCCTCAACTCAGACCTCCAGCGCGTAGGGATGCCGACAATGGCGGAGCAGACCTCCAGGCTGGAGCAGGCCGGGTCGATCCAGGATGCCGCCGCACTGGTGTCGTACGCATCGGCTCTCGTCACTCATGCCGCGACAAGCGCGGATGAAGACGACGACACCCTCGTGGGCGGTCTCGCGGAAGGCGTGCGCTACTTCGGCATCGACTACCTCGTCCCGACCGCGCAGCGGATTGCGGAGACCGAGTACGACGATCCCGAGACCGTCGCGTGGCGGATGACCGAACTGATCGAGCAGGCCGCGAGCGTGGCGCAAGCGGGTCTCGCCGGGGAGCAGGCCGCGCTCCAGGTGAAGGCCGACCACCGCATGACCGGCGAGTACATCGAGGCGGTGACCGACGTGTTCAGAGACTTCGGTGTCAAGCCTGAGAACGTGCCGACCGCGATGACGCGGTTCGTGGACGTGCTCCAGGGGGCGGGCAGGCTCGACGCCTTCCTCGCGCTGACTCCGGAAAAACAGGCCGGGGAGCTTCGCACCACGCTCGAAGCGGATCGCCTGATCGCTCGCGCACAGCAGAAGGCCACCGATGCGGACGGGATCATCGCCCGGACGCAGGCCCGCTCGATCTCGGACGGGATCAGCTACGGGGCCATGCCCTCGCTCGGTGAGGTGAGGCCGAAGACGGCCCCCGACATCGACGCCGAGATCAGCGCCTACGAGCAGGCCCTCGACAGGCCCGTGCTCCGGCCCTCCGAGGTGGCGGCTCGCCTCGCAGGGCAAGTGAGGGCGGACGGAAACCGTGACACGGCCATCGCCGCCGCCATCCGCATCCAGCAGGAGCGGGAGCGCAAGGCACGCGCTAAGAGCGGTCTCGCATGACACAGCAGGCCGTCAGGTTCGACCACGAGACCCTGCGGCCCGTCCTCGGTGACGTGCTCTACGAGCCTGCCTGCCGGAAGCACCCCGACTGGCTCCGGGGAAAGCCGCAGCCGCCCGAGGGGATCAAGTGCCCGGACTGCGAGCGGGAGGCCCTGCTCGCGAAGCTCCGGGAGGACGAGCACGAGGCCGAGATCGCATCGAGCCAGTCCGCCTACGAGCTTGATCCCGTCGCCTCGCAGAACCGGCAGGCGATGGTGCCGCTGCACGCGAAGCACCCCCCGATGGCTCGCGGGATCGAGTCGCGCTTCGAGAAGGCGGAGCGTCGGCGGCGACGGCTCGACTACCTCCGGGCGGAGCGACGTGCGGAGATGGACGAGTTGACCGCGATCATCGAGAGCACGCCGAAGGCGTCGGGCTACCAGCCGCCGCCGACGAAAGACGGCGGGTGGCACGATCCGCCCCAGGTCTCGCCCGAGGCCCGGAAGAAGCACGCCGCGAAGGTGCGGGCAGCGAAGGCTCGCCTGCACCACCTCCAGGTGACGCCCATCGTGGTCGAGGACGAGGACGAGCAGGTGCTCGACCTCCGCCGCCGGAGCACGGCGGCAGCCCTCGCAGGTGGCGAGGAGGCGACGAGCACGTAGGGGTGGAGGTGGCGACATCCGGGGGGACACACCCGGTAGAGGGCCTGCGGGGTGGCTCGTCTACACACGCACGGCGGGTGACTCCCTCACTCGCTTGAGGCCGCACCGTGCGGGATGGCGTCGCGACCTCTTCAGTGCCGATGATGTGATCCCGCCGGGAGGCGTCTATCCATGCGGGATCGATGCCCCGCAGTCACCCGGCAGTCACCCGGCTCGCGCCGCGCCGCGAGGGGGAACGAGGCCCCGGGAGGCCCCCGGCACCCCCACCCCGGCGATGCGCGAGAGCGTGCGTTGGACTCCTGACCCCTCCGATCCCGTACGCACGTCCGGACGAATCCGTCCGTACACAGGCCGCGGCATCCGCACGCATCAGGGGGTCTTGTCCGTACACGTAGGAGATGTTCATGGCGCGTAGGCGGTTCTCAACCGACACCGAGCGGAAGCTCTATTGGCGAAACCGGAAGCGGCGTCAGCGACAGCGTTGGGGCGCAGCGACAGCCGGGGAGGGGTGGTCGAGGACGCTCACACGCGAGGCGGACAAGCTCCTCTTCGAGGTCGAACGTGAGACGGCACGACTTCCCGACCCTCCGCGGTGGCAGGACGCCTACTCGGACGAGAAAAATGGGAACACGAGCAGCGCGTCATAGGGTGGCTGCGCGAGATCGAGAAGAGGGCATGACCGTGATTGCGTGCGGTCGCAGATCGTTCAACAGCGGCCTCCTTGGTTGCAGGCGCGAAAGCAAGACACGACGAAACGCGAGGTGCGACAGCGAGGCGAACGGTCTCCAAGGCGACCGGGGGGCAGTTGCTACGTTCCGAGCATGAGCGAGACGTACTACGAGGAGCGTGTTTGCGTCAGCGACACGTGTCGTGGCGAAACAACTGTGCACAAGGTCGTGGAGATGCGATCCGGAAGCGACGAGGTAATCGCATCGCGGGCCACCTGTGAGGTGTGCGGGTTCGCCTTCGGTGATGTGACACCGGATCGAGACGAACCTGCGCAGTAGGAGATCGGTGGCGCACGGCCCCGAGGCCGGGGCTTCCTTCCCTGTCCGACGCGGGCGACACGGTGAGTGCCATGTCGATCGCGCCTGACGATCCGCTAGCCGCTCGGCCCAATCCCCGCCTGTGCGGTCAAGGACGATGGCCCACACGACGACCCGCAGGGGGTACGATCCCGTCGACGCCGGATGAAAGTCGACGTACAGTCCCTGCACGCGGGTACCGATGATCGGGATGAGACTCGGCGATGGGAGCGAAGGGAGCCGCTATGAATGACCAGCAGCAGAGACCAACGCCGCGCATTCCCGCCACGGGCGCGTCCCGTGACACTATGAGGCCGTCAAGCACGCCGCACAATTCTCCCGAGCGCGGAACGACGCGAGAAGATCAGCAGCGCGACACGTTGCGCCCACCAGTGCCCGGGCCAGGACGCAACGTTCTCGGCTTCACCGGCTGACGAATCCGCCCTCCGCAACGCCAGCGCGATTCGGTTCCATGAGCGTCGGCTCGGCAACCCACTGGAGGGCGTCTCGCGTCACCGCGAGCATCCGCACCGGCCCGCCGCAACCGGGGAGGTCGCCGGGGCTGACGCCTGTGCCGTCGCTGAACCGTTGCATGTCGATCGTCGTGCGGATCAGGAAGGCCGCGAAGTCAACGGCGTCCTGCATCGTGATGGGGAAGAGCACCTGGTATGCGAGCTTTCCAATCGGCTCCACGAGGTCGGCGGGAATGTCGTTGCCGCCAGCGCGGAATGCGTCTTCATCGAAGCCGAAGACGAGGCGGCGAATGACATCGGTCTGACCGCGCCACGACACGCCCCGGACGGCGGTGTTGACGGCAACGCCTCCCGGGTCATCCTGGACCAGCGGGCCAGGAATCGACACCTCCCGGATCCGACCGATGCCGTCATCGTCGTAACCGGCGACGAGAAAGCCCAGTGGGAAGCCGGGTGACGCCTCCCACATCTGAACCTCCTCGGGAGCGGTCTCAGCCCGGTAGCGCGAATCGAAGAAGTCTCCGAGCGCTTGAGCGAGCGCTGCACCTTGCAGCGGCTGATCATTGGGCAGCAGCGAGACGAACTCGTCCATGAGTCCCGCGATTGTCCGTTGGCCAATCCCGTTCTGCCCGTAGGTCGCGACGGCGATGCAATCGCGGATCGGGTAGACCTTCTGCGTGTTGTCTGACGCGATTCGATGGCGCTGGCCATCGGTGAACGTCGTTCGACTGTCTGCGGCAAGGATCAATCCATCCGGTGCCGCAACTGCGACCACGATCGTCATTCTTGTCCTCAACTCCTTGGTCGTCTAACTCCGGCCTGGGTAGAGCCGGTCGAGCGTCTCGCAGAGCGAGTATCGATTACAGATCGGACAGCAAAGATGGGGCGACCGCCCCAGGCCCCCCTGGAGCGGCCCAACACCCCGACCACCGAGACGCCCACTGCCGACCAAGCAGAGGACAGTGCTTACGCTAACGGGGGCCTCGGACGCCTCCCTGCGGCGAGGTAGTCCCAAGACCATGGAATGATCCAGTCGTGGCTGACAGTGACATCGCCTACCTGACGCCCGAGAGGGGCGAGCGCGGCTTGAGATCGACCGGATGCTCCTGGCTGCGGGGTGGTGGTGCAGGACGCGTTGCGGGTGAACCTGTCGACGGCTCGTGGCTGGCGGTGCGTGAGGTCCACTGCGTCGAGTAGAGGAACTCGGGGCCTGACATGATGCGCTCGTGCAAGACGAGGCTGATCAGCGCCACGTGTACATCAAGGCGGGGGCGGCGGTCGCACGAGCGATTGGGTCAGGCGAGGTGGCCGTTGAGGTTATGGATCGCCTCACCGTCACGATCAACCGGGCTCAGGCGTCCGACACTCCCGTCGAGGACGTCATCAGCATGGTCGAGACCGACTGGCCGGATCTCGGCGCTTTCCTTCGGCTTCTTGTGCCGCGCTCGCCTGAAGCGGTTTGGGCATTTCTGACCTTTCTGGTCACGCTGTGGATGGCGCTCCGTCAGACGGGTGTTCATATTTCCGAGGATGATCTGCAGCGAATCGCGCAAGCCATGGCGGATGCTCTCGGTGGCGGAGGCGCTGACAACTGGCCGGACAGCAAGCACTGATGTGACGCCGCCACACGGGTGGTCTCCGGGTCCTTCGGAGCCGCTCAATGAGGGGTCGGTCTGAAAGAGTGCACGTGTATGAGCGCTGACAGCCGGGGCGGGGAACTCTTCATCGTCGATAACAGCGTCTCGGGGTGGACGGGCGTCCGCTACCTCCAAGACTGGACTGAGATCGCGAAGAGTTTCGACATTGCGACGGGCTACTTCGAGATCGGCAGTCTCCTTGAGCTTGATGGGAAGTGGCAGCAGCTCGACAAGATCAGAATCCTGATGGGGGCGGAGGTCACGCACGGTACGAAGGCAGCGTTTCTCAAGGCGACCCAGGATCGTGCTGAGGCCGTTCTAGGCGACAGCATCGAAGCGGAGAAGACGAAGACGCCCTTTCTCCACGGCGTGCCTGCGATTGTCGAAGCGCTGAAGAGTGGTCAGATCGAGTGTCGGGTCTATACGAAGGACAAGTTTCACGCGAAGGCGTACATCACGCATGCGAAGCTGGATGTGGTGGGTGCCCAGGCACTCGTCGGTTCGTCGAACTTCACTCGTCCCGGCCTGACGCAGAACATCGAGCTCAACATTCAGGTGCAGAGCGGTCGCGAGGTTGCGCAGCTACAGCGCTGGTACGAGGAGCACTGGAACGAGGCGCACGACGTGACACCGGAGATCCTTGAGGTCGTTGACCGTCACGTCCGGGAGTACAGCCCGTTCGATGTGTACGCGAAGGCGCTGCACGAGTTCTTCCGAGGCCATGAGATCACGGCTGGCGAGTGGGACGAGAGCAAGTCGCTGATGTTCCCTGTACTTGACCGCTATCAGCAGGAGGCGTACTGGTCGCTGATGAAGATCGCTCGCCAGCACGGCGGAGCGTTCCTCTGCGACGGCGTCGGTCTCGGCAAGACGTTCGTCGGGCTGATGCTGATCGAGCGGCTGATCCTGCACGAGGGCAAGCGGGTTGTGCTCTTCGCACCGAAAGCTGCGAAAGAAGCGGTGTGGGAACCGGAGTTGCGCCAGTGGCTCAGTCACATCGGCGGGGGAGGGAACGACTTCAGCAACCTCGCTGTGTTCAGCCACACCGACCTCGGGCGCAAGGGCTACGCAGACAGATTTGCGCGGATCGGCGAGCTCGCTGACGCCGTGATCATCGACGAGGCCCACCACTTCCGAAACCCCGGCTACGCGGGCGCAAGAGGAGACAAGCAGTCTCGCTATCGCGAGCTGTTCGAGCTTCTCGACAGCTCGGTGCGACCGAAGGCGTTGTTCATGCTGACTGCGACTCCGATCAACAACAGACTCACCGACTTCCGCCACATGGTCGAGCTGTTCTCCCGCCGGCAAGAGAACTACTTCGCACGCACGCTGGGCATCAACAACCTACGAGCGCACTTCGGCAATCTGGAGAAGGAGCTTCGCAGGGAGTTCGATGACCAGGTCACGGAGACCGAGGTTGTTGTCGAGGCGCAGGAGATCCTCACCACGAGCCCGGTCTTCCGCGAGCTCGTCGTTCAACGCAGCCGCGCCTACGCGAAGGAGAGCCAGATCCGCGAGAAGGGTACGGCGGCAGCGTTCCCGGAGCGGAAGCCGCCGCAGGTCGCTGCCTACTCGATCAGGAAGACGTACGGGAAGCTGCTTGACGATGTCGAGACCGCGTTCTCACGGAACAAGCCTCTCTTCAGCCTCGCGATCTATTACCCGCTTGCCTATCTCCGTAGCGATGAAGATGGATCGAGCGAGCTGGCAATCGAGAAGAACCGGCAGTACCAGGTGGTTGGGCTTATCCGCACGAACTTCCTCAAGCGGTTCGAGAGCTCGGTTTGGGCGTTCGAGCAGTCGTGTGACCGGCTGCTCGACAAGCTCCGCGCCTTCGTGGAAGTCCACAGCGAGACCGAAGCGGAGAAGCGGCGGCTCGAACGTTGGAAGCTCCAGAACGCCGACATCCTCGGCTATGCCGCCCAACTGAGGCTTGACCTGGAGGGCGACTCAGACCAGGAGCTCGACGAGGACCTTGTCCCGCAGGAACTGCTCGACAACGTAGAGAAGCTCAGCCGAGACGAGTACGAGCTCGATGAGATCCTCGACGAGACCTTCCTCGATCTTGACCAGATATGCCGCTTCCTCGCGGAGACACGCAAGTTCCAGCCAAAGCACGATGACAAGCTTCAGAAGCTGATCCGGCTCCTGAAGTCCAAGGAGCTTGATGGTCGGAAGGTGCTGATCTTCAGCGAGTTCTCTGACACGGCGCGGTACATCGCAAAGCATCTCGTCGAGGCCGGGGTTGAGGGTCTAGAGCAGCTCGACAGCGGCAGCAAGAAGGATCGCGCAGACGTGATCACGCGGTTCTCCCCGTACTACAACGGCTCAAGTTCAGCCGAACTCGAAGCGGCGGGGAAGAGCGAGATCCGTGTCCTGGTCGCGACTGATGTCCTCTCCGAGGGCCTCAACCTCCAGGACGCGACTCGAATGATCAACTACGACATCCACTGGAATCCCGTCCGGCTGCTGCAACGCATTGGTCGTGTGGATCGGCGGATGAGCCCTGAGACAGAAGAGCGGTTGAAGGAAGATCACCCTGAAACGGCGGGTGATCGTGGGACGGTCAAGTTCTGGAACTTCCTCCCGCCCGACGAGCTGAACGCAATCCTGACCCTCTACACGCGGGTTACGCAGAAAACGCTACTGATCTCGAAGACGATGGGGATCGAAGGCAAGAAGCTGCTGACGCCCGAGGACGACTTCGAGGCGCTGAAAGAGTTCAACCAAGCGTACGAGGGCTCAACCAGCGCTGTCGAGGAGATGCATCTGGAGTACCAGCGCCTCCTCGACGAGACGCCCGGACTGGCCGAGGTTCTGGAGCGGCTCCCCGGCGCTCTCTTCAGCGGCAAGGCACGTCCGAAGAAGGGACTACGAGGAACGTTCTTCTGCTTCTCGCTCCCCGCGCTCGACAAGGAACTCAACGCGTTCACCGAGGAGGCGGGTACGACCCGCTGGTACTTCTGCGACTGGGAGCGCGACACGATTCTTGAGGAACCCGGCGAGATTGTCGAGTCGATCCGCTCAACGCGGGAGACGCCACGCGTCTGCACGACGGGCGAACCCGACCTTCTCACGATGCGCGACAAAGTGCTGAAGCACATCAAGAACACGTACTTGAAGCGAGTTGATGCACCGGTTGGCGTGAGACCGACCCTCAAGTGCTGGATGGAACTGAACGAGGGCTGAGGGGATGCCGACAGACCACCGTGCAGTGCTGGCGAAGATCAAGAGGTTCGATCAGCTCGTCGCATACCTGCGCGACGAGATGGGTTGGCCGATAGCCAGGGACTCGTTCGAGGACGAGGACGAGTTGTTCTTCGAGTTCACCGCCGAAGAGCTCGGGATCGACCCGACAACAGCAGCCAAGATCGAAGAGATAAAGCGTCTCCGTCCTCTCGTGCCGCAGCAACCGTGGGGCATTTTCTTCATCAAGTTCGAGCCGAAGAAGCTTCCGGTCGTTGCCCTCCGCCGCATCCTCAGCCGAGTGGCTCTCAAGAAACGGGCTTCGGCCAACAGTGCCGAGCGCACTGCGTGGGCAGCCGATGACCTCCTCTTCGTCTCTAACTATGGAGAGGGTGATGAACGCCAGATCAGCTTTGCTCACTTCTCCCAAGATGAGTCGAAGGACGATCTGCCGACCCTGAAGGTTCTAGGCTGGGACAACCTCGATACGCCGCTACATCTCGACGATGTGGCAGAGCATCTCACCCGCAACCTTGCATGGCCGGATGATGAGAGCGACATCGACGGCTGGCGTAAGGCTTGGGGTGCCGCCTTCACGCTGCGGCACCGAGAGGTTGTCACGACCTCGCGTGAGCTTTCCATCCGGCTCGCTCAACTAGCCCGCGACATCCGCGACCGCATCAGCACGGCCCTCGCGATCGAGACCGAGGCTGGCCCTCTCACCAAGCTGATGAAGGCATTCCAGGAGGCGTTAGTCCACGACCTGGATGCTGACGGTTTCGCCGACATGTACGCCCAGACCATTGCCTACGGCCTGCTCTCAGCAAGGATCGCCAACCCAACTGGGGATACCGCGGATCACCTCCCCCTCTCAATGCCGGTCACGAACCCGTTCCTCAGGGAGCTGATGGAGGCCTTCCTCCACGTTGGAGGCCGGAGGGGTACGGAGAGCGAAGGTGCTGGCATCGACTTCGATGAACTCGGGGTCAGCGAGGTCGTCCAGCTTCTGGACGATGCCAACATCGAAGCTGTCGTTGTTGATTTCGGCGACAGGAATCCACTCGAAGATCCGGTCATCCACTTCTACGAGCTCTTCCTCAAGGAGTACGACGCCAAGAAGCGGATGCAGCGGGGTGTCTTCTACACGCCGAGGCCTGTGGTGTCCTACATAGTCCGCTCCGTCCACAAGCTCCTACAGACGGAGTTCGGTCTCCCCGACGGCCTTGCGGATACCGCCACATGGGAGGAGATCGTCAAGCGTCACGACGGGCTTGTGCTCCCAGATGGTGTGAACCTCGACGACCGTTTCGTGACCATTCTCGATCCTGCTACCGGCACTGGAACCTTCCTCGTCGAGGCGATAGAGGTCATCCATCGCACGCTTGTCGAGAAGTGGGTAAACGCGGGCCATACCGACGAGGAGATCCGCGACCTCTGGAATGAATACGTCCCCGCGCATCTGCTTCCACGCTTGCACGGCTACGAACTGATGATGGCCCCTTACGCCATTGCCCATCTGAAGATTGGACTCAAGCTCCACGAGACGGGTTACCGGTTTGAAAGTGGGGAGCGAGCGCGGATTTTTCTGACCAACGCCCTCGAACCGGCACACGATTTCTCGGGCCAGTTCGAGTTCGCCGTCCCCGCCCTTGCCCACGAGGCCCAGGCCGTCAACGAAATCAAGCAGGGTCTCCGGTTCACCGTCGTCGTCGGCAATCCGCCGTACTCCTTCGCGACAGCGAACGCCTCTCAGGACGCTATCGCCTTGATCGATCCGTTTCGGCGGATCGACGGAGAGAGTCTCCGGGAGCGTGCGCCGCTCGTCCTTGAGCGGGCGTTGCAGGATGATTACGTCAAGTTCATGGCATTTGCCTCGCGAGTGATCAATGCATCCGCTTGCGGGGTTGTCGGCCTGATCACAAACGCCAGCTACCTCACAACGCCGTACCTGAGAGGAATGCGCAAGGCGCTGCTTGACGAGTACACGAGGATCTGTGTCTTGGATCTTGGCGGTGACGCGAAGGGCGACGAGTTCGACGAAAACGTCTTCGAGATTAGGCAGCCCGTTGCGATCTCGATTGATTCGAAGGAGGTTGGAAAGACCCCATCATTCTGGTTTGTGGCGCTTCGAGGGTCGCGGGAGGAGAAGTACCGCGCACTCCTTGAGCACGGTTCAGCGATAAGCATCTCCGAGGCACCACTACCGTTCCCGCCATCGTTCGTTTTCAAGTCGGACGGTGGTGAGGCCGAGACCGAGTACCTCGGTTGGGTGTCTATCGTCGACCTGTTTCGAGAGAAGACGACCGGAGTCAAGACGAACCGAGATGGGCTCGTTCTCGCATGGGACGAGCCAGAGCTGCGCAGGAAGCTAGAGCTCTTTGGTGATCTCGCCGTCGATGAGACAACGGTAATCGAGAAACTCGGCGCGAGGACGAATGCGCAATGGGATATGACCCATGCGAGGCATCAGCTCGGAGATCCAATCAATGGGCTGTTCGGAGAGACCGACTATCGTCCCTTCGACACACGATCGATCTACTACGACGGTCGGCTGATCTCGAATCCGAGGCCGTTGCTTCAGAACTCCGTCTGGAAGCGCGAGAACCTGTGTCTTGTAAGCGCTCGCCGAGTGAGAACGGGAGTATGGGCTCACGCCTGGGTGTGTCGAGGTGTACCGATGGCCGAGATCATCTCCAGTGCAGACAACTGCCATGTGTTCCCCCTTTACGAGTACGACCGAGCGGGCTCTGGAGATGCCCTCTTCTCGTCCGCTGGCGAACGACACGACAATCTGACCCCCGACGCTGGATCATCGGCAGAAGCGCTCTTCAGTGCCATCTACGCGATCCTGTGGTCGGGGAGCTACAGGGAACGCTACGGGGATTACCTCATCGCGGACTTTCCCCGTGTCCCCGCCGCGATGCCCGCCGCGCTCTTTGAACGGCTCGTCGAGCTCGGCGACCGACTGATTCGGAGTCACACTCTTGCGATGCCAAGCACACCCGAATCATCGCCGCATTTCGTTGGTGACGCGCCTGCGCTGGTAGAGGTCGTCAACTTTGACGAGAACTGCGTGTGGCTTGACCGTCAGAAGACCACCGGGTTCCGTCCCGTTCCGGAGAGGGTCTGGCAGCAACACGTTGGCAGCTACCGGGTCTGCGAGAAGTGGCTGAAGGATCGCAAGGGCCGCACGCTCTCCGACAAGGAGATCGTGCATTACCAGAAGATCATCGTCGCGATCTCAGAGACGATCCGGCTGATGAGCGAGATCGACGCGGTGATCGACGAGCATGGTGGTTGGCCTGGAGCCTTCGTGCCGACCGCCGGGACGGTGTCATGACGCTCTCCTGGAAATGACTCCCTAGGCAGCGCCTGCCGCTAGCGTGATCTTCGACTGAGGCTCAGTGCTCTGGCGGGGGCCTCCGTGTGTTGGATTGGCGCGGTCGCTGGACATCCTTTGTTCTTCGACAGTCGTGAGAGTGGCGGTGGCCCGACGTCGATGCTTGAACGTGCGTCGCTATCTCGCTTACGTGCACCACGTGTCGTTCTCATGACGGGCGCGTACGATTCCGGCGTGACTTCGCTCGACCCCGAGACCCGTATCACGCTCGACGTGGCGGGACGTCTCTTCGTCCCCCAGAAGACGCGGATGGCCCTCGACCGCCTCACCCGGCGGAAGTGGCCTGACGGCTCACCCGTGCTGTGGGCGGAGCGGAGGGATGACCGACTCGTGACGACGTACGCCGCCCTCCTCGCCTACGCGAACGATCCGCGGACGAGGAACCAGGCGAAGATCCTCCCCCTCGACACGCTGGAGGAGAGCAAGCCGCCGGTCGTCCACTTCCCCGACGACTGGAAGCTCGGAGAGACCGCTCCGGAAGTTCTCGCGCTGGAGCGCACCATCGAGTCGCTGGCACAGGAGAACGCTCGGCTCCGCATCGAGATCGAGCACCTACGGATGCGACTGGGGCAGCAGACGGGTGGGGCCGTTACAGGTCACGCTCCCAGGTGACTACTCAGGTGACTATTCGGGCTCCGGCGGGAAGTCGATGACCCGCAATCCCACTGTCTAAGCTAAGCCGACGCCCGGACTCGAACCGGGGACCCCATCATTACGAGTGATGTGCTCTACCAGCTGAGCTACGTCGGCGCGGGCTGATAGTAGCCGCTTCGAGCACGCGGTAGCGGGCGTCGATCCGTGGCGGGACTGGCGCAGACCGTCCCTCGAGGCGCATCCTGAGGGGAGGCACAGCGACCGAAGGAGGCGCAGAGATGGATCCCGTCCCACTGCTTCGCATCCTCGTGATCACGAACGAGACCGCCCGCGGCGAGGCGCTCCACTCGACGATCCTCGCCCAGGCCGCTCGCGCCGATGCATCCGAGGTACTCGTCGTCGCGCCGGCGCTCAACTCACGGCTGCGCCACTGGGTCTCGGACGAGGATCGGGCACGGCGAGACGCCGTCGAGCGGGTCGGCGACTGCGTCGCCCGCCTGGAGCAGGCGGGTCTCCGCGCCGAGGGCCGGATCGGCGATCCCGACCCACTGCAGGCGATCGAGGACGCGCTGCGCGACTTCCCTGCCGACAGGATCGTGATCGCGACCCATCCCGAAGGCCGCTCCAACTGGCTCGCGCACGACCTCGTCGACCGGGCAGGCGCACGATTCCACCACCCGGTGATCCACGTCGTCGTCGACCTCGCACCGGCAGCATCGGAGGCCCAGCTCCTCACCTGACCTTCCCATGACCGACTCGTCGACGTCGCCGCCGGATCGTCCCACCACGTCTCGGTGCATCTCGGAGACTGGAACCTCGTTGCAACGGCGACAGTAGAATCCTCGTGTGTCGGCGGCAGCGGGTTACCTTGTGATGTCTGCGTCGACTCGTGCGTCGGTGCGCGATCTGACAGCAGACGTTGTGGGGTGAGTTCGTCACGGTGACGGACGAGACCCGAATACTCGTCGAGCCGCGGCTTGAGGCGGTGACCCGGTGAAGATCACCGCCGTCGAGCCCATCGTGCTTCGGATGGATCGTGTCGACGTGAGCCGCGTCGATGGAACACAGGACGCGTTCCTGCTGCGCCTGCATACCGACGAGGGTCTCGTCGGTATCGGCGAGGCCGACACATCTCCGTACCTGGCACGGACGATGATCGAGATGCCGTCGTCACATGGGGTCGCGCGCGGGCTTGCCGAGGTCCTCGTCGGAGAGGATCCTTCGGGCATCGACCGCCTCTGGGACGTCCTCTACCGGGCCACCTACCACTACGGCCGCGGCGGAGTTGCGTTGCATGTGATGAGCGCGATCGACGTCGCTCTCTGGGATCTCGCGGGCAAGGTCGCCGGGCAGCCCGTGTGCGAGCTGCTCGGCGGGCGCACCGTCGACCGTGTCCCCGTCTACGCCAGCGAGGTGATGCCCGAGACGACCGACGAGGTGCGTCGGCTCGCGGAGGCGATCGTGGCGGCCGGGTATGGCGCGTTCAAGCTCGGATGGGGTCCGCTCGGCCGCGACCTCGGGCACGACGTCGAACTTGCGACGGCTGCGCGCGAGGTGCTCGGGCCCGAGCGACAGCTGATGATCGACGGTGGGATGGGCTACACGGTCGAGAGCGCGCTCGATCTACTCGATCAGCTCGACGACGTGCGGCTGTACTGGCTCGAGGAACCACTCGCTGCAGACGACTACGACGGTTACCGACGGCTCTCCGACTCGACCGACGTGCGTATCGCCGCCGGCGAAGCGGACTCCGGGCTGGAGCCGTACCGCAGGCTCGTGGAGCGTGGGCACGTGAACGTTCTGCAGCCCGACCTGGCTCGCTGCGGCGGGTTCACGGTCGGCAAAGGCATCGCCCGGTTGAGCGCCGAGCACGGCGTCGAGGCGGTGCCCCACTGCTTTTCGACGGGTGTTCTGGTGGCGGCGTCCCTCCACTTCACGGCCGCGCTCGAACGACCGACATGGTCGGAGTACTCCGTCGCAGACTCGCCATTCGTCAACGGTGTGCTCGCGGAGCCGTTCGAGCTGCGCGACGGAGCGCTCGACGTACCCACGGGCCCGGGGCTCGGGATCGAGCTCGACGAAGACGTCCTCCGAGCGATGAGGGTGAACTGAGACCGGTCTGCCCGGCCCGGAAGAAGGCCCCTCCAGGAGCGTCACAGAGACTGGAGAACGCCGTGCAGACGCGCCACGAGGCTAGCCCGCCGGTATGGAAGTGAGAGCGCCGTCGATCGTTTGCACCGACCCCGTGATGTACGCCGCGTCGTCGGAGCACAGGAAGACGACGAGCTTGCCCACCTCGGCAGGGGTCCCGAGCCGGTGCATCGGTACTACGTCGAGGTAGAACCTCTCGTCGATCGCACCGCGCGCAACATCCGCATCCCACATCGGCGTCCGCAGGACCCCCGGGGCAACCGCGTTCACCCGCACCCCGTGCGACGCCCATTCTCCGGCGGCGACCTGCGTCATCATGATCACCGCCGCCTTCGCCGCGCAGTACGCGATCCGTCCCGGGTTCGGCGAGAAGCCGCGGATGGACGAGATATTGACCACCGACCCGGATCCTTGCGGGATCATGTGGCGTGCCGCGGCACGCATGCAGTAGAAGACCCCCGACTGCATCACCGCGATCGAGTCGGCCCAGTCCCCGTCGGTCACGTCTTGAGTGTGCGGGCCGACACGGCTTATCCCGGCGTTGTTGACGACGATGTCGAGTCGGCCGAAGTCGCGTACGACCGCCTCGAAGCCGGCGTCGACCTGTCCACTGTCGGAGACGTCGACCGCATAGGCGTGGGCCTCGACGCCGAGTGTCGCGATCTCGCGCGCGGCATCCTCGCCCGACGCCCCGTCGCGCTCGAGCACCGCGACGTTCGCACCGACCGACGCCAGCTCGAGGGCGATCCCGCGGCCCAGCCCGGCCCCGCCCCCGGTAACGATTGCAGTGCGGTTGACGAGCGAAGCCACGCGACCTCCCTGCCGAAATCGGCTGCCCCGGGTTTGCCTGATGCTGCACGGTCGAGCGGGGCGATTGTCGCACCGGCCGCGACCTACGTCTACTGGTGCTCGGACAGAGCTTCGAGCAGCGACTCGATCGCCTCGCTCGCTCGCAGGAGTGCCTCGAGGCGGTCGTCGGGGAGCCCGGCGAGGCGTTCCCGGAGCACGGCCACGTAACGGTCGCGCACCGCAGCGAGCTCGGCGGCGCCCACGTCGGTCAACGCGACGACGACGACGCGCCCGTCGCCCTCCGCACGTTCGCGGCGGACGAGGCCCTTCGCCGCGAGTCGCCCGACCGTCCGGGTCATCGTCGGCTGCGCCACACCCTCCAGCTCCGCGAGACGGCCGACGGTGGACGGCCCCCGCTCGAGCGCGGCGAGCGTGTTCGCCATCCCGCGCGGCAGCGACCCGTGGGCGCTGCGCCAGAGCACCCGACCGAGGCGGCCGGTGCGCTGCGGCAGGAGCCGTGCGATCTCCGCGATCGCGTCGGTCCGAGTCTCCGGGGAAGTCATATGCCTTTACTATATTGTTCGTCACGGATGCAGACCCGAGGCGGCATACCGGTGCTTCTCTTCGGCGCGCTCGCGATCGCAGGCTTCGCCTACGCGGTCTCCCAGACGATGCTGATCCCGGCGATCCCAGACATCGAGCAGGAGTTCGGCGCCACGCCGAGCGAGGTGATCATGCTGATGAGCGCCTTCTGGGTCTCGGGTGCCGTCACCGCCGGGATCTTCGGGCGGCTCGGGGACATGTTCGGCAAGCGCCTCGTGTTCGTCCTCCTGCTCGCTCTGTTCGGGGTCGGGGCATTTGCCTGCGCCGTTGCCCCCACCCTCCTCCTGATGCTGGTCGGCCGGGTGCTGATGGGATGCGGCGTGGGGCTCTTCCCGCTCGCGTTCGCCGTGCTCCGCGACGAGCTCCCCGCCGCACGCGTCCCGAGTGCGATCGCGATCCTCGGTGGCCTGATCGCGAGCGGTAGCGTCGTGGGCCAGTCCACCGGCGGCCTCGTCGTCGACTATTTCGGGTTCCGAGCCATTTTCTGGATCAGCGTCCTCCTCGCCGCCGCCGCCTCGGTGACCGTGCTCGCATTCGTGCCGAAATCGAGCACGCGGACCGGCGGACGCGTCGACGTGCTCGGGGCCGTCCTCCTCGCAGTCGGCCTGGGAGCTCCGCTGGTCGCGGTTGCGAAGGCGCCGGAGTGGGGCTGGGCGGATCCGACGACACTTGCCCTGATCGTGTTCGGAGCGGCCGTGCTCGCGATCTTCTTCCGCTACGAGCGTGGCCGCAGCGATCCCCTGCTCGACATGGAGACCTTCTTGCACCCCCGCATCCGGCTCACGAACGCGGCCGCCTTCTTCGTCGGCGCGGCCTTCTTCGGCTTCTCCGCCATCCTGACCCAGTTCTTCCAGGAGCCGGCCAGCACCGGCTACGGACAGGGTGCGAGCGCAACCGTCGCCGGCCTCTACCTCGTCCCCGGGATGCTGCTCCTCATCCTTCTCTCCCCCGTCGCGGGCCGGCTCTCGAGCAAGGCGGGACCGGTGTTCACCTACCGGCTCGGGATCGCCATCTCCACCGTCGGCATCGCGGGGCTGACGGTGAGTCACTCGGCGAGGTGGTCGGTGATCGTGTGGCCGGCCGTGATGTACGTCGGTTCGGCGTTCACCTTCGGCGCCATGCCGACGATCGTCCTCCAAGCCGCGCCCGCCGAGCAGAGCGGGCAGTCGTCGGCGATCAACCAGATCGTGCGAACGACCGGGTCCGCCGTCGGAGTCCAGATCGCAGCGACGATCATCACGGCCTCGATCGCCGCCGACGGCGCCCCGACCGACAGGGGGTACACGGCTGCTTTCGCGCTTGCAACCGGGGCCGGGATCGTCGCTCTCGTCCTTGCCACCGCGATCCCCCGGCGGCTCGCACCGCTGCCGAGCAGGCAGGTCGTCGCGGCGACCGGCGGTTAGGCGAACGCCTGCCGTAGCGAGACGAAGAGCGCGTCGAGCCAGAGGGTCGTGTTGACGTTGAACTCCTCGGCCGAACGCCACGACTGACGCACGAGTGTGGCTGCAACCTCGGGCCGCCGGTCGAGACCGCGAGCCACGTCTTCCTTCAGCTCCTCGAGCCTGTCTGCGTGCTGGACGGCGCCCTGCGCCCCGCTCTGGACGACGACGAGATCGCGATACCAGGCGGCGAGCTCGTCGAGCTGGGCGAGCAGCTCCTCCCGCTCGGCGCCACGCTGGACGCGTCTGATCCGCTGCTCGGCGTCGCGAGGCGCGAGGTCGAGCCGGCTGACCGCCGCCTCCTCGGCCGCCTTTGCAGCTGCACCACGCGAGGCAATCGCGTCGAGCAGCGCCCGCGACGCTTCCGTGGAATCGAAGCGCTCGGCCAGGTAGGGCGACCGCGCCGCCGCGATGATCGCGTCGCGATGGGCGCGCACGTCCTCGTCGAGGAGCCGCCGGGCGCGGTCGAGCCGGCCGCCGGCGACCCGTGCAATCGCGACCGACTCGTCCGCGGACAGCCCGGGAGCGTGCGTCGCGAGCCAGTCGCGGACGGCGTGCTCCGAGAGGCGCCGGAACGGCACGAGCTGGCAACGGGAGCGGATCGTCTCCGGAATCGGCCCGAGCTCGTCGGCGACGAGCACGATCGTCGCGTAGAGCGGCGGCTCCTCGAGATCCTTCAGGAGCGCGTCGGCGGCATCGTCGTTCAGCAGATGGGCGCCGAGGAGGAGATAGACGCGACGCTCGGCCTCGAACGGCCGCAGATGGAGGTCGTGATGCAGCTCGCGCACGACGTCGATCCGGATCATCTCGCCCAGCGGCTCGACGACGCGGAGGTCGGGGTGTGTCCGCTCGCGGACCCGGCGCGGATCGCCGAGCTGCGCCGCCGCGAACGCGAACGCAGCGCTCGTCTTGCCCACGCCGGGGGGGCCGTGGAAGAGGAACGCGTGAGCGTCACCATCGGCGAGTGCAGCCGTCAGGAGGCGTTTCGCCTCGGTCTGCTCAACGACGTCCGCGAACGGCTCCATCGATCTCCTCCGCGACGACGTCGGGCGGACCCGAACCGTCGACGGTGACGTAGCGCCCGGGGAAACGGCTCGCGAGGACGCGGTAGGCCTCCGCCACGCGCGTCCTGAAACCGTCGCCCTCGCGCTCGATCCGGTCGAGCTGCGCACCCATCCGGCCCGCGGCCTCGGCGAGGTCGATCTCGAGCAGGACGGTGAGGTCGGGCATCAGCCCGCCGACCGCGGCGAGGTTGAGATCGAGGACGCGTTCGAGCCCGAGGCCGCGCGCGATTCCCTGATAGGCGACCGACGAGTCGACGTAGCGATCGCATACGACCGTCGCGCCGCGGTCGAGCGCGGGACGGATCAGCTGCTCCACGTGCTGGGCCCGCGAGGCCGCGTAGAGGGCCGCCTCGGCCCACGGTGCGACATGGTCGCCGTGGAGGAGGAGCTCGCGAATCTGCTCGCCGAGCGGTGTCCCGCCCGGCTCCCGCGTGAACAGCACCTCGACCCCGTCCCGCTCCAGACGCTCGACGAGGATGCGCGCCTGTGTCGTCTTGCCCGAGCCGTCGAGGCCCTCGAAGGAGATGAACATGGTGCCGGGTAGATTAGGGCGATGCGCGTGCTCGTAACCGGAGGTGCCGGGTTCATCGGCTCGCACGTCGTCGAGGCACTCGTTGCCCGGGGGGACGAGGTGCACGTCGTCGACGATCTCTCGAACGGAAAGCGGGAGAACGTCCCGGCAACGGCGACGCTCCATCTCGGCGACGTCCGCGAGCCGCTCGACGCTCTCGTCCGTGACACGGGCAGCGAGGCGATCGTCCATCTCGCAGCCCAGGCCGACGTGCGGGTCTCGGTCGCCCGGCCCGGCTTCGACGCCGACGTGAACGTCGTCGGCACCGCCAACGTGCTCGACGCGGCGCGCCAGGCCGGCGCACGCGTCGTGTTCGCTTCCACCGGCGGAGCGATCTACGGCGAGTGCCCGCGGCCCGCACGCGAGGACGACCCGTGCCTCCCGCTCTCGCCCTACGGCGCCGCCAAGCTTGCCGGCGAGGGGTACCTGGGAGCGTTCGAGCGGCTCTACGGGACGCCGCACGTGGCGCTCCGGTTCGGCAACGTCTACGGCCCACGGCAGGATCCCCACGGGGAAGCCGGGGTCGTCGCGATCTTCCTGGGCCGCCTCCTCGAAGGTCAGCCGTGCCGCATCTTCGGCGACGGCTCCCAGAGTCGGGACTACGTCTACGTGGGCGATGTCGCACGCTCGACGCTCGCTGCCCTCGACGGCGAGCGCGGGGGGATCTTCAACGTCGGTACGGGTATCGCCACCTCGGTGCTCGAGCTGTTCGACGTCTGCCGCACGGTCGCCGGCTCGGACGCGGAGCCGATCCACGAGGCGGAGCGTCCGGGCGAGCTGAAGCGCAGCGTGCTCGACGGGGCACGCGCCGCGAGCGTGCTCGGAGTCCGGCCACAGACGACGCTGGGCGAGGGCGTCGCGGCGACATGGCGTTCGCTGCGGGAGCCCTGATCTCGTAGTTCACGGGAAGGAGCCGGCCGCTCCCGGGCGAACGTCCCTCTCGTGGACGTTTCCCTCCACCACGATTCGATCGCACACGGCCGCCGGATCGCCGACCCGTGGCGCTTCGCAGCGATGCTCGCGATCGTCGTCGCCGCCGTCGAGCTCATCCTGCTCATCGTCGTCGGCGGCGCCCTGATCGCGAAGCCGTCGAAGAGCGCAGGCTCGCATGCGGCCACGAAGGGCGTCTCGGCAGCCGCTGCTCGTCACGCCAAGCCGACCAAGGTGCACCGGGCGCCGGTGCCCGCCGCCCACCTGAGTCGCCACCGGGTCACCGTCCTCGTCCTGAACGGCAACGGCAGGCAGGGAGCTGCTGCTGCGACTGCGACGCGCGTGCAGCGTCGGGGTTATCGCATCGGCGGCGTCGCCAACGCACCTCGCTCCGACTTCACGCGCAGCCTCGTGATGTACCGGCGCGGCTTCGAGGGCGAGGGCCGCCGGCTCGCACGGGATCTCGGGATCGGAATCGTCGGCCCGCTGGACGGGTTGCGCGCCTCCCAGCTGCACGGCGCGAACGCCGTCGTCGTCGTCGGCGCATAGTCGCCCGTACGGGGCTCAGCGGCCGCAGGCGGGATGCTGGCGGTCGTTTACGGCAGCGCGAGCCTGGTCGAGCGGACCGCCGGGGTAGAACAGGCTGCTGCGCTGATCGAGCGTGTAGGCCTGGTTGAGCGCCTGGTAGGCACCGCACTGGTCGCCGGTGAGCTGGCGGAAGATGCCGAGCTGGTACCAGGTGTCGGGATTCTCGGGCTGAAGTCGCGTCGCCTGCTCGAGAAACCGCTCGGCTGCACCATTGTCGCCCGCGCGGGAGGCGACGGCCGCGCGAACGACGAGCGGTGAGGTCGAGAGCGGGTTCAGCCGTTGCGCCCGACGTGCAGACGCCGCTGCACCCGCCAGATCGTCGGAGTCGAGCCGCGCGTAGGCGCTGTCGACGGCACGCGACGACAGCGCCGGGGCCACGAGCACCCACACACACGCAGCCGCTGCGGCAATCGCTGCAACCGCGAGCACGACGTGGCTTCGAACGACAGCGAGGGGTTGACCGGCGCCGAGGAGCGCCGCCGCGACGAGGGCCGTCGGCGCCACGACGGCGAGAAAGTCGAGGTCGTAGTCGACGAGCGCGTGCAGGCCGAACGCGAGCGGGAACGCCCCCAGGGCGACCGCGGCAGCACGCTCGTTGCCCTTCAGGCGCCGGAGCGTCGCACGGATCCCGAGCACGAGGCCGATTACGAGCAGCAGGCCCAGCCCGAACGCGACGATGCCGCCGTCCGCGAGCAGCTGCATGGGAACGCTGTGCGGTTCGGTGACGTTCTCCGCATCGGTGCGATAGCGCTTGCGTGCTATCTCGAACGTTCGCGCACCGGTTCCGGCCAACGGGTGGGCTCGGAACACGTGCCAGGCCTCTCCCCACCAGACGGTGCGATTGTTCGTCTCCAGGCTGCCGAGCCGGCCGGGGTCGTTCACGACCGCGCCGGAGCCGCCCAGCTGGTCTCCCGCCCACCGCACGGGATTGCCGACGGCGAGGACGAGACCCACTGCGCCGACGAGCACGATCCCGAGGCCGGCGCCGAGCAGCGACCGGACGACGAGACGCCGGCGCGTCTCGACCAGCCGCTCCACCGGCACGCGCGTTGCGAGCATGAGCGCAACGCCGGCGCCGACGAGCAGCAGGATTGCGAGCGGGCGACCGTCCGCCACACGATCCGCACGTGCGGCTCCGTCCTCGACGAGCGCCGGCCGCGTGAACGCCCAGGCCGAGACGAGGACACCCGGTACGCCGGCAAGGAGCACGCACAGGCATGCCTCCACGGAGCGGCCGGACAGCGCGATGACGAAGCCGAGCACGATAAGGCCGGCCAGGAGCCCCGCCCGCGACTGTGTGAGGAGGACGACGACCGTAGCCGTGTAGACCAGTAGCGCTCCCCCCAGCCGGGCGAGACGGTGCTGCACCGAGACGAGCAGCCACACCGCCGGCCCGAGCGCCGCGTCGGCGAGGAGGGCGAGCGCGTTCCAGTAGCCGATCGAGCCCTTGAGCCGGGCGACGCGGTCGGCGTCGTCCGGCCCGAGCGCGGGAATCGCCTTGCCGAGGAGCGCCCAGGCGAGCACGAGCCAGAGGAGCGCTGCCAGCAGGAGGGCGAGGTGACGAAGCGGACGGTCGGGGAGAACCGCGAGCGCAAGTCCGACGACGCCGAACGCGAGGACGACGAGTCCCTTCGCGAGAGCATCCCAGGAACGATCGCCGGCGATCGACCAGACGATGGAGAGGCCCGCGAACGAGACGAGGCCGATTGCTCCGACGACGGCCGCCGAAGCGGCGCCGTCGAGACGGGGCAGTCCGAGCACTCCGAGCGCCCAGGCGACGACGACCGCGGCAGCGACGACGACCGCCACAGTCCCGAGCGGCGCCGTCGCTCCCGTTCCCGATGCACCGCCGAAGAAGAAGGCCCAGGCCACGAGCCCGGCCGCCACGGCCAGCATGACGGCCGCCACGCCTGACCGCATCCGGCGTGGGGCGGCTTCCATGGCGCCGGACGGTACCACCCGTTCCCCCCGACCACCGCCGCGGCAAGCATTACAATCCTCGTACCACCTGTTCACGGTCGGCTCAACGACAGCCGAGACACTTGCCAGACTCTCGGCCATACTCTCGGCACAACCGTCCGGTCAGCCCTTCTCCCATGCTTCGATCCAGGATCACTCACCACGCCGCCCGGCTCGTACTCGCACTGCTGGCGGTCGTGGTCGCGGCCGGGATCGGCAGCACGTCGGTGCCGGCCAAGACCCGTTCGTGCGCCGACCTCGTGATTGCCGACTGGTACGACGACGGCCGGGTTTCGAAGATCTACCCGCTCTCCTGCTATCGCGAGGCGATCGCGAAGCTGCCGCCCGACGTGCTCGACTACTCGAACGCGAAGGAGGAGATCGGCCGGGCGCTCGCGTTCGCGACCCAGGGCAAGCCGGACCCGGGCGGCCAGGATCCGACGCCGCCGACGACAGGTACGACGTCCTCTACGTCGTCCACGAAGACGACCACGTCGAAGAACACGAAGACGTCCAAGAACACGAAGACGTCCAAGAACACGAAGACGTCCAAGAACACGAAGACGTCCAAGAACGCAGCGGACGACTCCTCGACCGATACGGCGGGCCCCTCCTCGGTCCCGATTCCGCTACTCGTCCTCGGTGGCCTCGCGGTGCTGCTCCTCGCCGCCGGCTCGGCCGGCTATCTCCGTCGCCGGATGGGCAGCGGCGACGACGGCGACGGCACGCCTCCGGCGTCCGCATAGGGACGCCTCACACCGGTAGCATGGGTTTGCTGCGTCCCCAGCGACGCATCATGAAATCCCTGTAACCAGCGGGTTTTCGATGTCCGTCCGACCCGCGTCCTATGGTCCCGATCCCTCCCCGGCGGGTCCGCGGGAGTCACCCTTGGAGAACACCACGCCCGGGAGGCACGCATGGCGGCCACGAAAGCGACAGTAGAGACACAGGAGACGAGCGAGGGTGGTGCGCCGGCTGACTACGCGAACGTCGTCGTCGACGGCAGCGCAAGCGTCACGCCGCCGCGCTTCTTCACGATCCCCGGCCGCAACCCGTTCGACGAGATCGAGTGGGAGTCGCGCCACGCGCTGATCCCGGGCAAGGACGGCCCCGCGTTCGACCAGAAGGACGTCGAGTTCCCACGCTTCTGGTCGCAGACAGCGACGAACATCGTCGCCCAGAAGTACTTCCGCGGCCGCATGAGCTCGCCCGACCGCGAGCGTTCCGTGAAGCAGATGATCGGCCGGGTCGTCGACACGATCACGGGCTGGGGCAAGCAGGGTGGCTATTTCGCAACCGACGAGGAGGCCGACACCTTCGAGGCGGAGCTGAAGGCGATCCTCGTGAACCAGGTCGCAGCCTTCAACTCACCCGTCTGGTTCAACGTCGGCTTCGAGGAGAAGCCGCAGTGCTCCGCCTGCTTCATCCTCTCGATCGACGACTCGATGGACTCGATCCTCGACTGGATCAGGCGCGAGGGGATCATCTTCCGCGGCGGCTCCGGCTCCGGCATCAACCTCTCCCGGCTGCGCTCCTCCAAGGAACAGCTCTCCAAGGGCGGCTACGCATCGGGCCCCGTCTCGTTCATGCGCGGCGCCGACGCCTCGGCCGGAACGATCAAGTCCGGCGGCAAGACCCGGCGCGCGGCGAAGATGGTCGTGCTCGACATCGACCATCCGGACGTCGACGAGTTCATCTGGTGCAAGGCGAAAGAGGAGCGCAAGGCCCGCGTCCTCGAGCAGGCGGGCTACGACATGTCGCTCGACTCGGCCGACTGGGCCTCGATCCAGTACCAGAACGCGAACAACTCGGTCCGCGTCACGGACGCGTTCATGGAGGCGGTCGTCGAGGGCAAGGAGTGGAGCCTCACCGGCCGCACCGACGGCGCCGTCGTGCGAACTGTCGACGCGCGCAAGCTGCTGCGGGACGTCGCCGAGGCAGCGTGGGAGTGCGCCGACCCCGGCGTCCAGTACGACACGACGATCAACGCGTGGCACACGAGCCCGAACACGGGGCGGATCAACGCGTCGAACCCGTGCTCGGAGTACATGCACGTCGACGACTCGGCCTGCAACCTCGCCTCGCTCAACCTGCTGAAGTTCCGCAAGGAGGACGGGGAGTTCGACGTGCCGATGTTCGAGCACGCGGTCGACGTGGTGCTGCTCGCGCAGGAGATCATCGTCGGCTACTCCTCCTATCCGACGCCCGAGATCGGCCGCAACGCGCTCAGGTTCCGGCAGCTCGGCCTCGGCTACGCGAACCTCGGGGCGCTTCTGATGGCCCGAGGGCTCCCCTACGACTCGAACGAGGGGCGCGCCTACGCCGCGGCGATCACGGCGATCATGACCGGCCGGGCCTACCGCAAGTCGGCCGAGATCGCGAAGCGGATGGGCGCCCACGCCGGCTACGCGGAAAACGCGGGTGGGATGCTGAGCGTGATCTCGAAGCACCGGGCCGCGGTCGGCAACATCCAGCATGCGGAGTCGGTGCCGGCCGAGATGCTCACGGCGGCACGGCACGCGTGGGACGACGCGCTCGACATCGGCGAGGTGTCGGGGTACCGGAACGCGCAGGCGACCGTGCTCGCGCCGACCGGGACGATCAGCTTCATGATGGACTGCGACACGACGGGCGTGGAGCCGGACTTCTCGCTCGTAAAGTCGAAGAAGCTCGTCGGCGGCGGCGAGCTCACGATCGTGAACAAGACGGTGCCGATGGCCCTGAACGAGCTCGGCTACGCCACCCGCGAAGCGGAGGAGATCGTCGCCTACGTCGACGAGCGCGGCACCGTCGTCGGGGCGCCGCATCTGAAGAACGAGCACTATCCGGTCTTCGACTGCGCCATCGGTGAGCGCGCCATCCACTACATGGGGCACGTGAAGATGATGGGGGCGGTGCAGCCGTTCATCTCGGGGGCGATCTCGAAGACGGTCAACCTGCCCGAGCAGACGACGGTCGACGAGGTCGCGCAGCTCCTGATCGAGTCGTGGCAGCTCGGCGTCAAGGCGATCGCCATCTACCGCGACAACTGCAAGGTGGCGCAGCCGCTCTCGGGGTCGAAGGACAGGACGGCGGACGCAGGCGCCGGCCAGCTCGCGGTCGCGGGGCCGACCGTGGCGGCGCCCCGGCGGCGGCGGCTGCCCGAGGACCGCACCGAGGTCGGACGCAAGTTCAAGGTCGGCGAGTACGAGGGCTACATCCACGTCGGCCTGTTCGACGACGGCACGCCCGGCGACATCTTCGTCGACATCGCAAAGGAGGGCGCGACGCTCTCCGGGCTGATGAACTCGTTCATGATCTCGGTCTCCCTGGGCCTCCAGTACGGCGTCCCGCTCGAGGTCTACGTCTCCAAGTTCAGCCACATGCGCTTCGAGCCCAGTGGGATGACGAACGACCCGGACATCCGGGTCGCGAAGTCGCTCGTCGACTACATCTTCCGCTGGATGGGGAAGAAGTTCCTCTCCGCCGACCAGCAGGAGGAGGCCGGCATCCTGACGCCCGAGGTGAAGGCGCGGCTCGCCGCAGCCTACGCAGCCGGCGAGGCCGTCCCGTCGGCGCCCGAGCCAGTGCCGGCCGGCCAGACGGCGCTCTTCAACAGCTGGGAGGACGCAGTCGAATGCTCGCGCTGCGGTGGCCGCATGGTGCGGACGGGCAGCTGCTACACCTGCCGCGACTGCGGTACGAACACCGGCTGCAGCTGATGTGAATCGTCACGGCCGTGTCACGGGATTCGTTATCCCGTGACACGGCTTGGAGGCCGACCGCATTCCACACACCGCCATGCTCCGCCTTGGCCACGCAGGCAGCTGCCACAGGAGGTGGTTGCAGCCGCGTCCCCCGGCTCTTTCGGTCGTGCCTGGCGCGACACCGCCATCGCGAGTCAAGACTTCGCGGTGAGCGAGCTCAGATGCCACACAACCTCGGCGTGGCCGATTGGTTTGTCTGCCGGCGCACAACTCGTCGTGACGACGGAATGGCAGCGGGCTAGGCCCGTGAAGTCCGCCGCCCAGCCACCCCCGTACTCGTAGCACCCGAACACGGTGACCGGATCGAGGTTGAGCAGCTTCCCGACGGTGCACCCTCCACTATACGCTTCGACGTTGGCGCTCCCCGAGAGGGTCATCGGCAGCCGGCCTGGGATTGCCCGCCAGGGAGTGATCGCGCTCCCGCTGACGATCCCGCCCGCCTTCGGGGCGGTACCGGAATACATGACGATGCGGCTGAACGACACGACGAGCCTGTATCGACATGTTCCCGGCAGGAGCAGCAGGAGTGCGATCCCCTTGTTCGGCGCGCTTCCGGAGGCGCTCGCCTTGCCGTCCACGATCGGCGCGTTAGTCGTCGCGAAGTGATCTCCGACCGAGATCGACCTCGGGTTCGCGGTCCCGGCGAGCACCGTCACGGGCCCTACGCCCGGGATCACGCGCGACTGATTCGAGCGGAAGTTGAGCCCGAGGCTTGCCGAGCGACTGAGCCTGATCGTCTCCCGCGCGGTGGGTCCGCTCGCCGGCACCGTCCCCGTCGCAGTCCGGTTGTAGCTCACCGAGGCGGAGCCGGCGAGCGTCCGGAGGCTGCTCAGTCGGGCACACGGTTTTGCACCCGCGCCGACGGATTGCGACGAGGCGGGTTGCGCCACGACAGCGGCAGAGGCTGCAGCGATAACCACGAGCGACGAGCATGTCATGCGAATCACGGATGTCCTCCTCGCACTAGTGTGTACGCCGCCCTCGAATAGTAAACCCGGAGACGAGAACCCCCATAGCGCGATTCTGGCCTTCCAGACCAGGTACCGCACCCACCCCCAGCGGCACCTTGCTCCCGTCGGCGCTGACGCCCAGGGCACCGATCATCGTGTGGCCGGCGAAGTCGAACCCGTCGACGAACACGATCAGCCAGCGCTCATGCTCGAGCGAGCGGGAGCGGAACTGCTCCAGCCGCTCCGCGGTCGCAGCGATGGAGCGACGACTGACCGAGTTCTGCGAGACGCCCGAGCTCTGTTCGACGAGCTCCACCCCGACCAACTCGAGCACACCAGCGTAGCGGCGACCCGAAAGACCCGAGACGGGCGGCCCGCTCTCGGCGGTTCTATGCCCGCCGTTGCCGTGCTAGTTCGGGGTGACAGAGTCGCCGGGCTGAATGGTTGTGATCGGGTCGGCGTGGCGGTGGAGGAGCTTCCAGTTGCGGCCTTCGCGGCGGTAGATGCTGGTCACACGTAGAGAGACGAGTGTCAGCTCGTCTGCTCCGGCGAGCTTCGTCTCGAACCGCTCGATCTCGAACGTGTAGCCAAGGTCGTCAGTGACGTGGGTCGCGACGTTCACGAACTCGACTACACGTCCGTCCCGGTAGTTGGCAGCAGCTCGCTGGCCCGCTTGCTCGATCTGGTCCCGACCGCGCGCCGGAGGCCCGTAAGGGTTTCCGACCGTCGCGTCTTCCCGATCGGTGTACAAGGCCATGAAGGCGTCGAGATTCCCCCGCGCGATCTCGTCGAGCGCCCGGTGGCTCTCCTCGACTGCCTGCTCGAACGACTCCGGTGAAGCACTCGCGTTCATGGGCCGACGCCGAGTCTATTCATTCATCGGCTCCCGGACCAACCAGATGAGCTGCTTGAGATTGTGCGCCTCGCTCGCGAAGCAGGGATGTCCGTCGGGATTTGCACGAACCGAACCTGCATCAGCGACGAGCAGATCGAGGCGCTGGTGGAGCTGCGCTTCCTCGATGAAGTCGAGGATGTCATCCGGGATCGACTGGCTGATCCAGATCGCGGCCGCCAGGTCGTCTCCGTCGCCGACCTGGATCGGTGACGCGGCGACGCCACGGGTTGACGCACCCTGCGGCGCCGGCGTCGCCGCGGGCATCGCCGGGAGCGCCGACGGTTGAGCCCGGATCCGTTGTGTTGAACCGGGCGACGCCGGGATGCGTAGATGGCATCCGGGCGTGCAGAATGGCTGGATGGCGGCGCGAGGGGGTCCAGGGAATCAGACGCTCGTGCGCAACGAGTCGCTACGCCGGGGCCTCTCCGTGCTGCGCGCGCTCGCCGCAGCGGGTGCGCCGATCACGGCGGCCGAGCTCGCGCGCCAGACCGGGATCCCCGGGCCGACGGTGGCCCGCCTCCTGGTCACGCTTGAGGACGAGACGATGGCCGTCCGCGCAGAGGGCGGCGGCTGGCGGCCGGGTGGTGGCCTCGCGGAACTGGCCGGCGACGACGGCGGCATCGCGTCGATCGTCGCGGGCGCCGGCGAGGTGCTCGACGCCCTGGCGCAGGCAACGGGCGAGACGGCGCTCCTCACACGCGTCGTCCTGCCGGACCGTTCGGAGGTCCTCGTGCAGGTCGACGCCGACCGGCTGCTTGCAGCGTCGGACTGGACCGGGCGAACGTTCGACGCCCGTCGCTCGGTGGCCGGCTGGATCGTCGCAGCCGCCCTCGACGACGAGTCGGTCGCCGAGATGGCCAACCGAGCCGACGGCGGCGACGACGACGACCGTGCTCGCTGGCTCGCCGACGTCACCGCTGCGCGCAACCGCGGCTACGGCCTCGACGTCGACGGCCTCGAGGATGGTCTCACCTCGGTGGCCGTCGCGGTTCCCGGCGGGCTCGGGCTCGCGGTGGGCATGGCCGGCCCCTCCGCGCGGCTCACCCCGCGTCGCGCCGAACGTCTCGTGCCACGGCTACGCCGGGCGGCACGGGCGCTCGCCGTACTCACTGCATGACTTGCATAGCGTTCATCAGATGACTATCATGGGGTCATGGCCACCATCGATCAGTCATCCCAAGAGAACCTCGTCGCCGCCGGGCTGAGCACCCTCGCCGACATCGAGAGCCTGCTCCCCGCCCACACCGGCACCCTCAGTCCCGCAGAGTGCAACGCGCTTGCCCTGGAGATCGCTGCCTCACGCGATCACTGGGACGACGTCCAGCTCACCCCCACCGAGTCCACCACGCGCGCGTACGCGCTCCTCTACGAGGACGAGCGTGTCGAGGTGTGGCTGCTCTCCTGGTCACCCGGCCACACGACCGGATTCCACGACCACGGCGTCTCGAACGTCGGGTTCTGCATCACGCAGGGCGTCCTCGGCGAGCAGTACCTCCGTTTCGCGGAGCCCCCCAAACGGGAGACGCTCGCCGTCGGTGACAGCCGCGCCGCGGGCAGCGACTACATCCATTGCCTCGAATGGGAGTCCGGCTCGCCCGCCCTCTCGGTGCACGTCTACTCACCGCCGCTGCACGTCGTCGGTCAGTACCGGGTGCTCGAGGACGGCGTCCTGCGCCGCGAGAGCCAGGCCGGGCGCGACGAGTTGACGCTGGACTGACGTCGACCCCACGCACCCGGGCTCAAGACTCGGGCACCCCGAGCCGATTCCAGAAGCGCACTTGGGCTGCGGTAAGGGTTCCGTGAAGGAGACCAACCGTCGAGCGCCAAGAGCGTCTATCCGACCATGGGAGACGAGCGCGACACGGTGACGGGCGAGGTGGTCTACCTGCTGGCGGAGCTTCGGCCCGCCGAGAGCGGTCCCGTCTACGAGATCGGATCGCGTGCACGGGTGCTCGGCGCGAAAGGAGACCAGGTCACGATCGCCATCATGCGCGGCGATCGTGAGGACGTCGTCACCTGCCGCCGCGGGCTCCTCGCGCACGCAGGGCGATCACTGACCGCCCGTCGCCGTGTCCTGCGCTCGAGGCCCGCGCTCACCTGAAGGCCGCACCGGGCGACCCATCTCCTGGCTTTCGATCGAGGCCGCAACCGGGCTGGGTAGTGCCGCTCGCCGGGCCTACACTCGGCTGATGCGTGACCACGACCTCGAGCTGCTCGAGCTTCCCGAGGTGCTCAGCCGGCTCGCGGCCGCCGCCGCGAGCGAGCCCGGGGCGGCTCTCGCGCAGCAACTCCGGCCGACAGGCGACGTGGATGTCGTGCGACTCCGGCAGCAGCGGACGGCCGAGGCGATCGCGCTGCTCGACGAGGGCGCCGAGCCCGAGCTCGGAGGGCTTGCCGACGTGCGCGAGGCGGTCGATCTCTGCGAGCGCGGCGGGACGCTCGACACCCGGACGCTCACCAGGGTGGGACAGACGATCCGCGCCGGCGTCGGCGCACGGAGCGCGATCGACAGCCGCGGCGTCCTCCTCGCGCTCGCGGAGCTCGTGGTGCCGATCGACGCCTCGCTGCTTCCGATCGCCGACGAGATCGGCGGGGCGGTCGAGGAAGACGGCTCCGACCTCAGGGACGCCGCCTCCCCCGCACTGCGGCGGCTGCGGCGTGAGCTCCGCGAGGGGCGAAGCCGTCTCGCCGAGCGGCTGCGGCGGATCGCACGGGACCCGGCACTCGCCGGGCATCTGCAGGACGACTTCGTGACCGAGCGCGCGGGCCGCCCCGTCCTTGCGCTGAAGGCATCCGCACGCAACCAGGTGCCAGGGATCGTGCACGACTCCTCCGGCTCCGGCCAGACCCTGTTCGTCGAGCCGCTCGCCGCCGTCGAGGACTCGAACCGGCTCCGCGAGGCGGAAGTTGCCGAGCGTGACGAGGTGGCACGGATCTTGCGGCAGCTTGCGTCGCTCGTCGGCCAGCGAGCGTCGGATCTGACGGCACTCGCTCAGGCAGCGGCCGAGCTCGATCTCGCGATCGCCTGCGGCGTTCTCTCCCGTGGCTGGCGCGGGACGGTGGTGACGAGGAGTGACGGCGTCAGCCTGCGCGCGGCACGGCATCCGCTGCTCGACCGCGAAGCGGCCGTTCCGGTCGACCTCGAGCTCGGCTCGCTGCGCGCGCTCGTCGTCAGCGGGCCGAACACCGGCGGCAAGACGGTCGCCCTCAAGACCCTGGGCCTCGCAGCGGCGCTGCACCAGTGCGGTCTGCGGCCACCGGCCGAGGAGGCCTCGCTCCCCGTGTTCGACGAGATCCTCGTCGACATCGGCGACGAGCAGTCGATCGCCATGAGTCTCTCGACGTTCTCGGCGCACGTCCGCAACCTCGTCGCGATTCTCGAGCGCGCGACGGGCCGTTCGCTCGTCCTGCTCGACGAGCTCGCCGCCGGTACCGACCCCGTCGAGGGTGCCGCGCTCGCACGTGCCGTTCTGACTCGGCTCGCCGGGCAGGCACGGCTGACCGTCGCGACGAGCCACTACGCGGAGGTGAAGGAGTGGGCCAGCGCTACGGAGGGAGCGGCGAACGCCGCAACCGCCCTCGACATCGACACCGGCGAGCCGCAGTACACGGTTGAGCTCGGCCGGCCCGGCACCTCGCATGCCCTCCGCACGGCGGAGCGGCTCGGCCTGCCGGGCGACGTCGTCACCGCTGCGCGCGGATCAGTCGCTCCCGAGCGTCTGCGCGTTGCCGACCTCGTCGCGGAGGCGGAGGCGGCGGCGCGTGAGGCAAAGGAGATGCTCTCCCTCGCGGCAGGGGAACGACGCGATGCGGAAGTCGCCCGTACTGCGGTGGCGGTAACCGAGCAGCGGCTCCAGGAGGAGATCGACGAGGTTCGCGCTTCGGCACGCGCCGAGCGGCAGCGTGCGCTCGAACGAGCCGAGGCGGAGCTTCGCGAGACACGCGCGGAACTGGACGCACTCCGCGACGAGATCCGCGCCGCCCGGCGTCTCGAGCGCGAGCGGGGCCGCGCCACCACCCCGGCGGCGCTGGAGAAGGAACGCGAGCGCGACCGGAGACTCGGAGTGGCGGCAGACCGGGCCGCACGCGCGCAACGCTCGCTCCCGCAGCTGGACGAACCACCCGGCCAGGTCCTCCCCCTCGACGTCGGTGACCCGGTTACGGCACCGGAGCTCGGCGTGCGGGGAACGGTCGCCGAGATCACCGGCGACGAGGCGACCGTCCTCGGCGCGGGCGGCCTCCGCGTCCGTGTCCCACTCGAGCGGCTGCGTCCCGACCGGGACGGAACGCGACCGGCTCTGCCCGAACGCGCACCGGTCATGGTGCGCGCCATGGTGCAGAACGACATTCCCGACGAAATCGACCTCCGGGGGAAGACGGCCCAGGAGGCGCGAGAGCTGGTACGCGACCTCGTCGACCAGGCGGCGCTCGCCGGCCGACACGAGGTGCGCGTCATCCACGGCCGCGGCACCGGCGCAGTCCGTAGCGCAGTCCGGGATGAGCTCACCCGACATCCACTCGTGGAGGAGCAGACGTCGGACTCTGCCGACGGCGCGACCGTCGTACGGCTCGGCGCCGCACGACCGTAGAACCTCGCGCTCTAGTCCGCGGCAGCTTTCCGCAACAGCTCGGCGAGCGTCTCCCGCTCCTCCGCGTTCCAGAACCGCCCGAGCGCGACCGTCGCCGCCTCTTCGGCCGTCGCGGCCGCCTGGATCGCCAGTTCGGCTCCACGCGGCGTCAGCTTCACGAGCGCGAGACGCGCGTCGTGCGGGTTCGACTCGCGCGTGACGAGACCGATCCGCTCGAGCGGTGCGAGCTGGCGGGCGATCCCGGAGGTCGTGACGGCAAGCCTGCGGGCGAGCTCGACGCGGCGGAGCGTCCAGGTGGGCTCGCGTTCGAGCTCGAGCAGGACGGCGAGGTCGTTGAGGCCGAGGCCGTGGTGGCTCCCGAGTGGGTCGTCGACGTCGCGGAGCACGACGGTGCGGGCCCGGGCGAGATCGAGGGCAATGGCGCAGTTTGTTGACATGTCATCAATATAGCAACGATCTCGGGGGTGTGTCCCCTCGACGCAGGCTCCGGCATGACCTCCTCCGCCGTCCGTATCCTGGAATGTTCGTGTCCGTCCACGCTCATCTTCCCCCGGAACCGCTCCAGGGCTCGTCCACGCTCGAGATTCTCTGGCAGCAGGACGTCAGCGCCACCGTCTGCACACGAGCACCCGACGGGTCGATCTCCGCCGGCGGCCTCCGAATCGGGATCCCCGCGGTCTCGGATCTCGCGAACCTCGGCGAGGGCGCGACCGGCCGTCACGTCGACCTCGACGAGCTCCTCGCGCTCGCGGCCGAGCCGCCCGCCGGGCTCGAGCTCGGCGGCTCCGCCCGCGCCACGTTCGCGGTGCTCCGGCTCGCCGAGCGGTCGGTGACGGAGGGCCTGCTCCACCCGCAGCTGCAGCAGGGCGGACGGACGTGGCTCGCCTACTGGGGTGCGACAATCGACGAGCGCGTGCAGGAGGCGCTCGGCGCGATAGCGGCGGCGTTCCCGCCCGTCTGTGCGGAGGCCTTCGGTGGCGATCGAGACGCGCTCGCACAGGATCTCTACGCCTGCGCAGTCGACCAGATCGCCCGCGACCGCCTCCAGGCTGCCTGCGTGCAGCTCGGGAACCGGCTCCTGCGCAGCCGTCCGAGCGGGCCGGAGCTCTTCCTCGACGGACTCACGTCCGCCGATCCGGAGTTGCCGCCGCACGCCGGTCTGGGCGCGCTCGAGCGTCGGGTCGGCAACTGGGTCGACGCCGGACTCGAGCATCGTTCGGCGGCCCCCTGGCTGCTCAGCCTTCATCTCGACGAGCTCGAGACCACCGAGGACGCCGCCGCGGCCGTCGCGCTCGAACTCTGGCTGCAGGCAGCGGACGACCCCACGCTGGTGCTCCCGGTCGAGCTGCTGGACGAGTCGACCGACGGAGTCTTTGCGTTCCTGCGGGCCTCCGACCCGCGGGCTGCGCTGCACCGCCAGCTCGGGTTGATCGAGCCGGTTCTCGCCGAGGGCGGCCTCGCCTTCGACCCGGCGTTGCCGCTCCCGCTGCCGCTCTCCGACGACGACGTCCGCTTCGTGCTCCTGACGGCGATCCCCCGTCTCGAGGCGCTCGGTGTTCCCGTCCTGCTCCCGAGAGCCTGGCTGCGACGACCCAGTCCGCTCCGCGTCAACCTCGTCGCCACCGGCACGGCTGTCCGCTCGAGCGGCCTGCTCGGCACTGACACGATCGCGCACTTCGACTGGAAGCTCGCGATCGGCGACACCGATCTGACCGAGGCGGAGCTCGCCGAGCTCGCAGCAGCGAAGGAACCCTTGATCCGCGTGCGCGGCCGCTGGCACGCACTCGACCGCTCCGAGGTGGAGCGTGCCCTGCGGTTCCTGGAGCGACGACGAGAGGGATCGGTCGTCGACCTCGTCCGGGCGGTCGCGGGGATCGAGCTCGACGACGCGGGGCTCGAGCTGGGCGTGGTCACCCTCGACGACTCCCTGCGCGACCTGCTCGCAGGGAGCGACGAGCGACGCTACCGCCCCCTCCCTACGCCGGCCGCGATGACGCAGCCGCTCTTCCCGTTCCAGGAACGCGGCCACGGCTGGCTGCGGATGCTCGGCGATCTCGGGATCGGCGCCATCCTCGCCGACGACATGGGGCTCGGCAAGACCGTGCAGGCACTCGCCATGCTCGCCTCGGAGCGGGAGCAGTTCGGGGCCGCTGCGTTCGGGCCCACGCTCGTCGTCTGCCCGATGAGCGTCACCCGGCAGTGGGCGCGCGAGGCGGCTCGGTTCGTGCCGTCGCTGCGCGTCCACGTCCATCACGGCGGAGAACGGCTCAGCGGCGAAGAGCTCACCTCGGTTGCAGGTGAGAGCGACCTCGTCGTCACGTCCTACGACATCGCGACGCGAGATGCGGACGCGCTCGCCGCGGTCGCCTGGGATCGACTCGTGCTCGACGAGGCCCAGGACGTGAAGAACCCGGCCACCAAGCGCGCGCGGGCGTTGCGACGACTCAACGCCAGGCGGGTGCTGGCGCTGACGGGCACCCCGATCGAGAACCGGCTCGACGAGCTGTGGGCGATCATGGACATCGTCAACCCGGGCCTGCTCGGGTCCCGGGAGCGCTTCCAGCGCACGTTCGCGCGGCCGATCGAAGCGTACGGCGACTCCCACACGCTGGAGCGGTTGCGAAGCATGGTCGGCCCCTTCATCCTGCGGCGCCCGAAGGACAGCCCCGAGGTCGAGATCGAGCTGCCGAGGATCACCGTCAGGAAGGAGTACTGCAACCTGACGCTCGAGCAGGCGAGCCTCTACCGCGCCACCGTCGACCGTTGGCTGCCGCGGATCGAGGAGCACGAGCGCAGCTTCGGCCGTCGCGGGGCCGTCCTCGCGATGCTGAGCCAGCTGAAGCAGGTCTGCAACCACCCCGAGACGATCCTGCCGACGGGGAGGCCGCTGGGTGGGCGCTCCGGAAAGCTGGAGCGGCTCGTGGAACTCCTCGCCGAGATGCCAGACGACGACAAGGCGCTCGTCTTCACGCAGTACCCCGGCTTCGACCGGCTCGTGCCCCACCTCCGCGAACGCCTCGGCCGGGAGGTCGGCTTCTTCCACGGCGGCCTCGCGGCACGCGAACGCGATGCTCTCGTCGAGGCATTCTCAGGCCCGGGCGGCCCCTCGCTCCTCGTTGTCTCGATCCGCGCCGGAGGACGCGGCCTGAACCTGCCGGCCGCCAACCACGTCTTCCACTTCGACCGCTGGTGGAACCCTGCCGTCGAACAGCAGGCCACGGACCGGGCCTATCGCTTCGGGCAGCACAAGGACGTCTTCGTGCACAGCCTCATCTGCACCGCGACGGTCGAGGAGCGAATCGACGAGCTACTCGACACGAAACGCGAGCTGGCCGAGAAGGTCGTCGCAGGACGTGCCGACGACTGGCTCGGCGAGCTCGACCTGGAGACGATCCGGGCCGCCGTGACGCTCTCCGACACGGCAGTGGAGGCGGCATGAATGTCCTGAACGACGGCCGCCCGGTGTTCGTGGCCGCAGACGACGACCGCATCGGCCGTGGTCCCTGGGCGCGCTGGGTCGCAACCTCGGTCGTTCGCGACGAGGGCTCGGCGCGGGCCGAGCGCGGCCGCCTGCTGGCGCGCACGGGCCATGTCCACAGCGTCACAGTCGACGTGGGCACCGTCACCGCGGTCGTGATCGGGTCGAGCGGCGCCGAGTACCGAACGAGCCTGCGGGCCGAGCCCGTGCCGCCCCGCGTCTGGGCCGCGGTCGTGGGGTCGCCGCGAGGACGCGAGCTGTTCGGCAACGCCTCCCAGGGACGCGAGCAGTCGCTCCAGCTGGAACACGTGATGACGGTCGACTGGGAAGAGCCGCTCGTACCGCCGAGCGGCGCGCTCCTGCGTTCCTGCACCTGCCTCGACGCAGCGCGGGGCGAGACGTGCAAACACGAGATCGCACTCGGCTACGTGCTGGCCGACGCCATCGACCACGACCCCTCGCTGCTGCTCACCTGGCGCGGCTGCACGGCCACCCCGGTCGCGAGCGAGCAGCGCCCTCCTGCTCCGGGTGGCGACCCCTGGCAGGCGGGCGAGCTCCCGGACCTCGACCCACCACGGCCGTTGCCGGTCGGGTCCGTGCTGAAGCGCCTCGGCCCGAGCGGGCTGCTCGTCGACGGTGTCGATCTACGGGACGCGCTCGAGCCTGCCTACGCGGCGTTCGCCGCGGGTGGCACCACCGACTGACCTCGCGCTTCGACGTCAGTGAAAGACGTTCACGGCGCGGGCCGCGACGATCAGGATCGTGGCTGCAGCGGTCACCGACTCGACTCCCATCAGGACCTTCGCCGGGCGTGAGAGCGGCATCGTATCGGTCGGGCTGAAGGCGATCGAGTTCGTCATCGCCACGTAGAGGTAGTCCCCGAGATGCGGCTTCCACCCGGGCCGTGCCAGCTCGGCGTTCTCGTCCTGCGGGAACTGGAAGTCGGGCCACTGCCGCCCCCGGTACATCCGCCGCACCGGGCCGCCGCCGTCGAGCTCCCAGAAGGCGAGTGCGAAGACCGTCATGTTGACGAAGAGGACGACGGCGGCGCTCGCGAGCAGCTGACCCGCCTGCATCGACTCGCCGCGCAGAAGAGAGCCGATCACGAGCCCGATCCCCGTCACGTTCGCGAGCATGAGCACGCCGAGAAGTGCCACCGCCACGCGCCGCCGGTGCTCGCTCGCGAGTCCGAACCGCCCCAGGCCGAGGCTGAGGACGAGGGCGAGCAGCGCTGCCGGGGCCGCCAGCACGAGCCAGACCCACCAGTTGCGACCGCCCGCGAGATGCCAGCCGCGCTCTGCGCTCAGGAGCGCGAGACCGACGTCCGCGAGCGCTGCAGCAAGCACGAACGGCGCCGCCTCGAGTCGGGCCTCGCGCTGCGCCTCGAAGGAGACGTCGACCACAGGGAGGAAGTTCGCCGCAGGCCGGGACAAACCTACGCGCCCGTGGCGGCCGTCGAGCAGCCGACCGCCACGGGGATCAGGAGCGGTTCGCTACGAGGTCGACCTCATGCACATCGCCGCGATGTCCATCCCGGAGACCGGGTGGTGCAGGATGCGGGAGACGTTGACGTCGTTGGACGCTTCCGCAAGGGGTCCCTGATGGACATCGCTGCGCCTACCCGCGTCAACCCACCGGATGCCGCGGCTGGACCACTAGGATCGCGACGGGATGGAGGAACGGGTTCTCGGCGGCAGCGGGGTTGCGGTCACACGCGTGATCCTCGGCTGCGGCAACTTCGGCGGCATCGGGTCGTCGCCCGCGTTCTTCGGCCGCGGCACGTCGCAGGACGACGCCTTCCGGCTCATGGACCTCGCCTGGGAGAGTGGGATCACGACGTTCGACACGGCCGACGCCTATGGTGGCGGCCGCAGCGAGACGTTCATCGGCGAATGGCTGCAGACGAAAGGGCCGGACGTGCGCGACCGGATCGTGATCGCCACGAAGACCTACAACCCGATGGACACGGGCGAGGATCACGGGCTCGGCCGAGCCCGGATCCGGCGGCAGCTCGACAGCAGTCTGGCGCGCCTGGGCGTCGAACGCGTCGGCCTCTATCTCGCCCACGACTTCGACCCCGGGACACCGCAGGAGGAGACGTTGCAGGCGTTCGCCGAGCTCGTCGCGGCCGGCAAGGTGGGTGCCGTCGGTGCTTCCAACTTCACCGGCGAGCAGCTTGCGGAGGCGCTCGAGATCTCCGAGCTCGAGCAGCTACCCCGCTACGAGTGGGTGCAGAACGGCTTCTCGCTGCTCGAGCAGGGCGACCGGGAGTCGGTCTTCCCGGTCTGCCGGGAACACGGGCTCGGCTACACGCCCTTCAGCCCGCTCGCGGGCGGGTGGCTGACGGGCAAGTACCGACGTGGTGAGCCGCTCCCGCAGGGCTCGCGGATGACGCTGCGGCCTGAGCCCTATACCGCCTACGACTCCGACCGGGTCTGGGACGCGCTCGAGGAGCTCGAGCGGCAGGCGGAGGAACGGGGGGCGTCGATGGCGGGCCTCGCGCTCGCCTGGGCGCTCGCGCTTCCCGAGCTCACCGCGCTCGTCGTCGGCCCGAACAACGCCGCCCAGCTCGCGCCGGCTCTCGAGGCGCTCGAGCTCGACCTGGCTCCCCCCGACCGCGACCGGCTCACGAAGGTGTTCTCGTGACGATCCTCGTCCTCTCCGAGCACGATGTGCGTGAGCTGCTCGACATGGAGTCGTGCATCGCAGCGATGGAGGAGGTGCTCGCCGGGCTCGCGCGCGGCGAGCTGACGAATCCGCTCCGATCGTTGCTGTCGCCCCCCGGCGAGACGGCGATGGGCCTGATGCCGTCGTATGCGGGCGGCGAGCGGCCCGTCTATGCGCTCAAGGAGATCGTCGTCGCCGGAGGCAACCCCGCGCGGGGGCTCGACCCGCACCAGGGCTCGGTGTTGCTGCACGACGGCGTCACGGGGCAACTCGTGGCCGTCCTCAACGCCTCCCCGATCACGGAGATCCGGACCGCCGCCGTCTCGGGAGCGGCCACCCGAGCACTCGCACGCCCGGATTCGCGCACCGTCGCGGTGCTCGGGTCCGGCGTCCAGGGCCGCAGCCACGTCGACGCGATGCAGACCGTGGTCGACGACCCGATCATCCGCATCTGGAGTCGAAACCCCTCCCACGCCGAGGCGCTCGCGCTCGAGACGCATGCGCTCGTCGCGACGTCCGTCGAGGAGGCGGTGGACGGTGCGGACATCGTCTGCACGGCGACGTCAGCCGCCGAGCCGATCCTCGAGCGCGCCTGGCTCGCGCCGGGAACGCACGTGAACGCCGCCGGCGCCTATCCGGACGGCCGCTCGCGCGAGCTGGCCGGCGAGATCGTCGCCGCCGGACGCCTTTTCGTCGATCGTCGCGAGTCGGCGCTGCACGAGTCCGGTGACGTGCGGCGGGGCCTCGAGGAGAACGGGCTCGGCTCCGACCACATCGCCGGCGAACTGGGGGAGCTCCTCGCGGGCATGGTGGAGGGCCGCCGCTCCGGCGACGAGCTGACGGTCTTCAAGTCGATGGGCATCGCCGTCGAGGATCTCGCAGCGGCACAGCTCTGCGTCGCCCGCGCCCGCGAGCGGGGGCTCGGCACCGAGGTCGAGTTCTGATCCCGTTGACGGACATCGAGGCGGCCCGGGAGCGCATCCGCGACGTGGCGATCCGGACGCCGCTGATCCGCCTTCAGGCACCCGAGTCGCCGGCGGAGATCTGGCTCAAGCTCGAGTGCCTGCAACCGATCTGCTCGTTCAAGATCCGCGGTGCCGCAAACGCGATCCGTTCGGCAGGCCGCGACGCGCTCGCCGACGGCGTCTGGACGACGAGCGCCGGCAACATGGCCCAGGGGGTCGCCTGGATGGCACGGGAGGCGGGCGTGCCCGCGACGATCGTCGCCCCCGACCACGCACCGCAGACCAAGCTCGACGCGATCGCACGGCTCGGAGGGACGGTGGTCAAGGTTCCCTTCGACCGCTGGTGGCAGTCGATGGAGGAGGGGTCGTACGCCGGGCTCGGCGGCCTCTTCGTCCATCCCGTCACCGAGCCGGCGGTGATGGCCGGAAACGGCACGATCGGGCTGGAGCTCGTCGAGGACCTGGATGCGATCGACACCGTCCTCGTCCCCTGGGGCGGCGGCGGGCTGACCACCGGGATCGCGAGTGCCCTGGCAGCGCTGAGGCCTTCGACGAGAGTGTTCGCGTGCGAGCCGGCGACAGGCGCACCGGTGGCCGCATCCCTCGCTGCGGGCGAACCGACCCCGGTCGCCTACACGGCCTCGTTCGTCGACGGGGCCGGGGGGAAGATGGTGCTCCCCGAGATGTGGAGGCAGGCGCGTCCCCTTCTCTCGGGCGCCGTCACGCCGAGCCTGCACGAGACGGCCGCCGCGATCCGGCTGCTCGCCGAACGGGCACGGGTGATCGCAGAAGGGGCAGGCGCCCTCGCGGTCGCGGCAGCGCTCTCGGGCCGGGCGGGCGGGGGACGGATCGTCTGCATCGTCTCCGGCGGCAATATCGACGCCGCCAGGCTCGCAGCGATCCTCGAGGGCAAGACCCCGCGCTGACGTCGGACGGCCGGTCGCGTGCAGGAGAATAGGGCGGTGCGCACGATCTCCCTGACGGCGCTGCGCCGGCTCGTGATCGGCGCCCAGGGGTACACGAACCGCTCCAGAGCCGGCACCGGCGCGGAGGTGGAGGCGGCGATCCGACGCCTCTCGTGCGTCCAGCTCGACTCGATCTCCGCGGTCGAGCGGAGCCACCGGATCGCCCTCTCGACACGGGTCGGCGACTACCCCGAGCCTGTCGTCTCCAAGCTGCTGGCCGGCGGCCGGCTGTTCGAGTACTGGGCCCACGAAGCATGCCTCCTGCCGGTCGAGGAGTGGCCGCTCTTCGCAGCGCAAATGCGCGACGGCGGTCGCCGCTGGTACGGCGACGTGGGCGAGACCCATCCGCATCTGGCGGAGGAGATCCTCGCCGAGATCCGCGCCCGCGGCCCGCTCGGCTCACGCCATTTCGAAGGCGCGACAGAGGGCGGGATGTGGAACTGGAAGCCCGCCAAGGCAATGCTCGACCGCCTCTGGAACCACGGTGAGCTCGTGATCGCAGGTCGGCAGGGCTTCCAGCGCCTCTACGACCTGCCCGAACGCGTCCTCCCGAAGGAGATCCTCGCGGCTCCGACCCCCAACGACTCCACGCGCCTGCGACGGCTTGCGGTCCTGGCCGTGGAGGCACGCGGCGCCTTGACGGAGGCCGGGATCGTGGAGCACTGGCGCCTCCGGGGCGGCACGGCACGGATTCGCCCCGTGGTCGACGAGCTCGCGGCCGACGGCGTACTCGAACGCGTCGCCGTCGCAGACGGCGGTGCGCCCATCGTCGTTCCAGCCCGTGTCGAGCTCGACCGGCCGGCGCCGACCGCCGCCGTGCTCCTCTCCCCCTTCGACAACCTCCTCTGGGACCGGTCGTTCGCCAGGCGGATCCTCGGCTTCGACCACCTGATCGAGGTCTACAAGAAGGAGCACGAGCGCCGCTACGGCTACTACGTGCTCCCGTTCCTGTGGCGCGACCGGATCGTCGGCCGAGCCGATCTCAAGTCCGAACGCGGCGACGGCACCCTCGTCGTGAAGGCGTTCCATCGCGAGACCGGCGTGCGCGCGTCGGGTGCGCTCGACGACGCGCTCGACCGGGCGCTCGACCGGCTGCGCCGGACGGCGGGGCTCGTCACGGTGCAGCGCTGAAGCTCTACGATCCCGAGATGGACTTCGAGACCCGCGCCATCCACGTCGGCCAGGAGCCGGATCCCGCGACCGGCGCGGTGATCACCCCGATCTACCAGACCTCGACGTACGCCCAGGAGGCGGTCGGCGTCCACAAGGGCTACGACTACGCCCGCGTCGCGAATCCGACCCGGAGCGCACTCGAGGAGTGCCTCGCGTCGCTCGAGCGCGCCGACTTCGGGCTCGCGTTCGCGTCGGGAGTCGGTGCCGCGACGACGGTCATGCACCTCGTCGACCCCGGGCAGCGCGTCGCCTGCGTGAACGACGTCTACGGCGGCACCTACCGGATGTTCTCGCAGGTCTACGAGCCGAAGGGATACGGCTTCGACTACGTCACCCCGGCCGAGATCTCCACCAACCTCGCCGCCCACGTCGACGAGCAGACGCGGCTGGTCTGGATCGAGACGCCGACGAACCCCCTCCTCAACGTCGTCGACATCCGGTCCGCCGCCGAGGCGGCGCACGCGGTAGGCGCCCTGCTCGTCGTCGACAACACCTTCGCGACGCCGTACCTGCAGCAGCCGCTCGAGCTCGGCGCCGACATCGTGCTCCACTCGACGACCAAGTACCTCGGCGGGCACTCGGACGTCGTCGGCGGCTTCGCAGCCACCAACGACGTCACGATCGCCGAGCGGCTTCGCTTCCTGCAGAAGTCGCTCGGGGCCGTGCCGGGGCCGTTCGACTCCTGGCTCGTACTCCGCGGCCTCAAGACGCTGGCGGTACGGATGCGCCAACATTGCGAGAACGCCCGCGCCGTCGCCGCCTTCCTGGGACAGCATCCAGCCGTCACGCAGGTGCTGTGGCCCGGCCTGCCCGGGCACCCGGGGCACGCGATCGCCGCTCATCAGATGCGCGACTTCGGGGCGATGATCTCGTTCCTCGTCGAGGACGAGCAGGAGGCGGTCGACCTCGTTGCGCGGACGAAGCTGTGGACACTGGCCGAGAGCCTCGGTGGGGTCGAGAGCCTGATCGAACACCCCTACCGGATGACGCACGCAGCAACTGCGAGCGGCCCGTTCGCCGCGCCGCGAAACCTCGTCCGTCTCTCCGTCGGAATCGAGTCGGCCGAGGACCTCGTCGGCGACCTCGAGCAGGCGCTCGAGCCCGTGGCGGTGCCGTCCCGCGCGACGGCGTCCTGATCACGCGGGTGAGCCTGCCCGCGCACGAGCCGATCGATCTCTTCCACGTCGGGAACGAGCGGGCGGTGGGGTGTTACGTCGTCGAGACGGACGACGGGCTCGCGCTCTTCGACTGCGGCCCCACGACGACGATCCCGGCGCTGAAGGCGGGTCTCGCCGCGCGCGACCTCGAGCTCGGCGAGATCCGGCACCTGCTCCTCTCGCACATCCATTTCGACCACGCGGGAGCCGCGGGCGCACTCGTGCGCGAGCACCCGGAGCTGCTCGTGCACGTATCCGAGGTCGGCGCGCCGCATCTCGTCGATCCGACCCGACTCGAGTCGAGTGCGCGGCGCCTCTACGGCGAGATGTTCGACACCCTGTGGGGGGAGCTCGTGCCGGTTCCTGCCGATCGGATCCGCATCGTCGGCGACGACGTCGTCGGGCTCGCCTGCTTCCCGAGCCCCGGGCACGCCCGTCATCACGTCTCGCTGCTCCACGCGGACGGCACGCTGTATGCAGGCGACTCGTGCGGCGTCCGGGTCGCACCCGGCCGTTTCGTCGTCCCCCCCACGCCGCCACCCGACATCGACCTCGAGGCTTGGGAGCGGACACTCGAGGAAACCGAGCGCCGGACCCCTGCCCGGCTGGCGTTGATCCACTTCGGCGTCTTCGACGACGTGGAGGCACATCTTTCCCGGCTGCGCGAGACGTTGAGCGCCTGGAGCGAGCGGGTCGGGCACGGGATGGACCAGGAGACGTTCGTCGCGGCAGCCGATGCCGATCTCAGGGCCACCGACACCGAGAACGCGTCGGTCTACGCGAACGCGGCCCCCTTCGCCCAGTGCTGGCTCGGCCTCGAGCGCTACTGGCGTAAGCGGCGGGAGGCGGCAGCGCACGAACACCCTGTCGCCGAGGCTTGATGGAGCGTGAGGATCGGGTCACGGTCGAGGCGTATGCATGCCTCAGTGCGCGACGGACGACGATCGGCGGTGTCACCGTGCTGCGCTCCGAGGAGGCGCCGGACTCGCCCGTCCTGAACCGGATCCTCGGCCTTGGGCTCGACGAGCCGGCGACCGAGGCGCAGCTCGATGCGGCCCTCGAGGCGATCGGCGACGACGTCACCTGCTACGTGACGGTCTCCCCGACGGCGCGGCCGGCAGAGATCCCCGACTGGCTCGGCGCACGCGGACTCGAACCGGGCTGGAACTGGATGCGGTTCCGCCGCGGCCTCGACGGCCTCGCTCCGGGCGAGACGACGCTCGCGCTCGCCCGCGTCGACCGCGCCGGGGCCGACGCCTTCGGGCGCATCGTCGCGACCGGCTTCGGGCTGCCTCGAGGAGCGGTTCCGCTGGCGGCGGACGCCTATCGGTGCGGCTGGGACTGCTGGCTCGCGCTCGACGACGACGAGCCCGTTGCGGCAGCCGCCATCTTCGTCAGCGAGCGGGTCGGCTACCTCGGGCTCGCCGCGACCCTTCCCGAGCACCGGGGTAAGGGCGGACAGAACGCCCTGCTGGCCGTGCGGATCGAACATGCCCGGAGGGCGGGGTGTGATCTGCTCCTGACGGAGACCGGCGAACGCCGGGACGGGCTCGTGTCGAGCTCCTACCGCAACATCCTCCGCGCCGGCTTCTCCGAGAGCGAAGTGGCCGCGAACTGGTTGCGTCCCTCACGCATCAGCCGAACCCGGTGACGAGCCAGCGGCGACGGCGGAAGCGACTGCCGAGCCCGGCGAGCCGCGCGAGGATCAGCACGAGCAGGGCGAGCCAGACACCGCGCACGCCTGCACCGGTATGCCACGCGAGCGCGAGCGCTGCGGCGCAGCAGGCGAACGCCACGACCATGGAAGCGGCCAGGTAGCGCCCGTCGGCGGCACCGATCAGGATGCCGTCGAGTGCGAAGACGACGCCGTTCAGCGGCTGCATCAGCGCGAACACCGGCCAGAGGAGCGCACACTGCGCGACCACGGATGGATCCGACGTGAACGCGCGCGGGATCACCCCGCCGAGGAGGAGCAGGAGTACGGTGAAGACGACCCCGAGCCCGGCGGAGATCCCGATCATGCGGACGCTCGCCGCGTACGCCTCGTCCGGACGGGTCGCCCCGAGTTCCTGGCCGACGATGATCTGCCCCGCGATCGCGACCGCGTCGAGCACGAGCGCGAGGAGAACCCAGAGCTGGAAGGCGATCTGGTGCGCTGCAAGCGGTGCGTCCCCGAGCCGGGTCACGACGGCTCCGGCAAGCAGGAACGACGCCAGCAGCGAGGCGGTGCGGATGAAGATGAACGTGCCGAGCGAGAGCAGGCGCCGCGCGAGGTCGAGTCGGATCCCGGCCCGGAGGCGACCGACGCGCCGCAGGATCGCGACCGCCATGGCGAGCCCCATCAGCGTCTGCGCGGCGACCGTTCCCCACGCCGATCCCTCGATCCCGAGGTCGAGCCCGTAAACGAGCCAGATCTCGAGCACCACGTTGAGGAGGTTGCCCGCGATCACGATCAGCAGTGGCGTGCGCAGATCCGAGACTCCGCGCAGGAAGCCCTGGCCGCCCAGCGCGAGGAACGCCGACGGCACGCCGAGCGCCGCGATCCGAAGGTAGGTCACCGCGTACGCCGCCGTCTTCCCCGTCGCTCCGAAGAGGTCGACGACCGTGGCCGCGAGCACCGCGATCACCACCGCCAGCGCGAGCCCGAAGGCGAGCGAGAGCCAGAGGGACTGCGCACCCAGCCGTGCTGCAACCTCGTGTTCCCCGGCCCCCGTCGCCCGCGCGACCTGGGCCGTCGTCCCGTACTGGAGGAAGTTGAACATCCCGAGCACGGACAGCACGGTGGCGGCGAGGCCGAGCGCGGCGAGCTGGGAGCGGCCGAGATGACCGACGACCGCCGTGTCGACGAGGACGTAGAGCGGCTCTGCGGCGAGGGCGCCGAGGGCCGGGAGGGCAAGCCGGAGGATCCGGCGGTCGTAGGGCGACCGAAGGCGGGGGTGGGGCCGGAGCCTCACCCCCGTTGCGCAGCGTGAGGGTGAGGCCGGGGCCCCGAGCTCACGCGACTTCGACGCGGTCGAGCGTGATCGGCGTCAGCGGCCGGTCGCGGCCGTCGGTCTCGACGAGCGAGATCCGGTCGACGATCTCCTGACCGCTCGTCACCTGTCCGAAGACGGTGTGCTTGCCGTCCAGCCAGGGGGTCGCCTCGGCCGTGACGATGAAGAACTGCGACCCGTTCGTGTTCGGGCCGGCGTTCGCCATCGCGAGCGATCCCTTGACCGCCTTGTGGTCGTTGATCTCGTCCTCGAACTGGTAGCCGGGGCCGCCCGTACCGGTGCCGAGCGGGCAGCCGCCCTGGATCATGAAATCGGGGATGACGCGATGGAAGCTGAGCCCGTCGTAGAAGCCGTCACCTGCGAGCTTCGTGAAGTTGCCGACGGTCTTCGGTGCGTCTTCCGGGAAGAGCTCGATCACGATCGGCCCTTCGCTCGTGTGCAACGTTGCCTGTGTCATGGAACTCGACGCTACCAGGAGCGGGCGGGCACTTAACTCTCGACCAACATCTGCCGAAAACGAGCAACGTACACTTGTGCAATGACGACCTCGGTCCCCGTCACCACGCTTCCCTCCGGCCAGGCGTCGCAAGAGCTGGCACGCTCGTGGCGTCGGCTGACCCGCGTCGCCACGCTCGTCGCAGCCATGACAGCACCGGCGCTCGTCGTCTGGTTCACGCAGCAGAACGACTGGCCCTGGTGGAAGGCGCTGCTCGTCTCGCTGCTGATCGTGATCGTCTTCCGGGGCTTCGCCGAGCTCGTCTTCCGGCGGCTGATCCCGTGGCCGAGCCTGTTCGGCGTCGAGAGCGAGGAACTGCGGGAGGAGGACATCGTCGGTCACCGTCGCGCCTGGTTCTGGCGCTTCTGGTTCAAGGTCGCCGTCCTCGTCGTCGTCGCGATCACGGTCACCTGGATCTTCGTCGGCGGCACCTGGTGGGGCGCCGCCGGACAGATCCTCGACTGGCTCGGTGCGATCCTGAGCTCCCCCACGCTGTGGGTGCAGGCGGTCTTCGTCTTCTTCCTCTTCTTCGCGAACTTCGCGATCATGTTCGGCCCGCTGCTCCTGATGAACATGTCGCAGATGCAGTCGTTCGAGCCCGGCGATGCGGAGTGGGGCGTCAAGCTCGGCGACGTCCGCGGTCAGACCGAGGCGAAGGAAGAGGTGAGCCGGGTCGTCGACATCTGGCAGTCGGGTGAACAGTTCGAGCGCGCGGGCGGCAAGCGCGAGCGCGGCCTTCTCCTCTTCGGCGCTCCCGGCACGGGCAAGACGATGCTCGCAAAGGCGATCGCCACCGGCTTCAACTCGCCCTTCATCTCGATGCCGGGCTCGGGCTTCGCGGCCACCTTCATCGGTATCGACGCGATCATCGTCCGTCTGCTGGCCCGCAAGGCAAAACGGCTCGCCCGCAAGTGGGGCGGCCAGTGCATCGTCTTCATCGACGAGATCGACGCCGTCGGGATGCGACGCCAGTCGCTCGGCTCCGGGGCGACGGCACCTGCGTACACACCGCTCTCGACGCCCTTCGACCCGGAGCACGAGCTGTACTTCGGCCCCTGGGCGGCGATGAACCCGTCCGGCGACCTGATCGTGGAGACGAGGGCCTGGCGCGACCACCTGTTCGCGCAACGGCAGACGCCGTCGTACGCGCCGAGCGGCCTCTATGCGCGGATGAGCGGGATCGTCAACTGGTTCATGTTCCCGGGCGGGATGGGAGGCATGGGCGGCGGGCTCGCGCTCAACCAACTCCTCGTCGTGATGGACGGGATCGACAACCCGCCGTTCTTCCGGCGTCACGTGACGAGCAGCGTCAACAAGACGCTCGACGCCATCTTCATCGTCCCCCGGCGGATTGGGAAGCTGCGGCTGCGGATCCCGGCCGCCCGGCCGCGGAGCGAGCAGATCTACTTCATCGGAGCCACGAACGTCCCGATCGACCGCCTCGATCCGGCTCTGATCCGGCCCGGCCGGATGGGGCGGCACGTCTGGTTCCGAACGCCCACGAAGGAAGACCGGCTCGACATCCTCGACCTCTACCTGGGCAAGGTCACCCACGACCCGGAGCTCGACCAGCCGAACCGGCGCGACGAGCTGGCGCGGATCATGAGCGGCTACTCGCCCGCGATGATCGAACAGGCGACCTCGATGGCGCTGACCCTCGCCCACCACGACGGACGGATGGCGTTCCAGTGGGACGACCTGGTGGAGGCGCTGACGACCCTCGATGCCGGCACCGCGATCGGCTCCGAGCATGTCGGCACCGAGAAGCGCGCCGTTGCGATCCACGAGGCAGGCCACGCCGCCACAGGGCACCTGTACGTCACGGGTGCGGAGTCGGCACGGCTGACGATCAAGAAGCGCGGCGAAACCGGCGGCCACCACTGGATGATCGAGAAGGAAGAGCGGATGTTCGCCTTCCAGCACGAGATGTTCGCGCAGGTCGTACACACGCTCGGGGCGATGGCCGCCGAGCGTGTCTTCTACGGCGAGAACACGAGCGGTGTCGGCGGCGACGTGCAGAGCGTCACCTGGCGGACGGCGCGGATGGTCGGCGGGGCGGCGATGGGCCCGCAGCCGTTCACCGTGACCCCACGCGAGGGGCAGACCGAGGAGGAGGCGCGCGACGAGGTGCTGCGGCGGTTCGAGCGGATCGGGCTCCAGATCATGAGTCGCAGCGGCGGCGGCAGCATGTTCGACTCCGACCCGATCACGGGCGTCCTCGGCGACAGGTCGAAGCGCGCGCTCGCCGCCCAGATTCTTGGCCAGGGCTACGTGACCGCCCACAACGCGGTGCGGGCGAACCGCTCCGGGATCGATCGGATCGCCGACGTGCTGGAGCAGCGGCTCGAGATCATGGGAGACGAGCTGCTGGCGCTCCTCGAGTCGGCCGAGCTGAAGCTGCCGGAGTTCGATCTCGGCGACGAGGACGCCTGGCCGCCGATCGAGTTCTCCGCGGAGGGCACCGGGCCGTCCGGCCCACCGGGAGAGCGCCGCCGCGAACAGCGGGCGCTCCCCGCCCCCACCCCGGCACCGAACGGAGAGACAGGCTCATGAGCGACGCGACGCCGCTCGAAGGCGGCACACCAGGCGTGTTCGACGCCGAGCCGGCAAAGCCCGTGGAGGCGGCTACCACGGGCGGAGCCGAACGTCCCGGCCGTGAGGAGACCGGCCGTGCGGGTGGCTACCGCGGCCGCTTCCTGGCGCTTTACATCGTGCTTGCCCTGGGAGCCGGTCTCGCGGTCGGCGCGTTCGTGATGCTCCTCTTCCGTCCGGCTGCCGGCCCCGCACCGGCGTGGTCGGCATGGCGACCGACGGGCAGCGAGACGGCGGAGGTGCGGCAGATCGCCGACCAGGTGGCGAAGAAGTACCGCGCCGACAGCGGCCGCCAGCTGGTGGCCGCGATTCCGAGCGTGCCGAAGGTGACGGGCTCCTCGGGCGACGTGCCGGTGAGCGCGATCGCCGTGCGGCCCGACACGTCGACCGGGAAGAAGGAGGAGAACCAGATCGACATCATCCCGGCATCGAACAGCTACCAGTACATCCTCTGCGGGCTGGGCACGAACTGCTCCATCAAGGGCGGCAAGCCGTCGGTCGCGCGCCACGCGCTGCTGCGCCGCGAGGCGCTCGAGCTCGCCCTGTACACGTTCAAGTACGTCCACGACATCGACTCGGTTTCGGTCTTCCTGCCGCCGCGTCCCGACGGGGCGAGCTCGGCGACCTCGGTCTTCCTGCGCAGGAGCGATCTCAGCTCGGAGCTCTCCCGGCCGCTCACCGCCACGATCGGCGCCGCGACGCCGAAGATCGGGAAGATGTCGAAGCGGGAGCTCGCGCTCGTCAACCGGATCACAGAGCCGCGCCTCTACTCGTACGAGTACCAGCAGGCGCAGGACGGCAGCGCCGTCCTCGTCTACGACCCGATCGTGCTCGGCGCCTGAGCCCGCACCTGAGCCGACCTCCGCATCCCAGGCTCGTCGTCGCGAAGGCGCGCCTCGACCGGCTCGACTGGTGGCCGCGACCGGTTCGGATCGAGCACGTCCGGCTCGTCGTCGCCCCCTGGTTCTTCCGGCTGCCCTGGCTCTCCCGCTTCGACGGCTACGCGACCCACTGGTTGATCCTGGTCCGCTCCGGGGACGTCTCGGACGACCTCGTCGTCCACGAGCTCTGTCACGTCTGGCAGATGCAGCACCGGCCGCTGCGGATGCCGCTGAGCTACCTAGGGACGGGGTACGCGGGGAACCAGTACGAGCGGCAGGCGCGGGCGGCAGCCGAACTCACGCGCCGAGCAAACTGAGCAGCGCCCGGTTGCCGGAGGGGTCGACGATCGACGCCGCAGCAGTGTCTCCGGCGACCTCGACGCCGGCGCGCACGAGGCGCGCCAGTGTTTCGTCGAGCGCTGCCCTGTCGGGGAGCACGATCTCGAAGCTGCGCAGTCCACGGGCTCCGGCAGGTGGTGGAGGAGCGCCTACGCCGGCCCAGGTGTTGAGCCCGATGTGGTGGTGGTAGCCACCCGCCGAGACGAACAGCGCGCCCGGGTAGCTTTCGACGACCGGGTCGAAGCCGACGACCCCGACCCAGAAGTCGCGCGCGTCGGGGAGAGCCGCCACCTGGAGGTGCACGTGGCCGATCCGGGTGCCGGCTGCCATCCCCTCACCCGCGTCGCCCTCTGCCACCGTCGCGAGCACCGAGCGAAGGTCGAGCGGGAGGGTCGCCATCTGGAGCTCGCCGTCGCGTACCCGCCATTCGTCTCTGGGTCGGTCGCGGTAGATCTCGATCCCGTTGCCCTCGGGGTCGTCGAGGTAGAGCGCCTCGGAGACGAGATGGTCGGAGGCCCCGGTGAAGCGGTGGCCGTTCCCTGCGACCCGGTTCACGGCACGGGCAAGCTCCTCGCGTGAGGGGACGAGCAGCGCGAGGTGGAAGAGGCCGGTCGTCCGCCGGGGCCGCTCCGGCGCCTGTGGCGAGCCGGCGAGACGGACGAGAACCGCCTCGGAGCCGGGTGCTCCGAGCTCCGAGACTCCGTCCTCGCGCCGGAGTTCTCGCAGCCCGATCGCATCCCGGTAGAACGCGGCCGCACGATCGAGGTCGGCCACGGTCAGCGTCACCGCTCCCGGTCTCGTCTCCGGATCGATGCTCACAGCGGTGCGACCGGCGAGCCGACCCGCACCGTCCCCGGCCGCTCCACGGAGCCGAAGACCCCCATCGGCAGGCGTTCCTGGCCCTCCACCTCGGGCCGGTAGCGGCGGATCGTCCGCAGCGTGTCGAGGTCGCCGAGGCCGGTGGCGGGGTTGTGGCTCGTGACCACACAGCGTCCGACGAGTCCCCGTACGACGACGACGGCGTCGCCGAGCGCCACGCGACGGCCGAGCCAGGCGTCCTCCTCGTTGGCTCCGACACCGGCGATCGTGAAGAGCATGCGGAAGCGGCGCGTGTCGATCTCGTCGACGCCCGCTTCCCGCGCCAGTGCGTCGAGTCCTGCGAGCGAGACGAGCGAGATCGTGCCGTCCTCACCGCGGTCGGTGCCTGCGCCGGGCTCGTCGAGGCGCACGAGCCGCAGCCGGCGGCCGGCGAAGGTCGAGAGAGCAGCGGCGAAGGCACCGTTGACGAGCCTTCCGGTCACCGGACGGCCGAAGAACCCGGTCTCGACCGGCTCACCGAGATCGACGTCGTCCTCGACGACGTCCCCGTACGGGAAGCTCAACCTGAGCCGGCGGCCGTCGGGGTCGGCTTCGGCGACGACCTGCACCATCGGCCCGGCGGTCTTCCCGTTCACGAGCCGCCCGTCCTCGTCGATCAGGTGGAAGCGGCGGTTCTCGCGGACACCGAACGCCTCCAGCACGACCTCGTCCCGCGACACGAGAGCAAGCCCCTTCACGGGCGCAAAGGCGATGCCTGCAACCGACGCCATCGCGTCCTACCGTATCGTCGCGAGGGGCGCTGCCGACGTCAGAGACGGAGAGAGGGGCAGCCGCCCGCCCCTCTGCACTCGTCGTCTCTCCTCCCGAAGAGCCGTTCCTCCCCGACGTCCGCGTCCGCCGCACCGTCGCGCCTGTCGGGACAGTGGGATTCTGCACCGATCGGGGCCCGAATACAAGCGCTCGCGGGGCGCGAGCCACCGTGGCGGGCCGCGCCGGTACGATCGACCGCGCCGCCCCCATCGACTAGCGGCCTAGGTCACCACCCTTTCAAGGTGGCAGCACGGGTTCGAATCCCGTTGGGGGCATGTTGGCCGCATGGCTGAGCGGATTTGGCTCAACCACGCGGGTCATTCCTGTCGGGGATGCCCGTGAAGGCGCGTCGCGTGCGTACACGGGTGCGTGCACGGAGTCGTTGTCTCCTTTGACGTGGGACAGCGCTCGTTGAAGGTGACGAGCGACACGTACACGCACGTGCTCGTCGACGGCCGCGAGCTCGACCACGCCGCGCTGCTCGAGCGGCCGTAAGTCGCCATGATCACGTCGCGCCGAGGTACCTTCGCAACGCCTTACGGATCACGGACGAAGTCGTCTCGTTGTCGCGTCGCGCCCTTTCGGCGAGCGCGTCACGCAGCTCGGGATCGAGCCGAACGGACTCGACGCTCGCAGCAGCCGAACCGATCGGCGGGCGCCCGCCTCGGCGACGCAGGATCTCCTCGACGTCGTAGCCCGCTTCCGCCTTCTCTGAGAGCTTGGCCACCAACTCGTCGGTGATCGGAGAGCCGCTCGCCGTCTTACCGTGGGTCTGCTTCTCCTTCGCCATCGTCATCCTTCCGGCAGCAGCCGCTGGTACTTCGAGCGCATCCTCATCGCGTGGATCGCGAGCTCCGAGCCGGAGCCGCACACGATTGTGACAACTTCCAGCAGGTCGGCGCTGCGAGATGGGCCAAGGTACAACCGGGTGTCGTCGTCCAGGTCTTCGAGGTGTCGCGTCCGGCGAGTTTCCGGCCTGAACGTGTTGTCCGGCGCATAGCCGTTCCATCGTCCTTCGCCGAGTCCGGCGGCCCTGCGTCGCTCACTTCGGGAACCGGCGCATCGGAAAGGGGGCCCGCCGCCAAGCCCCCTTCCGTTCGCAGGCTTCCCAGGAGGAGGAAGCTCTATCACCCGGTCTCGCGTCCGCCGCACCGTCGCGATCGACTCGGGATGTGATCATCGTGCACCGGTGCCCGCGTACCTGCGCTCCCCCGTTGGAGGTTGACTGATCCCCCGAACGCGGTTGACCGCCGTGGTTCACCCCTACGACGACGATCGATGCTGCATGGGCGGTGACGGGCTCGAACCGCCGACCCCCTCGGTGTAAACGAGGTGCTCTACCAACTGAGCTAACCGCCCGGGCGCTGTATTCAAGCCGAATTCTGGCGTCAGTGCCCCGCGGCCACGATCGCGGCGGCGATCGCGAGCACCATCACCTGGTGGAAGCCGACGAGGACGCCGGGGTTCTTCGGCTTCAGGTTGACGGCGTGGAAGAGCAGGAATCCGACCGCCACCTGTGCGACCGAGAGGTAGAACGCGGTGCGGAAGGACGGCATCAGGTAGCCGAGCGTGGCCACCACGCCGAGGGCCGAGACCACGTGCACGATCGTGACGATCTGGGGCCCGCTGCGCGGCACGTCGAAGGCTCCGATCGGCTTACCGAACCCGCGCTGGCCGGTGGTCATACCGCCGAGGAAGACGGTGAACAGCACCGCCCGGAGGGCGGGCATATCGCCGAGGTACGACCAGAAGTTCACGTGGGGCACGTAGAGCGCGATCAGATAGCAGAGGAAGACGCCGTAGGCGAGCAGGCCGTGGGCGCCGTGCACGACCGATGGCAGCCGGCCCGAGAGAACGTAGAGCGTCCCGATTCCGAGCAGGGCCGTGACGACGACGAACACGAAGCCGCTGATCGTCAGCGAGGTGGGCCGGAGAATCACGAGCGCCAGACCGATCAGCCCCACGAGCGTCGCCACGAGCCGGTGCGCCGCCTCTGGGTCGCCTCGAACTAGGAGGACGAAGATGTTGCGCGTGTAGGGCCAGTTGGTGCCGAGCGAGAGTCCGAACCCGAATCCCTCGACGAGGCTACCGAGCAGGATCAGGATCGCAGCCAGCGACGCCTGGCTCAGGTACATGCCCTCGACGAGGGCGTCCTTGCCGGAGGCCGCCGTCGTCAGTCCGCGTACGACACCCGCGACGAGGGCGGCGACGACGAGCACCGTGATCAGCACACGGACGACGCGAACCGTGGTCGTGATCTCGCCCTCCACCACGGAGGAGGCCCCGGCGGAGGCGCTGTCGATCGTCGTTTCGGGGCGGCCGCGACGAGGCATCTCGGGACGGTTCAGCCGAACGCCGGTCTTGGCATCAGCTGCGCGGCTCCAGCTCGAGGGCACAGGAGTTGATGCAGTAACGCTGGCCCGTCGGTGCCGGCCCGTCCGGGAAGACATGGCCGAGATGGCCGCCGCAGGCGGCACACGTGACCTCGGTGCGGATCATCCCGTGGCTCGAATCCGGGTGGCTGTCGACACTGTCGAGCGAGGCGGGCTCGACGAAGCTCGGCCAGCCGGAGCCCGAGTCGAACTTGGCGTCGGAACGGAAGAGCTCGGCCCCGCAGCCGGCGCAGCGGTAGATGCCGGGGATCTTCGTGTCGTTGTAGGCACCGGTGAAGGCGCGTTCGGTGCCCTTCTCGCGCAGCACGCGGTACTGCTCCGGCGAGAGGCGTACGCGCCACTGCGCGTCGGTCAGGGTGGTCTTCTCCATGTCTTGACGGTAGCGTCCCGGCGGCCCGCACGCGTCAGAGGACGACGAACGAGACGGCGACGAACTGGATCGCCGCAGCGGCGCAGACGAGCACGTGGAAGACCTCGTGGAACCCGAACGTGCGTGGGAACGGGTTGGGCCAGTGGGTCGCGTAGACGACGGCGCCGAGCGTGTAGAAGGCGCCGCCGACGATGACGAGCACCGAACCGGCAAAGCCAACCGTTCCGAACATCTGCGGCAGGGTGATCACGCCGATCCAGCCCACTGCGATGTACAGCGCCACACTCGTCCATTTCGGGGCGTGGATCCAGACGACGTTGACGACGAGCCCGAGTACCGCACCGGCCCAGACGGTTGCCAGGACGATCCAGCGGATCGGGCCGTGGAACGCGAGCAGCGCGAACGGCGTGTAGGTGCCCGCGATGAAGAGGAAGATCGTGGAATGGTCGAGTCGGCGCGCCCACAGCCGCCGTGCCGCCGAGCGGAACGGGTAACGGTGGTAGAGCGCGCTCGCGCCGAACATCGCCGCGAGCGCGGTCACGTACACCCAGGCGGCGAATCGCGGCAGGACACCGTCTGCGAAGACGATCAGAACGAACCCCGCGACGATCGCTGCGAAGAAGCCCCACAGGTGGAACACGCCCCGTAGGCGTGGCTTCTCCGGCATCGCCATCCGGAGCATTGTGCCTGCCCGTGGGGCAGACTGCCTTCATGGCCGCTTCGACGCCCGACCTCACCGCCGCGTTCCGTGGCGTCCTGGGCCCGGACGCCGTCCGCGACGGCGTCTCGGAGCGCGACCTCCACGCCTCCGACATGACGTTCCACGAGCCGCACCGGCCCGATCTCGTCGTCTACCCCTCCTCGACCGCGGACGTCTCGCGCACGCTCGCGCACGCGAACGAGCAACGGGTGCCGGTGACGCCGTTCGGCGTCGGGACGAGCCTCGAGGGGCACGTCATCCCGGTACAGGGTGGGATCAGCCTCGACCTCTCCCGGCTCGACCGGATCCTCGACATCGCTCCCGAGAACATGACGGCGACGGTGCAGGCGGGCGTGACGCGCCGCGCATTATCGCGGGCAGTGGGCGAGCACGGGCTCTTCTTCCCGGTCGACCCGGGTGCGGACGCGACCCTCGGAGGCATGGCCGCCACGAACGCGGCCGGAACGACGACGGTGCGCTACGGCAAGATGCGGGCCAGCACGCTCGCGCTCGAGGCCGTCCTCGCCGACGGCCGCGTGATTCGGACGGGGGCCCGGACGGCGAAGACGTCGGCAGGCTACGACCTGACCGGGCTACTCGTCGGGTCCGAGGGAACCCTTGCGGTGATCACGGAACTGACGCTGCGTCTGCAGCCGATCCCCGAGCACGCAGGCGTGTTGCGGATCGGCTTCCCCACGATCGAGGCCGCCTGCACCACCGCGGCGAACGCCGTTGCGGCCGGAGCGGGCGTGACCCGGCTCGAGCTGCTCGATGCCTGGACGGTGGCCGCGTTGAATGCCTATTCGGGCACCAGGCTCGCCGAGGAGCCGTGCCTGTTCGTCGAGTCCACCGGCAGCCGCTCGACGGTCGAGTCCGACCTGCAGCTCGTCGAGGAGCTCGCTCGCGCCGAGGGAGCGGGCGAGCTCGTGCGGGAGGAGGATCCGGACGCCCGCGCGCAGCTATGGCGCGCCCGCCACGATGCGGCGCACGCCGCCACCGCGTACGCACCCGGAACCGCCGAGCGGCACACGGACATCTGCGTGCCGCTGACGGAGCTCGCAGCAACCGCACATTTCGCCCGTGCCGAGCTCGAACGGCTCGGACTGCTCGGGAGCATCTTCGGCCACGCAGGCGATGGCAACCTGCACGTGAACGTCCGCATCGACACCGGCGATCCGACGTCGTTACCGCGCTCCCAGGAGCTCGTCGATGCACTCGTCGTCGACGCGCTCGCGCGCGGGGGCACCTGTACCGGGGAACACGGGATCGGAATCGGCAAGCGTGCCGCGCTCGCGCAGGAGCACGGCGACCTCGTTCCGCTGTACCGGGCGATCAAGCAGGCGTTCGACCCCAACGGGATCCTCAACCCCGGCAAGGTACTGCCCGACCTGGCCTAGACTGCGTGGCCCGGGCCGTTAGCTCAGCTGGTAGAGCAGGGGACTTTTAATCCCAAGGTCGCTGGTTCGAGCCCAGCACGGCCCATCAGACGAGCCCTGGTGGACGTGCGCGGACGCGCATCGGAGCGCAGAGGGGGAGGCGGGCTCGAGCCCGCCTCCCCCTCTGATCTGTCACGAGCCGTGGAAGGTGATCGTCCGCAGGGTCGAGATCTTGCCGCCGCCGTCATAGCGCCAGATCTCGTAGACGGCCGAGCCGATGTCACCGTTCTGATCGAAGTCCACGGGGCTGAACGCGCCCTCGTAGTTGATGTCCTTCCCCGCCGCGGCCAGCTTGACACCGGTCGCGAGGTTCTGGAACGTGATCTTGCGACCGGGCGGTCCGGAGACCTGCCGCATGTAGCGCTTGATCTTCGTCGGCGAGGACGAGCACGCGCGCACCGCTGCCAGGAACGTCGTCATGGCCGCGTCGAACGAGGTTCCCTCGAAGCCCGTAAACGGCTTCGCCCCCTTGGCGTGCTTCTTCCAGTAGGCGTGGAACGCCTTGCCGGCCGGGCCGCCCGCCGCGCTGCCGGCGGAGCCGGAGAGCCCCTTCACCGGAGCGCCGATCTTGTCGAGCACGTCGGTGTTCCGCATCGCCTCGATCGTGAGCGTCTTGTCTGCCTGCCACTCGCCGCTACGCACGAGCGACGGGGCGAACTTCTCGAACGTGTCCGGGAAGTCGATGATCACCCAGCCGGCAGGGCTACCCGCGACGAGCTTGGCAGCATCGCTGTCGAAGTTCGCCTGGTCGGGGTTCCACGAGACGTTGGCTCCGACCTTCCCTCCGAGCCGCTTCCATTCCTTGACGAACAGGGCCTGGAGCGCCTTCCCGAACGCGTCGTTGCGGGCGCCGACATTGAGGGTTGCCCCCTTGCCGAACTTGGTCAGGGCTGCCGCGGCAAGCACCTTGCTCTGGAGCGCGTCCGAGGGGTAGGCCCGGAAGACGAGCCCCTCGTCCTTCAGATCGCTGATCTGCGGCGCACTCGAGGTCGGCGAGACGAGGAGAACGTTGTTGGGGATCGTCACGGACTGCGCCATCGGAATCGTGGCACCCGATGCCATCTCACCGATGATCACGTTCGCCTTGTCGACCTTGATCAACTTCGTCGCGGCCTCGACCGAGGCGGAGGCCTGGGTCTGGCCGTCCTCGGAGCCGACGAGCGTCACCGAGGCGTTCGTCAGACCCGCCTTCTTGAGAGCCGCGTTCTCGAGGGTCACAGCCTGCTTGACCGCGAGATCGAGGTTGGCGCCGTACGCCGCGAGGTCGCCCGTGAAAGGCAGCACGTCGCCGATGCGCAGCTGGAACGCGCACGTTCGCTGCTGCCTGGCGGCCGCATCCGGCGCCGCCGAACTCGCGGCCGTGAACGCGACCGCCGCCAGCATGCTCACCCCGACGACCATGAGGCCGGCGACCACCGTGTGACGACCCCGCCGCCGGCGGGATTCTGCTCGAGAAGTCATCGCTCCTCCCTCAGACGTCATCGCTCCTCCTTTGGTTTGCGGGTTCCCCGCCGACCCTTCTGACATGTCAGAGCATGATCCCGAATGTGTCAAATCAATTCAAGTAAAAATTTCTGAGGTCTATTCGGGCGCCTCCTCGAGGAGGAAGAACGGCCGGCCGACGCGAGCCTCGAAGCGCGCGTACGTATCCATCCGGACACCGCCCACTGACTCGCGGATGCGCTGGATCATCGCGATCACGTCGTCGAAGCGGTCGACCTCGAGCACGAGGAAGAACGTGTACCCCGTGGAACGCGGTTCCCCCACCATGAACAGATCGTCGTCCACCGTCGCAAGGACACGGGCTCCGAGAGCCCGCCACTCGTCGACGAGCTCCTTGAACCGCGGCAGAATCCGGGAGCGGCGTTCCTCCTCGCTCGCTTCGTAGTACGCATCCGTCATCGCGCCGAGGAACAGCGCCCGCAGCGCACCGCCCTCGTGGTGGTAGATCATGTCTACTTCAGTCATAGGCAGTCCTCTCCGTTCGCTCTCGCATCAGAAGATCTGGGCGCGCATCCGCAGGGTGCCTGCGAGACGTTCCGGGCGGAACGGCTCGAGGTCGACCGCCGGCGCGCCGTCGACGATCAGCGAGGCGACTCCCCGGCACGCGCCGGGCCCGTAGATGTACCCGTGACCGCTGAAACCCGTCGAGACGAAGGCGTTGCGGAGGCCGGGAAGCTGTCCGATCACGGGCTGTAGGTCGGGCGTCAGATCCATCACCCCCGCGAACGCCCGGTGGATCCGTGCCCCCCGCAGCGCAGGGACGAAGCGGGCGAGATCGCGCAGCTGCGCCTGGCGGTCCCGCGGACGGGCGGTCGGGTTGTAGTGCTGCGGCACCGTCGTCCCCGTCTGCCGGCGGCGCAGCCTCCCGTAGCCGCGTGCGATCTCTCCCGCCAGGATGCTGCCGTCGACCCTGAACCTGACGTCCTTGCGGTTCTGCCAGAGGGCGGGTGCCCAGGTCCGCAGGTCGCGGAGATCGCGGAAGCTCAGGTCGTGGAGCATCGCCGAGTATCGGTAGCCACCGGTGATGCGCACGCTGCCGTTTCGATTCTGTCTCGCCCCGAACGTCGAGCCACGCAGGAAGCCGGGGATCGAGTTCGCCGGCACCGGCCCGGTCTCGGCGGCCGGTGCGCGCACACGCTGCATCGGAACATGAAGGCCAAGCGGATCGAGGAGGTCACCCGACCACATTCCTGCGGCTACGACCATGGCCCCGCACGGGATCGACCCGTTCTCGATCCGAACGGCGCTGATCGCACCGCGCGCCAGATCGAACCCCGTGACGGGGGTGTCGCACCGGACGGTGACCCCGAGGCGTTCGGCGGCCGAGCGAAGGCCCCGCATCACGAGCACGGCGTCGACATGGCCCCCGTGCCGGACCTCGAGTCCGAGGAAGTCCCCGGCGAGCTGCGGGAAGCGCTCTCTCGCCGTGGCCGGATCGAGCAGCTCGCTGCCCGGATACCCGGCCGTCTCGTTCCAGAGCGCGCGGTCGATCGCGAGCCAGCGTTCGTCCTCCTCGTCGGCGACGAGGATGTGCCAGCCCTCGTCGTTCAGATCGATCACGCAGCCCCACCGCTGTTCGAACGTCGACCACTCGTCCGCGGACGCCCTGAGCATCGAGTCCGAGCGACCGCTCCGGGTGCCTCCCGGCAGGTTCACCGCTGCGACCGACCGGCCCGACTGCTCGAACCCGACGTCGTCCTTCTCGACGACCACGACGCCCACGCCGCGTTCGGCGAGCTCGCAGGCGGTCAGCATCCCGATCAGGCCACCACCGACGACGACGACGTCAGGCGCAGTCACGAAACCCCCCGGCGCGGCATACGGCCGCAACTCTAGGTGACGCCCAATAGATCTTCAATTGATAATTTCTGACCTTTTCGACCGACGCTGTCGGAAAGGGGATGTCCCATGAGCTACGAGACGTTCGCCCCCTGTGGCCGGGTAGTCGCATGACGAACACGGTGCGTTCGCCACTCTTCGAGGGCCCCGCCTACACGGTCCTCTCTGCTCCGAGGCAGGTCGCGGCCGCGATCAAGCGGGAGATCCTCCAGGGGACGCTCAGGCCCGGCGATCGGCTGCCGTCCGAAGAACAGATGGCGAGTCTGTTCGGCGTCAGCCGGCCGACCGTTCGCGCCGCGCTCCAGGAGCTCTCGGCGGCTGGAACGGTGGACGTGCGGCGCGGCCGCGGCGGCGGCTACCGGATCAGCACGTTCTCGCTCGACACGCTGACGACGACCGTTACGGAGTCGATCGCGCTCTCGCTCGTGGTCGAGTCGCTGACCCCCTCCCAGTTCCTCGAGGTGCGTCGTGAATTCGAGCTTCTGAGCGCCCACGCTGCAGCGGAGCGTCGCTCCGACGACCACCTCGACCGGCTCGACCGGCTCGACGAGGAGATCACAGCGGTCGTCAAGGGCACCGCACCGCAGGACTCCCGGCACGCGTTCGAGCTCGACCTCGAAGTTCACCGGATCCTCGCCGAAGCGGCCGACAACCCGCTGCTCGTCAGCTTCGAGAGCGCGATGACCGTCGTCCTGCACCAGCTGTTCGGTAGCGGCGCCTCGGTCCCGCCCGAGCGCGCCCTCGGCGACATGCGGGCGGTGATCGACACCGTTCGCCGTCACGACCCCGCCGGCGCCCGCGAGGCGATGGCACGGCACCTCACGCACTCCGTCGACCTGCTCGAGTTGCGACTTCCCGGCGCGAGTGGTCTCGCCGTCCGCGCCACGGTAGAAAATGTCAACAATTTTCGTTTGAAAACAGGCTTGGCAGCGACCTAGGATTGCGGCGGATGACCACGGTGTCTCGCCCGCTCGACCGCTCTGCTGGACGGCCACCTGCCTCGATCGTTTCCGCCGGGCCGGCCTGACCGTGTTCCTCCAGCTGCTCGTCAACGGACTGGTCACGGGCTCGGTCTACGCGATTGCCGCCGTCGGGGTGTCGATCGTCTACGGGATCCTGCGGCTCGTCAACTTCGCCTTCGGGGACATGATGGCCTTCGGTGCGTTCACGGCCTACTTCGTCAACGTGACCCTGGGTCTGCCGATGATCGTGGCCGCTGTCGCGGCGATGGCCGCAACTGCACTGCTCTGCGTCGTGCTCGACGGAATCCTCTGGAGGCCGTTGCGGCGCCGCCGGGCGGGGTTCATGGGCCTGTTCCTCGCGTCGATCGGTGTCGCGCTCATCCTGCGTCAGGCCATCCTGCTCGTCTGGGGGCCCCAGCCGCGTTCCTACAACGTCGATCCGTACAAGGTCTACGTGCTCGGGGAGGTGAGGCTGTCGCTGGCCCAGGTCGTGACCATCGTCGCGGCAGCGGCGGCGATCGCCGCGATCGGCCTCTTCCTGGCGTCGAGCTCGAGCGGTCGCGTGATGCGGGCCATGGCCGACGATCGCGTCCTCGCCCAGATCTCCGGGATCGATGTCAACCGGGTGATCCTGCTGACCTGGGTCATCTCGGGGGTGACCGCGGGTCTCGCAGGTGTGCTCGCAGCTCTCGTGCAGTCGAGCTTCGATCCGAACTTCGGCTTCCAGCTGCTTCTGCCGGTGTTCGCGGCGGTCGTGCTGGGCGGCATCGGCAGCGCGTACGGTGCGCTCGTGGGCGGGCTCGTGCTCGGCGTCGCCACCGAGCTCTCCACCTGGGCGGGCTTCGCCGGCGGGGTCGACCCGGTCTACAAGCCGGTCGTTGCGTTCTCGGTTCTGATCGCCGCCTTGCTCGTGCGGCCGCAGGGCCTCTTCGGGCGGGCGAGGGTCCTGTGAGCGTCCTCTCGAGCGGCGAGTTCTGGGCCTTCGTGGGCGTGATGGCCGGCATCTACACGCTCTTCACACTCGGGTTGCAGATCCAGTTCGGTCTGGCCGGGCTCCTCAACTTCGGGCAGGTCGGCTTCATGGCGATCGGTGCGTACACGATGGCGATCCTCGTCGTGAAGCAGGGGTGGAGCATGTGGCTGGCGACGCCGCTTGCGATCCTCGCCGCCGCCGTGGCGGGCCTGCTGGTTGGGCTCCCGACCCTCCGCCTCCGCGGCGACTACTTCGCGATCGTGACGATCGCGTTCAGCGAGATCGTCCGCTGGGTGGCGACGAACCAGGACAACCTCACCGGCGGCTCGCAGGGGACGATCAACCTCGAGGGCGAGGGCGTGGCGACGCAGTACAACAACGAATGGGTGCGGTTCCAGACGTGGGTGGGGGAGCAGCTCCACATCGGCAGCAAGGACGTCGTGATGCTGATCATCGTCTGGGTCGTCGCACTCGTGCTCGTCGCGCTTGCTGCTCGCCTGGCCCGGACGCCGTGGGGCCGCGTGCTCCGCGCAATTCGGGAGGACGAGGACGCGACCGCGTCGCTCGGCAAGCCGGTATTCCGCTACCGGCTCCAGGCGCTCGCGCTCGGAGCGGCGCTCGCGGGTCTTGCCGGGTGCTTCTACGCCTGGCAGTTCTCGTTCTTCGGCCCTGACGACTTCCAGCCGTTGATCACGTTCTTCGGGTGGATGATCCTCATCCTCGGCGGGGTCGGCCGCGTCTGGGCCGTGCCGGTCGGCGCGCTCGTCTTCGGCTTCCTGTTTGCCGCGACACGCTTCTTCGACTTCCCGCCGTTCTCGTACATGGACTCCGCCGACCGGGCCTACGTGCGCCTGATGGTGATCGGGCTCGTGATCGTCGGCCTCGTTCTCTTCCGGCCGCAGGGGATCCTCGGTCGCCGGGACGAGATGGTGCTCGAATGAGCGCACTCCTCGAGGCCCGCGGCGTGAGCAAGTCCTTCGGAGGCTTCCAGGCCGTCGAGGACGCATCGCTCGCCGTGGGCGATCGGTCGATCACGGCTCTGATCGGGCCGAACGGCGCGGGCAAGTCGACGCTCTTCAACTGCATCTCCGGGTTTGCGCGCCCTGACGCGGGCAGGATCGAGCTTGCCGGCCGGCGCATCGACAGGCGCCCGCCTCACACGATCGTGCAGGCGGGTCTCTGCCGCACCTTTCAGACCGCTCGGGCGCTGACCCGGATGACCGTGCTCGACAACGTCCGTCTCGCCGCGCCGGATCATCCGGGCGAACGGCTCGTTCCCCTCGTTGCGAAGCGGCGCGCGGTACGACGGCGTGAGGGCGAGGTCACCGAGCAGGCGCTCGAGCTCCTCCGGCTCGTGCGGCTCGACGGGCACGCCGACGCCCTCTCGGGCACGCTCTCCGGTGGTCAGCGCAAGCTGCTCGACCTGGCCCGGGTCCTGATGGCGTCGCCTCGATTGATCCTGCTCGACGAGCCGATGGCGGGCGTCAACCCGGCGCTCCGGGAGGAGCTGCTCGCACACATCCTCGACCTGCGAGCCTCGCGGGGGGTCACGTTTCTGATTGTCGAGCACGATCTCGGCTTCGTGATGCAGGCGAGCGACCGGGTCATCGTGATGAACGAGGGCCGGGTGCTGATGGACGGCACACCCGACGAGGTGCGCAACGACGAGCGGGTGATCGACGCGTACCTCGGGACGCCGACCTGATGGACGCGGCTCTCGCCGTCAACGACCTGCAGGCAGGGTACGGCGGCGCCCCTGTGTTGCGTGGCGTCTCGATGCAGGCCCGCGTGGACGAGATCGTCTCGATCATCGGGCCAAACGGGGCCGGGAAGTCGACCTTCCTGAAGGCCGTGGCCGGAATCGTCCGCCCCTCGGACGGCTCCGTCGTGTTCGCCGGTGACAGCGTCACCGGCCTCCGCCCCGACCGCCTCACCCGCCGCGGGCTCGGCTTCGTGCCGCAGCTCGACAACGTCTTCCCGACGTTGACGGTCACCGAGAATCTGCACGTGGGAGCCCAGGCGCTTCCGCGCGGCGATCGACACGACGCAGTGGCTGCAGTCGTGGAGCAGTTCCCGATCCTCCACGATCGCCGCCGTCAGCGTGCCGGGACGCTCTCCGGTGGGCAGCGGAAGCTCGTCGCGCTCGCGCGGGCGCTCGTCGGGCGCCCCAAGCTCCTGCTCCTCGACGAACCGTCCGCGGGACTCTCTCCCCAGGCGACCGAGATGGTCTTCGCGGAGCTCGAAGGCATTCGTGACCGTGGCATCGGGATCGTCATGGTCGAGCAGAACGCGCGACGGGCTCTGACCCTCTCGGACCGTGGGTACGTGCTCGACATGGGACGCAACGCCCACGAAGGGACGGGTGCCGCGCTCCTCGTCGATCCTCGCGTCGTCGAGCTGTACCTCGGCTCGATGACCGCGACGGCGCCCCCGAGCGGTGACTAGCGGCGGTAGGACGAAGGAGCCGGGCGGTCCAGTCCCATCCCAAACCCCCACCCACCCACGGGGTTGAAAAGGTAGGCGCCGGCGCGTGACGCACGCGTGACGGAAGCGAGTCAGATGACGAACTCTTCGTCCACGACCCGGTTGCCGTGGCAGGGCAGTCGCTCGGGGAGACGGGACCGCCGGAGCGCCGTCCTCATGGAAGTTTCGGCAATGGATCAAGGCCGATCCACCGGGATGCGTGGCTCAGCGCGGAGCGGCGGTCACGCCAGCCGAGAGACGCCGCGAGCCTCGAGCGCGTAGAGTCTCGCCCCGAGTGCGAGCAGATCGGCCTCGCGCAGGCCGGCGAGCTCCGCGAGCGACTGCTCCACGTGTGCGAGCCGCTGCTCGAGTTGTTCACAGCGAGCGCATACCTGCTCGGCGGCGCTGCCCCCGACGGTCGGAGAGACGTCCCGTTCCCCCGACCGCATGCCGGCGAGCGAGATCGGCCGGGAGCTGCCCGACTTGGCCGCGTCTGGATCCCAGTGCTCGGTGAGGGCGCTCGCGAGGTCGAAACGCGTGATGCTGCCCCGCTTGACGAGGATCTCCCCGATCCGCTCGCCCGTGCGCCGTTGCACCTCGAGCGCGTCATCGAGCTGCGACGACGTGATGAATCCGAGCTCGACGAAGACCTCGCCGATCCGGCGCCTGTTGTCGCCAGCCCCACTGGGCTCGTGCAGAGCATCCACGAGGTCTGGTATCGGCACGCGGCCAGGGGAGGCTGAGCCCGGATCCACCGATTCACGCGAGCGGTGCGCCGCCTGGACTCGCCTGGCCACTCCCGCACGGCTTCAGAACTCGCTCAGTCGATTTCGACGCGCCTGTACCGGATGACCGCGAGCACGATCCCGGCGGCGAAGACGCCGGCCGGGACGAGAATCGCGGGCAGGAGCGGACGATCGGCACTCGCGACCTCGACACCGGCGGCGTGGGCCACGATCGACTCGGCCGAGATCGCGATCGAGAGGCGCCCCGCTCCTTCGACGGCGCGCGAGAGGCCGTTCTCCCAGACCAGGATGTAGATCAGCGCCCACCAGAGCGCCCGCCGAAACCACAGAGACGCGGCCACGAAGAGTGCGGTGTAGGCAAGAACGGCGAGGAGCGACGCGAATGCGACCGAAGCTGCGAGTTGCGAGACACCGGCCGCGAACTGCGCCAGAACGAGCGGTATGGCGAGGAGCGGCAGGACGACGACGGCCGTCACCGCCACTGCTGCGACCGGAAGCTGCCAGCGCGGCACGGGCTTCAGCCAGAGATACACGAGCAGCCGGTCCTCGACGAGGTCGCCGACGACCGACGTCGCGAGCCAGGCACACGCGAGCGGTATCGCAATGCCGAGGCCGTAGCCGTCCACGACCTCCGTCGTCGTCTTCGCAGCATCGTCGGCGCCGTTGACGAGAGCGCCGAGCCCGACGGCGAGGAGGCCGAGAGAGAGCGCCCCGATCGCACGAAACGGGGTCAGCTGCAGGCGCAGCAGAAGCCGGAACAGGGCCGCCATGCTGCGGCCCCGGGCCGGGCGCGAAGGCTGGACGGCAGCGACCGTCATCGCTCCACCAGGTAGCGGAAGACGTCTTCGAGGTCCTCGTCCATGGGCCGCACCTCGAGCAGACTCGCACCACGGGAGCGCGCGAGTGGGGCGACGGCACGGCCGAGCCCTCTCGGGTCGGCCGTGTCGAGGACGATTCCGCCGTCCCCCTCCAGCCGCGCCGCGACGACGAGCCCCTCGCGCATCAGATCGCCGGCGAGCTCACGCGGAGCGCTCGTGCGGATCCGAACTCGTCGGGGCCGGTCGTCCATCAAGGCGCGGATCTCCCGGTAGTCGCCGGCTGCCGCAAGTCGCCCCTTCGCCATCACGAGCACCTGGGTCGCGAAGCGCTCCACCTCGCCGAGCACGTGGCTCGAGACGAGCACGACGCGACCCTCGCTGCCGAGCCGCCCGAAGAGCTCGATCGCATGGGCCCGCTGACGCGGGTCGAGGCCGGTCAAGGGCTCGTCGAGGACGAGCACGTCAGGGTCGTGGACGAGTGCCTGCGCGAGCTTGACTCGCTGGCGCATTCCCTTCGAGTACGCCGACAGGGGACGGTCGTCCGCCGGGTCGAGCTCGACCGCCTGGAGGGCGCGCCCGGCTGCCGCATCGACGTCGGCAAGACCGTACAGCGTGGCAGCTGCAGCCACGAACGACCGCGCCGTCAGCGGCTCGAAGACGGCCTCCTGCTGGGGTGCGAGCCCGATCCGCGAAGTGACGGCGAGGTCCGACCGCGGATCGGCGCCGAGAACCCTGACGGTGCCCTTCGACGGCCGCGCCAGCCCACAGAGCAGCCGCAGCACGGTCGACTTGCCGGCTCCGTTGGGCCCGAGGAGCGCCGTCACGCCGGGACGGAGCTCGAAGCTCACCTCGGAGACGGCGACGAGCGAGCCGAACCACTTGGAGAGACCTTCGACGGCGACGGGAGCCTCACTCATCGCAACCTCCGGGCGGCGCTGTCCTCATCGGCGCCCTCCCTCGCGGCCATAGGCGACGAGGCACACGATCGCGCCGAGCGCGATCCAGCCGGCGAACCCGAGGACCACAAACGGCGTCGAGACGGACACGAGCGGCGGCAGCGACGACTCACCGGGATCGCGTACCTCCCCATAGACGCGCCATGCGAACTCCGTCGCGACACTGCGGCTTGCAAGTGCGAGCGCGGCGGGAGCACCACGCTCCTCCACCGCGAGCGAGGTCACGATCTGCGGCACGTAGAGGACGAGCACGATCGCGACGGCCGCGACCGCACGCCGTGTCGTCAGGCTCGATGCCGCCAGGGCGACAGCGGTGTAGAACAGAGCGACGCCGATTCCCGAGCCGACGATGCGGAGCAGGAGCAACGGGGTCTCGCGGAGGGAGGGCCCGGCGCTCTCGACGCTGTATGCGACGAGGATGAAGAGCTGGGGTCCGATCGTCATCGTCGTCATCACGGCTGCGACCGCGGCCCACTTCCCGACGAGGTAGCGCCGAACGTCGAGCGGACCGGCGAGATAGAGGTCGAGCATCCCCGTGCGACGATCGCTGCAGAGAGCCTGGGGAGCGACGAACGACGCGAAGACCGCGAGCGCGGTCGAGATCACGGAGACGTACTCGCCGTAGGACGGGACGATCGCCTCCCGCACGGACTGCACCGGGATGATGCCGGCGATCCCCGCGAACACGAGGGCCGGAAGGAAGGCGATCACGAGGGCGACGGCCGGAATCACCTTGTGACGCGCACGCCGTCGCAGCCCGAGGACGCGCTGGAGGGTGAAGTACCAGATCGTCAGGACCGCGTGTCGCGGCGGGTGACGCAGCCCGTCGTACGCTCGATAGCCGACGTCGTAGATGCGTGCTCCGGAAGCGTCGCTCATCCGGCCGCCTCCAGGTAGACGTCCTCCAGGGTGCGCTCGGCCGGACCGAGCCGACTGATCCCGATCCCGAGGTCCGCCACGGCGTCCCGGATCGCGTCGTGAGCGCCGTCGGCGCTCGCCAGCGAGACGGCGGCGCCTGCAACCGTTGCGGCGAACCCCCGTGCGAGAAGCGTCGACGCGAGCTCGTCCGCGAGCTCGTCCACGGTGACGACGAGGGTCGGTTCCTCCCCGCGAAGCTCTCCGATCCTTCCCGCCCGTACGACCGCGCCGCCTCCGAGGATCACGACGGCGTCACAGATCCGCTCGACCTCCTCGAGGTGGTGGGACGAGACGACGATGTCCATCCCGAATTCGGTGCCGACGCGCCGGATCAGCGCCAGCATCTCCTCGCGCTGCAGGGGGTCGAGCCCGTCGGTCGGCTCGTCGAGCACGACGAGCTCCGGGTCGTGGACGATCGCGCCCGCCAGCTTGACCCGCTGACGCTGTCCCGTCGACATCGTCCCGAGCGGTCGGAATCGCTCTTCGCCGAGACCGACCAGCCAGAGGACGTCGTTCGTCCGCTGGATCGCCGCCCGTGCGGGAAGGCCGTGCAGCTCGCCGAGATGGCGGACCAGGTCGGCCGCCTGCACGTCCGGCGGCAGATTGTGGTGCTCCGGTGCGAAGCCGATCCGTGCCCTCACCTCGATCCCCGAGGTCGCAGGATCGTGGCCGAGCACGGAGAGGCTCCCGGCATCGCGGCGGCGGAGGCCCAGAACGAGCGCGATCAAGGTCGTCTTGCCGGCGCCGTTCGGGCCGAGCAGACCAGTGATGCCCTTCCCGATCTCGACGTCGAGTGCCGACAGCGCGGTCGTCCCCCGATAGCGCTTCGTCACGCCCGAGGCGACGACGATCTGAGACTCCGTCACGCTCGCGTCAAGCGTCGCCAGCCTGGACGACGCCGTGCTCGTAGGCGTAGACCACCGCCTGTACGCGGTCGCGCAGGCGAAGCTTCATGAGGATGTGCGCCACGTGGGTCTTCACGGTCGTCTCGCTGACGAAGGCAGCGGTCGCGATCTCGGCGTTCGAGAGGCCCTGCGCGATCAGACCCAGGATCTCCCGCTCCCGCGCGGTCAGCTCCTCGAGCTCCGGCGGGACCGGATGCGGCTCCGGCGGCGGACGCCGGACGAACTGCTCGATCACGCGCCGGGTGATCGACGGCGACAGGAGCGCATCGCCGCGGGAGACGACCATGATCGCCTCGACGAGCTGCTCCGGTGGGGTCTCCTTGAGCAGGAAGCCGCTCGCGCCCGCCTGCAACGCCTCGTACACGTACTCGTCGAGGTCGAACGTCGTGAGGATCAGGATCCGCGGACCTTCCTCGGCATCGTCGAGCAGCCGCCGGGTGGCATCCAGGCCGTCGACGTTGGGCATCCGGACGTCCATCAGGATCACGTCCGGCGCGGTCTCACGAGCTGCGATGACCGCCTCCAGCCCGTCGGCCGCCTCGCCCACGACCTCGATCGCAGGCTCGGCGTCGAGGATCATCCGAAAGCCGGCGCGGACGAGAGACTGGTCGTCGACGATCAGGACTCGGACGGTCACGCGGCGCGCTCCAGAGGAAGGTGGCATCGCACGACGTGCCCTCCCCCGCCGCGCGTTTCGGTCTCGAGCCTACCTCCGACGAGCGACACGCGCTCCTGCATCCCCGCGAGCATCTGTCCACACTCCTCCGTGCCCCCGTCGAGTCCGTCGCTGCTCTCGACCTCGAGCTCGAGCGCGTCGTCGAGCCAGCACACCCTGACCCGCGCCCGTGGCTGTCCGGGCGACCGGAGCACACCGGCGAGCGCCTCCTGCAGCAGACGGTACGCGTTCAGGTCGACGCCGGGCGGAAGCGTCCGCTCGTCGCCCACGACGTCGAGATCCACCTCGAGGCCGGCCTCGCGAGCCGTACCGATCAGGATGTCGAGGGCGCGCAGCGAGGGCTGCGGCGCCAGCTCGGCGCTCTCGCTCTCCCTGAGCAGGCCGACGAGCCTGCGGAGCTCGGTGAGCGTCTCCCGGCCCGTCGACTCGACCGCCAGGAGCGCCTCACGCTCGCGGGCCTGATCGGGTCGTAGCAACCGGCGCACGGCGCCTGCCTGCACGGTCATGACCGACACGGAATGCGCGATCACGTCGTGGAGCTCGCGCGCAATCCGCTGCCGCTCGGCCTCGACCGCTCGCTCGACGGCAGATTCGCGGGCACGCTCGGCCTCGTTCTCCACGGCGACACGGTAGTTGCCGCCCGCCGCGTCCGGCGTCATCCGCCAGGACGATTGCGCAACGACTTGACAACGTCTATATCTCGATATATCGTGATAGTACTACGAACGAAGGGAACCATACATGACTGCAACGACAGTCCCCCTGCAGCGCCACGGGCGCTGCCGCCCGGATGCCCACGTCGGCATCTGGTTCATGAGCGAGGATCGTCCCCGGCGCCAGCGCCGCGGGCGCGGGCCCCGCGGTCACCGCCTCGGCGGCCCCGGCCTCGGGCCGGGCTTCGGCCCCGGCCGTCGCGCGGGCCGCGGCGACATCCGTGCCGCAATCCTCGCCCTCCTCGCCGAGGAGCCCATGCACGGCTACCAGATCATCCAGGTCATCTCCGAACGCAGCGGCGGCAACTGGACGCCGAGCCCCGGCTCGGTCTACCCGACGCTGCAGCAGCTCGAGGACGAGAGCCTCATCGAGCCCGCGGAGTCCGAGACCGGGCGACGGGTCTTCGCCCTCACCGACGCCGGCCGAACGGTGGCCGGCGAGTCCTCGGCTGCTCCCTGGGAGGAGGCCGTCGAGTCGGTCGACGACGAGATGGTGGAGCTGCGCGATCTCGTCCGACAGGTCGTCGCGGCGACGCGTCAGGTCGGCCAGGCCGGCACGAGCGCCCAGGTCAAGGCCGCTCAGGATGTCCTCCGGACAGCCCGCAAGGCGCTCTACCGCCTCCTCGCGGACGACTGAGCCGAGTCCGGATCCCCGCCGCGACGACGCAGTGCGTATCGAGCGTCGTCGCGGCGGGGCTACCGCGCGGCGTACGAGACGAGTGCGTCGACCACGGTCTGGAGCTGTCGCCCCGCCGAGGTGAGGGTGTATTCGACCCGTGGTGGCCGCGCGTCGACCACACGCCGCTCGAGCACTCCCGCCGCCTCGAGCTCGCTGAGCCGCTGGGCGAGCGTTCGGGGAGGGATCTGGCCGACCGCCTGCTTGAACTCGTTGAAGCGGGAGGCGCCCGCGTACGACGCCCAGAGAATCGAGACCGTCCAGCGCCCCTCGAGGAGGCCCGCCGCCTGGCGAACCTCCTCGGGGACGGGAGCACACTTCCGGCAGCGGCTCATCGCGCTAGAGGGTCAGCGACTGCGGTGCGGGCTCGAGGGCGAGCTCCAGGACCTCGGAGAGCGCCATCACCGGATGGAACGTGATCTCGTCCCGGACGTGCTCCGGGATGTCGTCGATGTCCGGCCGGTTGCGCTCCGGGATCACGATGTCCGTCAAGCCGGCGGCGTGTGCCGCGAGCACCTTCTGCTTGAGCCCTCCGATCGGGAGCACACGGCCCTGGAGGGTGACCTCGCCGGTCATTCCGACCGTGTGCTTGACGGGACGACCTGTGAGCAACGAGGCAAGCGCCGTCGCGATCGTGATGCCGGCGCTCGGGCCGTCCTTCGGGATCGCCCCCGCCGGTACGTGAACGTGGAACGAGTGGTTCTCGAACAGCTCGTCGTCGATGCCGTACTCCGCTGCGCGCGCCCGCACCGCCGAGAGGGCGATCTGCGCGGACTCCTTCATCACGTCGCCGAGCTGGCCGGTGAGCACGAGCTTCTCGCCGCCCGGAACGCTTGTCGCCTCGACGAAGAGGACATCGCCGCCGACACCCGTCACGGCGAGACCGGTCGCGACGCCCGGAACGGCCGTCCGCTCCGCCGCCTCACGGAAGAACCGTTGGCGCCCGAGCGCGTCACGTACGACGCCGAGGTCGACAGCAACCGGGGTCTCGACGCTCCCCGCCGCGATCCGGGTCGCGGTCTTGCGGAGCACCTTTCCGAGCTCGCGTTCCAGCTGCCGCACCCCTGCCTCACGGGTGTACTCGCTGATCACCGTCTCGAGCACGCCGTCAGCGACCTCGACCTCGCCCTCGCGAAGGCCGTTGCGTTCGCGCTGCCGCGGCCACAGGTAGCCCTTCGCGATCGCGACCTTCTCGTCGGTCGTATAGCCGTCGAAGCGGATGACCTCCATCCGGTCGAGCAGCGGGCCGGGGATGGTCTCGGCCTGGTTTGCCGTCGCGATGAAGACGACCTCCGAGAGATCGAGCTCGACGTCGAGGTAGTGATCGCGGAACGTCGAGTTCTGGGCCGGGTCGAGGACCTCGAGCAGGGCGGCCGAAGGGTCTCCCCGCCAGTCGGCCCCGACCTTGTCGACCTCGTCGAGCAGGATCACGGGGTTCATCGTCCCGGCGTCGCGGAGGGCACGGACGAGCCGTCCCGGCAGCGCACCGATGTACGTTCGCCGGTGGCCCCGGATCTCTGCCTCGTCGCGGATGCCTCCGAGCGACATGCGGACGAACTCGCGGTTGAGCGACCGCGCAATCGACTCCCCGATCGAGGTCTTGCCGGTGCCGGGCGGCCCGATCAGCGTCAGGATGGCGCCCGACTTCTTGTCCGGCTCGATGCCTCGCTCCTCGCGCAGCTTGCGTACCGCGATGTACTCGACGATGCGCTCCTTGACGTCCTCGAGGCCGGCGTGGTCGGCGTCGAGAATCTCGCGCGTCGCCTGCGGGTCGAGGCGCTCCTCGGAGCGTGCGCCCCAGGGAACGGCGAGCAGCCAGTCAAGGTAGCTGCGGATCGTCTGCGACTCGGGCGACTGCTCGCCCATCCGCTCGAAGCGCCCGAGCTCGCGCTCAGCCTGCTCACGGACGGCAGCCGGCATCGCCGACTCGGCGATCTTCTGCCGGAACTCCTCGACGACGGACGTCTCGTCCTCGCCGAGCTCCTTGCGGATCGAGTCCAGCTGGCGGCGCAGCACGTACTCGCGCTGCTGCTTCTCCATGCCGGCATTGACGTCCTCGCGGATCCTCTGCCGCACCTGCATCAGCGCCAGGCGCTCGCGCTGGAAGCCGAGGGCGAGCTGCAGCCGCTCCGTCACGTCGACGGACTCGAGCAGCTGCACCTTCTGCACGAAGGTGAGGTCAGGCGAATAGCCGGATGTGTCGGCGAGTGCGCCGGACCCGGAGATGGAGCGGAGGAAGGAGGCGATGCGGCCGTCGTCGCCGCGCAGCTCCAGAATCTCCTCGACGACGGCTCGGTACTCGGTCTCGAGCTCGCGGATCGCCTCGCCGCTCGGCTCGACGTCCGGGCGCTCTTCGGCCTCGACGAACAGCAACCCGCGAGGGTCAGTCTCGGCCGCACCGGCAACCGCCCGATGCAGACCGTTCAGCGCCACGGCGTTGCCGCCGCCGGGCAGCCGCACCTTGTCCGTCACCTCGGCGACCGTGCCGACCTTCGCGTATTCGCCCTCGTGCTTGGGCACGAGCAGCACGCGCTCCTCCTCGGCTGTGTCGATCGTGAGCGTGACGCTCATATTCGGGAAGACGACGATGTCGTCCAGGGGGATCAGCAAGAGCTTGCTCACGGTGGGTTCACGCTCCTCGAAGGCGTCGGGTTCTTCTGTCAAATACGTAGTAACTACAACAACTGTACCGATATTCCGACAGGAGACGTCGGGATGCGCTCTCGCGGCGAACCCTTACCGAACGCGAACAAACCGCCGCGCGCCCGACCCGTCTCAGTCTTTGGAGCCCGGTATCCCGCACTGTCGCCTCCCGGGGCCGGACACCCCCCCGCGGTTGCGCACTCCGAGGGTGCGATCGCGAGCCCGACGGGCGCCCGCTACGGCCGGCGCCCGTCGCGGTGTGGCCGTGAGTCGAGAATCCGCTCAGCCGCGGAAGCGTGCGAGCGCGGCCGCGGCGACGTCTCCTGCGAGGATGTCCGACGACACCCCGGCGCCAGCGCCGCGGTAGGTCATCACCGTGACGACGATGGCACCATGCGACCAGAGGACGAGGCCGTTGTCGTGGCGCGCGTCGTCGATCCACCCTGCCTTGTGCAGCACTGCCACGCCGGGGAGAGCGCCGATGCGGCGGTCGAGCTTGCCGTGGTCGCGCACGTGCGCGAGCACGTAGAGGAGATACCGCGCGTCAGAGGGAGTGAAACCCGGCTGTGCGGCCCGCAGCGGCCCGCGGTTGCCGCTCGCGAGCCAGACCGCGCGGAGCAGGCTCGCGAGGTCGTAGGCGCTCGTCCGTTTGCCGATTCCCCAGCTCGGCTGCTCGTCGACCTCGAGCGGGATCGACGCCGCAAGGGAACGTGAGCGCCCAACGCCGTCGAGCTCGTAGCCTCCGTACATCTCGGTGTCCGAGAGGCCGATGGATCGCATCAGCTCGTTCACGATCGCCGAGCCACCCGACGTCGAGCCTCCGTACCAGTCCTCGACCTCGTTCGCCGCTTCGTTGTCCGATTCGACGAGCATCCGCTGCAGGAGGCGGTCGAGTGACGAACCCGTCGCCGGCGTCTCGCCCGTTCGCGCGAGGGCGGCGACGGCGATCGCGAGCTTGAGGGCGGATGCGCCGGGGAACGTGGCCCGCGCGTTCCAGGCTGCGCCCTCTCCGGTGACGAGGTTCTGGACGTAGATCCCGCTCGTGCTGCCGAAGCGCCGTGCCAACCGGCGCAGCGCCGCCTGAAGCCGCGGGTCGAGCCGTGCAGCGGCAGGTACCGGCCGCGCCGCGGCGGCGGCTCCGAAGACATGCGTGACGAGGGCCGAGCTCCGGCGGCCGTGCCGGCCGACCGCCACCACGCGCACCGACGTCTCCCGCGTCGGCAGCTCGACGCGAAGCTGGAAGTGGCGCTGCCGCAGCGGCAGGTCGGCGGCAACCCTGTTCCCGACACGAACGACGATCCGGCGGGTGCCCGTGGCGGCGGTGCCGACCACCATGCCGTAGGAGAGCTGGTACGACGCCGGCTGCTCCACCGTCGGCGGCGATGGCGGCGGCGGTGCGAGGATCATCGTCTGACCGTACCGTTCCGTGCGTGCCGATTCTCGCCCATCTCGATCTGGATGCGTTCTTCGCAGCCGTCGAGGAACTCGAGCAGCCGGAGCTGCGCACGCATCCACTCGTGGTCGGCGGCGATCCGCAGGGACGTGGTGTCGTCGCAACGGCGAACTACATCGCGCGGCGCTTCGGGATCCGCTCCGCGATGAGCTCGGCCGAGGCACTCCGGCGCTGTCCCGACATCGTCTTCGTGCGGCCGCGGCACGCGCTCTACCGCCAGTACTCGGACACCGTCTGGAGCACGATCCGCGACGTCGTCCCGCGCGTCGAACAGGTCGGGATCGACGAGGGCTACCTCGACATCGGCTCCGTCGTGGCCGATCAGCGGCAGGCCCGCGCGGTCGCCGAGGCGGTACAGACGGCCGTCGCTGCGGCTACGTCCCTCTCGTGCTCGCTCGGCATCTCAACCTCGAAGGTCGTCTGCAAGGTCGCTTCCGACCGCCGCAAGCCCGGCGGGATCACGGTCGTTCCGCCCGGGACGGAGGCGGCGTTCCTGGCGCCGTTCACGGTCCGAACGCTTCCCGGTGTCGGGCCCAGAGCGGAGCAACGGCTCGCGGCAGCAGGAGTGAAGACGATCGGGCAGCTTGCGGCGCTGTCGGACACGGAACTCCGCGTCGTCCTCCCCGGCTCGCTCGGGCCGCTTCTACGCGACCGCGCCCAGGGGATCGACCCGCGCGACCTCGAGCTCGAGGTGAAGCGGATCTCGGTCTCCGTCGAGGAGACATTCGAACGTGACGTCTCGGACCGGGCTGCCCTCCATGCGGAGATCCGCCGCATGGCCGGCGAGGTGGCTGCACACCTGCAGCGTCGGGGGATCAGCGGTCGTACCGTCACGGCCAAGCTCCGTTATGCCGACTTCTCGATCCGCTCGCGCTCGACGACCCTGTCTGCCCCGGTCGACGAGGGCGACCGAATCGGCGATCTCGCCTGCGGCCTTCTCGACCGGGGGCTGCGCGACCGGCCCGGAGCGCTGCGGCTCGTCGGTGTCGGCGTCTCGGGCCTCTCGGATCATCGTCAGCTGACCTTCGACGATCCGTAGGCCGCCTCGTCGTCGTCGTTAGCCCGAGGCGCGCGCGCCGTGGTCGAGGAGGAGTGACTGCATCTCCTCGTCGTGGTTCTGGTAGCTCGCATCGAGCGGCGTGAGGCCACCCCGTTGTCGTGCGTTGACGTCGGCGCCGCGCTCGATCAGGACTCGGGCGACCGGGACATTGCAGGCGGCCGCGGCGCTGTGGAGAGGCTGCACCTGCATCGGATTGCGCGAGACGGCGCCGGCCTCGGCGCCACCGTCGAGGAGCATGGTGGCCGCCGGCGCATCGCCGAGGAAGGCAGCGAAATGGAGCGGCGTGAAACCGTCGGAGCTCCAGTCGACGGCGGCGAGCGGATCACGCTCGAGGATCGCGCCGAGCTGTGCCGTCTCGCCGAGCGCGGCCGCTTCGAAGACGTCGAGCGACCGCTTCACCTCTGCGAGGCGGCGAGCGATCGCCGCTTCCCGCACGTAGAGCGCGTACATCACTGCCGAAACACCGTCCTCGTTACGCTCGGAGGCTCGGGCGCGGTTCTCCTTCAGGAGCTCCTCCACCGCCTCGCGGTTCCCGGCCGCGATCGCCGAGAAGAGCCCGCTCACGGCTGCACGCGCAGGAGCGGTCGGGTCAGGCAGGTCGGACCGCCGTCGCCGAGTCGAGAGATGTGGTCGCCCCGGTAGGTGAGCACCTCGACGCCTACCTGCTCCATGCGCCGCCGCGTCTCGTCGTTGCCCTCGAGCGCGATCGCCTTGCGGGGGCCGAGCGCGAGCACGTTCGAGCCCATCGTCTCGAACTCCTCGTCGGGCACTGCCACGATCTCTACGCCGCGTTCGCGAAGGAGCTCGAGCAGCCGCACCGGTGCGATCCGGGGATAGACAACGGCGAGATCGCCGTCGAGCGGCGAGATCAGCGACATCAGATGCATGACCTCGGTCGCACCGACCCAGTGGGGGAGATCGAGGGCGATCACCGCGACACCGGGGAACGCATCCCGCAGCGCCTCAATGCCGGTCGGGCCCGTCCTGTAGCCGTGTCCGACGAGGAGCGTGTCGTGGTCGAGCCAGACCGTGTCGCCGCCCTCCGCAGTCGCCGGCGCAGCCATCCTCGACGCGACCGGAATGCCGGCCTCCTCGAGGCTCGCGCCGATACCGTCCGGCTCGCCGAGCCGTCCGGCCTTGCCTGGTCGCAGCAGTGCGGCACCGGCGTCGCCGACGAGGACGGGGTCGTAGACGTAGATCGCATCGGGGTTGCCGGGATCGTGCTCGGAGACGACGACCTCGGCACCGGCGCCCGCAAGGAGCTCCCGAAACTCGTCGTGCTCGGCCCGTGCGGCGGCGGCGTCGGGTACGCCGCGCCAGCCGTAGCCGCCGACGTGGTCCGTGTCCTCGACCAACGGCGGCCGCACGAGCACCCGCTCGAGCGTCCCCCACATCGCCTGGCAGCCGAACGAGCTCACGGGCCCGGAGGATAGACGACCGCGTTGGCCGGCCGACGATCCTCCAGGAGGACCGCCCGCAGCGCCTCCACGCACAGCATCCCCATCGCGATCCGCGTGTCGCGAGTGGCGCTCCCGAGATGGGGTGCGAGGACGACGTTCTCCAGCGCGAGCAGCGATTCGGTCACCTCGGGCTCGTGCTCGTAGACGTCGAGCGCGGCTCCGGCGATCACGCCCTCGGCGAGCGCCCCGGCGAGCGCTGCCTCGTCGATCACCGCTCCCCGCGCCGTGTTCACGACCACTGCGGTGCGTTTGAGGAGCCGCAGCCGACGTGCATCGAGCAGATGTCGCGTCTCGGCGGTCAGGGGGACATGGAGCGAGACGATGTCTGCCTCGGGAAGAAGCGCATCGAGGTCGTCCTCGCGTCCGGCGAGCACCGGTATCGCTCCGAGCGTCTCGACGAGCCGCGCGGTCTCGCGGCCGATCCGACCCGCGCCGACGATCAACACCGTCTTCCCCTCGAGCCGCTCGCCCAGCATGAACTCGAGCGAGAATTCCCAGGGCTCGCGACGTCTGACGAAGCGGTCGCCCTCGGCGACCCGACGGAGCAGCGTGAGCATCAGGGTCAGCGCCAGCTCGGCCGTCGCCGCCGTGAGCACGTCGGGCGTGTTCGACACGACGATGCCGCGGCGACGGGCCGCCTCGAGGTCGACGTTGTTCACGCCGACGGCATAGTTGGCGACGATCCTCAGTTGCGGGCCGGCGGCCTCGAGATAGGCGTCGTCCACCGAGACCGTCAGCACCGAGACGATCCCCTCCGCCTCTGTCGTCGAGGGAACGAGTTCGAAGTCGTGGGCGAGCGCCGCCTCGACCTCGGCCGGCACGCGGGCGGTGAGATGGATCCGCGGCGGCATCGCCCGCATCATCCCTGATCGGAGCCGCCGTTCGCCGGCGATCGCGTCCTTCCGCCTGGATCCATCGAGATGCGGACTCAGCCCGTGAGCAACGCTGCAGGCCGTTCCTTGCGCGGGTCGACGAAGGGAATCGCGGCGGTGACGCCGGTGAGCGGGCCGAACTCGGAGTCGACCTCGATCCGGGTCCCCGGCAAGGTCAACTCGATCGGCAAGCGGACGTAGCCGATGTTGCGCGCCAAACCGGGAGACCAGACGCCGTTCGTGACGGTGCCGACGGCACGGCCCTCGTACCGCGCCTCCCAGGAGCGGGTGATTCCCGGCAGCGGCTCGCTCTCGTCGAACTCGATGCCGACGAGCTTGCGGTCGACGCCCTCTTGCTGAATGCGCTCGAGCGCATCCTTGCCGATGTAGTCCTGCGGCTGCTCCTCGACCAGGCGCTCGAGCCCCATCACGTGGAAGGGCGTGTCGCCGAGTGTCATGTCGGAGCCCCAGTTGAAGATACCGGCCTCCACGCGTCGCGCCTCGTTGGGCGCGATGGGACGGATCGCGAACTCCTCTCCCGCGTCCATGATCGCCTCCCAGAGCTCGTCACCGCGCGAGCCGTCGAGCAGGTTGACCTCGAATCCCGGGACGGCCGACCAACCCGTACGGCTGAGCACCACGGGGATGCCGGCTATCTCGAGGCGCTCGCACCAGTAGTAGGCGATCTCGTAGATGGCGCGGCCGACGAGCTTCTCCAGCGTCGGCGCCGCGAGTGGCCCCTGCACCTGAACGGGGTGCACGTCGGGGTAGCTCACCTCGGCGTCGAGGCCGGACTGCGAGAGCACACCGAGCGCGTACAGGCCTGCGTCGCTGTCGGAGAGCTGCATCCACCAGACTCCCTCGTCCACGTGCAGCAGCACGGGATCGTTGACGATCCCGCCGCTCGGAGCCGTCACGAGCATGTACTTGCACTGCTTGACCGCACAACGCGTGAGGTCACGGCACGTCAGCATGTCGATCAGGCGGTCGGCGTCGGGGCCGCTCACCTGCACGGTGCGCTCGACGCCGACGTCCCACAGCGTGACGCCCTCGTTCAGCGCGCGGTACTCGACCTCGGGATCGTCGTACTCGGCCGGGAGGTACATCTTGTTGTAGACGTCGTAGGCCTTGCACCCGGCACGAAGCGTCGCCTCGAAGAAGGGCGAGCGGCGATACCAGGGTCCGAAGTAGAGCTTGCTCGACATCGTGTGCATGGGAGTGCTTCCTCCGGTTCGCGTCCGGTCCTGACCGTACGGTCAGGACTCTGACCAGAGAGTCAAGCGGACGGGCCCCCTCGCCGTCAAGACCGTGACACTCGAGACTGCGGGGTGTCGCGCGATCTACGATCGTTGCGGCGACCATGCGCGACCCTCGCTACGACATCCTCTTCGAACCCGTCCAGCTCGGCCCGGTGACGGCGCGGAACCGCTTCTTCCAGGTGCCGCACTGCAATGGCATGGGCCACGTCCATCCCTCGTCGCACGCGGCGATGCGAGGCGTCAAGGCCGAGGGCGGCTGGGCGGTCGTCTGTACGGAGGAGGTCGAGATCCACTACTCGACCGAGCTCTCCCCCTACATCGAAGGGCGCATCTGGGACGACGCGGACGTGCCGGCCCACGCGCGGCTCGTGGAGAAGGTCCACGAGCACGGGTCGCTCGCCGGCATCGAGCTCGTCCACAGCGGCATGAACGGTCCCAACCTCTTCGTCCGCCAGCCGCCCCTCGGGCCCGCGCACCTGCCGACGACGGGCATCAACCCGGTCCAGGCGCGCCGCATGGACGCCGGTGATATTGCCGACCTGCGCCGCTGGCACCGCCGGGCCGTCGCCCGCTCGCTCTCGGCGGGCTACGACCTCGTCTACGTCTACGCAGGTCACGGCCTGACGACGATCCAGCACTTCCTCTCGCGTCGCTACAACGACCGCGACGATGGGTACGGCGGCTCGATCGAGAATCGCGCGCGTCTCCTCCGGGAGATCCTGGAGGACACGCTGGACGAGGTCGACGGTCGCGCGGCGGTCGCCTGCCGTATCTGCGTGGACGAGCTGATCGGCGAGGCCGGGCTGGAGCGACATGAGATCGAGTCGGTGCTCGCACTCGTCGGCGAGTTGCCCGACGTCTGGGATTTCATGGTCGGCGAATGGGACTTCGACTCGCTCACCTCGCGCTTCACCCCGGAGGGCGCTCAGGAGCAGTACGTGCGTGGCCTCAAGCAGCTGACGAGCAAGCCGGTCGTCGGCGTGGGACGCTTCACCTCCCCGGACACGATGGTGCGCATGGTGCGCGACGGCGTGCTCGACCTGATCGGCGCCGCACGCCCCTCCATCGCCGACCCGTTCCTCCCCAGGAAGATCGAGGAGGGCCGCTTCGAGGACATCCGCGAGTGCATCGGCTGCAACATCTGCGTGTCGGGCGACGGCACGATCGCTCCGATCCGCTGTACCCAGAACCCGAGCATGGGCGAGGAATGGCGTCGGGGTTGGCACCCGGAGCGGATGCGGCCGAGAGGAAGCGACGCCAAGGTGCTCGTCGTCGGGGCCGGGCCGGCCGGACTCGAGGCGGCGCTGTCGCTCGGACGCAGGGGCTACGACGTCGTGCTGGCGGAAGCGACGAACGCGCTGGGCGGACGCGTCGTGCGCGAGGCCCGCCTGCCCGGCCTGGCCGCCTGGGTCCGGGTGGTCGACTACCGGGCGAGTCAACTCGTCCGGCTGCGCAACGTCGAGCTCGCGCTCGGCGATCTCCTCGGCGCCGAGGAGATCCTCTCGTACGAGTTCGACCACGTGGCGCTCGCCACGGGCTCGTCCTGGCGCTCCGACGGCGTCGGTCGCTGGCACACCCAGCCGCTCGCGCTGGCGGGCATCGAGATCCTCACTCCCGACGACCTCATGAGCGGCGCTCGCCCCGCCGGTCCGCGGGTCGTGCTCTTCGACGACGACCACTACTACATGGGCGGCGTGCTCGCAGAGCTCCTCGTCAGCGAGGGATTCCAGGTGACGTTGGTCACTCCCGACGCCCGCGTTTCCGGGTGGACCGAGAACACGCTCGAGCAGCATCGCATCCAGCGCCGCCTGCTCGAGCTCGGTGTGACCGTCGTGACGACGCATTACCTCGCCTCGGTTGCGTCCGGTGCGGTCACGCTCGCCTGCACCTATACCGACCGCGAGCACGAGCTCGCCGCCGACACGCTCGTGCTCGTCACGGCCCGACTGCCACAGGACTCGCTGGCTGAGCAACTCGCTGCCCTGGGCGCCGGGCGACCGGAACCAACGGTGCGTCTCGTGGGCGACGCCTACAGCCCCGGTACGATCGCCGCGGCCGTGTGGGACGGCCGCCGCTACGCGGAAGAGCTCGACACGCCTCCGACGAGCGACGATGTGCCGCCGTTTCGCCGCGAGGTGGTGGCGCTGTCCCCGGAGGCGTGAGCGGCGACCGCTCCGATCGGAACTACGCGAGCAGCTGGCGCCGCTTCGCGAGCGCCGCGAGGAGCGTGTCGATGTCGCCCTCGGTGTTGTAGAAATGCGCCGCCACGCGGAGGTTCGCATCGCGTAGGGAACACGTGATCCGATCCTCGGCAAGGGACCGTACGAGTTCCCCCGCGTCGGTCGAGCGAACGCAGACGAGCGGCCCACGGCGGGCGGGGTCGTCCGGGGTGACGACGGTCGCACCGAGCTCGTGCAGCCCCTCGATGAGGCGAGTGTTGAGCCCGCGGACGTGGTGCTCCGCCGCCGCGACACCCGTCTCCTGCAGGAGCGCGAGCCCTGCGACACCGGCGTAGATGTTCGGCACCGGCGGGGTGCCCGCGTCGAAGCGGCGGGCAGTGCCGTGCGGTGAGTAGTCGGAGATGTCCATCCGGAAGATGTCCTCGTCGGCGAACCACCCGGTCTGGGTCGGCAGCAGCCGCTCGAGCAGGCCGCCGCGCACCCAGAGGAAGCCGAGCCCCGCCGAGGCGAGCAGGTACTTGACCGTGCCGCCCGTGACGAAGTCGACACCGAGCGCCGGGGCGTCGAGCTCGATCGCACCGGCCGCCTGGTAGCTGTCGGCGAGCACGAGCGCACCCTTCGCATGGGCTGCTTCGGCGATCGCGGCGATGTCGTTGCGGTGCCCGGTGCGGTACGAGATCGTCGTGCAGCAGACGAGCGCCGTCTGCTCGTCGATCGCCTCGGCGAACTTCTCGACGGGAATCTGACCGTCCGCTTCCGGGAGCACGTGCACGACCTCGGCACCGCGCAACTCCTGCGCGTGGGCGATCTGACCGACCGTCGGAAACTCGTACTCGCTGATCACGATCTTCGTCCGACCGCCGCGCTCGAACGGCAGCGCGGAGACGATGCCGCTGACACCCTGGGTCACGGAGGTCGTGACGGCGACCTCGTCGGCCGTGCCGTGAAGCAGCTCCGCGAAACCCGTGCGCGCCGCCTCGGCCCGCTCGACCCAGAACTCCCACTCGGCCCCGTTCGTGTCCCAACCTTCGAGGTACTCCTCGTAGGCGGCGCGGACGCGGTGGGAGAGCGCACCCTGCGAGCAGGCGTTGAGATATGTCCTGTGGGCGAGGATGGGGAACTCGTCCCGGACCGCGTCGCCGACACGGCCTGCTGCGAGAGGGCCCGGTGCGGGCTGCGCGGTCATCGCGAGCCGAATCCGTAGGACTCGGAGATGTCCGGCGTGAGGTACGCGGCCGACGGTGACCCTGCGGGCGTGAACACCCCGAGAATCGCGAGCTCCGTATCGGGATGGGTGTTCTCGACGATGTGCACCTGCCGCGGCGTGATCCGCCAGGCGCAACCATGCTCGAGCGGCTCGACGTCGTCGCCGAGGTGCCAGCGGCCGGGGCCGCGCCAGATCCAGCAGATCTCGTCGTAGAGGTGGTAGTGCCACGGCGCCTTGCCGGGCGGTACGTAGCCGACGAACAGCGTCGCGCGGCGGCACCCGTTGTGGGGGCCGAAGAGGACCTGGAACGAGCGGCTTCCGGTCGCCTTCCCGGGCTCCACCTCGTCCACCGTCACGATCCGCTCCCGCGCGCCCATCGGCGCGTGCAGGTCGGTCTCGCCCCCGAGTGTGATCCGGACGAGCGAGATGCCGTGTCCCGTCGCGACGAGCGATGCCTGCTCGCCGTCGAGGACGAGTGCGGCGGTACCTTTCGTCACGGAGTCGCCGTCGAGCTCGCCGCTGCCGGCGAAGACGAAGAGCAGGACGTCGTGACCGGCCTCCCCGACAGTCCGCTCCTCGTGCGCCCCGAGCTCGAGCGTCTCGAGCGCCAGTACCGAACCCTGCTGTGGCAGTACGCAGCCCCGCGTGTCGACGATCCCCATGCTCAGCGCCCCAGGTAGGCCTTGCGCAGGCCCTCGTCTTCGAGCAGGTCAGCCGCCTTGCCCTCGAGCACGACCCGTCCGGTCGAGAGTACGTAGCCGCGGTGGGCGATCGAGAGTGACACGTTCGCATTCTGCTCCACGACGAGCATCGCCACTCCGGCATCGTTCACCTGCTTGATGATCTCGAAGCTCCGCTCCACGAGGACGGGCGCGAGGCCCATCGACGGCTCGTCCATCAGGAGCAGCTTCGGCTTCGACATGAGCGCGCGCCCCATCGCGACCATCTGCTGCTCACCGCCGGAGAGTGTCCCCGCGAGCTGAGAGCGACGCTCGTAGAGAAGGGGAAACAGCGAATAGACACGCTCGAACTCCGCCTTCAGATCGGCCTTCGGCCGCAAGTAGGCGCCCATCTCGAGATTCTCGAGCACGGTCATCGGTCCGAACAGCCGCCGGTTCTCGGGCACGATCGCGAGCCCGCGCCGGATCCGATGGGCTGTCGGCATCCGGGTCACGTCCTCACCGTTGACGAGCACGCGGCCCGTCCGGGGGCGGACGATCCCGAGGATCGTCTTCAGCGTCGTCGACTTGCCCGACGCGTTGCCGCCGAGCAGGCAGACGAGCTCGCCTTCGCCGACGACGAGGTTCTCGTCCTGGAGGATGTGGATCGCCCCGTAGTAGGTGTTGATCCCTTCCAGTTGGAGCAGCGGGGTGCCGTTGGCGGTCGCGGTCACTTCCGCGCCATCCCGCCCGTGCCGAGGTATGCCTCGACGACCTTCGGATCGGTGGCAACCTGCTCGAAGGTTCCCTCCGCGATCTTCGTCCCGTGGTCGAGCGCGATGACACGGTCGGAAATTCCCTCGACGACGTGCATGTCGTGCTCGATCACGAGGATCGTGTAGCCGCCCTCCTCGCGAAGCTGACTGACGAGGTCGGTGATCTCCTGCGTCTCCTTGGGGTTCATCCCGGCTGCGGGCTCGTCGAGGAGCAGCAGGCGCGGGTTCGTCGCCGTCGCGCGCGCGATCTCGAGACGGCGCCGGTTCGCGTAGGAGAGCGAGTACGCCGGTTGGTCCCAGCGGTACCCCATCAGGCGCTCGCCGAAGAACGCGAGCCGCTTCTCGGCAAGCTCGCGGATCTCGCGCTCCTCGCGCCGCATGCCCCGCGTCCGCAGCATCGAACGGAAGACGCCGGCCTTCGTATGCCCGTAGGCGGCCGCCATCACGTTCTCGCGCACGGTCATGTTGAGGAAGAGCCGTAGCGTCTGGAACGTCCGTGCGATCCCACGACGTGTGATCTGGTGCGGCTCGAGACCGACGATGCTGTCACCGGCAAAGACGATGTCGCCGGCCGTCGGGTGGTAGACGCCGGTGATCAGGTTGAAGAGCGTCGTCTTGCCGGCACCGTTGGGGCCGATCACCGACACGATCTCTCCCTGGTCGACGTGGAGGTCGAGCGCGTCGACGACGTTGAGGCCGCCGAACGACATCGACACGCCCTGCAGGTCGAGGAGCTTCTCGGCCATCAGACGATCTCGACGCGCCTCTCGCCCAGCAGGCCGGAGGGACGCACGATCATCAGCCCGATCAGGAGCACGCCGAGGATGATGTAACGCGTCGGCTCCGGTTTCGCGAGCATGACGTTCTCCCACACGAACGCGGCGAGATACAGCACCGGCACGAGCACTGCGAGCCGCACCCAGCCGCGCAGGAGCGTCAGCAGCAGGCAGCAGCAGATGAGGAGAACGTAGGAGATCGGGGCGATCCAGGACGCCGGCTGAGCGGGCACGATCACCCAGTCGCCGACGTGCCCGGAGAGATGGCCGCCCGCCGGGCTCGCACCGTTGACCCAGTCCTCGTGGACGGCACCGGCGATCAGACGGACGAGCACGCCGAAGACGATCAGACCGGCTACGACCGCCGCGAGCTTGCGCGAGAGCTTCAGCGCCGCGACCAGTCCGACGGCGATCACGGCGTAGAAGAGGATGCGCGAGTCGCCCGGGTCGCGTAGCAGCTCGAGCAGGGCTCCGATCAGGATCGCGCCGATCACGACGCCCGCCTGGCTGCCGGCGCCGCCGAGGATGACCATTGTGTAGATCGTGATCAGGAGGGGGAACGAGAACGTGAGCGGGAAGACACTCGCGTTGACGGCGGTGACGAACGTGCCCGAGAGCGCTGCGATCGCAGCGCCGAACGCGAAGCTCATCAGCTTCAGGGTGTTGATCGGCATGCCCATCACTTCCGCCGCGAGCGAGTCCTCGCGCAGCGAGCGCCACGCCCGCCCTGTGCGGGAGTGGTTGACGAACCGGAGCGCGACGTAGACGACGATGAACGCAGCGAGGGTGACGTAGAGGTAGGCGACGTTGAACGAGCCGTCACTGTTGATGACGGGAAGAGCGTGACCGAACAGGCTCATCGGGTCGGTGTTGAGGATCCCGTTGGCGCCGCCCGTCACGTTGTGGCCGGCGATCGAGTCGCCATTCGTCGCGACGGTGAGGAAGAGCTGCAGGAAGAAGAGCGTCACGATCGCCAGGTAGTCGCCCGTGAGCCGCCGCGATGGGAGCCCGACGAGGAAACCGACGATGGCGCCGATCACGACGACGAGCGGCAGCGAGACGAACGTCGGGAGATGGAGCCCGTACTGGTCGGAGCTCATCAGCGCATAGGCGTACGCCCCGACCCCGTAGAAGGCGACGTAGCCGAGATCGAGCAGTCCACCCCAGCCGAGGACGACGTTGAGCCCGAGCGCGAGCAGCATGTAGATCGAGATGTCGAAGGCGACGCGCCGGATGTAGGCGTTGTCGGTCGCGACCGGCAGGAGGCAGCCGATCACGACGAGCGCCGTCAGCCAGCTCCACCACGGGGCCGCTCGGAGCCGATCCTCGACCGTTCCCACGACCCCGCCGCGTCGCTCCCGGTTGTCGGAGTGGCGAGCGACCCATTCGTCGCGCCCGACCGCCGGGCTCGTCGGCCCTTCCGACGTCGTCGCCTCGACGGCGCCCTCGAGCGGTTGCGTCAGCTCGTCGTCGTAGCGGGTCATCTCACACCTTGCGGATGTCGGCTGTGCCCAGGATGCCCTGGGGGCGGAAGACGAGGAAGAGGATCAGGATCACGAAGACGAACAGGTCGGACCAGCGCGTCGAGACGTACCCCTGTGTGTAGGACTCGGCGAAGCCCAGCAGGAGACCGCCTGCAAAGGCACCGGGAATCGAGCCGATACCGCCGATCACGGCTGCCGTGAACCCCTTCAGCCCGACCAGGAAGCCGATCGTCGCGTAGGTGGGGACGCGCATCGCGAAAAGAACGCCGGCCGCGCCTGCGAGCGCCGAGCCGAGGACGAAGGCGAAGACGATCACCTTGTCGATGTCGATTCCCATCATCGCAGCGGCCTCGCGATCGTGTGAGGTCGCCCGCATCGCCTTTCCCGTCCGCGTCCGCGTAACAAGGAGCCACAGCGCGATCATCATCACGAAGGCCGACACGATCGTGATCACGCGGATCAGTGGCACGTGCACCGCACCGATGTCGAACCCGCGCATGTAGAGCGAGCCGTTGTCGATCGTGAAGAGGTCGTAGTTCCGCGGCGCTGCGCCGAAGAGCAACTGCATCGAATAGGCAATGAAGAACGAGGCGCCGAGCGCGCTGATCAGCGGTGCGATGCGTGGCGCGTCGCGCAGCGGCCGGTAGGCGAAGCGCTCGACGCCGACGCCGATGAGGGCGCAACCGGCCATCGCAGCGACGGTCATCAGGGTCAGCAGGAGCCACACCGGCACGACGGGGTTGCCGGTGCCGCCAAGGATCTGCAGCACGCCGTAGCCGATGAAGGTGCCCACCATGAACACGTCGCCGTGGGCGAAGTTGAGGAGCTTCAGGATTCCGTAGACGAGCGAGTAGCCGAGGGCGATGAGCGCGTAGACGCTGCCCAACGTGAGGCCGTTGAGCGTCAGTTGGATGAAGGTGTCCACGCGGTTCGCGAGTCTATCGCGGAACAGACGTGGGGGGTGTGTCCCAGAACGGGACACACCCCCCAAGCCATGGAGCGACTAGCTGACGAGCTTGTAGCTTCCGTCGGACTGGATCTGGAAGATGTAGAACTTCGCGTTCAACGGATCGTTCGACTTCGTCGAGAAGCGGAACGAGCCGCCCAGGATCGAGTTCGGGACCCGCGTCGTCTTGACGTGGCGGAGCACCGAGCGCCGATCCTTGATCGTGCCCTTGCCGGCGATGCAGGCCGACTTGATCGCCTGCATGGCGACCTGGGCCGCGAGGTAGGTCGGAGGGCCGAAGGAGCCGAGCGTCGCCTTCGGGTTGTCCTTCTTCCACCCGGCGATGATCGCCTTGTCGGAGGCGATGCCACTGATGTCAGGCGCGAAGTTCGAGACGTACGAACCCGGCACCTTGAACTGGGTCGAGTCGTTCGAACCGTCGGTACCGAACACCTTCGCCTTCTTGCCCTGCTCGAGCAGCTGCTGGGCGATGTTCTGCGCGTCACCCGGCTTCTGGGTGGGGAAGAACACGAAGTCGGCGCTGTTCGGGACCTTGGTCACGAACGAGGAGTAGTCCGTCGTCGTGTTGCTGACGGACAGCCGCGTCACCGTGACGCCCTTCGCCTTCAGGACGGACTCGGCAGCGTCCGAGAGACCCTGTGAGTACGGCTCCTGGAAGTCGAACAGGACGACGTTCTTCGCACCCTTGCTGATCATGAAGTTCGCATCGGTCGGGCCCTGCACGTAGTCGCCCGGAACGACGCGGAAGAACGACGGCCCCGCGTCGCGGTTGGCGCCCTTCGTCAGCGACGTCCGCGTCGCCGACGGGGAGATCTGCGCGAGACCGGCTGCCCCGTACGTCGCGTTCGACGCCGCGGCACCGCCCGAGGTGGCCGGCCCGATCACGGCCATCACCGTCTTGTCGGCGACGAACTTCTGCGCCACCGTCTGCGCCGGCGCAGCGCCCTGCTCGACGGGCGTGTCACCGGGGACGATGCTGATCTTCAGGCCCAGCTTCGGTGCGAGTGTCTTGACCGCGTACTTCATCCAGCTGAGCTGTTCGTTGCCGAGGAAGCCCGCGCCGCCCGTGAAGGGTGACACGATCGCGAGCTTCATCTTGCTCTTGCAGCTGACCGCCTGCGACGACTGACTCTGCGCCGCAGCGGTCGAGCCGGCGCCCGCCGTCGAGGCGAGCGCCGCGGCCACTGCGACCACGAGGGCCAGCAGCAGCGTTGCCCTTCTCTTCATTCCGATGTCCTCCTTGTGGGTGGTACCCGGTTTGGACGTCCGAACTCCGAACTTTGTTGTGCGTCCCCAACCACGCCGAAGCGCGACCGCGGGAGTGTGCCGCTCCGAAGCGTGACATGTCAAGCGCTATCTGCACGCCGAACCCGTCGAGTTGACAGCTACAGCTGGACTGCCGGGCTCGGCCCGGCTAGCGTCAGCCGGGTGGATGTGGCGTCTTCGAGCGGGTCGACCGTCGATCTCGTCGTCGTCGAGGATGCCGAACGCGCGGCCCGGGCAGCGGCGACGTTTCTCGTCGAGGCAGCTGCCGCGGACGGCTCGGTCGTCCTCGCGGGGGGCTCCACTCCGAGGCGCGGCTACGAGCTCGCGGCGGAGCACCACCCGGACTGGGGCGGCGCCGAGGTGTGGTTCGGCGACGAGCGCTGCGTGCCGCCGAGCGATCCGCGCTCCAACCAGCTGCTCGTGAAGGAGTCGCTCCTCGACCGTCTCGTCGTGCCCCCGCTCGTCCATCCCGTCCAGACGGGGCTCGGCCCGGAGGCCGCAGCGGCCGCCTACGAGGAGGAGCTGCGCGGCTCGCCGCTCGACGTGGTGCTGCTCGGGATCGGGCCCGACGGTCACACCGCCTCGCTCTTTCCCGGCTCGCCCGCCCTGCATGAGCGGGAGCGGCTCGTCGTCGCTGCCGCCCCGGGGCTGGAGCCGTTCGTCGAGCGCATCACGATGACGATCCCTGCACTCGAGTCTGCGGTGCACGTCGTCTTCCTGATCGTTGGCGGAGGCAAGGCGGAGGCAGTCCAGCGGGCCTTCGGAGAGCCGCCGTGCGCGGAGACGCCCTCGAGCCTCGTCCGCTCGCGTGGCGGACGCACGACGGTGATCCTCGACGAGGCTGCCGCGTCGCGCCTGCGTTGATGGCCGAGCTCGAGCGCTACCGGCAGCGGAGCCTGTGGCTGGACGGCGCCCTCGCGGGCGCCACCCTACGCTCCCGGCTCGAGGGCGACCTGGAGGCCGACGTCGCGATCGTGGGCGGAGGCTTCACGGGGCTCTGGACGGCGTACGCGCTCCTCCAGCGCGACCCGTCGCTGCGGGTGGTCGTGGTCGAAGCAGAGACGGTCGGCTACGGCGCCTCGGGGCGGAACGGCGGCTTCGTCTCGGCCGGGATCTCGGGTGAGGCTCGTGTCTACGAGCAGGTCGGCGGCAAGGACGGGGTCGCCCGGGCCGAGCGCGCGATGATCGACGGAATCGACTGGATCGGGACGGTGGTGGCGGAGGAGGCGATCGACTGCGGCTGGGTGAAGGGCGGCGCTCTCCGGGTGGCGACGTCCGAGCCACAACTCGGCCGTATCCGCGCGGGTCTCGCTGCGCGGCGGGCACGAGGGTTCGGCGATGAAGACGTGCGCTTCGTGTCGGCGGGGGAGATCGCCGACGAGGTGCGCATCGCCGGCGTCCTCGGCGGCACCTATACACCGCACTGCGCCCGGGTCGATCCGGCTCGACTGGCCCGCGGCCTCGCGACGGCCTGCGAGCGAAAGGGGGCCACGATCTACGAGCGCTCCGCCGCGCAGACGATCGAGCCGGGGCGCGTCCTCTGTGCTGGTGGCTCGCTCCGCGCCGCTGTGGTCGTGCGCGCCACCGAGGCGTTCACGACGCGCCTTCCGGGCCAGCGCCGCACGTTCCTGCCACTCGCCTCGCACATGCTCGCGACCGAGCCGCTGCCGGCGGAGACCTGGGAGCGGGTCGGCTGGAGGGGATGCGCACCGATCGCCGACCAGCACTATCAGTTCGTCTACGCCCAGCGGACTGCTGACGACCGGATTGCGCTCGGCGGCCGGGGCCTCAACTATCGGCTCGGCGGTGCGATCCGGGAGCAGGACGAGGTGCAGCCGCGCATCCACGCCCGACTCGAGCAGGCGCTGCGACGGCTCTTCCCGGACGTCGGGCAGGCGCGGATCACCCACCGCTGGGGTTGCTTCTTCGCCGCACCGCGCGACTGGAGCATGGGCATCGGTTTCGACCGCGGTTCGGGTCTCGCGTGGGCCGGCGGCTACTCGGGCCACGGAGTCGTCGCCTCGAGCCTCGGCGGGCGGACGCTCGCCGATCTGATCACGGGCCGCGAGAGCGAGCTGACGACGCTGCCGTGGCTCGGGCACCGCGCCCGCCGCTGGGAGCCCGAGCCGCTTCGCTTTCTCGGCGCCCGCACGATCGCGGCCGTGGCGTTCAGCGCCGACCGCGTGGAAGACCGAACCGGACGGCCCGCACGGCGGATCGCGCTCGTACGGAGGTGGATGCCGGGTCGCTAGAGCTCTGAGCCTGCTGGCCTACGGGCGACCGCGCAGGCGCCGGTAGCGCAGGATCAGCGCGTTCGTGGAGGGGTCATGTGCGAGCTCGGAGGACCTGTCGGCCTCGAGCTCGGGAACGATCCGCTGCGCGAGCGCCTTGCCGAGCTCGACACCCCACTGGTCGAAGGAGTTGATCTGCCAGGCGGCGCCCTGAGTGAAGACGCTGTGCTCGTACAGCGCCACGAGGGCGCCGAGCGTCTCCGGCGTCAGCCGCTGCGCCATCAGCACGTTGGAAGGGCGGTTGCCGGGAAAGGTGCGATGAGGGACGAGCCAGTCTGCCGTTCCCTCTTCCCTCACCTGCTCGGGCGACTTCCCGAACGCGAGCGCCTCGGCCTGCGCGAAGACGTTGGCGACGAGCAGGTCGTGATGCCGGCCGATCGGGTTGAGCGACTCCGCGAAGCAGACGAGGTCGCACGGGATCAGCCGCGTTCCCTGGTGGATCAGCTGGTAGAAGCTGTGCTGGCCGTTCGTGCCCGGCTCACCCCAGAACACCGGGCCGGTGTCGACGTCGACGGCCGCACCGTCGAGCCGGACGCTCTTGCCGTTCGACTCCATCGTCAGCTGCTGCAGGTAGGCGGGGAAGCGCTCGAGGTACTGGTCGTAGGGCAGGACCGCCACGGTCTGGGCGTCGAAGAAGTCCGTGTACCAGACGCAGAGCAAGCCCAGCAGCGCCGGCAGGCTCTCGTGGAGCGGCGCCGTCCGGAAGTGCTCGTCCATCGCGTGGAAGCCGCCGAGCAGCTCCCCGAACCGGTCGGGGCCGATCGCGAGCATGGTGGAGAGACCGATGGCCGAGTCCATCGAGTAGCGGCCGCCGACCCAGTCCCAGAAGCCGAACGCGTTCGCCGGGTCGATCCCGAAGGCCGCGACCGCCCCGAGATTGGTGGAGACGGCGACGAAGTGCTTGCGAACCGCCGCCTCGTCGCCGCCGAGGCCGGCGAGCAGCCACGCACGCGCGGTGTGCGCGTTCGTCATCGTCTCGAGCGTCGTGAACGTCTTCGAGGAGACGACGAAGAGCGTCTCGGCCGGATCGAGGTCCCGCGTCGATTCGGCGAAGTCGGTGCTGTCGACGTTCGAGACGAAGCGGAAGGTCATCTCGCGACGGCTGTAGTGGCGCAATGCCCGGTAGGCCATCACCGGGCCGAGATCCGAGCCGCCGATGCCGATGTTGACGACGTTGCGAAGCGGCCGGCCCGTGTGACCGGTCCAGGCGCCGGAGCGGATCCGCTCCGCGAACGCGCTCATCCGGTCGAGCACCTCGTGTACCGCCGCGACGACGTCCACGCCGTCGACGACGAGCGAGCGTCCGCGCGGCATCCGCAGGGCGACGTGCAGGACGGCACGATCCTCGGTCACGTTGATGTGTTCCCCGGCAAACATCGCGTCGCGCCGAGCTGCGACACCCTGCTGGTCGGCGAGCGCGACGAGCAACGCCAGCGTCTCGTCGGTGATGCGGTTCTTCGAGTAGTCGAGGAAGAGGCCGGCGGCCTCGGCGGTCATCCGTTCGGCCCGTCCCGGGTCGGCCGCAAAGAGGTCGCGCAGCTGCACCGGACGCAGCGCGTCCGCGTGTGCGAGGAGCGCCTGCCACGCCGGCGTGGAGCGGAGATCGGACAACGGCGCCATCGCTCAGAAGAAGAACTGCCGCCAGGCGTCCCACCAGGTGTCGGCACGCGAGACGATCGTGCGGTCGCTCACGCGCTCGACGCCCGGCCGGTGGCGCAGCGCGTCCGGTGCCCGGGTGTTCTTGTACTCGACCTGGATCTCGCAGGGACTGCCGGGCAGGTAGGGCTCGACGGCCGAGAGATCCGCGAGTGCGCGCCGGGTGCCGTCCTCGATCAGCGCCCGTACCCGCAGGGGAGCGATGTTGCGCGCCGACTGGGCGCCAAGCCCCTGCTTGACGGCGACGGTCGTCAGCGCCGGGCCGAGGAGGTCGCGGGCCTCGCTGCACGCCTGGTCGTCCCCCGTGACGAGCAGGACGGGGCAGCCCCAGGTCCCGCAGAGCGCCGCGTTGATCCCGGTCTCGCCGACGAGGACGCCGTTGAACCAGAGGTTCTGCCAGACCTGGCCGGAGACGGTGTGGTTCATGACGCCGAGGCGGGTACCGGCCCGTGCGTGCATGCCGACGAAGAGGGCGGCGTCGACGCCGGTCTCGAGAAACGCGGTGTACTCGGTCCATTCGTCCTGAACGACGAAGTCACACGCCTCGTCGAGCAGCTCGGGCACGAGCGAGTTGAACGACCACTCCTCCCCCGCTCCGTGGCAGTCCATCGCCACGATCTCTGTCGCGCCGGCGGCCTTCGCCCCGCGGACGGCCGCATTGATCTCCTCGGTGTAGAGGCGGCGCGCCTCCTCGTACATCGGAGATCCGCCCCGCGTCTGGCCGCCCTTGGTGACGCCGGAGACGCCTTCGAGATCGCTGACGATGAAGACCTTCACGACGGATAGCCTACGCGGCCGTGGATACGGGGCTGAGGGGCAAGGGCGTCGTCGTCACCGGCGCCTCGGGCGGGATCGGCGCAGCCTGCGCGAGAGCCTTCGCCACCGAGGGCGCCCGCGTCCTCGTGCACTATCACCTCGGTGCGGAGCGGGCCGCAGCGGTCGCGGCCGAGATCGGGGGCGCTGCGACCGCCCAGGCCGACCTGACCCGCGAGGATGACGTCGAGCGGCTGTTCGAGGCGGCGCGAGCCGAGCTGGGATCGGTGGACGTCTGCGCGGCCGTTGCGGGTGTCTGGCCGTCGGAGGATCGCCCCGCCTGGGAGCTGCCACTCGAACGCTGGCAGGAGACGCTGAGCCAGAACCTGACGGCGACGTTCCTCACCGCGCGTGCGTTCCTGCGTGAGGTCGCCCGCCGCGGACACGGCTCGCTGGTGCTCGTCGGCTCGACGGCGGGTCGCTTCGGCGAGGCGGGGCACGCCGACTATGCGGCGGCGAAGGCCGCGATCCAGACCGGGCTCCTGCTGTCACTGAAGAACGAGATCGCCCGGATCGCGCCGCTCGCACGAGTGAACGCGGTCGCACCCGGATGGACCGAGTCGCCGATGACGCGGGGCCTCGTGGACGCCGAGGCGGTTCGCCGCGTCTCCCGGACGATGGCACTCCGCAAGGTGGCCCAGCCCGAGGATGTGGCGGCCCAGGTCGTCGTGCTCGCATCGGACGTCCTCTCGGGACATGTGACGGGACAGGTCGTCACGGTCGCCGGCGGCATGGAGGGGCGCACCGTCCACGACGACGAGATCGGGTGACCGCCGAGAAACGAGAAGGGCGGCGTATCGCTCGCCGCCCCTTCTCATGTCCCTCGGCCGAGAGATGATTGCCGTCAGTCCCCGACCTGGAACCTGCATTGCTATCGGCGCCGCCGCCGAAACCTTGAGCGCGCACGCCCCATGGCGAGGTCGCTCAGCGGTCGAGGCAGCGGGTGACGATCGGTGTCAGACCGGCGCCCGCAAGCGTCTGCTTCACAATGTCGACAGGAACGCCGTAACCACCGTCCGTGCCGGCCCGACGCGCGAACGCGACGGTCACCACGCGGCCCTTCGCATCGACGACCGGTCCGCCCGAGTTGCCGCTGCGCACGGCCCCGCGAATCGTCGTCACCCGCCGCGTGGTCGGGAATGTCCCGTACGCGTCGCGCCCGATCATCGTCGCCTCGCGACCGACCCGGACCGCGGTCTCGTGGTAGGGGCCGTTGCCCGGGTAGCCGAGGAGCGCAGCCGCGGTTCCCTCCGGGACCGACTGGAGGGTGAGCGGCCGCGCCTCGAGGCCGGGCACCGACAGGACGGCGATGTCGTTCTTCCTGTCGAAGGCGACGACGTAAGCGTCGAGCAGGTCACCGTCGTTGCGGTCGACGCGGGGACGGTCGACGCCCGCAACGACATGAGCGTTCGTGACAACGAGATTCGGCCCGGCCACCCAGCCCGAGCCCTCGATCCCGAGCCCGCAGGCGTTCCCGACGACGCGAACGACGCTCAGGGCGGCGGCATTCACACCGGGCGTGTCGAGCACGGCCGGATCCGGAGCGGCGACGTGCGCCGCAGGGCCGGCCAGCACGTCGAACGGGTCGATGCCCGACAGCGCATCGATCACGCGGGTCGGCGGCATCTCGTCGTTGAGCGCGGAGAGGATGGTCGAGTCCTGTGCGTAGCGACGCAATTCGGTCTGACCGGGCAGATAGAGGAGAACGGCACCCACGGCCCAGCAGAGAGCGATCCCGATGGCGGCGCCGAGCATGCCGCCGCCGAGCCTGTCCAACAGCCGCAACGGCCCCAGCTCTGCAAACAGCTGCCGCAGCGTCCGCCCCGCTCTCGATCCGAGCGCCTGGCCCAGGGCGGCGCACGCGACGGCGGCCCCGAGGCCGACGAGAGGAAGCCAGCGCGAGACGCCGCCGCCGAAGAAGGAAGGGATCACGCGGGCGCCGACGTAGAAGCCGAGCAGCAACCCGCCGAACGAGAAGGCGCCGACGACGAGCCCACGGCGGAGCCCGGAGAGCACGGTGACCGCGATCACGGCGACGGCGACCCCGTCGGCGAGCGACATGCCTACAGGTTCGCAACCGGCCCGTCCACCCCTGCGCCCCCCAACCCCGACCGCTCCCGGCGCCGTCGCTACAATCCGTCGGCCCACGGGGGCGTAGTTCAGTTGGTTAGAACGCCGGCCTGTCACGCCGGAGGTCGCGGGTTCGAGTCCCGTCGCTCCCG